>CAJOFY010000056.1:544-2021 GCA_905233945.1 uncultured bacterium | reverse complement strand
GCGCAGACTGGATTTCGTTTTCGCTTTGTCCGACTGAATGATGACCTTTTTGCCGTCGAGCTGCGTGCTCGTCACTGTGTGCCTTACCGTGACCGTGCCGCGCTCGAAGTCGATGGCGTCCCACCGGAGCCCGACGATCTCCTCACGACGGAATCCGTAGAACGCGGTCATCTGGATCAGCAGTCCGAGCTTGTGCGTTTTCGTTTTCTCAAAAAGCCGAGCGAGTTCCTCGTCGTTGTAATACGACGCGATATATTTTGCCTTTTTCGGGCGCTGTACTTTATTCATCGGGCTGAAGTCGAGCAGATCGAGCATGACCGCGTGTTGAAACGCGCTGTGGATCACGACGTGCTCTTTGATGACCATCGCCTGCGTCCTGTGTTTCATTTTAATCTGATAGCACCGTGTTTGCTTGCCGGTGTACGTATTCGGGATCAGCCCGCTCTGCAGCAGATAGGTCGCCGTTCTTTTTGCGATGTGGCAGACCTTGTAAAGCTGCTCCTTACTCATCACTTCGGGATACTTTTTGAACTCTTTCGGATCGTATTGCATAGAATGACCGCCTTTCGTTTTTTTCCTTATTGTATAAGGCTCGGCGGCTTTTCGCAAATGTGCGATCCATCTTGAAAAATTAACATTTTTATGTTATGATAAGCGTGTAATATGAGATCAGCAAAATGAACGACGGTTTATCCCGACAAATCGGGGTTTGATGATTTTCTGACAGTCAAATCCGGAATGGTAAAAACTGTCCGAGAGCAGAAATATACGTTATACAAGGAAAAAAATATGGAAATCCGATATGCAAAACCGGGCGACCTTGAAATGGTTTCGGAATACGATGAGCACATTTCAAAGGAAGAAATGAAGAACTCGATCAAGATGAAAAGGATCATTCTTCTGTTCATTGACGGCGAATACGAAGGTTGGCTGAGATTCAATCTGTTCTGGGACAACATCCCGTTTATGAATTTGCTGTACGTTTCCGAAGAACAACGAGGAAAAGGCTACGGCAGAAAACTGGTTGAGTTCTGGGAGCACGAAATGGCAGAACAAGGCTACAAATTTGTTTTGACTTCAACACAGTCGGACGAAGAAGCTCAGTTCTTTTACAGAAAACTCGGCTATACGGACAGGGGAGCATTGGTATTGCCCAAAGAACCGCTTGAAATCATTTTTTATAAAAAACTGAGCAAAAACAACAGTAAAAAACAAGTTTGAAACTGTAATTCGGATCGACAAATTCGGATTTGCGGAGGGAAAGCAGTTATGAAAAAAGGTATCATTATCGGAATAATCGTTGTTATTCTTGTTTTATTCCTGCCTATTCCAAAAGGTACATTAGAAGACGGCGGTACAAGAGACTATTGCGCGCTCACTTATAGAATAGTCGTGTGGAACAAGCTGATTGCTGAAGCAAATGAAGACGGTTCTGCCGGAGAAGTCTACACATACCACAAAACTTCCGTTTTTTGGA
>CAJOFY010000056.1:0-530 GCA_905233945.1 uncultured bacterium | reverse complement strand
ATAACAGATATTTTGAAGTCTTATCCGAAAGAGTGATACAACTTCCGGTTTGTCGAGGTAAAAAGCAAATGGGTTTTTCTTGCATTTCTTCTTGCATTTTTGCAAGAAAAATGCAAGAAAAGCGAGAAAAACGGGTTCAATTCGAACTCCGGCGCGGTTACTTAGAAAACGGGAATTTTTGTTCCCACAAACTGCAAACCCCTTGATATTAAACGCTTTCAGAGACGGCGTTCAATTCTGGCGGAAAACGGTATCAACCCGACTGAAACAGACAGTTTCGGGAGAAGCTCGAAATCAGTTTGCGTGAAAGCGCACATGGGTTCGAATCCCATCCTCTCCGCCAGAAAACCCGATGCGAAAGCATCGGGTTTTCAACTAAATCCGTCCTTACGGACGGGATAAATCCACTTCGTGGATGAAATCACTTCGTGATGAAATCCGCACTTACGTGCGGGATAAAGAGGACGGATTTGATTTCATCGTGAGCGAAGCGAACGATTTCATCCGAGGACTGCAGTCCGAGGATTTCA
>CAJOFY010000055.1 GCA_905233945.1 uncultured bacterium | reverse complement strand
GGCTTATTCCGATAATGACCGCGTGTTTTTCCTTGAATTTGTCTGCAAGTTCGGTGAACTCCTTCGCCTCTGTCGTGCAGCCCGATGTGTTGTCGCGCGGATAGAAGTAAAGAACGACGTTATATCCCGCGAAATCGGAAAGTTTTATCTCTGTTCCGTGAGAATCCTGAAGTTTGAATTCCGGAGCCTTGTCACCTTTTTTGAGCATTTATTCCTCCTAAGAAATCTCTTTTGAATTGAAGAACATGACCGCGAGTGAAAGAACGATTACAATTATGAGCAGCGCGTAAACTGACGCGAAACCGAGACTGAGCCCCTCCAGACCGCGCCCGTAAACGAGATTGTCCTTGATGTTGAAGTGAGAGAAATCGGGCAGAACATAGCGCAGGATATTAACGAGTTTCGCCACAAATTCGGAAGTTCTGCTTGTTATGGCGTAAACCAGATTGTACGATGTCGCTCCGACAAGATAGAAAGAAATCGTGAGCATCGCTGCGACCGCCGGCTCGGTTAGAGTCGAGCATAAAACGGCAACGGCAATAATCGTGCAGGTCTGGAGAAAAATCGTGTAAACAGCCGGAAGATAGCCGAAAAAGCGCGAAAATCCGCCGAAAACAGTCAGAAGGATCGCGAAAATTATGCACATTACGACGATCTCGACGACAATCAGCAGAACCATACCGAAGAATTTGCCCAGAATGTATTCCGGTCGCGAAAGCGGCCTTGCAAGAAGCGGATGCAGGGTTTTAAGCGAAAGTTCCTTGTGGACAAGCGAAATTCCCAGGAAAATCGAAAGGACAGTCGAGAAAATCTCGATCGTTCCGAGACCGATGTCGCTGATGATGTCCTGCACGTTGCCGATTGTCATCTGCGTGATGCCGATTCCGAGCGCAAAAATGAAAAGCGCGAAGAAAAGGAGAATGTAGAGCACTTTGCTGCGAACCATTTCAAGAAAAGTGTAAAACGAGACACTTGTTATTCTTTTAATGCTGTCCATTTCCTTCCTCCTGAATATCCTTGAAAACGACTTCCTCAAGCGACGGATACGAGCCGTTCGCGTTGAAAACCGTGTATCCTTTGGCTACGACTTCGGAAAGTTTTGTGTTGAAATCTCGGATGTCGGTACAGTCCAGAACGAATCTGTCGGAAACAAGTCTGACTCTGCTGAAAAGCGAGAAAACGGCGTCGCGCATCCCATGGTCGCACCCAAATTCGATTGAATAGCGGACATCCTCGGGTCTTATGATTTCATGCAGTGTGCCGAAACTTTTGAGTTTGCCGTGTTCGATTATGAGGACTCTGTCGGAGAGATTTTCAATATCACTCAGAATGTGGCTAGAAAAAATAACGCTTTTTCCGTCTTTTTTGAGCCCGCGGATAATGTCCTTGACCTCTTTTCTGCCGATCGGGTCGAGACCGCTCATCGGCTCGTCCATGATGACGAGTTCCGGATCGTGGATTATCGCCTGGGCAAGGCCGATACGCTGGAGCATTCCTTTTGAATAACTAGCGAGCTTGCGGTTTCTGTCCTCGAAAAGGCCGACTTTTTTAAGCACGTTTTCCGCTTTTTCCGCAAGAAAAGAGCCGTTGATTCCGGAAAGTCTGCCGAAATACTTCAGGACCTCCATCGCCGTAAGCTCGGAGTAGAAGTAGGGCCGTTCCGGCAGGAAACCTATTTTTCTTTTGATCTCTCTGTCACCCGGCTTTCTGCCGAAAACCGAAATTTCGCCCGAAGTCGGCCTGATGAATCCCATTATCATCTTGATCGTCGTGGTCTTTCCGGCACCGTTATGGCCGACAAAACCAATGATTTCGCCTTGTTCCATTGAAAAAGAAAGGTCTTTGACCGACTCGATTTTCGTCCATACTTTCATCGGGTGGCTGAAAACTTTCCTGACATTTTTGAGTTCGATAGGTTTCACGCGATTCCTCCATAAACCTAAAAATCAAAAAACCATATAATTTAAAGAGTCTGAAAAATAAGTCAAATAAGGTCGGCTGTTCCGCTTTTAATCCTGTTCCGTGAAATAAAATTCTGCATCTGAAGGAGTTATGAGCGCTTTATTTGACATAAAAACCGGCTCAATTAAACTTTCCCGTTTTTTGTTTTATTTAACTTTGGAGGGAAAAATGAAAGATCCGAGAATTCAGAAAATCGCTAAAAATCTTGTAAACTACAGCACAAG
>CAJOFY010000054.1 GCA_905233945.1 uncultured bacterium | reverse complement strand
ACATAAAATTGAATTTATCAACATTTTCAAAAAGATATAAAAAACCTGGCTTGAACTGATTTTTTATTCAACTTTCCATTCTGTCCATTCAATATGATTGTATTGCATTACATCGTCTGATAATTTCATTCCCAATTTTTTGTAAAATGGAATCGCATTTTCATTCGCGATAAGATAGACAGCAATATCTTTTTCTCCGCCAGCTATTTCATGGGCTTTTTTCATTAACTCTCGACCAATCCCTCCTATGTTTTTTGTCAAGAGATATTGCGATTTTTTTGTCTCCAGCCCTCTAGTTTAAGCTCCTGCGGCTTCCTCTACCAGTTCTGAAATTTGAATCTCTGGATTTATGAATTTCTTAGGTTCATAAATCTGATTATTTTTCAGAAGTGTATAAAGAAGCTCTCCTAATTTCCTCGCTATCGTGACATATGAAGTTGCTTATCTGATGCGCGTTCTCAAACCTGCCCACATCGCCGACATAGGCGACATAAGAAAGTGCGGTTATTGGTCCGATTCCCGGCACCGTCATTATTTTCTGAACCTTGCCGTCTTTCTCGACTTCCTCATTGATTTTTTTATAAAGTTCCCCTGTCTGTTTCTCGATGAGGTCAAGCCTTTCTGCGAGCCGTCCCGCCTCATCCTTTTCATAACCTTTGAGCAGCGGAAGGATTTCTTCCCTGTTCTTAGGAACGCACATATCCTTCCTTCTGAACTGAGTGAAACCTGCGTGCTCGAAAATTGCGTGCAGGCGGTTTATCTCTTTTGTCCGCAATGACTTCAAAGACCGGTATTCGCTCAGGAGCTTTCGCCTTGCCCATTCCTCGTCCGTCGGCGGAGTTACAACCGGCATCTCATCTTCCTCATGGTTCCTCAGGAATTTTGCGAGCTTAAGGGAATCTTCCCTGTCTGTCTTTCTCGTGCTCATGAATATGATTGCGAGCCGCCCTGGATTCAGAATTATCACACGGCATCCGACTTTTGACCGGATCGACCTTTCGATTCTGAATGCCGGGCTGCAGGCCTCGACTGCGACCACATCGTCTTTTTTCAGCTTCCTGCACAATCCTTCAATACCTGAGAAATCTGTTTTGCCTCCTGTTCTTGCGATTTTTCCGTTCCGGGAAATTATGCACATCTCGTAAGTCCGTTTTCCCAAATCGATTCCAACTGCGTTTCCTGCTACTTCCATAGAATCCTCCTTTGATATAGAATGAGGACTGGAGGGCAATCCGAGTGCGTTGTACACCGTCTGCGACAACACGCACCTGCTATTGTCGCATATTCGCAGTACTGGGGATCCTGCCCCAGGCTGCTCCTTGTTATACGATGGCTGGCTTTGACAAAAACTAACGCCCGAGCTTTTTAGCTCACTGGGATTGACTGCCTTCCACCGGCTCTCCAAGTCCGTCAACTTAGAGTACAACTTTTTCTCGGATTATTTAATCGTAACAACTAACGCTTTACTATTCAGTGATTCGCATCAGGGAGCAGTTAGCAGTTGTCTCTTACGCTAGCATTTCTTTTAGTTCGCGTTTGCGTTTGTACATCGCTGTGTCGGCTCGCTTGAAGACTTCATTGTAGTCTTCGTCATTTTTTTTGTCGAAATCAGAAACACCTGCGGAAACTACGACTTTTCCGTTCTGACCGTTGTTTTCTTCCGAAATTTTGTTCAGTTCGGCGAGAAGTTCTTCTTTATGCTCGAAATCATAGCCTTTTAAGATGACGACAAATTCATCTCCACCCGTTCGGAAAACTGGACTATGGTCAAAAATCGTACAGATTAAATGACAAGCATCTTTGATGTATTGGTCGCCCGCCTTGTGACCGAGATTGTCGTTCACCCATTTCAAGTTGTTTACATCGCAGACAACGACGGAAAAATCTTCGCTGAGTTTTTCTTCGATTTCCTTGTTCAATTTGTGTTCGTATTCAGCGTAAGCGTTTTTGCTTTTTACGCCTGTGAGCGGGTCGGTGTAGGCGATTATTCTCGTTGCACAGATTTCTTTTTCGTATTCAAGTTCCCTTTTTCTTATGATATTCGTGTTGCTGATTACTGTGAGCGCGACACTGATAAAGAAAATGAGCAAGATGATTGTCGTCTTGATGTTTGCGGCGTAAACATTTTTGAAGGCAAGACGAAGAAGGAGCGAAAGATACGCTTCTTTTGACTCGGAGATTTGATGAACATCGATTATTTCTTGCAAATAGTTCTGAACTTGTTCGATTCCTTGACTGACTGCTTTTCGGTCTGTTTGA
>CAJOFY010000053.1 GCA_905233945.1 uncultured bacterium | reverse complement strand
TAATAATCCTTAATATTTATACAATAAAAAGGAATTTGTCAACAAAAAGGAAAGGATGGTTTAAATAGTGTATGTGTATTTGAAATCAATCTGACCGTCGTAGAACTGCGGGAAAGGACGGGATCTTATTGCATCGAGAATGCAGTCTCCGAAAAGCGACGACTGGTATTTTTCTGTCGTAAAGTATGCGTCAAGGACAACTCCGCTGCCGGCAACGCGGACCATGAGTTCCATCGTTCCCATCCTGCTCGTATCTGCTCTGGTAACACTGCGTAATATCAGGAAGGAACTTGTTCATGTGCGAAGTTACGTGCTTTGCTTCAAGAGTTGCGGGAAGATAATCTTCTCTGCCAGCCCATGCTGCACGAAGTGTCTCGAGATCGGGCGGAGTCGTTACAAACTGAGTGTCAGCCGGTTTCGCAGGCCTTTTTATGAGATCTCCCTCAACCTTCGCCTGGCGCGCGATCAGATCGACTATGCTCTTGAATTTGCGCTCTTCAGCGTAACCGCGGGCCGTTTTACTTGTTTTGAAGTGGATTTTGTTGATGTCGGCACGGAATTCAAGAAGTGTTTTTACGACATTTTCATGACCGTTCATGCTTGCGAACATGAGCGCGCTTACGCCGTCGACCGTGACATCGTTGATTTTTGCGTTGTTGTAAAGAAAGAATCTCACCATCTCGTCGTGGCCGTATCTTGCAGCGTCCATAAGCGGGGTTTCTTTGTATCTGTCGGAATTGTTGACGGACGCACCGTGCTCGACCAGAAATTTGACGACTTCGAGATTTCCCTTTTTGGCAGCCCATGAAAGCGGAGTTTCATCGCGGTATCCGTCCATGACATCGACATAAGCCTGCTTTCCGACAAGTTTTTTGACAAGTTCGAGGTTGCCGTGCCATGCCGCCCAGTGAAGCGGATAAACACCGCTCTTGTTTTTGGAGTTGACATCAGCTCCTGACGCTATGAATTTCTCTACAAGCGCGGTATCGTTCATTCTTGCCGCTTCGACAAAAGCATCGGGATCATTGGAGACTTTAATGTTTTTTGAGGATTTTTCCTTTTTTTCGACCTGTGCGGTCTTACCTTTTTCAGGCTGTTCTTCCGTTTTTGTGTCGGAAGTTCCGCAAGAAACAAAAATCACCAAAACAACAAAGAAAAGTAAGCGGATAATTTTCATAACTCCTCCTTTATTCTTCAGAAACAACAAGTTCCATTCTCTTTTTCACGAGCTGCGCTTCCTGCACATTTCCGTGTTTTTCAAAGTATGCAAGCTGCAGAGCCAAATATTTCAAAACAACTTTTTTCCAGCCCTCTTTTGAAGCCGCATCAATTGCAATTCCTGCTGTCTCAGCATCGTAACATCCTGTTTTCACAAAGAAAGATGCCTTTACCATAAGAGTTACCGGATCTTTTTCCGAAGCGAGCTCGGAATTTGCGTTTCCGATGCTGCAGTTTTGCGAAATACCGGCGGCTTTTCTGTATTTTTCAGGCAAATCCTCCGCTTTACCAGACCTTCCGGAAACAAAATTGTAATAAGCGATATTCTCTTTGTTTTTCAAAAGCGGAAGCATTTCGGCTGCCTCGGTACAACCGGAATATTCAAGCAGCGCAAAAGAAGCGATACATTTTGTCAGATAGGCTTTCACAATCTCGTCGGGATCGACTGTCATCCTGAAATCTTCGAGCATTTTGTCAAAATATTTTGCCGCATAAGCCTCGTTTCCGATAAAACTGCTTTCAATGAAGTTGGCAGTATCAGCCGCCGCGTTCTGCTTCCATGTCGGGATATGCCCGGCTCCGCATGAAACCAGCAGAAAAAGCAATAAAACAGATGTAAAAAATTTCATCACGGCAGCTTAATCTCCTTATCCTGGGTCGTAGGCAGCACGCTGCGGACATCTTTAACCATTGAATTTACTGAATTTATTATCGAATCCAGATCTTTTCTCAAGACATCCATATCCTTCGTCCCTTCCTGAAGGTTTTCTCCCGATTTTATGAGCGAGGCAATCAGAATATCGAGATCGGCCATTTTTTTGTTCACATCTTCGACTATCAGATTGATTTTGGACAGCGTCCCTTCATCGCCCAGAATCTGGTCGTCAGCCTTGACAAGCGTTTTGTTGGCGTTGCTGACAAGAGTTTCGATTTCACCCAAAGAATTGTTGAGGTGCGCCACCCCCTCACGAAACTGCGCTGCTGCTGCCTTGTCGCCGGCCATCATCTCGATTATGCCGCGTTTCTGCGCTAGATCGTTGGTGATTTTTTCGACATGAACAAAAGTTTTGTTGAGATGGCTCTCCTCGTCGGTAAGTTTTTTGAGGTTTGTTGCGATCTCGTCGATTTTTTCAACCATCGGCTGAAGTTTTTTAATGACTTCGTTGATGTCATCCACCATTTGCGTTTCGAAAATATAGTTACGATCAGCCGCAGGTTCACTGATATTTGGAGTAGTCACAATAAAGCGCGAAGAACCGATCAAAGGCCGTTCAAGAGTAAAAACAGAACTTTTGTTGATTCTGCCTGCATGTTCTTCTGGAACTTTGACGACAACAAGAACCGTTCCTCTGTTATCAAGCTCGAACCTGTCAACTTTTCCTATTTCAAAACCTGAAAAAAGAAGCGGCATTCCCTCGGTGATGCCCTCGCCTGTAGCGGATGAAAGGGTAAAATAGAGGTGGTTTGTAAAAACATTTTTTCTAACAAGAATAAACGCAACCGCCCCCATTATCATCAGCACTGAAAGCAAGA
>CAJOFY010000052.1 GCA_905233945.1 uncultured bacterium | reverse complement strand
CGAGGTCGTGAACGTGGACGGCGAGATCATGTACACCGACCGCGCCGTACTGCAGATCGTGGACCACGCGGTGAAGTTCGTCGTGCCCGCGAATTCCAATTATTTCGCCGACGTCGAGAGCGGGAAGATCAACGGCAGCACGCCCCTGTACTGAGCCCGCGCGCGCGAAAAATTTCTGAAAAAAACTGTTGACAAACCCGGATAAACCTTGTATAATAGCCCTTGCTTGCGAGAGCTCGCAGGCAAAACGCTGATATGGCTCAGATGGCAGAGCGCATCCTTGGTAAGGATGAGGTCACCAGTTCGACTCTGGTTATCAGCTCCAATGCTCCCGAATCAGCGATTCGGGAGTTATTGTTTTTTTAACAGAACAGACATGAACAATGGAATTAGATATCGAATTTTTACGTAAACTATGTAAAGAACGGCAGATCGTTTTCTCTCTCCACGGCTTAAAGCGCATCCATGAGCGCGGGATTATGAGAGAAGATGTTATCAGCGCGATTTTGAACGGAGAAATCATAGAACAGTATCCTGCGGATTATCCCTATCCAAGCTGTCTGATTTTGGGTTCTTCTGACAAAAATGAGAAACTGCATATTGTATGCGGATGTAATGGAGAAACGGTTAAAATAATAACGGCCTACTATCCGTCTTCCGATCATTTTGAAGACGATGCGCGAACAAGAAGGAGGTAATGACAAATGAAATGCATGGATTGCGGCAGGGAGATGCAAGCTGGAACAACGACTTATTTCGTCGATCTGAAAACCTGTATGGTCATTGTAAAAAATGTGCCCTGCCTTGAGTGCGAACAATGCGGCGAAACCGTTTTCACCGACGCCGTCGCTGAACGCCTTGATGAGATCATTAAAGCGGTAAAAGGACTTATGACAGAAATTGCCGTAGTAGAGTATACGGAAACAGCAGCATAAAAACGCAGCCCCGGTCACACGACCGGGGCTGGTTTTTGCAATCAGCAAGTTAGAAATACGCGGAGATCGGAAAAGCGCATGGATTCGGGCGAGAAAGCAGTAAGCATGAAAACCAGAACTTATTTTTCCATTGCCCAAAGATTCGCATCAGTAATCTTGATCGTGTAATTCCCATTCTCAATATCTTGTTTTTCATCAGAACACCCTGTCACAGTTGTTTCAGACGACAATCCATATAAAGGCAAAACAAAATAAATCTGACCGATTGTTTTATTATTTCGATCTCTTATTTCACCGATTACAACACCGTCAACGACACCTGTTACATTCTCGGACAACACAGGCGGGTCGGTCAATTTCATCTTAATATCTGCAAACAAGGTTTTATTTTCCGAGACCTCACATTTTGCCTTTGAAAAAACAATTTTATCCAAAAGAGATTTACTGCTGAAAGAAGTGCTGACATATTTTCTTTCTGCCGTTGTTATCTCAGCAAGGAGATCATTGCTGTATCTTTGAGCTCTTGCTTCCATCATACTTGCCGGAATGCCAACTGTATTTTTCCATTCAGCGTTTGATTTCCTGATTTCGGTGTTCTCTCTTTCTGTATCCATAGCGATGGCAAGACCGGCAGCGCCTCCTACCAAGCCGGATGCGAGTCCTCCCATAACATATGGATTTGTTTCTTGCTTCAATCCTATTTTTTGTGCTGTTTGTGTAAATTGGATTTGTTCCTGACTCTTCGCCAATTCTTTCCTTAGAATCATAAGTCGTTTTTCGCGACCTGTATATTTACGAGCAAAATAATACGGACATCTTTTATCAATTTCATTTCGTTTTTTTGCGAGACGTTCTTTTTCGGCTTCTAAAGCAACCTGCTCCTGTTTTTGCTTTTCGGTTTCAAGATAAATACTGCGCGCCTCTTCATAAACATCGGCAATATTATATCCTGAAAAATCCAAACCCATTTGCGTCGCAACAAGCTTTATTTTTTCTATGTCAAAACTTGTGCGACAATGTTCAATTTTACTCTCGTTATAGCATTTTTTATATAACGTATATAATCTGTTCAAGGCGAGCTGTCTTTTTTGGACAAGAAAAAGTACATATATGTGATGTGCCAGTGCTGCGAAGATAACTAAAAGAAGAAGCACAATAAATACTATTATCGTTTCAAAAGGAAGCGTCGCTTGTCCAACAAGAATGATTATTAGTGAAATGATTATTAAACATGCGGTGATAATATTCCTAGTTTTTATTTGCTTTTGAAGATTTTTTGGCAAGGAAGGGACATATTTTTTTTCATTTGTTGAATCATTCATAAGTGATTATCCTTTCATTCACTAGATTATTGTCTGGAATAAAATAACAAGAAAAAAGATAATACTGTGATTCATTTCACCGTAAAATCATTCTTGTCTTAATGTATGAACTATTTGAACAACTTAACTGCAAAACGAGAAAAGAAAATCAAGTACCTAGAAACGAGAATGCCGTTTCCAGAAACGAAATGTCAGTTTTTGGTTCTGTTTTAGAACAAGTACAAGCATCCTCCCTCCCACACAAAACAAAAAAGTGCGACGAACCGAAGCCGTCGCACTGAAAAACACGAAGCTCCGATTTGTCGCTACACGAATCTGAATATATCTATCATAACCCTAAAAGCTGTGATAAGGATATAGAGCCTGCGTTTTTACCGGAAGATAAAAACACACAGCTGAAATAAGGTTATGAAAAAGATAAAGATAGATACCTCCGTTATATTCAAGATTCATGTAGCATAAAAAGGATACCACAGACACATGGATTTTTCAAGCGTTTTTCTTATTTTCTTTCCGATAGAGCATTGTCTTTTTGTACTCAGCGGGTCGGGCGGCGAACCGCGCAGCAGAAAAAACGCCCGCCTGCTCTCATGCAAAAGGAAAGCATGCAGTCGAGGATTCTGTGTAGCACGGCGCACCTGCGCCGTTTTTGGACGTTGTTGAGGACGGGTGAATGAAAGGAACCCCGTCCCGACAGCGTCCAACCGGGTTCATAAAAAAAGGTTCATCACGGAAAATTGTGGGATGAGCATCTGACGGAGGGCAAGGAGAGATAACGAATCAGGGTAAAGAAATACTCTTCATCCCGATAACC
>CAJOFY010000051.1 GCA_905233945.1 uncultured bacterium | reverse complement strand
GCTCATGACGCTTTTCTGCATGACTTTGTCTGCAGAAAAAGTCTACAGAAGTGACGGAACATTTTTTGAAATCAAGAGAAACAAAAATGTTTTCGCTTCAAAAATCGCCGAGGCTTCGCTTAAATCGCCCGAAAACTACAAGATGACGTGGGCTACCAGCGGCGGATTCATCGTAATCGACAAGAAAGTCCAGGGGAATCTACCGGTTTATCTTTCCGGAATGAACTTTGTGATTGCCGATTCGAAATTGTTCTATCACGGAACAAAAAGTATTGAATTTATTGAGAAAAAATACGGCGTTAAAGCTGTTGAGCTTGTAAACGGATACGACTATGTCGAATTCGACGGTGCTGCCGACAGCGTTAAAACTGCACAGGCAATTGTTGAGAACGGCGACGGATTCGCATTTCCCAACCTTTACAGAAGATACGAGTTTAAATCGGTAAATCCGGTGAAGTTCCCGATTGCTGATAAATACTACAAAGAAGGATATCAGTGGTCGCTTAAAAACACAGGAACGGGAATCGGTTACGAACAAGCAGCGGGCGGCGCTTATCAAATCAAGGAAATGGAAACTCTGAAACACGCGGATGTCAAGTTCGAAGAGGCAATGGAATTTCTTCATAACCAGATCGAAGCTGAAGATCCTGCGCTCGAAAAATTCGACGAGAAAACGAAAGTCGCTATCATGGACAGCGGCGTCGATTTCGAGCATCCCGACCTTAAAAACAAACTTGAGCACGGTTACAACTTCGTTCATGAAGGCGAGTCTGGAAACCCTGGTAACTATGACCCGAATGACCAGAACAACTTTATGTACGGTTCGGCAGGATATTCGCACGGAACGAACTGTGCAGGTGTCTCGGCAGCTGAAGGCAACGAAATCGGAACTGCCGGAATCTGCCCGTGGTGCGGAATTTATCCTGTAACCTACATGGAAGGCGGCATGGGATCGATGGTCGATGCCAAAAAACTGATGGAAGTCTATACAAAATACGCTGAGGATCCCGAAATCGTTGCAATCAACTGCTCTTTTGGTCCTGCAGCGGGTCTCGGTGATGTTCCGGTTGACCAGGCGGACATTGACAGCCATAAAAAATTTATGGAAGAAGGCAGAAACGGCAAAGGCGGTGTTATCGTCTATGCGAGCGGCAACGACGGCATTGATGCCGCATACACGAAACTTCTTTCATACGAATTCAAGATGAAACGTGACGGCAAGGATGTTACAAGCAAAGTTGTTACTGTCGGCGCAAGCTCGGCATGGGATACACGCGTCACCTATTCCAACTACGGTGACATGCTTGACATTGTCGCTCCTTCGCTTTCGATGAGACCGACTATCGGTATTGCAACAAGCTACCTCACAGGCTACGGCGATATGGAAGACAAGGACTACACGAACCAGTTCAGCGGAACTTCCTCCTCAACTCCTGTAATTACAGGCGCATTCGGTGTCATTTTCTCGGTAAATCCCGACCTTACGCTTGAGGAAGCAGTTGAAATCCTTCACAAAAGTGCCGACAAAGTCAATCCGGAAACCGGTTTTTACGATGAAAACGGTCACAGTATTAAATACGGTTACGGCAGACTCAATCTGCTCAAGGCTGTCAGACTCGCCATGGGTCTTGATATGTGCGAAGAAACAGCTGACGAAACTGCAGACAATATCGACAACAACTGCGACGGCAAAGTCGACGAAGGCGTAGGCAGAGACATTTCCAAGGTCGCTGCAAATTGCAAAGAGGCCAAGGACTGCGAAACCGCCGACTACAAAGGCGCGGATGTTTCATGTCTGACCGGCGAATACAAAAGATACAATTTCAAGGAAGGTTACTGCGTAATTAAGAACGACAATTTCACATGTCCGGACGGAACAGCTCCTTACAATGACGAGGAAGCTGACTGTCTGCTTGAGTGCAACAAAGACAATCCTTGTCCGAAAGGATTCGGATGCACCGACGAAAAACTTGGCAAATGCTTCCCCGAATGTTCGTCGAACGAAGACTGTTCGGAAACTGCATACTGCGACACAGAGACAAAACTCTGCAAAAATTTGCAGTCCGAGCCGATGGGAACATGTGAGGAGGACGCAGACTGCAAATACGACGCAAGCTGTATGACGTACATGCCTGAAGGAATCTGTCTCCTTATGTGTGACGATGACTCAATGTGCGGTACCGGCGGCAGCAAATGCGCTGAGGTCAAAGTCGGACCGTACACCGAAACACTCTGTCTTCCGGCATGCGAGGAGGACGACGACTGCAGAACTTTCGGCGGATTCATGAAGATGGTATGCCACGAAAGTTATCAGGGAAAGGAAAATATATGCAGTACTCCGTGTGAGGAGGATTACGACTGCATGGGAGACGATCTCGGCGACAAGACAAAATGCATCGATTCTAAATGTGTTGCGGAAGGCAAGTCCGATACGCCCGATGAAGAACCGGCAGCGGATGCGGATTCAGAGGAAACGGACGATTCCGATGCAATTGCTGACGACGAGAAACCTGAAAAGAAAAAATCGAGCGGCTGCTCAGTCACAAATCTGTAAAAATCAGTTTTCTGTCTTTATTTCTGTGAAATTTCCGGAAGTTTGAAATTCATTCCGTCGTAAACTTTTCCGTAAAAAATGTAGTGATATACGGCGTAATTCGTCATAACTTTCTTGACGTAGTTCCTTGTCTGGAAAATCGGAATATCCTCGATAAATTCATCAAGTTCGCGCTCAGGGTCATTTTCGATCCACTTTTTTATTCTGTTGGGACCTGCGTTGTATGAAGCTGCCGCAAGCGGAACCTGACCGTCGAATTTTTTAACCAGATCGGCAAGAAATCTGACGCCGAACCTGATGTTCGTGAGCGGTTTCTGCAGATCTTTCGTCTCGATTTTTCCGTAATTTTCCCGTGTCGCCAGTGTCTGTGCCGTAGCCGGCAGAAGCTGCAAAAGCCCGATCGCATAGCTGCTTGAAATCGCCGATGTGTCGAAGAGACTTTCCTGACGTGCTATTGAGAAGACAAATATCGGTGAAACATCGTAAAAATCGCAGTGGGCGAGGATTTCCTCCTCGAAAGCTACAGTGTAGCGCAGTTTAAAATATTCTTTTGAAGTGTTCGAGAAGTTGCTTATTGAACGCAGAATGTTGGCCGCAAGGGTATGGTTGTTCACTGTCTTTGCCGCATAGCTCGCAACGAGCCGGTCGATTTCGGCGCCGTCGTTATCAATGGTTTTCGCAGCATTTTTAAGTATTTTTCCTACGGTGTTTTTGTCTCCGGTCACCATTGCCGCCAGAATCCATTCAGTTTCGGGAAGCATTGTTTCGTCATGGAATTTGGTTTTGTCATCTGAAACAGTGTCGTTTTCAGGGCATTCAAAGCCCCCTTTTTTTACTCTTCCTGCCGCGAATGAACCATAGAAAGAGGCCGGCATTTTTGTTGAAAGCGAGCAGAAAATTTTTTGGGATTCCTCTTTTTCACCTGATTTTTCGGCGACTCTGGCAAACCAGTAAAGTGCCCGCTGACGGTCGTAACTCATTTCGTTGGTAGCTGAAATTATTTGGGAAAGTGCGCTTTTCGCATCGGCAAACCTGCCGCGTTTGTAGTCTATCCAGAAACTGAGAAAACGTGCGACTTCGATTTTCCCGGAATGAGGATAGGAATCGATGAAAATCCTGTAATATTTTTCGGC
>CAJOFY010000050.1:10215-12733 GCA_905233945.1 uncultured bacterium | reverse complement strand
TACAAGTGCAAAGAATCAGCAGGTTACCACTCGGAAAACGGCGGCAAGACATGCTGCGCACAAGGTTATCACACCGAAGGCAGCGGCACGACATGTATCAAAGACGAGAGAACAGAAGCAACCTGCGATGCAAAAGATGCCAATGCAGTCTGGAATGACAGCGGCAAGAACGGCAAGTTCCGCCAGACGTGGGATTACTCGACATCTTCATGGCAACCTGAAACCCATGAATCAACTCGCAGCACAACTGCCGGTGAATGCGTCTACAGGTGTCCTGATGACGCCACAAACGGACATTTCGTGGATGACCCGAATGATGCTAAAAAATGCGTCGGCAAAACGGTTAACGGAACCTGCACAGACGGTCCTGCCAACACAACTGTGTGGACTCCGGTACAAATTTCGTCGACTTGGACCAACACTTCCGGCTCGACATGGAATTGGGTCCCCTCAACAACATCGACATACAGCGTATTTGCGGTTTCAGACGAGTGCCACTTCCATTGCAACAGCGGATATCTTTATGTTAACGGTTCATGCAAGAAAAAATCCTGGAGTTTTGAAAATGACAGCTCTGATTATCCTTCAGACCTTGTCACGATAAGCACATCGGGAACCTATGCTTGGAAGAGATCGACCAGTATCGGCGGCAATACAGGCAGTAACGCAATGTGTTCAGGCAACCATAATGTGGATAGTAAAACTTCCACGATGACCTTAACCGTGAATATGCCGAGTGCCGGATCAATCTCTTTCTATGCAAAAGGAAAAGGCGAAGGCAGCAGCACTTACTACGATTGGTTCAAAATGACCCTTGATGGCACACAACAAATTTATACGACTGATTTGTCAAGTGCCTGGACAAAATACTCCTACAGTCTCTCTGCCGGATCACACACTTTGGTATTCGACTATAGAAAAGACAGTTCCGTCAGCAATGAGCCTGATATGTTCTGCATTGATGACTTCTCTATCGACCTGCCGTCATCTGCTACCAGTCTTGTTCATCTCAAACTGGATGAAGGAACAGGTCCGAAAACAGCGAACAGCGGCTCTTTGGGCGGTAATCCTGCAGTAAACGGCGGTTCGTGGACTTCTTCAGGTAAACGCGGCAAAGCGTACACGTTCAACGGAGGAGGATACATTGGGTCGACAGAGAGTTTAGAGTATCATACTCAGTATCACAACAACTTCACGATGATGGCTTGGGTAAATCCGACAGCAACCACCAAAGTCGACTATTCGCAGACAAACAGCGGAGCAAGTATGGCAAATTCAAGCAACAACTTTATATTCGGAGCTGTTCGCGGTACCGGTGCCGATCCTCACCATTACGATGGCGGAACCGGAGCCGGAGTTTCAGTCGGAACGAACGGAATTGTTGTCGGAACTCATGCTGCAAGTTATATGCCTCCTCTTGCTGTTTACTCTGGAACCATCTCCGGCTGGCATCATGTCGCGGTTGTTTTTGAAAACAAAACTCCGAAAATCTATCTTGACGGAACCCTTGTTAAAACTGGTTTGCAGGCCGATAAAGAATGGGTATTCCCGAGCAATGAAGTCGGCGGCGGATCAGCATCTTTCGGTAACTTCAAAGGCACACTTGACGATGTCATAATTATCGGAAGTGCATTGAGCGCTGCCGATATCCAGGCTGAATACAACCGGTAACCTTTCTGAAGGGGCGCGTTATCCGGCGCGCCTCTGACTTCCATTTTGTCACATTGGAGAAGAGACCTGGATGAGTTCGGAGAGGGAAATAAAAGAGGGGCGGTACGGAGGACTCAATGTGGTTTCGATGTATGTGGTTTTTCAATGTCTTTTTTTGGGCTTTGACATACATTCTTCTGATTGCATACATGGTCAAATACAAGACTATAGGGATTCCTGTGATTGCGATGATCGGCAATTTTGTCTGGGAACTCAATATTGTGATCCGTTACAGATCTTACTCAACTTTGTTTGTAACCGGTGTAACGGCTTGGGCTTTTATTGATGCTGCGCTGATACTCTCATATCTGATCTTCTGTATTCATGATAAAAAAAGAGAGCGGATAGCTATATTTCTTGCAGAAGTAATTTTCTATTTTGCAGTGATGTATGCAGGTTTTGCCGCAAAAAGTGAGTTTTATATGCTTTCTTCGCTGTTCGTAGGGTTCATAATGTCTTTAGCTTTTGTTTTTTATGCAATTTATAAGAAAATCCTTCCTAACAACCTGTCTGTTGCAGCCGGTATAACCAGACTTCTGGGGGAACTTGCCGCATGGCTTATGTATCCGGGGCATCCGGTTGTAAGGATCAACGGGATTCTTGTTTTTGTCTGCAATGTTGTATATCTTTTTTTCCTGATTCGTCAGAACATTGTATATCGCAGTTCACAAGTCTGAAGAGAACGCTTCCTTCGCCGTTTTCCGCGATCTTTCTGAGGCAGGACGATTTTTCAAGTTGAGAATATAAAAATCTTTCTGTAAATTTTCATTGAAAAGAGCCCCCCTTTTTTAAGGTAAATTTACAGAAA
>CAJOFY010000050.1:7082-10184 GCA_905233945.1 uncultured bacterium | reverse complement strand
ACACCAGAATTTACATCGTTTTTTCACACAATAATTTACATCAGATTTTTAAATCATACAAAGCAAAATTATTGTAAAAACCGGTGTAAAAAATGCAGTATAAGGCTCCCCCTTTTGCTTTTTCAGATTTTTCAGGACAATCACTGAATACAATGATTATTGTTTTTTGCCCTGTTTCATCGCCTGATAGGATTTTATGTTTGTCAGAGCTTCGGCATAAACGGCAGCTGAAAATGCCGGAGAATAGTAAAAATCACGTTTCATATTCAAGCCTGTCCGGAAAAACGGTTCTTCAAACGGAAATTCCCATTCATTTTCAAGAAGTGATTTTATTGCCGCATCAAGCATTTCTTCATTACCACTGTTCCATTTTGTCAGTGCGGTAACAAACATTGAAATATGCATCGGCGCGTCATTTTTCTTTAACAAATCCGAAGATCGGATTTTCTTATACAGCCCCTCAAGCGCAGGTTCTATACATTTAACCCCTCTTGAATACGCTTTCGCCAGCATATAAAAAACGACGACATCATCCGTGTAATAAATGGATTTCTCATAATTTTTATTGATAAATCCACAAACGGACGGGATCTCCTCAGAAAGCAGAACCAAAGCATTGGCATTTACGACAGGATCCTGATTCATTGCATGAGGCGGCGGCTGGAAATCCCTTAAAAAAGTCAGCAGCGCACCTTTGTGGAACTGAGTTTTCCGCACCTGTTCCCGGAGTTCTTCCAAATGATGTTCAATCTTTCGGGATGACAGGAACCATGAAGCAAGGGATGTAGTGTCCAAATCAGGATAATAATGAACATCTTTCCCTTTTATCATACAGTAAAAATCCCACATAAAATGTTCATTCTGGCAGCTCCGCGTCCTGACGGTCTCATGTTTCACGATATCGCCGAGGTCATCCCGTTCAATATCCTGGATAATATTAAGGATTGCTGTCGACATAAACAATGAAAACACCGTATTCTCGCCGCAATCGGAAATATCTTTATTGCAAAGAAATGTTTCAAAGAATTTCTTCCGCCCGTATTCCCTGGCAATAAATGAAACGGAAAAATCCAGCGAGGCGGAAAGATCCGATTCCGACAAAATCCTGTTTGTCAGCAATTCGTTCCTTGGCTTTCTGTTTCGACTGGAAAATATAATAAAAACAATGGCAAGAACACAGATTACAGAAATAACGACAACTTGTATCTTGTGATTTTTCACTGAATCCCCCGTTAACTGTTCTGACCCTCAAATTTTTACTTCACGTTTTATGCTAAATCAAGATTTTTGAAATTTCGCAATTCACAAAAAATCGGGTATAATGCCGCGGTTTTTTTAAGGTGGGATTTTGATAGTCCAAATCGCGAAAATAATTTCAAACGGATGCGGGATCGGCTGGGCTGACGGCAAAACCTTCTTCGTTCCCTTTACCTGCCCCGGCGAAACCGTGGAGATCAGAAGTTCGGTAAAGGAAAAAAGTTTCTATTATTCAGAGGATTTTGACATTCTCGAAGCCTCGCCGAAGCGGAGGAAGCCGCTCTGCAAACACTACGGGATCTGCGGCGGATGTTCGCTTCAGCACGTTTCGTATCCGGCTCAGCTTGAAATAAAAAAGGCGGTTTTTACTGAACTTTTAAAGCAGAACGCCGTCACGCTCGATGTCGAGCCAGTTGTAATGACTCCGGGAGAGACCGGAACAAGGACGCGTGCGAAATTCTTCGCGCTGAAAGGGAGGCCTGCTTACAGAAAAAAAAGGAGCAACGACCTTGTCGCGATCGGACAATGTCCGCTTCTCGACCCCGTATTTTTTGAAAAAATCAAAGCCGACATCGCGAAACGAAAAGGAAATGTCCAGTATGAATATTCGAAAATCACCGGCGATTTCATGCCCGGAATGAAATTTTTGAGAAAATCGGTCTGCAGAAAAACAATAAAAATCAAGGAAAACTGCTTTTTCCAGTCTTCCGAAGAAGGGGCGGGAATAATGGCGGAGCTTCTTATGCGCGAAGCCGGAGAACTCGGCGTGAAAACTGCCGCAGACCTCTTTTGCGGAAGCGGTCTCTTTTCACTTTTCCTGACAGAAAGCGGAATAAAAACAACTGGTTATGAAATCGTTCCCGATTCGTGCGCAAGTTTTGCCGAAAATCTTGGAAACAGGGCGGAAATCGTGAAAACCGATGCCTACAAACTGCGGGAACTTGAAAAAACTGACCTTGTCGTCGCCGATCCTCCGCGCGAAGGTCTCGGTAAACAGCTCTCCGAAATCATCTGCGAAAGCACCGACAATGTCGTCTATATCGCCTGCGAACCGCCCAATCTGGTGCGCGACCTCAAAACATTTTTCGCGAAAGGTTTCAGCGTGAAAAGCCTCTATCTGCTCGATCTTTTTCCCGACACGCCGCATTTTGAGGCTTTTGCCGTTCTGAAAAGAAATCTGTGAGGAAAAATGGCTTTCTACGCTCTGTTCGAAATAGCCGCTTTTGCCGTGACGATCCCGTTTTTATGGTATTTCCTTGCCAGGACGAAAATCGGGAAACCGCTTGCCGCCTCGATGCTTGTGACGGCGGTCTTCGAGATCCTGAACGAGACGGTTTTTGCCGGTGTAGGCACTGTTTATCCGGACGTTCTCGTCCCGTTCCCGTTTTTCAGCTTTCCTCTTGTCATAATCCCGCTCGGCGGATTTTATTCGGGGATCATAAATTTTACGGCTTTGAAGGCCGCAGGATTTTTTAAAGGCAGGTTCGCGCGGGCGGTCTCTTTTCTGATAACGGCGGCTTTGCTCAATCTGCTTTCGATAGTGATAGAAAGTTTCGGGATTTATTCGGGATTGTGGCGTCACAGCCATCCGACGGGGATCTCGACCATCTATTTCGCGGTTTATGTCTATTATCTGATAATCGTTTTTTCGGCTTCGGTTTTTACCGCTGCAGGTATTTTAAACCGGAAGGCTTCCCGCAGTTCACAAGTCTGAAAAGAACGCTTTCTTCGCTGTGTTCCGCAATTTTTCTGAGGCAGGACGATTTTTCAAGTTGAGAATATAAAAATCTTTCTGTAAATTTTCATTGAAAAGAGCCCCCCTTTTTTAAGGTAAATTTACAGAAA
>CAJOFY010000050.1:0-7024 GCA_905233945.1 uncultured bacterium | reverse complement strand
ACACCAGAATTTACATCGTTTTTTCACACAATAATTTACATCAGATTTTTAAATCATACAAAGCAAAATTATTGTAAAAACCGGTGTAAAAAATGCAGTCTGAATGAGAAGTGTCAGGATGTGTCTATACAAAAAACTGATGTATTATACTCAATTTTTTTGAAATTTAGGGAGGAATTATCCTTTATATTTTTCAATCACGCATTCGTGAATTTTGGTGTTTTTGTCGTAATTCACACCAACAAGAAGCAGATTGTCGAGGTAATTTTCAAAACCAGCCGGATAGCGTTTCTCTTTTATCTGTTTTATCGCAGTATCCGCATCCTTGTTGTATTTCAGTTCGACAATCATTGCCGGATCCTTTTTGTCGAGCGGAATGAAACCGATGTCGGCAAAGCCACGGCCTGTCGGTAGTTCCTTGATGATCGTATATTTGGATTTCGCGGTATAATAAGCAAGTAAGATCGCAGTTTTAAGCGAAGATTCGTCGTTGTAGTCAAGCGGATCAGCAACATTCAGATGGGCATTGTCAAGCGCAGCGGCAACTCTTTCCGCTTCTCCTTCTATCGTCCATTTCAAAAGTCGGTCGGAATCTCTGAGCATTGCGGCAATTTTACTGAAATTTTCACTGTCTTCGACGGCCGATTCCCACTCCTGTCCGATTTCCTTGTTCGGAATACGGCATAAACCTGAACATTTATCGTAATTTAAATATCCCAGATGAATCAGATATGTCAGAACATTGTCTTTATTTTTGATTTCGTTCAGGGAATTTCTGAAATTAACCACATTTACAGGAACAGATTCACCGGAAATCATATCTGCAACGACACTTCTGATTCCGTCGAAATCGAGTTTGATATAGTCAGAAACCGCTTCATAAGAGCCCGTAATCGTCCAGTAATTTGCATATTCACGCCCCATCATAGCATTTACGACGGAATTAGGGTTATAAATCTCTATGCTCCCGATTTTGTAGCCGTCATACCAGTTTTCGCACTCGGCATAACTCATCTCATATCTGTTGCAGAGTGCCTTGACTTCCTCTTTTGTAAAGCCGAAAAATTCTTCAAAACCGAGCGGATTGAGCATAGTCGATTCTCTGAAAACATTGAGTTTCGACTGCACTTTATCGCGGATTATCGGCAGAATTCCGGTTAAATATGCAAAGGCTATCGCCGGAGAAAGCTCGTTGTTTTTGAAAAGAGAGTTCAAAAGTTCGAGATACTCTTTTAAAAGCGTTTCGTTCACGCGCTCCCTGATTAAGACATCGTATTCGTCAATGATTATAATGAACTGAACCTTCGTTTTCCTGTAGACACGCAGAATCATATCGGCGATTGAATCATCATCAAGTATCTTAATATCCGGGAATTCTTCTATAAAATCTTCCGACAGTTTTATTTTAAGTTTTTTAATTATATTGTTTTTGTTCTCGGAACTGCTGAATATTCCGCCGAGATCAATCGTTATAACATTGAATTTATTGAGATTTTCTTCAAAACACGATTCTTTTGCGATTTTCAGGTCTTTGAAAAGTTCTTTTGAATCACACCCTTTCGAGAAATACGCAGCCATCAGATTGCGGACTGTCGTCTTTCCGAATCTGCGCGGTCTTGAAACACAGACAAAACGCTGATTTGTGTTTATCAACGAGCAGAATTTTTTAAGAATCAAAGACTTGTCAACAAAAATCTCGGAATTTAAAGCCATCTTTAAATTCTCATTTCCAGGATTGATGTAAATTCCCATTGTGTCCCTCCGACAAAAACCGCTGTATTATACTCAATTTTTCAGAAATTGCGAGAGGTTGCTATTTTTCCAGCGCCATTTTTTTGTATGCTTCGCTGATCAAGCCTTTGTCGTAGCAGCTGTGAAAGATTTTTATGTCGGGATTTTCTTTAGAATCGAACCAATAAAATTGAATCGGCTCAGGGAGAGGTTTTTCGTTGTTTTTCAGCCAGTTTTAGGCTTTTTCGATATTTTGTAAAAGCTCTTTATTTTTAATGGCTTTCATAGCTAAAACAGCGTAGCTTGTTTCAAGAACTGAATCTGAAAAGCTGCCATTTTCCGTTTGTTTTGAGATCAGATATTTTTCAATAATATCAAGTTCTTTTTGATATCTGTCTCCGAAACTTTTGAACAGTCTCACAGCATAATAAGGCACTAAAAAGTTATTCGGAAACCATCTGCTTTTAAATTTTGATTCCGAGCTTGAATTTATTACATTTTTGACATATTCGGCACAGCTTTTTCCGACACGCCTTGCGCCGTCAATGAGCAGCGCTGTTTTTCCGTTGCTTTTCTGTTTCCACTCAGCCATTTTTTCAAGGATTTTTCTTCTCATAAAAACTCTCCAGAATATCGATTCGCACCAAATCAAGATTTTTATACACCATTTTTTGCACCAAATCAAGATTTTCACACACCATTTTTCGCACCAAATCAAGATTTTTGAAAGACGTTTTTCCTGAAAATTTGCTGTAGGGATTTGTAGAGACGTATCACGATACGTCTCATGAATTAATAAAACGTTTTAATCATCTGGAGACGTTTCATGAAACGTCTCTACGGTTTTGTTTATTTCAAAATTTTTGTAATTTATGAATTTTATCAGATTTTCCAGGCGTTCTTTATCGAGAGTGTCTGCCAGATTGTGTTCTTCGAGCGGGTCGTTTCTGAGGTCAAAATAGTAATTTTTGCCAGTGACGTGGTTGAAAAAAAATTTATGGTTTCCATCCAGAATCCCGCTGTGGAGATTCATCGCCCTCGTGTAGATGAAAACGGGGTTGGTTCTGCCTTCAAACATATTGTTGCCGATCCACGATTCTGCCGGTTCGATTCCTGCGAGAGCGGCAAGCGTGGGTGTGACATCCATGACTGTTGTCGGATTTGTCACGGTTTTAGGAGAATTGTCAGTGATTCCTTTGGCGTAAATCAGGAAAGGAACATGAATGTTTTCGTCCCACAAATAATTCGGATGAATGAAGTTTCCGACTTTCCTGCCGAAACCCTCGCCATGGTCACTTGTTACTATAACAACTGAATTTTCAAGGAGATTTTCTTTTTCAAGTCTATTCATAAACTCGTTCATTTTCTCGTTCATGTATCCCTGGGATTTGTAGTAGCGCTCCAAATGGCCTAATTTTGAAGTGTCCTCGAATGGAACTTCATACGGCGCGTGAGTCCAATACGGAAAATAGAGAGCGAAAAACGGCTTTTCCTCAGATTTTACAGTTTGAATATAGTTGAAAAAATCCTCCTGGACTATTTCTTCCTCAATCGCCGTCTCGGTGCCGAACTGCCGCTTGAAAGAGCCAGTTCTGATTATTTCCGAAGGTTCGAAAACATGGTCGATCCTCTTTATCATTTTCAAATTTTCGAAACTGTCGAAATCGAGGAGAACAGGAGAGAAAAAAGAAGTCGAATAGCCGTTTTTCCTGAAAACATCGAAAACGGAAACACAGTCGAATGAATCGGTAATTCTTGTAACTGACTCATAATCAGTTCCCGGATTATTCGAGCAGAAAAGTGACAAAATCGAGCGTGTTGTTGCCGGGAAAACAGTTCTGTGCGAAATAAAACTTATTGATTTCTTTGGCAAATCTGTCAAAAACAAAAGATTGCTTCTGCTGTCGCCGCCGAGCGGAGTTTTTTCAAAAGCGGTGCTTTCAATAACGACAACAATCACATTTTTTCCTTTTGTCGCGCCGAAATCAAACTCAACTTTCGGAAAATTCTCTTTTTCGTCAGTAATTCCCGGATATTCAGCAGACTCAACTTCTTTGTTCACGTCAAGATAATAAGAACTCAAAATATGTGTTGAAAAATATTCGAAAATCGGACTTTTTTCGAGCCAGACTGTCTCTTCAAACGGAAGAAATGCCGTCCCAATGCAAAAAACAATATTTACTGCAAGCAGAACATGAACAACGCGGTCGGAAAAAGGCTTGATAAGACAAGGTTTGTTTTTTATTGCAGAAATCAGCATTAAAACCAGTGAAGTGAAATAAGAAAAAATTATTCCGACAAAAAATATGTTCATCGAATAGACGACATATCTTGATATTTCACCGGAACTATATGCCAGAAATTTTGTCAGACCGTAGTTGTTGAATGCCCGGAAATATTGAAAAAGGGCGACATCATAAAAGAAGAAAATCACTCCTGACAAAAACAGAAGAGTGTAGAACCAATTTAACAACTTGAATTTATTGAATAAATCACAGATTTTAAAAAACACGAAAAGCACAATAAAATCAGCCCCCGCCAGAATCACCGAAAGCGGAAAAAGAAGCAGAATTGGGAAATGATTGGGAACTGAATAGAGATACTGACCTGAAAGAAGGACCTTGTAAATCAGCATGAAAATGTAGGAAATCGTCAGGAAATATCGTGAATTTGCCGAGATTTTCATTGTTTTTTCTCCATTCACCACCGCGAAAACTATTTTATTATATTCAATTTTTATGGCAAATCCACGCATTTTAACAAATTAAATTTTTGCAAATATCAAATCAATATTGATTTAATTAAAATTTATAATAATATACATTGTAGAGACGTTTCATGAAACGTCTCATAAAACGTGAACATCGGGGATATGTTTGAATTTTTATGTTTTTTAATGATGAGCAAAGACAAATTTCAGGAAAAATACCGGATAGATTCTGCGCGGGCGAAATGGCACGATTATGACAACGGATATTATTTTGTGACCATCTGCACCCAAAATAGAGAATGTTTTTTCGGCACAATCATAAACAACGAAATGATTCTGTCGGAAACCGGGGAATATGCAAATCAACAATTATTGGCATTTTCAGA
This sequence comes from uncultured bacterium, assembly GCA_905233945.1. Classification (GTDB taxonomy): domain Bacteria; phylum UBP6; class UBA1177; order UBA1177; family UBA1177; genus UBA1177. Next base: position 2,197 of record CAJOFY010000050.1, on the reverse strand, counting down.
ACACAATGAATTTGTTGAAATTTTATCATCTGTTGTCATGCCAAACCATATTCACCTGATTTTGGCGATTGACAAAACAAAATTGTCCCACAAAAAACGGGATATCCCCATCATTCCCCCTGTAGAGACGTTTCATGAAACGTCTCAAGAAACAGAAACGTCTCACCAAGCAGGTGCGTCTCAAACAAATAATTTTCGAAATGCGGAAACATTAGGGGTTGTGGAAACATCTGGGATGAAAGAGACGTTTCACCATGTGGAGAGGTTTTCCCCTGTGGAGACGTTTCATGAAACGTCTCTACAACGGGAACGGACAGAACAGGCCACAAAACAACAATCGTGGTTGTCCGTGGCGATACGCCTGTTCAAACAATCGGTGACGCGGTTCGCCAATCAAAACGGAATCCCGTTCGGATGGCAGGAACGGTTTCACGATCACATCATCAGAAATCAGAAAGAAATGGATTTTATTACAGAATACATCGAAAATAACGTGAAAAATTGGAACGAGGATTCATTTCACACATTATAAATTGACGAAACGGTTTTCACCTGTAGAGACGTTTCATGAAACGTCTCTACGGACGAACCGAGGAATTTCTGAACGATTCCGCGATTTCTTTCCTGTTTTTGATGAAGAAAACAAGACCGGCCGCAATTAAAACCAATGAAATCCACTGCGACATCGAGAGCGGTCCCCAAAATTCACGCGGGTCGATCCTGAAAAATTCGACGGTGAAGCGGCCGATTCCATACAAAAGAGCGTGTGCGAATACATAAAAATAGGGATATGTGATTTTTCTCTTCACGAAAAGAATCAATAAAAACAAGAAGATGGCAAAATCGCCGAAACAGGAGATAAGCTGTGTCGGAAGAAGCGGAACGGTCGCATTGCCGATGACCAAATCAGTTCCTTTTAAATGACGAAAAGCATCAGTACCAATAGGAAACGAAACTCCCAAAATCTTACTTGGCATTCCAAAACAACAGCCGCTCAAAAAGCAACTGATTCGCCAGATCGAAAAAAGAAGTGACATGGAAATCGCAGAAATATCGAGAAATAATGACGGCGATTTGTGTTTTGTGAATAAAGTAGCAATCAATACACCTATTATCAAACCGAAATATCCGCCGTACAGAACATACCCCCAGCCATTCAGCAAAAAAGCATCAGAAATCAAAGTAAACAGAGGTTCGCCGGAAGTTTTTAAAGATGACATTGAGCCATTGAAAAAAATATGAACGACTGATGCTATGACAAGTCCGAAATAGAGCGCAAAAAGCGGAACAAACCAAGTCATTAAGAGCTTTACCGAACGTGTTTTGAGCAGAATCAAAAACAGGACAAAATACACCGAAAGAGAGAATAAAACCATTTTTCTATTTCTCTTTACTAAATATCACAAATCGGCGAAAGTGTGGAGCCGCAACTGCTTACATCCTCGATAAATGTTTTTTCGAATCCACCACAACCAGATTTGCATTTCTTCTGGTACTTCTTGTATTTGTAATTAGTACTACCATCACAGGTTCCACATTTTCCAGTACCATTTGCGACATAACATATACCGTAATCTATTTCAGTATCGCAGGATTCATTTCCGTTCTTTGCACCGTCACCGCACCACTGGCAATCACTTGAACCATTCCAAGCGTATCCGTTTGTACATTTGAAAGTGCACTTATAATCGTTAGGTGCAGCTTCCGCAACTTCATTTGCGCTGTAAGTTGCTGTCAATACCGGACGCCAATCCCATGATGTGTCGCTTACTTTTGTCCATGTCTGTTTAATCTTATCATGATGATATGCCGAGTTGTGCGTAGCTTTACCGGTGCACGCATTGTTTGCGCCTGTCGTTTTGCCTATGCATTTTTTAGCATCATTCGGGTCATCCACGAAATGTCCGTTTGTGGCATCATCAGGGCACTTGTAAACACATTCACCCGCAGTTGTGCTTCTGGTTGATGTATGACTTGCAGGTGTCCATGATGATGTCGAGTAATTCCATGTCTGGTGGAACTTGCCGTTCTTGCCACCGTCGTTCCAGATTGCATTGGCATCTTTTGCATCGCAGGAGGCTGTCGTCCTCTCGTCGGCGATACATGTCGTGCCGCTGCCTTCGGTGTGATAACCTTGTGCGCAGCATGTCTTGCCGCCGTTTTCCGAGTGGTAACCTGCTGATTCTTTGCACTTGTA
>CAJOFY010000049.1:12855-19526 GCA_905233945.1 uncultured bacterium | reverse complement strand
ATAAGTCACTTCGCCCATTTGCGGCATAAGTACCTGTTTGCCGCTTTCTTCCGCAGCGCGGCGGGCATTCTCAAGCGGTTCAGCGTAAGGATGTCTGCTCAGGCAGAAACGGGAATGATGAACTGTCATATAACGGGCAGCACCAAGCTCAATCATCTCTTTTCCCAAGAATTCCGGCATAGTATGGATGAAAGCCCAGTCTTTGTTATACTGACCGTTCTCAAGAATCGCGAGGTCAATATCCTGAAATTTTTCGCCGATCTCCGCGAAGTGCGGGCCATAACCGCTGTCGCCGCCGATCCATACAGTACGCTTCGGAGTTTTGAACACGAACGAAGCCCAGAGCGTCTTGTTCTGGTGCAGATCTCTGCCGGAAAAATGCCGTGCAGGAGTTGCAGTCACACTAAAACCGCTGCCAAAGTCCGCCGATTCCCGCCAGTCGAGTTCCACTAGTTTTTCAACTGGATATTTCCAGTATTCAAAATGTTCGCCCACACCGAGAGCCGTCACGACACGCTTCACGCGGGGTTCGAGCTCTGTAACGGCCTGATAATCAAGATGATCCCAGTGGTCGTGAGTGATCACTAAAAAATCGATATCCGGCATATCGGCAGGTTTATAGACATCGGTCCCTTTGAACATTTTGTTCACGAAACTCACGGGAGAGGCTTTGTAAAAAATCGGATCTACGAGGATTGTCTTTCCAGACAGATTCATCAGATACGACGAATGGCCGAACCACACGATCCAGTCACGGTCACGCGGCAGTTTTTTCAAATCGGTTCTGACAACATCCATTGCTTTATCGGGGGCAGTAAGACTCTTGTCACCGAACAGAAAATCTCTCCAAACGTCAAAAATATTTTTGTCGCCCGTCATCGTGACAGTTTTGACTTCGTTCACGAATTGTTTTCCGTCATAATGAGGAGACCGCATGATCCGCTCGAGGCGTTTTCCCTGCGGAATACGACCGAAACTCGCCTGATTCAAAAACAAAGTCCCTGCAATTCCGACAACAAGCAGAACCGAGAGAACTATCGAAATAGTCATTATCAGCTTTCTCTTAGTTTTCATATTTTTCAGTTAAAAAATAAAAACGAACTTATTCCGACACCGTGTCAATTATTTTTCCGCCTCAGCAACCGCAAATACTGCTGTCACATCGCCTTCACCTAAAATAGTTTTGAGTTCCTGCTGTGTTTTGCCGTCAACTCTGCCGAGAAGAGTAAAATTCCAGCTGTTTGTATCGTAGTAAATCGTAATCTGATTACCTTGATAAAGAATTATGTCACCAGGTTTAGTCGTAATCTGTGTATCATTGCGCGGCAGAGACTGCGGTAAGTCGCCGACCTTCTCGAAGTTGCCGTAATCATGCATTTTAACAGTGACTTCGCCCTTTTTCAGTAATTCATAAAAAGCTTTGGACGATGAGTTGTCCGAAAGTGTCGCGGAGAGTTTATCCTTTCCGTTTATTGTGATTGAAATTTTCATAGCAGCCTCCGTTTCAGATTGGGAATTCTGACCATTCTGGTATTCAGACGGTTTCTCGGAATCAGCAGTTTCAACTCCGCATGAAGTCACGAAAAGCATGAAAAACACCAAAACAAAAGTTACAATCTTTTTCATAAAACCTCCGAAAAAACGAACATTATTTTGACGCAATGTCAGAATAAATAAAAATGACACTGTGTCAATTTTTTATTAAAAACCTCACCCTAAATCCCTCTCCAGTGTGGCGAGGGACTTTTGCCGGAGCGCGGGCTGCCAACCTGCAGCTGTTAGATTATTGGAACCAGTCTTGAATCTGCAAATTCGGAATTTTCTCGAAATGTTTCGTGTTGTGCGTGACAAGAATCATGTTTTCAGCGATAGCGGTCGAAGCAATAAGTAAATCCATATCATCAATAATTCTGCCTGTTTTTTGAATTTTGGCTTTAAGTTCGCCGAATACATCCATTACATCTGATGTTACATCAACCAGCGGAAATATGGATTTTATATATTCGACGGTTTTCAGATTCTTTTCCACTGAACCCGATTTTTTAGCACCGAAAACAAGCTCACCGTAAGAAATTACGGAAAGCGACATCTCATCGTCTTTGTATTTCAGAAAATTATCGTTTACATTTCCGGCGTTTTTCAGGCTGTATATAATGATGTTTGTATCAATCAAAAAGCGCATTGTTTTCTCCAAAGCGTTCTGAATTGACACGGCTCTGCCCGATGTTTTCCAAAATTTCGTCCGCACTCTCGTTTCCAGCCCATGATAATTTCAGGAATTTTTGAGCCGGAGTTTCATCATCTTCTCTGGAATTCAGTTTTCCGAGCGAAACAATCAGGTTGTAAACAACTGTCTGCTGCTCTTTTGTGAGTGTATCCAGCGCTTTTTCAAAAATTTCGTAGCTCATTTTACACCTCCATTCAAAAAGCCGCTAATTATATCACAAAATCAAATATTTTCAACCGGTTTATTTCTTGCCGGAGCGCGGGCGGCTCGCCTGCATCAAGGCGTAGAGATGTTTCCGAAACATCTCATTAAATCATATTCGTGACGATGAATATTATGGAAATAGAGAGCATCAATTATTTTACGATTTCCCAGTGACCTGATTTATCACTGCCTATACGGACAATGCAGCCGTTTTGCTTTAAAATAGCTATATGATTTTTTATAGTACGCAAAGATAAATCCAATGTTTTCGCCAAATCTTTTGCCGTCGCGTATGGATTTGCTTTTAATGCAATAAATGTTTTGAGTGCAATTTCTGGAACATTTACAGTGCAATTACAGTGCAAATTTTCAGTTTGGAGTGCAGTTACAGTGCAATTAGGGTGTAATTTCTGGTCACTTTTTTCGTTTCCCTGTATATTTCCTTCATCACCGGCATTCAATTCAAAAGGTGCTGCGTCTATCTTGTTGAACGGAATTGTAACAATGGAAATATATTCGCCGATTTCGTCCTTTGAAAACCAATTCTCTTTAAAATCGAGCTATTCGTATTCGCGCGGAAGCGAAATCAGGTTCGTGACAGTGTCAATTATGTTGAGTGTGGGTGTCATTTTTTAATCACATCCGCCAGTGAATAAGTTCTGTTTTTGTTCGCACCGTTGGCAACAATTTTTCCCTCTTCAACAAGTTGCGAAAATATTTTTCTAACCCCTGGAGCCGATAATCCTGTTAAATTCATGGCTTTTGAACTGTCGATACTTCCGAATGTAGTCACATAGTTCAATATTAACTCTTTCGAGGTCATTTTATCGCTACTTTCATTGTTTATCGCTACTTTATCGCTACTTTCATTGTTTATCGCTACTTTATCGCTGCTTTTTTCCACAAATTCCGATATATCAAGCACCATTTTTATGCGTGAAGGCGAATATTTCTGTTCATATTCCGGTTTTGTTTTAAAGACTTTTTCCCAAGTTGCGACGATCCCGGGGATTCCGCTTCCGGCACGCTCGCCGATATGTATCATTGAAAACATTTTCAGCATAGTAGCATTTCTCGGATCTGATGTGCCGCCGTCAAACGCATCTTTCAGGGGAATTCTGAATGTTCCGGGATTGGAAAAAACGAATCTGTCCGGATATTTTTGTATAACAAGTCCCTGCCTGCCGTAATAATCAGCGTTGACCAGCGTATTTACCAATGCTTCGCGCACTGCTTTGTGAACCGGTGTGTCGTCAACTCTGAATATTCCGTCCAGTTTGAAAGGTTTTTTTATGTCCGACAAAAGCTTTGACGCGATTTTGAAAAAGAAGTCAAAAACATTTCCGCTCCAGTCACCTGAACTTGAAATCACTCTGTCAGTCCAACGGATCGCATCATTATACTTTTCCTGATAATCAAGAAAATAAAGAGAAAACTCTCTGACTATCTCGTATTCATATCCGAACATCAGAAGTCCGGCTGCCGTCGGATGCAGCTTTCCGGTTTCTTTGTCAAGACCCATTGCGCCTATTTTTCGCAAAAAACTTACATCGTCCAAATCATTCCAAATATGGTTCAAATGAATATTGCTGAATACATTACGGTAACCCTTCACCGAATCCGTACAAAAAACACTCTCATCCATACCGGTCAGTATTTTTGAATCCATCGAAACAGCGTTGGCATCACGGAACATTTCCGAAACATCTTCTTTTGTGCAGAGATAGTCGCCTTCACCGTTTCTATGGTATGTTCCGCCCAGAATATTGTTGTTCAAATAAACTGGTTTAAACTGCCTTTCCGCTGACGGCACTTCGATAAAAACTATATTTTTGCCATCAATCTCTTTTGAATAAACATTCCTGTTCGTAAGAATATTTATGCTGACTTTGTTTCGGTTGTTCACAGTATCCCAGAATGATTTTATGAGAGAATCAGTATCTTCAACGCCGACGAATTCAAAAGAATGATCCTTGTTCTCTTTCACACCGAGCAGAATCAAACCGCCGTCCGTATTCGCAAATGCTGAATAAGTTTCCCAAATACTTGCAGGAAGCTGACAACACGCACGCAAAATTAGACTTTTTTCTCACCAAGTCCAAAATTTAGATTTTATGAGAAAAAATTAAAACAACGTCCCTTGAATTCCTTCCTCAAAATTCCAAACCAAAAGCTCGCCGAAATCCCGCGCCTGTTTGTTGTTTAGCGAACATCGGCGGCTAAAAGTCTTCTGCTTATAATCCTTGTAGAGCTCGCAAATTTCCGGGCAAGAATTGTATGACAGAATCCATCGCGCCTTGCTTTCCTTGAGCAGCCCGGCCAACCGCTCATGGTCAAAGCTGCCGGCCTTGTAGTAATGCTCGGTTTCAAAATACGGCGGATCCAAATAGAAAAACGTGTCCGGCTTATTGTACCGTTCAAGTAAAACCGAATAATCCAGGCATTCAATGTTCGTTTTCTGAAGCCGTTTCGAGATCGCAATTATCCGCGCCTGAATGCTTTCAACCGAGCTCAGGTTGTTCGGTGCATAGCTCGGATTCACAAGCCGGGCACCAAAACAGAAATTCAACAAGTATAAAGTTCTAAATGCTTGAAAATATTGATGATTTTCTTGGGAGGGGTAATATTCCTTATCCTGTTAAAAAAAGAGCGCGAGCTGAAAACGAAGTTGAACTCGCGGGCAAACTCTTCTCCGTGTTCCTTGACAACCCTGTAAAGGTTGATGATTTCGTCATTCAGGTCATTGATGATTTCGCACGGAGCCCACTTTTCGCGGGCAAAATAAATCGCACCGCCGCCGAAAAACGGCTCGACGTAAGTGCTGATGTCTCCCGGAATCATCGGCACGATCCAAGGCCGCAAAGCCTTTTTTCCGCCGATATACGGGAATAAATAATCAATCGGTATAATTTTCATAGTCTCTCCTTACCCGATTTCGGCTGAACTCGTAAAAGAACCGGCTGAAATGTTGTGGGTGATTTTCGTTACTCTGTAGGTGCCCTCAAATTCCGGCCGGACACCCGTCAGCTTGATTTTTGCCCCGGCATAAATGTCCGGACGGCCTTTTGAAAACTGAATCATGCCTGAAAAGGCACTTTTTTGCAGTGATTCCAGCTTCTTTTTCGCGTATCCTTTCGCTTCGGTCGCTGACTGAAAGCCGCCCTTGCCCTGGAATCGCGGCGTTTCGACTCCGACAACGATTTTACTGTATTTTCCGGTTTCCTTGTCAAAATAAATCGCCTCGACCGACTTATATGTCGTTCCGGCAGTCTTCAGGTGGCCGCTCGCAATTTCCTTTCGATCGACCTCGAAAACGTCCGGAGAATCGTCGAAAAAAATAATACAGCCGTTTTTTAGAGCGATATCCGCGCCGTTCTCGTTTGCGATCCGGCGGAGAAACGCCAAATCAGATTCATTGTTTTGAGCGTAAACCTCGAAAAACGGATCGTTATCCAGTTTGAATTTTGATTGCAGGTTGTAATCGGCAGCGATCTGTTTGCCAATGGCCGACAGCTTCACCTGCTGCCACGTCCTGATTTTGTTTTTGCTCTTAATGTCCGAATAAGCCGCCACCGCCTTTGCTTTGACCGTAACCGCACCGTTAAAAAGGTTGCAGCTGACCTCATTGGTTGTGAATTTCCCTAATAAATTCAATATTTCGTCGTAACCGGCGGAAAAAGTGATAACCGTTCCGGCCTTCGGAAGAGATGACAAACAGGATAAATTCAAGTCAAGCGTGTCTGTTCCGTTTTTGATTTCATCCGTGATCGTGGCCGAATCAAAATATTTCTGAATTTCTTCGTCGATGTTTTTGTCGTTGCTCGTAATTGAATAGCAGACTTTCATCAGTTCCAGAGCCTCTTTTCATCTATGATTTCAGTCGGTTTTTCAGGAAAATAAAGAGTCAGACCGGCTTTCAGAAAATGTCTTCTTGAGATTCCCGGATTAGCCTCTAAAAACAGCTGTATATATTTAGTATCGCCGTAAAACTTGAAAACAAGCAGGTCAACGCGGTCGCCGTCTTTCGTGGTATACTCAGTCATGGTATTCCTCAATTTCAAGAACAAAATCAACCTTTTGAGCCGTTCCGTCGCTCAGAAATAATGACTTGTCAAACTCTGCCGAAAGAACGACTACTTTTCCGTAGAAAGTTCCGTCGCCCAGAATCATCAAAACTGGTTCCTGATCCCTGACAATCTTGTCCAGTTCCTTCTGGCCGTTTCCCTTGATTAGCGGTTTT
>CAJOFY010000049.1:7701-12849 GCA_905233945.1 uncultured bacterium | reverse complement strand
GATCGAAAAGGAACTTGTCGCAATCGCGCCCGAACTCAATGCGGAACTTCGCAAAGCACTCGCAAAGGAACTTAAACAGATAGGAGCAAAAATCTCATGAAATCCAATTTCAACGCCGCCGCCAACAATACCGGGATAACGGAATCCCGTGATAACGAGATAACGACCGGCGGCATTCAAGTTGTTTTAACCCGTCAGAAATCCCTTGAAACCTGCACCGTCGGTACTCTTCACATCCAAACCACCAACCTTGTCTGGCGTTGCAAAACACTTGAGCTGCCGTGGCTCAACAACAAACCACAGATCAGCTGCATTCCCGCCGGAAAATACGTCTGCCGCCGTTTAGTCAGCTCTAAATTCGGTGAGACCTTTCAAGTCTGCGACGTGCCCGGCAGAGTCGGAATCCTCTTTCACACCGGAAACAGCGCACCAAAAGACACACGCGGCTGTGTTCTTTTAGGAGTCGGTTGCGAAATCAGCGGTAACAATGCCTATCTTTTAGCGTCACGCGCCGCGATGAAAACCTTCATGCAGATGCTTGAAGGCGTTGAAACCTTCGATCTCGAAATATTGGAGAAACAATGAGCTTCGCCCTGCTTTTTCATTACCGCAAAGAAATAATCACCGCCTTTCTGGTGATCCTTTTCTATATCCTCTGGTTCACCATCGAACGACAGTCTGACCGGATCGTGAGCCAGAAAGCCGAAATCAAAGCACTCACCGCCGAAGTCGAAAACCTGCACGCTGAATACGCCAGGATAGAAGGGGATGTCACCGCCGTTTCGGCATATCTCACGAAAATCCGCAACATCGAAACAACCAATAAAATCGAGGTCAAAAAAAATGAAGAATGTGTTGCTGCTCACGATCCTGATACTTTCATTGATCGTCTCAACGAGCTGTTCGGCTACTGTTCAGACGAAGCCGGAAATCAGGCAAAGGCTCTGCCGCGTTCCCGATGAGCCCGTTTACGAGCGCATCAGCCGCGAAGATCCCGACGAAGTCAAGATGCTGAAACTACTCAATAATATCTCAGACCTCAAGGCTTACGCAGAAAAACTGAAAGCCGTCATTGAATGCCTTGAAAATAATGAAAAATAGAAATTCTATTTATTATTTGGAAATAAATATCTGAGAATTATAGCCCACATTCCGATGATATTTGTTGTCGTTGTTGCCAGTAACGTCATTAAAACCGAATCGGACAAATGTAGAACATTAGCTCCTGCAAGAATTACAACAACTATCACAAACACTAACCATGCAATCATAACGCCGAAAATAGACCAACTAATATAAGTTCTTTGGTTTACATTCTTTTCAGCCTCATCAGCTTTTGCTTTTGCCTCTCGCGTTGCATGATGTTCTCTTTCAAGTTCCTCAGCCTTCCTTGCCATTTCATGGGCATCACCATCATCCTTAATAAAATCCTGAAAATGCTGATTGGCATTGTTGATTTTTTCATTCAAATCATTCATGGCAATCTTATTTAGGTTGAGAAATCTTATTGAAATATTCCTGTATATCTTGCTTTGAAATTATTCCTGTATTAGCACCATGATTTTCATCATAGGTTTTGCGCCACGGACCGTCTTTTTCGTGTGTCATCATTGAAAGTTGGATAGAAGTATATTTTTTAAAGACATTCCAAACCTTCTCTAAAAATTCAGCTTCTTCCCCAATTTGTTTTGTGTCATCAAGAAAATTTATATCAACCGGATCAGCTCCAAAAACTCTCAATTCTCTATAAAGCGGCTTTATGACAGGGCCGTATGTCCATGCGTAGACATCCTCTTCAATCAATGGTTTTCCGCCTGTCATAGCCAGATACATTCCATGCGCGAAATAAACCAGTTTTTGGATTTTGAGAGGGGACATGTCTTTTATTCCATCTCTTTTTGCGCAAATGAGAAAGAACTTTGCAATATCCCTTGCCTCGTATTTCGCTTTGTTTTCTGTCATTATTTCCTCCTAAGAACCGGAACAAAAAAACCACTATTCATAATAACATTGAAAACCGAAAAATCAAACGGAAAAATAAAAAAATTGGATTTCGTGAGAAAAAATTGAATAAAAAATCACTTATAACCGTGCTTTTTCAGATACTTTTTCCACTCTTTGAGTTCGTTTTCGTTTAAGATCTTTTCAGGAATATACCACCAGTAATGTTTTTCTCTGTCGGGAAATAAATCGCGAACCGGACAGAAGGTTTCTTCAAGTCTTTCGTAAAAATTAGAATTGTTTGCGACAAGTTCTTCGGTCGCTTTGACCGCCTTTTCAAGTAACTCTTTAACTTCGCGATCCTCAAAAATTTCAGGATTTTCTTCAATCGCGTCAGATACATCATTCCAAGGTATACCCAGTTCTATATTTATCCAATCACCGTCAAAATGTGTTTTGCGTACCCCTAAAACCGCGTTTAAAGCATCCAAAACATCTTGTTTCTTCATTTTATTTCCCTCTTAAAAGCCTGCCGTCAATTTTTTTCCATTTTAACCAGTTTTTATCATTTCCCCGAATAACGCATCTAAATTTTCCATTATCGTCCACCACCACAATTCTTTTGCCGTCGTAATAGGAGCTTTGCAAAGTGACTTCCCCTGTTTTTTTTTCGATCCATCTGTTTATACATACATTTGTTGCATTTCTGACCGTTTCATTACACATTCTTTTCATTTCCGCTTTTTTCATTTCATCGCTGAGCGTTTGATCTATTCCGATCTCCTTGCTGTGATCTCTTATATCTTGATCGAAATCTTTTGGGTTATACTCAATAAGATCGTTTTTTGCCCAGTCCTTTTTTTGATTGATAAGAGCAAACAGTTCTTTGTCTGAATAAGATGTCAAAAACCCCTTAGTTTCTTTATCACTTTTGATTTTGTCGCCCCAAACACCGTTTTTGTTTGCAGAATAAACGCTCCCTTTTTCATTTTCAAAATAAGCCACATGTGTTGTTCTGCAATGAAAATGATAGGGCGGCATATTTAAGCCCATATCCTGAAAATCTTTCGTTCTCATATTGACAGGCATCTTGTCGAAAGAAGAGGCGTTCACCATCGGCTGAGCCGCCTTAACCCCTTCAATATCGCGCTTCTGGGCTGCACTGACTATTTTGTCATACTGCTTTCTGAAATCCTTGACCTTGAAAATTCGGTGGTTCATTCTCCGGCAAATAGGAGAGGTTTTTTCATCAATAACCGCAACGATCCTGACATATTCGACACCGGCTTCCTCATAGCCCGAAACATGTCCCATGTTCTGCGTTTTCGTCAGAACATGATCCGCCAAAAGATCAAAATATTTCCCGGACTCTTTCACATCTTTGCTCAGGGCTTCTTCAAGCCGTGTGGCAAAGGTAGCCCTTGTGCAGCCGCCTTTGAAGGCTCTTTCCGCCTCTTCCTGAATAATACTGTTGGTACTTTCTTCAACCTTGCCGCGAACCCACCAGCAGTTGAAATCCCTCAAACTCTGCAAAGCTCCGAGATCCTTGTCTCCGAGTGAATAATCCAGTTTGGCAGGTTTCAATGTCTTTCGTTTTCCCTGCCCGTAAGCCTGAATCATTGCCTGAATAAAAGGCTGCTGCGAAAGAGTCTCCATAGTTACCCCGAGCGTTTGTTTTATTTGGTTTTCAAGCAAAACCTTGTCCTCTTCCGTGAAAATACCTGACATCTTTTTTGCATCCAAACACGCCAGACATGACATTAAAAATTGCTTGTCAGCTTCTTTTTGTGCCTTGCTCAACGCCGTTTTCAAATTATAGACTAAATCGTCAAAACTCAATTTTTTAACGCTTTTAATGACTTTTTCAAAATATTTCAGGTTTTTCCGCATCAATACACCTCATCCTGATATTTTTCTCTGAAAAATTTAATTATATCTTCGCTTTTGCCGTAAAAATGCGAAACAACAGAGCCTTTCTGTTCTCGCTTCCACGCTTGAAATTGTCCGGTCGTTATAAGTTTATACATTTCTCCCCAGCCGTCCAAATCAACTTCTATTTTTGCTTGCCGTCCATTGTTGAATTTAAACACAATCTCAATATCGCCGTTCGCTTTGTCGTTATCGAAAGATCTAATTATTTCCATCCTTGCCTTCCTAAATATCGAACGTTTTCTTGATATATCCGGTTTCTTCGCAATTAATCTTTAAGCAACGCAAAAAGTCTCTGTAGCCATTAAAATTTTCCTTATTCCAAAGATAGGCCTCTAACCGCCTTCTGCGTATTGAAGCAGGTTTAGCTTTTGCCTTTTTCTCCTCCCAGAGTTTCCGGACCATTTGTTCTGCCGTTTCGGTTACAAGATAATAAAGCATTGGTCCTTCGGTTAATCCTAAATACATCAGACCTTTTTCCACCAAATTTTTTATTGTCGGATCATCGTCAGTGTTGGCTATGCAAAAGAAATTTCTGTAGCCGCCTTGATCATCAAACCATTTAGGATTAAGAGCGTAACCGCACGAATGAAACAAATATTCTAATTCTTTTTGAGAAAGTTCTTCCATCCTACACCTTTATCATATCTTCCTTTTATTCCTCAAAGGTTGAGAAACCGTCTGTGAAAAGTTCGAAGCTCCATATATATCTGTTTCCAATAGAACAAAACATGTGTTTTTTATTTTGACGAGTGCATCCTCACCGGTCATCCAACTGGGATGTAGTATTTCCCCCTTATTGGTGGTTGTGGAGAACACAACCTCAATCTTTTCGCCTCTATCTGTATCGAAAGAAAGCCTTATTATTTTGTGTCTTTTGGCCATCCTTACACCTCCTCGAATATGCGCTGCATCTTCCAAAGCGTCTGCAAATCTTCGATCGATCCGTGCGGACATATTTTAGCGTGAATGCACGGAAATTCGCCTTCGTGGCCAAGATAATAAAACGTATGAAATTTCTGACGAAAAACGATTAGTCTCCGCTCACACTTAATAATGTCACAGGCTCTGAGTTCGCCTTTTCTGACATCTTCCTGAGCCTGGACATACAGCAGCTTGAACCGATCGGATGCTTCTTTTTCTGTGTCAAATCTTACAATCATCCTTCCTCCTTTTTCACTCACCAAGTCTAATTTTTAAGTCTAAAATGAATCGCAAAAACCATTTTCTGAATCTTCAGATCGGTATCGTCACCCATCATCGGTACGATCTCAGTGA
>CAJOFY010000049.1:0-7643 GCA_905233945.1 uncultured bacterium | reverse complement strand
TGCTCCAGTAGCCTGTCATTTCCCTGTATTCCACCGTCTTTTCGCCCCGCTCGATCTTCTCGAACCATTCTCTTTTCAGGATAAATGTGAGCATCCTTACACCTCCATCATCAGCGACTGCATTTTCATAACTGATTGAAGTTCTTCGGCGGTGCAGTTGACTTTAACCTCTAAAGAATCACCTACAAGGGTGTAACAAATAAAAAATTCCTTAAAATACGCAAGCAGTTGCGGGCTATCTTTAGGTCTAAATGAGTTTGTGTGGTCATAGTAATGCCACCCTCTGCAAAGTTTATCTTTTTTTAATTTTTCTTTTAGTTCCGTCAATCTTTTTTCCGCCAGCTCCGGCGTGTCAAATCTTGCAATCATTCCTTTCCTCCATCCATTATAGTTCCGTTTATTTCCTGCGATTCTATCGCAGTTTCCTCTTTTTTCGGCATAAACACGATCCTCTGATACATGTCACCCATCCTCGATCCTCTGATCCTGCCCGGCGTGTGGGCAACAACCATCCTGAAATTCTCGAAAAACCTGCCGCAAAGTTCGTGACTCTCAAAAAACATCTGGGAAGCATTGCCGCTCTGGTTCCCGTTTTCATCCGTCGGTGAAATCATAAAAGCGTCGCCGAAACGCCCGAAAGCAAACGTAACGCCTTTCTGAAGCCAGTATTCCGCGTTTTTCTTTGCGCTCTCGACAAGTTCTTCCGGCGTATTGAAAACCCTAATCCTCTTTGTCATCTCCGGCCTCAAATAAATTCATTTGTATTCTTTCTTCCGCTTTCTGCGGCGGTGTTACCTTTCGTTCAAAAGATTCTCGCGTTTCCCAGTAATTCCGGCACGAATCGCACTGCCTGACCCTGATCACCTCAAGAGTCAGTTTCTCAGTTCTGACCACGCTCGAACTCATACATCCGCAAAAAGGACACTTCATTTTTTACCTCTCAGTTCCGTCAATTTCGCCGGATTCTATCCGGCACTTGCATCTAAAACACCTCAAGATTATCACTGGTTATAATCCTCGCCCGTGTGTCGTAAGCCATGCAGCTGAGTGCCAAAGCCCAGAACATATCGGCATGTTTTATCTGTTCATTTCTCTTCGAGTCATACTTGAACCCCGATTCCGTCGCCGTCTTTTTGATTGAGTGAAGGTGTGCTATCAAGTCCCTGTTGTTCGGGATCCTGATCATCCTCTTTTGGAAAATCCGCTGCAAATTGAGCGCCATATCCTCTTTTTTCTGCATCGTGAACCATACCGGAACAATCTTTTCATGCAGCTTTTTGTAGAGGTTTTCCGACAGCATGTCGCCCGATCCCGTTCTGTCGATCCAGTGCTTTTTGATTCTCCACAAACCGTGCAGAGCCAAAAGCCGACGAAGCTGCTCATCCCAGTCCAGCCGGTCAAGAACCTCGATTTTTCTAAGCCAGATATTGCCGTCCAGTGCTTTTTCAGTCAGAGCCGTCGCCGTCAGGTCATGGTGTCTGCCGATATCCGTTCCCGCATTCACCCAGCCGTCAACAAGCCTTTCAGCCGTTTCATCCACAGCATCCTGCACCTCAACGACACTGAGCAGGCTGTTTTCATCCGTGAAAAATTTGCAAAGATAGAGCATGGCAAAAGTATCGGCATCGAACATCGCCCAAATCTTTGCGAGATCAACATCTAAACCCTGATCTTGTGCCTTGTAAATATCGACTGAATACTTATGAAACGGCGTTTCATCCTCTTTCGCATTCCAGACCTGGCCGAAATAAGTGTCTGCCGAGTAGGGCGTTGACCATCCGCAAAGCCGCTTGTCGCCGACCGTAAGAGACGGAGCAAGCACGTCATAAAGCAGCTTTCCCTTCTTGATCCAGCTCCACTCGTCAATGTAAATATCGCCCGTGTAACCCTGAATCGTGTACGGATTCGGAGGCAGGAACCACAGCCTGAAGCCGCCCGGCAGAATCATGCACTTTTCGCCCTCCGGCAGCCAGTTCACACCTAATTTCTGACACCATCCCGCCGCATACCTCTTCACGATCAACGCCTGATCCTGCGAAGCCGAAGTCAGAATCTGGTCTCTCTGCCTCTCAAGCGCGTTGACAATCATTTCGCCCGCTGCCGTATACGAAAAACCCGTCTGCCTCGATTTCAGACAGATCTTTGCAAAGTGCTTGTCCTGCCAGAATTCCCTTTGATATTGATAACAGCCGTCGTAGAATTTCTTACGCAAATCACCAATAACTTCAACCTTGACCTGCTTTTTCTCGAAATTCTGTTTCTGTTTTTCAGCCTTGATCTGATCCAATTCTTTCTTCTGGCTTCGCTCGATCCTTTCAACAGCCTTCGATAATTTTTCAACCGTTCGCGCCTGTTTCTCGGTCAGCTCGCCGGTCGCAACTATCTTTTTTATCTGCTTTTTCAGCTGTTCCGCCGTCCGATCGGTAACCAAGTCCGGTGAATCCCACTTGAATTTCTTGATCCAGTTTTGGATCGTTCCGTGTGAAACCTTCATCTTTTTTTCGATTTCAGCCACACTCATCCCGCCGACATACAGCCTGCGAGCCTTCTCAATTATTTCCTTAGAATACATGCGCCGCTACTCCTTGTCACTATCCCGTGATACCGCAAAACCCGGATCCAAACATCATCATTTCCCCGCCAGCTTTTTCTTTTCAATCGCCGTCCTTATCCTCTCCAGCCCGGCAATGATCCCTCTCGCCTGATACGGATAAATGTCTTCAATCCGACCGCTCCAGAAAGGCACCATCTTGTGCGTTACAACCCACTTGTTGAACTGGATTGCACCCCACTTTATATCGTGCAGAATCGCCTTGATTTTGATCCATTGCGGCAGCGTCATCGTCAGCCTTTCCGCCTCAACAAACCAAAAACCGCGATCTTCGTTTATTGCCGTAACCGGCTTCTTGCTCACGTATGCCCTGAAATCAGCGACCTCTTCATCCGTCATAAAACGGAATTTTTCCTTGTTGTATCTTGCACTTATAAGCCGGTGCAGATCCTCAAGATCCAAATTTGCCTTATTCGCAACCGCGAAAATCGCTTTCATGTTATTCTGCCGCATCGTTTCCTCCTCAAAGAACCTCAAGGAAACCCGCCGACCTTTGGCTTATCCCCGGCGGGCAACCTTCAAATTCCTTCGAGCTTCGTCCATTGCGCCGGATTTTATCCGGCACTTGCATCACAAAGCCGCGAAATCAAGCGTGATGGTTTTCCATTCCCCGTGTTCGTCCTTCTCCTGGAAAAGGATGTATTCCTTCGTTCCGCTGGTCTGCATTGACTGTTTCAGAAGTTCCTGCGCCTTCTTGAAATCCGGATCGCTGATGGAATAGCGGAGCAGCCTGAAAAGAAAACTGCGGTTGATCTCTCCTTCCTTGTCTACCTCAAAAGCCTTCTGGACAAGCTCTGCAAGAACTTCGTCCGCTCCTTCCGTCCTTTTGATGATCCACTCGTCAAACTTTGCCTTCGCAAACTGCAGTTTCTCGTTAAAATCCATTCTCTCTTTTTTGGAAACACAGATCCTTTTTGTACCATCGTAATTGATGATCCTGATGTTTCCCTTCCATCCCGCGACCTTTGCTTTTTTTGCCTGTTTTTCGACGTAAGTTGCCACAACTTCCTGAGTCCAGTACTTGAAAGTTTCAAGTTTTGTCTTAGTCTCTGCAACATACTCGAAAACAGCGTCTACAAGCTCTTCTTTCTTTTTGTCGGCAGGGCTGATACTGGTTTCAGGCTTCAGCGAACCTTCAGCGTCAACCCAGTAGACTTTGCCGTCAAGTTCTTTTGTTTTCGCCATCTTTTCCTCCTACTTCTCAATAATTACGATACTTTTCTTCTCGGCGAGAACTCGCGTTCTGACATCTTTGAGCAGGTTCTCTTTTTTCACCTCGATCTGCTCAGTCAGATCTACAGATTCAAGCTCTATTGAAACACCGTTGTCCGTTACTTCCGTGAAAACATCGACCTTGACATCCGTCTTCGGATAGCCCTCGAAAATCGGGATCGTGAGAATGAAGCTCTCCAGGATCGTCTGCTGGCATTCCGCGACCAGACTGGCGTTGACGTTGCCTCTGCGGTCATTCTCATTTTTGAGCTGGATTTTGCGCGAGGCATTGAACTTTTCGATCGATTTGAGCAAGGTCGAATTGTCCTGGTCTTTGAAATAAAGCCTGTTCTGCCTGACCAGTTTCGCAAAGCTTTCGAGTGAAAAGGGATTCTCAGTGTTGATTCTGAATCTGCTCAGAGCCGATCCCTGAATCAGGCTTCCCTTGACCGTGATTCCGCTGTCATACTGCTCGCGTGTCACAAGCGTCGCCGTCCCTGCCGAATAGTTGATCTCAAGGTGCGCCTCCTGCTCCTCGAAAACCCTTTTCTTCGCAAAATCGACAACAGATTCGAGCGTTCCCGAATAGGAGACACCTTTCTTTGTTTCGATTTTCGGAAGTTCGCCCGTGCGCAGAAACATTACCTTACCGCCGCTTGTGACGCTCTCTTTCGTCATCTCTTCCAGAGTCACCTGGACCATCTTTTTCTGTTCTTCACACATCTTTCACCTCTAATTAGCCAGCCTGATTACATTTTCCTGCATCTCGTCCTGGCGCAGCTTTCTTGTCTGGACAATCTCGCGGTCAGCCGTGATGTACTCCATCTTTCCTTCGTCAAAGTTGGGAACAAGGTAAACCTCCTTGTTCTCTTCGCGGTAGCCTTTCGTGACTGCTGCCATGTCTTTTGCGATCTCGTTTTTGATCAGTTTGATTTCCTCGTTTTTCCTTGCAACCATCTGCTTTTTCTCTTCTTCCGCGAATGCGAGTTTCGCGCTGTTCTCGAAGTGAGAATCCTTCATTTTTGCGATCTCGTCATCAGTGTAGAAGACCTTGACCGGCATTTTGTCCTTCACCGTGGCATACATCGCCGGATCGAAATCAACAAACCTTCTTTCGTTGTTTTGCTTTCTCATAGCATTCCTCCATAAAACTTAAATAAAAATAAACCTGAGCGCTGCGTCGATATTGCCTTCCATTGCCGCCGCGCGCCTTGCCAGCTTCTTTAAAATCCTTAAATTTCCGTGAATTTTCGCCTTCTCGAAAACCGCCTCCATGCTCTTTTCGTAAGGCATATCAAGAACATTTTCCCAGAAAATCCGCATCTCGTTCTTGTCAACCGCCTCGCCTTTAAGCAGACAGTCGATCCGGTTCGTGATGTAACTTTTCGCCGCGAATCTCAGCTCGCTTTCAAGCACGTCCAGTCCGATCAGCGCGACACCGACACCGCATGCCTCCTGGATTTCGCGGAAAAAAGCCACCCTTTTAAGGAAACTCGACCGCCTCGTCTCCCCGAAAATGTGCTCGATTTCGTCAATAATAAGCATCTTGCAGCCGCTTGTTTTGACCGCCGAAAGGATTGTTTTCATCATGTCGCTTGATGTTCCGTGCTCGTTCCTGTCGAAAAGAGCCGCGATTTCCGAAAGCGTGTTCTTCCAGCCGAAGCCTTCCTTTACCTTGAAATAAATCACGCCCGCATGTTCCGCCGCGAACTTTTCAGCCGTGAAAGTTTTCCCCACGCCCGAAGGTCCGCAGATAGCGAGCAGCTCCGAATCCTCGTAGGAAAATTCCAAACCTTTAAGAAAAACGCGCTGTTTCAGAGTCAGAAAAACCGACTCTTTTTTCTTTTCCGCCTCTTCAAACCTCGACTCAATAAAACTCTTTACCTTGTCCGCAATCGCCGGTTTCCCGGTGTAAGTCCCGTTTGCAATAGCATAAACCGAACTTTTCCCGATCCCGAGTTCCTTCGCAACAGCTTCCGCGCTGTACCCGATCGCCGCCATTTTCTCTCTAATTTCCATTACGACCTCCTGTCTAACTTCCCGCTAAAAACAATTCGTCAGCTTCTTTCTGACTTATTTTTTTTCTTGCCTCTTTGACTATTCTTTTTGTGTTTTCAGTTCTTTCTGCTCTTTCAGCCATCTCGTCAAGCGCAAATTTTGCCTTCGTTTCGCGTTGCAGGGACTCTCCTTTCTGTTCATAGCGGTCGATAAATTCTCTCCACTGCTTCTGAAGCCGTTTTTGTATTTCCATTCTCGCTGCAACCTGTTCTTCATCATTCGGATTGATTTTATCCATGATTTCGGGCATACCGATGTATTCGTGCTTCTTGTCGTAAGTGAAAAGATGAACTCTTTCACGGTCGTCCGGATGATATTTGACCCAGACACGGTTTTCGCGTGAGTAATTACCTGAATATTTTGACAACTCAGGATGATAATATTCCGTGCCGTTGAGTTTGATTTTGCTGTGTCTCACAGTGCAGACCTTTTCCGGAAGCAGCATGAAGTCAAAATGCTGTTCGTCAAGCTGAGGACGCGGATTGTTGCGTAGTCCTTCGAAGAACCACTCCTGCGGAACAATGTGGTCAGTTGATACTTCGTGGCCGTTCCACCACTCAAAAACCTCGAAAACACACTGAAAAAACTCATCAAATCTAAGAAGTTTCTTCGATTTTTTGTGTTTTTCGGCTTCTGCGATGATTTTCAGATTTTCATCCGGATCGGCAACCCTTTTGCAGTATCCTCGACCACCCGTTATGTCGTATAGCTTTTTTTCCAGAATGGCGAAGTATCCTTCAATCGGCTTCGAATTCGGCCTTCTTCCGATCGCTACTTTGTGATCAACCGTCTCGATCTGCCAGAATTTGGTTGCTCCTTCTGCCTCGACAAGCTCATCCAGTCCCTCAATCTTGAAGTTTTTCAGAGCATTATAATCATAGAACTCTGAGAGAACCGTAAGATTGTGTCTTACCTGATTTACATGCTTGGAGAGTTCCGGTTTTCCCATGTCTGTATATATAGCCTTCGGCATTCCGAAGCGACAAGCCTCATACAGCGCACAAGCAACATCATTCGAGTTGTAGTGTCCGAGTGTCGCATGAAAACCGACTATCATCCTGCTACCCATGTCCACAAAAACATAGCATTCAGGACGGCAGACATTGCCCTTGTCGTCGAAAACAAAAAAGTCAAATATGTGCTGATCGCCGACAATAAGATCAAGCGGCAGATAAGATGTCAGTTCCCTACGCATCAGCGGCGCAACCCATTTCGTGAATGCAGTTGTTCCGCCTCTTTTCAGCGAGATCGCAGCTCCGCACTGCTTTCTCACATTGAGAAGCAGGCGCATCATTGTTGCCTTTGATCCGGTTCGCCAGCCCATTTCGGCAGCTTTTTCAATGGTTTTTTCCACTATAAGCTGTTTTGTAACTCTTTGATTTTGCAGATATGTTCCCACCATATATTCAATCGCTCCCGGAGAAGTCGTGGTAGTCTGTACCTTGAAATCCATCACCTCTCCGAATGCCTGAATCTGGCCGTTTTCTTCAGCCGGTTTCCCTTTTATTGCATTGATCCAGTTGTATATCGTTGCTTTCGAGACACCGTATTTCCGACAGGCCGCCAAAACAGCTTCTTTAACTGAGCCGGTGCGGTTTTCGATGTCAGAAACGGCTGCGATCATCGTGTTTTCTTTCATGTTTCCGCCATATTTGATTTTTTTACTTGTTACCAAGGATGCGGCAGGGGCAGCCGACACCGCCCCTGAAACCGCCGCCGTTGCCGCCGGATCGCTGTTTTTTTGTTCCTGACTTTGATTGTT
>CAJOFY010000048.1 GCA_905233945.1 uncultured bacterium | reverse complement strand
TCATCTGAATCAGGATTGTCCGGCGTTGTGTCCGGATTATCCGGATCCTCGGGGTCAGTGTCACCTGACGGTTCTGAATCATCTGCCGGTTCTGAATCAGCCGTGTCGCCGTCTTCATCCGTCACGGTTTCGCCTGTGTCTCCGCCGTCAGCAGGCTTCGAGCTGCCGCCGCAGCTGACTACAAAAACCAAAGCTGCAAAAACAGCAAAACATACAAAAAATTTCTTCATTTTTACCTCCTATAAAAAAACATTTTTAAACAAAAAAACGCGGTATTTTAGAAATTTAGAGACGGATGGCAAGTTTTTGAAAGCAGTCATTTGTCTTTCATAACTACCGTCTTAAACGCCGGTCGCAGAAGTTCAATCATGCTGTGGCTGATTAACAATCACCGCCTCTTTGTCAAGGAGACAATCGCCGGGCTTCTGCACAATAAAATCTGCCAGCACGATTTCCAAAGATCAAAAACACCAAATTTGCACGATTCCGCGGGATAATGGTAAAAAAATTTATATTAACTTTTCTTATTTTCCCTGTTGAATGCGACAACTATGCCGCGGAGCAGGTCTGAATGGTATTTTGTAAGGGAATCTTTCTGGAATCGCCATGACCAGTTCTGCGGCCCTGTCGTTCCGGGAACGTTGAAGCGGCAGTCTCCTCCCCAGCCGAGGACATCCTGAAGCGGAAACAGTGCTTTTTCGGCGATAGAAGACATCGCAAGTCTGATCATTTTCCAGTGGATATCGTCTCCGTTGCTTCCCAAGTAGTGGGTGACAAACGATTTTGTGCCGTCGGAAAGCGACCAGAACCAGCCGACAGTCGTGTCGTTGTCATGCGTTCCGGTGTAACAGACGCAATTTGTCGTAGTGTAGTTGTGCGGCAGAAATTCGTGGTCGGTCCCTTCGTAAAACGCGAACTGCAGTACTTTCATTCCGGCAAATCCGCAGGTCTCGCGAAGTTTGATTACGTCCGCATCGATATCGCCCAAGTCTTCGGCAACGATAGGGATCTTTCCTGCTTTTTTGAAGAGAGTTTCAAAAAGTTTTTCGCGCGGCCCTTTTTCCCAGTGACCGTTTTTGGCCGTTGTTTCGCTTGCCGGAACCGACCAGTATGCGCTGAAACCGCGGAAATGGTCGAGACGGAGAATATCGTAAAGTTTCAGATTATGCAGAAAGCGGTCGATCCACCACGAAAAATCCTCTTTTCCAAGCACTTTCCAGTCATAGAGCGGGTTTCCCCAAAGCTGTCCGTCGGCACTGAAATAATCGGGCGGAACGCCTGCTACTTCCGACATAACGGCGTCATTCATCTTGAAAATATGCTGGTTTGCCCAGACATCGGCGCTGTCGAAAGAGAGGAAAATCGGAATATCGCCCATGATTTCGATATCTTTTTCATTCGCGTAGGTTTTAAGTTTTTTCCACTGCGAAAAGAAAATCCACTGCGCGAAAAAGTGGCGGAAAAGCTCTAATTCATGCGCTTTTTCAAACTCTTTCAAAGCTTTTTCATCGTGATTTCTGAATTCTTGAGGCCAGAACTTCCATGATTTTCCTTCAAAATTTTTCGTGAGAACTCTGAAAAGTGCGAAATCACGCAACCATGAGGAGTTTTCTTCGACAAAAACTGAAAATTCCGGATAATTTTCACGGACTTTATAAAAATTTTCAGCCGCTTCATCCAGAATTTTCGCTTTGAAAGCGCTTACTTTCGGATAATCGACCCGGTAATCGTTAAATTCGGGAATTTCTTCAGGCATTTCGACTAATTTTTTCTCAAAAAGTTCGTCGATATCGATTAAAATCTCGTTTCCCGCAAATGCGCTGAAAGAGTTGTACGGGCATCCGTCAAAACCGGTCGGGGTGAGCGGCAGGATCTGCCAGATCCTTATTCCCGATTCAGCCATAAAATTGACAAAATCGTATGCCGGCTTGCCGAAACAGCCGATCCCGTAGCTGCCGGGAAGGGAAACGGGATGTAGGATTATTCCGGCCTTTCTTGGATTTATCTTCGTTTTTTCTGTCATTTTTCACCTAAATGCAGTTGAGAAGACCTTTCTTTTCGATGATATCCTTTTGCACCGTCGAGAATTTTTTGAAGTGACCGGCGACTTTGCCGCAATCAATAATTTCGCCCGATTCGATATCGAAATCGAGAGTTTTTCCTGTTTCAAGCGCATTGTCCGCGATGTCGAGAATTTCAATCATCGGGAAGCCGGTGTTGATTATGTTTCTCTTGTAGATCGCGCCGAAAGATTTTGCCGCAACACCCTGTAAATTCAGGGAAATAAAGCAGTCAACCGCCTGCTGACGGCTGCTTCCCGCTCCGAAGTTTTCCCCTGCGACGACGATCATTCCTTCCTTTACTTTTTTCGAAAAATCCTTGTAGCCTTCAAGGTTGTCGAGCGCATACTGTCCCATCAGGTTGATGTCAACAATCGAAAGATACTTGTTGTGGAAGATCATATCGGTGTCGATGTCGTTGATAAGTTTGCCGGAAGCATCCTTCAGCACAAAAATTTCAGCCGTGATTCTGTTCATTTTATCCTCCTAAAAATTGTGGTTCAATCAATTATTTCAGCTTCTACCGAGTCAAGCATCAGGCACGAGTTCCCGCTTTTCGGAACGACTTTAAAGACGTGATTTCCCTTTGAAAAACGGTGAGTTATTGATAAAACACGCCTCTCCTGGAATGTGGAATAGCCTGAAAAAGTGCCGGCACTTTCACCGTCGACAAAAAGCTCCGCACCGGTTCCGCAGGTGTCGGCGACATAGAAAAGGTTGAACTCGTATTCGCCTTCGTCGATTATCGGGTGCGTGAAATCGTAGTAGCTTTTTTCTGTCAGCTCGTCGAAACGCATTGCAAAAACCGCCTCGTTCGAAACAAAAACCGAAAGTTCCTTTATCGGATAGAATTTTTTCTCTTCCTCCTCGCTCATCGAGAAATTTACGCCGTAATCAGGCTCTCCGGTCTTCGGCAGACGCTTGTTTTCAAATTCAAAAATCATTTTGCCACGGGTCGCCTCAAAAAGCGGCGTCACAACGGTTTTATCGGCAAGTTTCGGGTAATAGTCGATTATATAGACACCGTCGAACTGCTTCTGATCCATAAAATATGCCGCTGCAAAGAAATTTTCCTCGCCAAGATCAAGCAGAATCAGATTTCCGCGGTCGTCGTAAGGCGGTTTCTTCATCAGATTCAGGAAAACGCTGCCGTAAAGCGGCGGAACAAAAACGACACTGTTTTCGATCCCTTCACGCTCAATCGCATGCTCGACTTCCCTGTCGGTCGACCA
Source organism: uncultured bacterium (assembly GCA_905233945.1). Taxonomy (GTDB): domain Bacteria; phylum UBP6; class UBA1177; order UBA1177; family UBA1177; genus UBA1177. Next base: position 4,676 of record CAJOFY010000048.1, on the reverse strand, counting down.
GAAAGCATCCGAAAAATTTGCAAGGAACTGCGGCATTACAGTTGTCGCAAGAAAAAGGAAAATAGCCGTCGGCAGCGCGATCACAAGCGGTTTTGCCCATTTTCTGACAGAATCGACTATCGAGAAAAACGCAAATCCGCACGGAATCAGAAGAAGCGATGCGACTTCCGAAAAATAGCGCGGCCCGAACAGGTTGCCGGAGAGATAGAAAAAGAAGTAACCGGCAAAAAATATCAGAAAAAACATAGAAATTTCAAGACTCTTCCTGAATGAATAGAAAAAAGACGCAATCAGGAACACAAAAATCAGCGGATGCCCGACAAGGTTGAAGTTGAGAAGCGTGAGCCTTGCAAACGAAACCCAGAAAGCATACTGCGGAGTAAGCCCTTCTTTCGGCAGAAAATCGCCTTCGGTGTTGGGACATCCTTTGCCGAAACCCATTCTGTGACAGAATTTATAAGGTTCGCGGATGAAAAAATAGACATCCTGCGGGAAAAGCATCGGATTTCCGGTGTAAAACCAGTTGTAGAACATGAGCAGAAAGCCGGTAAAAATGAAAGGAATCGTAAAGATTACCGCGCTCTTGAACTTCATTTTCTTCGAGAACATGAGCAGAAGAACGCCGCCGTAGACAAAAAACGCGTTCTGCGGACGGATGAAAAGCGTCCATGCGCCTGCAAGCCCGGCCAGAATAAGGAACGATTTTCTGTTTTCCGAAATCATCACGAGATAAATAGTGAGCAGAGTCAGCATCAGATTGAACGGATGGGTCATAAACGAAGCGCCCATGAAAAGGTAGAACGAACTGAAAAGGGCGAAGAACATCGCAAAAAACGAAGTCTTTGCATTGAACTGTCTGTCGGCTATTTTTCCCAGTAAAAACACCGCGATACCGTTACAGAGCGGCGTAAAGAACTGAGAAATCCCGAGAAGTTCGAAAGGAATGAGGAAAATCGAGAATCCCGGCAGAAAAAGCGAGAAAAAACGCCCGTTTATATCGACATTAAAGGTGTTCTGATAGTATTCGTAAAGCTCGCTCGACGGAAGATGAAAGTGCCCAGTCTCGATGAAAACCCGCGCCGTCCACAAAAAGTGCGACGCGTCGATGACATGCGGGATCGAATCAAAAACAAAAACCGCAATCAGAGCAGGGAAAAGAAAACCCAGGAACGGAAATATGAAATAACGTTTTTCAACAAAAAAATCGAATATTTTCAGAGATTTATCTTGTGCAAACTTTCCAAGAAGAAAAAAGACAAACGCCGAAACAACGAAAATTATATGAAAACGAGGATAAAACGCGGTGAAAACAGTCCAGAATTTTCCGCGCGTTCCCCAGAAAAAGAACATAAGTAAAAAAACAAGTGCCGGAAAACAGGCAAGAATTCTTTTATTTCTCATTCAACGAAAACACCTTTGATTTCAAAACCAATTTCAAGCGCGGCCTTTACAGCTTTGCTTTCAGCCATCTCCTTTCTGCGCTGCTCAAGCTCTTCTATATGGCGGAACTCGTCTTCGGTAAAAATCGATTTGCCGGCTTCTTTCTCAAAGTTGACAGTAAATTCCTTTCTGCCGCCGGAAAAAGCAGCAAACTGGGATTTCAGCCGCTCAGCAAAAGTTTCACCGTCGGAATCGAGAGTCGTCGTTATCGTCACAGAAACACTTTTTTCATCCTCATGATAAGGCAGACTCATAAGCCGTCCGTACAAAAAAAGGTCTTTTTCCTTGAAAGTCTCGGCAAAATCACGCCAGTAATCCTGTCTGACAGGCTCTTCAGCCGGCGCGGCAGCCTCTTTTTCCGCAATTTCATCCGCTGCCTTGACATTTTCTAGACGTTTTTCCGTTTTTTCTCCTGTTTTCACCTGAACTTCAACCGTTTCCGGACGGATCTGCGGCTTATTTTGAGGCGTTTCTAAAGATTCAGCTGTTTTTTTTTCAGTGAGAGGCACGTTCTGCGGAGCTGCCGGAACAGCGGAAACGATATTTTTTGCAAAACTTCTGAAATCGTTCATTGTCGGGAAGGAACATGCCGTAATAACCGCGACTTCAAAAAGCATGAGCGAAAAATCTGAGTTTTTTATGCCGTCGTATTCACCGTTCCAGAAGCGGAAAAGACGCGTCCAGTCAGGCGGATTGGCAAGATCGGAACAGCGTTTTATCCATTCGAGCTCCTCTGCCGGTGCCTCGATGAAAGTGCTGTTGCCGAGTTCGCTGTAAAGCAGAATGTTGTGGAGAAGCGAAAGAATGTCGCGGGCCGCCTTTTCGACCGACTTTCCGCTTTTGTAAATGTCGCGGGCAAAAGAGACCGCAGCAGCGGAGTCGTGCTTCACAACCGATTCAATTATTCCTCTGAGCTGTTTTTTATCAGAAGTTCCGAGAATCATCGAGATTTCATTTTCAGTAACCTTCCCGCCGCCGAAAGTGACAAGCTGTTCCAGGATTGTCTGGCTGTCGCGCATACTCCCCTCGCCTTCCCTGGCGATTGCGTAAAGCGCGTCCATATCGTACTGCCTCTGCTCGGCATCGAGGATTTTTGCAAGCTGTTTAGCGACATCATCAAGCGAAAGCCGCTTCAAATCGTAACGCTGGCAGCGGCTGAGAACCGTTGTCGGGATTTTCTGCGGATCAGTGGTGGCAAGAATGAAAATGCTGTGGGCCGGCGGCTCCTCAAGCGTCTTCAGAAGCGCATTGAAAGCCGATTTGCTCAGCATGTGGACTTCGTCGATTATATAAACCTTGAACTTCGATTTAAGCGGTGAATACGAGATATTTTCCTTGATGTCGCGGACATCGTCGACAGAGTTGTTCGACGCGCCGTCGATTTCTACAACGTCAGGACTTCTTCCTTCGGCAATCTCGCGGCAGCACTCGCATTTGTTGCAAGGCTCGCCGTCAGGCTGAAGATCAGTGCAGTTGAGCGCCTTGACCATGATTCGCGCCAGCGTCGTCTTTCCGGTTCCGCGGATACCGGTGAAAAGATAAACCGGCGCCGTTCTTTTGTTCAAAATCGCGTATTTCAAAGTCGAAGTGACATGATCCTGCCCCACAACTTCGTCAAAACGCTGCGGACGCCATTTTCTTGCAACAACCTGATAAGCCATTTTCACCTCCAAAAAGCGCAGTATTATAAAGATTTATGCCGCAGAGTAAAGAAATTTGTCGTTATCGCCGCCTTTCGAATATCGAAATATCGATATATCGACAAAACTCTGGCGGCCTCGAAAAAAACGACTGGCGGCGTCGAACCTAACCGACAAGAACGGCAATCACCCCAGAAACTCCTTCTCAATCACGTTTATCGCCTCGATTTTCTGCTCCGAACTCGCGTGCTGGTAGATTTCATGCACCATCGCAGACCGGTGCCCGACAAGTTCCATCACGACATTCATCGGGATTCCGTGCGCCGCGCAGAGCGAAACAAAACTGTGACGGAAACTGTGGAAACCGTAAACCGTGGTTTTTCTCGGGCATCTCTCCCTGTCGATATTCGTTTCGATCCCTGCCTGGCGGAAAAACGTCTGCACAAGTTTTGAAACTTCATTTGTCGTAAAATATTTTCCGGCCATCTCCGGAACGACAAAAATCTCACCCTCTTTCTGTTCCGCCTTCACACGCTTCAGTTCGTCGCAAAGCCCGCCCAGAAGCGGAATTTCGACATTTTTCCTCAAATGCTTCGTTTTGTTCGGCAGCCTCACGATAACCATGTTGTCGAAATCGACCTCGCTCCACTTCAGAGTCGCGGCATCCCCGAGACGCAGCCCGGTATAAAGCCCGATCATGCACAAAGTCCGCATCTCCCCTTTTGCCATGCTGAAAATCTGTTTCAGCTGAGCCTTCGTGAAAGGGCGCTTTGAAATATGGCCTTCGCTCATCTTATCGACCTGCTGCCAGACATTTTTGCGAAGCCCCGCTTCTTCCGCCAGAGCGGAAAAAATCGTCCTGAACTTCGTGATCCTCTCGTTGTAAGTGCGCTCGGCAAGCCCTTTTTTCCACTCCCCGGCCAGGAATTTTTCGGCAATTCCCTTTGTGATCTCACTCATATACTTCACATCGGGAAAATTCCGGTTCACAAACACGACAAAGCTGTTCCACATATTGCGGTAATCATTGTAAACCCTCTCAGAAATCACCCGTTTTCTCGGTTTCGCCCTGAAAAGCTCGAAAGCGTCATACAGCGCGACCGTTCTAACTTTAATGCTGTTCAGTTCTTCGATTGCGCTCTGAACAGCCGCCTCTTTCGATCCCGGATCAAGAAGATTGATTTTTTTAACCGCCTGCTGAAGATAAAAATACCAGTCCAGATTCAGTTTCAGTTCCATGCACCTTGCATCCGCTATCTTTGCAGCTTCGCGGATTGAACTTGTTCTTGTGGATTCGACGATACGCCGACCTTTGACCATCACCTGAAAGTAATAGTTCTTGCTTCCTTTTTTCTTGAATACAGTAACCATTTCACAACCTCAGTAACAAAAATCAGTTTACAAATTTACACCAGTTTTTACATCATATATAACAAAAAACAGAAACAGCGGATGATTATTTCACAAAAAATCCGTATAATCAACAAATTATCCAAAAAACCTTTTTTCAATACTACGGTTGCAACTACTGCGGCGACGGCACGGTAAACGGCAGCGAGCAGTGTGAAAACACCTCTGACGGTAAAATCAAGTTCA
>CAJOFY010000047.1 GCA_905233945.1 uncultured bacterium | reverse complement strand
TTTGCGCTGCCGAAGCCGCGTTTATAGTAGGAAACCATCATTTTTACGATCCAGAGGTCAGGAAGTTCGAGGTGTGCGAAAAGAGAGGAAGAATCGGGAAGTTTTTCGTATCCGAGCGAAAGGGCAATCCATGTTCTGAAGCTGTAGCTGAGTTCTCCGTAGAACGAGCCGACGAACTTGTCTTCCGAATCATTCATCAAGTGCCAGTATTTCGAGCGTCCGTCAGGCTGGAAGTTTTTTGCACCGTAGATGTTTGTCATCATTTCGATTCGTTCTATATCGTAGAATGTATCGAAGAATGACGGGATATAGGAATCATGGTGAGCTCTTCCTTCGAGCTGTATTCTGATTGCGTGCTGGTTTTTCTCGTCAAGGTTGAATCTGCCGAGTACGCCGAACGTGAAACCGCCTTTGACGAAATCTTTCTTGAACCATGAATAGTCTGTGAAAGTCTTGATATCGACCTTTTCGTTTTTGTAGAGTTTGATTTCGAAGTCGATGCCCTGCATATAGAGGAATTCGTCATCCACAACGATCGGACGTCCTTTGGAATCAACCGATATTCTGGGAACTCTGTTGTCTTTTCCGCCGAGGTAGTCGTCGGCATCGTAATCGTAGTATTTTTCGTATTTCAACTTTGTCGGAGCGTTTCTGTCTGCTACGAAAGAGTATCCGAATGAAGCACTTCTTGCGTGGTAATTGCCGATAGCGGAGAACGGCTTTATGAAAACAAGTCCGCCGAATATATTGCCTCTGGCGACATCGCCGAGAAGAGCTTCAAAGCCGGCATAGTCAAAATACCAGTTGAGTTTTGCCGAGAGTGTTGAAAATGTCGAGTCGTGGTTCGGAATGTAGCGTTTGAGGATTGTTCCGTGACCTATTGTCTGTGCGAAGTTGCTTCCTACCGAGAAATAGAGGTTGTCTTCTGAGGTTCCGATCTGTAAGTATCTCAGGATTTTGAGGTAATCCTGCCACTCATCCCAGTCTTCTTTTCTGAAGCGGACACTGTGGTCGTTGTTGTTTATGTCGGTGTTGACAAGTCTGACATTGAGCGGAACGTGGAATCCGAAGATAAGGTCCTGTTCTTTTTCGCTGACAGGCTCTTTTATAAGTTTGTCGAAATGCATTGAGAACTTCGGGGTGATGACAAGATAAAGGGCGTCATCCATCAATTTTACACCGGCTGCGAGACCTGCGCTGTTGTAGGGTGAAATGATTTCGTTCGCGCCGATATTTGCAATCTCGCCTTTCCAGAATCTTTTTTCGATTTCCCTGATTTTCATATCGTTTGTAAGATGCTGGTCGACAGGAGACGTCTCAGGTGACGTCTCTACTGGCTGCTGTTCCGCAGGTTTTGGTTGTTCAGCAGCCGGAGCGGGCTGTTCTGCTGGCTTTGGTTCCTCAGCAGCGGGAGCGGGCTGTTCTGCGGGTTTTGGTTCCTCAGCAGCGGGAGCAGGCTGTTGTTTTGGTTCTTCAGCAGCGGGAGCGGGTTGTTCAGCCGGTTTTGGTTCTTCAGCAGCGGGAGCGGGTTGTTCCGCCGGTTTTGGTTCTTCAGCAGCGGGAGCGGGCTGTTCAGCAGGAGACGTCTCAGGTGACGTCTCTACGGCTTCCTGTGCGGAAAGTGTTACAAAGGAAAAAACGAACAATGTCAAAAGGATAAAAAATTTGGAATGTCTCATGCTTTTCTCCGTTTAGCAAACAAACGCCTAAAATATATTGATATATAAGCAAAATGCAAACTTAACGGCACTTTTTTTGCAGATAAAACGAGAAAATATGAAAAAAATGAAATTAATGCAGCTTGGTCAGTGCTTCCTTGATTCTTCTGACGGCTTCAACCAGTTTGTCCAGCGAGGTCGCGTAGGAGATGCGGATGCAGTCGCCGTTGCCGAAGGATTCGCCGGCTACGCAGGCTACATGAGCGTTGTAAAGCAGCCACATGCAGAGGTCGTCGCTGCCTTTGATAACGGTCTCGCCGTCGGTTTTGCCGAAGTAATACTTCATGTCAGGGAAGACATAGAATGCGCCTGACGGGGTGTTGCACTTTACGCCGGGAATTTCGTTCATCATCTTCACGACGGTGTCGCGGCGCTCGCGGAAAGCCTTCATCATATTTCTGATCTCTTCCGAGTTCTCGGGGCAAAGTTCAAGAGCCTTTACTGCCGCGGCCTGCGCGATGGTGCAGATACCGGAAGTGATCTGGCCCTGAATCTTGTTGGCAGCTTTGACGATAGCCTGCGGAGCCGCGATGTAGCCGATTCTCCAGCCTGTCATCGCATAGCCTTTCGCAACGCCGTTGACGATGACGAGACGATCCTTCAGGAAGTCGAACTGACCCATGCTCTCGTGCTTGTGCTCGTACTGGATGAACTCGTAAATTTCGTCGGATATGACAATGATATTCGGATATTTTTTCAGCACTTCGGCAATAGCCGAAAGTTCAGCCTTTGTGAAAACGCTGCCGCTCGGGTTGCATGGCGTATTGATGAGGAGAGCCTTGGTTTTCGGGGTGATAGCTTTCTCGAAATCCTCTGCTGTGATTTTGAAGTCGTGCGCCATATCGCTCTTTACAATGACCGGCACGCCGCCGCTAAGTTTTACCATTTCAGGATAGGATACCCAGAACGGAGCGGGGATGATGACTTCGTCGCCGTCGTTGAGTATAGCCTGCAGCGTGTTGTTGATTGCCTGTTTTGCGCCGTTCGAAACGAGTATTTCGGTTTCTTTATAGTCGAGACCGTTGTCGCGTTTCAGTTTTGCGGCGATAGCCTTGCGCAGTGCCGGTGTGCCGGGAACGGGCGGGTAGTGCGTATCATTGTTGTTGATAGCGTCGATAGCGGCCTGTTTTGCCGATACCGGTGTATTGAAGTCGGGTTCACCTATGCTCAGGCTGATGACATCGATGCCTTGTGCTTTAAGTTCACGGCTCTTGTTGGTCATAGCCAGAGTGGCTGATTCGGTCATGTTCAAAACTCTTTTTGAAAGGATGATTTCGCTCATGTTTAACTCCATAAATTAAAGGTCGGTCGGGGAGCAGATAAAGCCTTTTATCGCGGTCGCAGCGGCAGTTGCCGGGCTTGCAAGGTAGATTTCGGACTGGTTGCAGCCCATTCTCCCTTTGAAGTTTCTGTTTGCAGTGCTGACAGTGATTTCGCCTGGTGCCATGATGCCTTCGTGTGCGCCGAGGCACGGTCCGCAGCCGGGGTTAAGAATTATTCCGCCTGCTTCGACGAAAATCTTGAAAAGTCCTTCTTCCATCGCCTTGAGGTAGATGTCCGAGCTTGCAGGAAGAACAAGCAGTCTTGTCTCTTTTGCGATGTGCTTTCCTTTGAGTATTTCCGCTGCGATTCTCAGGTCTTCGATTCTGCCGTTCGTGCAGGTGCCTATCAGAACCTGATTGACTTTTACGTCGTGCATATTGCTGACTTTGTTGACGTTGTCTACCGTGTGCGGCATAGCAACCATCGGTTCGATTTCTGAAACGTCGATTTCGAGAGTTTCTGCGTATTCCGCATCGGCATCAGGATAGATCGGAGTGTAGGCGTCACGCGGAATGCCGTGCTTTTCGAGGAAGCTGAAAACTTTCTCGTCGGGCGCCATGTATCCGTTTTTAGCACCGATTTCGACTGACATATTCGTGAAGACAAGTCTGTCGGCAAGCTCGATATTTTCAATGTAATCGCCTGAAAATTCTACACTTTTGTAAAGTGCACCGTCAACTTTGATGAGTCCTGCGATGTGAAGAAGGACATCTTTTGACGAAACGTAGGGTTTCGGCTTTCCTTTTAGGACGATTTTCATCGATTCCGGCACTTTGAGCCAGATTTCGCCAGTTGCCCAGATTCCTGCCGATTCGCTTCTGCCGATTCCGGTCGAGAATGCACCGAGCGCGCCGTAAGTTACAGTGTGGGAGTCGCTGCCGACGATGAATTTGCCTGGAAGCGCGAAGCCTTCTTCAACAGTGACCTGATGGCAGATTCCGCGTCCGCAGTCGTAGAAATTCTTTATTCCCTGTTCTTTTACGAACTGTCTCACAGTCTGGTGGTTCGTCGCCGCCTTTTCGTTCGCAGCCGGCACGATGTGGTCGAGAATTATCAGGATCTGGTTCGGATCATCGACCTTTTTTCCGCCCATTTTCTTGAAAGTCGAATAGATCGCCGCGCTGTTGTCGTGCGTAAGAACGTGGTCTGGTCTCACTGTCAGGATTGTTCCCGGAACGACCGGTCTTCCCGCCATTTTCGAAAAAATCTTCTCAGCAAATGTCTGTCCCATTTTTTTACCTCATTTCAATTGAACACAAAACCTAAAAATCGGGCGATTTTGGCACTTTTTGAAAATAACTCAAATATTTTTGGTTTTTTTGAAAATAGAAGATTTCTAAACCGAAAAAATTGCATTAAATCGCGCTTTTGCTATTAATCGGTGATTTTTTTATTTAAAAATGAGGTTCCTAATGGAAGAGTTTGTGCAAAAGTTCTTTAAAGGCGAGAGAAGCCTTTTCGGAAGCCGTAATGTGCGTATCGCGGACTCTGTTTTCGGTGAAGGTGAGTCGCCGCTCAAGGAAAGCCGTGATATCGAACTTGAAAATGTCCTTTTTCAGTGGAAATATCCGCTCTGGTACTGCGAAAACGTGACGGCGAAAGATTGCAAGTGGTTTGAGATGGCGCGCGCCGGAGTGTGGTATTCCAAAAATGTTTCGGTTGAAAACGCATTTATCCAGGCTCCGAAAAATTTCAGGCGCTGCGACACTCTTTTGCTTGAAAACGTTGCTTTCACCAATGCCGAAGAGACGCTTTGGAACTGCCGTAACGTAAAAATGAAAAATGTCACGGCGAAAGGAAACTACTTCGCTATGAACTGCGAAAATATCGAGGTTTCATCGCTTAAACTTGACGGAAACTACTCTTTCGACGGCGCTAAAAACGTAGCCATGCGCAATTCGACGCTTCTTTCAAAGGACGCTTTCTGGAACTGCGAAAATGTCGAAGTTTACGACTCCTTCATTTCGGGCGAATATTTGGGCTGGAACTCGAAGAATCTCACTTTGATAAACTGCACTGTCGAAAGTCTTCAGGGGATGTGCTACATCGGAAAATTGGTTATGAAAAACTGCAAACTTCTGAATACGACACTCGCTTTCGAATATTCTTCGGTCGAAGCCGATATTACGACAAAAGTTGAAAGCGTTCTCAATCCGTCGGGCGGAACGATAAAGGCGGAGAAAATAGGCGAACTCATAATCGAACCCGATAAAACAGATCCCTCAAAGACAAAAATCATATGCGGAAATATTGAAAAACAAACAGATAAGCCCGAGTGGCTGAGGTAAACATGAAATACGATTTCGATACCGTCATAAACCGTCGCGGAACCGATTCGGTAAAGTGGAATGTCGGAAAAAACGAACTTCCGATGTGGGTCGCTGACATGGATTTCAGGCTTGCTCCGGAAATCGAGAAAGCGATAAAAAAGAGGATGGAGCATGGAGTCTTCGGATATTCAGAAATTCCTGACGAGTGGTATGAAGCCTACATGAAGTGGTGGAGAGGTCGCCATGATTTCAAAATGAAAAAAGAGGGGCTTGTCTTCTGCACAGGCGTAGTCCCCGCGATCTCATCTATCGTGAGAAAACTCACGACTCCGAATGAAAATGTCGTTATCCAGACTCCGGTCTACAACGTTTTTTTCAATAGTATTATTAACAACGGATGCCGCGTTCTCGAAAGTCCGCTTATCTACAAAAACGGCAGATACAGCATGGATTTCGACGATCTGGAAAAGAAACTTTCGGATCCTCAGACAACTTTGATGATCCTTTGCAATCCGCAGAATCCGGCAGGAAAGATCTGGGATAGAAAAACACTTGAAAAAGTCGGAAATCTTGCGAAAAAATACGGTGTTACGGTGGTTTCCGACGAGATCCACTGCGATATAACCGAGCCTGGAAAAAACTATGTTCCTTTCGCATCGGTTTCTGAAGTCTGCCGCGAAATTTCTGTAAGCTGCATCGCTCCGACGAAGGCTTTCAACATGGCAGGAATGAAAAGCGCTGCGGTTTATGCCGAAAATCCGTTTCTGCGCCACAAAGTATGGCGCGCCCTCAATACTGATGAGATCGCGGAACCAAATTCTTTTGCCTGCATCGCGGCGATCGCTGCATTTTCTGAAGGGGGAGAGTGGCTTGACGCGCTTCGCAGCTACATTTCCGGAAACAGAAAACGAGTCTATGAGTTCGTTAAAAACGAGATCCCTGAAATTTCTGTCGTTAAAAGCGATGCGACTTATCTTTTGTGGCTCGATATTTCTGAAACCGGCATGGAAAGCACGGAAGCCGCAGCGAAAATAAGGGAAAAAACAGGACTTTTTCTCACTGCCGGAAGTATTTACGGAGAAGCCGGCAAATATTTTCTCAGAATGAATATCGCGTGTCCGAAAACCCTTCTTGAAGACGGCCTCAACCGCTTGAAAAAAGGAATAAAAAATTTGCATTAAATCTCGCTTTTGCTATTAAGCCGGTGATTTTTTTATTTAACAATGGAGGGTTTCATGGCAAAAATCAAAAATGTTATCATCAGTGTTTTTGACAAGACGGGACTTGTTGATTTCGCGTCAGAACTTGACAAGGCCGGTGTTAAGATCTTTTCGACCGGCGGAAGCTGCAAAATGCTCGCTGAAAACGGAATAAATGTAACGAAAATAGAAGATTACACCGGTTTTCCCGAAATGATGGACGGCCGCGTGAAGACGCTCCATCCGAAGATCCACGGCGGAATTCTGGCGCGCAGAGACGATGCAAACCACATGAAAGCTGCATCAGATCACGGCATCACGATGTTCGACATGGTCGTTGTAAACCTTTATCCTTTCAAAAAGACAGTCGAAAGCGGCAAATCTTTTGCTGACATAATCGAAAACATCGATATCGGCGGTCCTTCGATGGTCCGCAGCGCATCGAAAAACTTCAAAGATGTCGCTATCGTCACTTCTCCCGATGATTACAAGATGGTTCTTGACGAGATGAAGGCAAATGGCGGCGAAATTTCGCTTGAAACACGCTTTAAACTTGCTTCCAAGGCTTTCAGGCTTACTGCGGCTTACGACAGCTACATTGCTTCCTATCTTTCGACAGTTGACTGTAACGGCGAAAAAGTTAGCGAAGATCCTGAATTCCTTTCGATGCAGTTTGTTAAGAAAGAGACTCTCCGCTACGGCGAAAACCCGCATCAGAAAGCATCTGTTTATATCGATAGCGAGGCGGGGAAAGGAACTCTCGCGCTTGCAGAGCAGCTTCACGGAAAGCAGCTTTCCTTCAACAACTACATGGATCTCGAAGCGGCGAAAAATATCGTCTGCGGTTACACTGAGCCTGCGGTCGCAATAGTAAAACACACAAATCCGTGCGGCGCGGCAGTCGCTTCGACTCTGACCGAAGCCTACACGAAAGCTCTTGCCTGCGACCCGGTAAGTGCTTTCGGATCGATCATCGCGGTCAACAAGACCCTTGACCTTGAAACCGCGAAAATAATGAAGGAACTTTTTGTCGAAGCTATCGTCGCACCCGCTTTCTCAGCCGAGGCGAAGGAACTTCTGAGCAAGAAGAAAAACATCAGACTTGTTGAAGTAGGGGAGTTCGCGCAGAATTTTGCAATGGATATCGAACTCAAGAAAATTTCGGGCGGAGTTCTCGTCGAAACGGCTGACAGACGCGTCATCACAGAGGCTGACCTTCAGTTTGTAACCGAGAAAAAACCGACTCCCGAGCAGATCAAAGAGCTTCTTTTCGCGCAGAACATGGTCAAATTCATAAAGAGCAACGCGATCCTTATCGCAAGAAACGGCGCAACGGTAGGTGTCGGAGCGGGGCAGATGTCGAGAATCGACTCCCTTGACATCGCGATCAAAAAAGCTCAGTCGCCAGTCGTTGGCTGCGTAATGGCAAGCGACGCTTTCTTCCCGTTCAGAGACTGTGTCGACAGAGCGGCATCAGTCGGGATCACGGCGATAATCCAGCCCGGCGGATCAGTCAGAGATCAGGAATCGATCGATGCCTGCAACGAGCACGGGATCCCGATGGTATTCACCGGAATCAGAAGTTTCAAACACCTGTAATATTTTTTGCAACGACCGCTCAGCAACCGTCATTCTGAGCTGAGCGAAGAATCGCAACGATCATTCACATTCATTCAAAATGACGGAAAGATGTCGGTCGCTGAGCTTGTCGAAGCGGAGTATATCCCTTAATTGCCCCTCTAAGCTAGAGGGGCTGTCAGCTTGCTGACTGAGGCGTGTGTTCCGTCTTACGCTGTATTTCTCCATCTCAACATGGAAAAGTGTGGGGGAAGGATTATTTTTGGTTCTTTTGCCGCTTTTTTCAGATATTCATAGGCTTTCTTGTAAAAAGCAGGGTGTTTGTTTGACTTTTTTAATTTTTAAGACAGACGCCGTCAGTCTGGTCGCAGGTTCCGTACATGCACTCATATCCGGCAGTTGTGCAGTCGGGAAGACATGCTTGGATTTTGTCAGAGCAGCGGTATCCTGCGCGGCAATCTGACGGTTTTGTGCATTTGTGCAGGCATAAACCGGAGCCCCAACTGCCGCCGAAGTTATAGAAAAGCTCTTCAGTGCTGTCGCAGGCTGCCGAATCTGTTAGGTCACCAAAGAATGTGCAGTATCCACCAGGGAATCCGTCGCCACTCTGTGTCAGACAGGTAGCAGTCTGCGCGCTGTCTCCGCTGCCGTAAGTCTGTGTGCACTGGCTGTGGCTTGTGCATGCAGCACCGATTTTGCCGGACTGAGCCTGATTTCCGCTTTCGTCACCGGTATTGAGATTTGTGTTCCTCACACAACGAACATAGAGGTTGTAAGTCTTATGGAGTTTGTCCACGGGCCCGTTGAGGAAACCCACGACCCACGCGCTACCTGCACTATCTGAGCTAGTAGAGGAAGACCAGAACCCTCCGATTTCCCCGAATTTGCTGTATCTGCCGTCTTCGTAATAATCACAGGAATAACAGCTTTCATCTTGACAACTGCTTGACAAGCAACTGTCCGTAACACCGCAGCTGCCGCCTGTAACCGTGCCGCTACAATTTTTTATCAGTGTGCGAAGTTCGCTGATTGTAGGCAGATGCCAGCCGCTTAAACCACCTTCTGAGTAGCTGTTGCAGTAGTCAACCGCATTCTGCCAGGTATAGCACGTTGACGCCTTTGCCGACCAAGTTAAGCCACTTGACGAATCCTTGCACGGTGTGCCTGACGACGCGCTGCATTCAGGAAGTGACGAGCCGCCGTTGCTCTGGCATGAGCTGCCGTTCCAAGTGTAACCGGACTGACAGCCGCATGTGTAGCCTGTGCCGTTTACGGTGCAGACGCCCGTTGAATTTGAGATGCTCGTGCACGGGTTCGGGTTGCAGGGCGTTGACGTACTTGTGCACTGCCAGCCGTTCCAGGTGTAGCCTGAATTACAACCGCATGTGTAGCTTGAGCCGCTCACGGTGCAGATATGTGTCGAATTGGCGAGTGTCGCACACGGATTGTCGTCGCACGGACTCGATTCAGTTACGCCGCTTCCTCCGTTTACAAGGATTTCGACAAAGTTCTTTGCTTCATTCTGCATTTTTGCAAAATCACTCCCCAGTGATGTCGTCGAGTCAAGGACAAGCATGATCAGCGCACTGCTCTTGTCTTCGTCGATGATCGGAGGAAGTTCCGCCATGTTCATTTCTGTCTCGCCGTCCCATGCGCCGCTGCTTGTCTGCTTCCAAAGACGGCTTTTGCTTATGATCTCACTCTGCGAAACAGGATCTCCGTTAGAATATTTCAGATCGTTGAACTGGAAGTAAAGTTCATTGTTCGGACCGGTTGCCGACGACGAAATCGTCGAAGCACCAGGGATAAAACCTTCATATTTTATGTTCTCAAGCGTTCTTGAACTGCCTGAGCGGTGATATGTCGCCTCGATATAGAGATTT
>CAJOFY010000046.1 GCA_905233945.1 uncultured bacterium | reverse complement strand
AGAGCGCATCGAATCGCGTCAGGGACTTCACACGCTTGACTATGCTGAAGAAATAAAACTCGGAAACAGAAATTACAGACTTGTGGAAATAAAGTGATCTTGTTTTGGAAATAGGAGATTAGGCAAATAAAATGATAGAAAACATCCGCGAACATCTTGAAGAAATAGAAAAACGGGAGCTTTCATGGGCTGCGGCACTCAGTTCGCAGTCAAAAGGAAGAATGCGCGAGGAGGAGCCGTGCAGCATAAGACCGGCATTCCAGCACGACCGTGACAGAATTGTCCACACCAAGGCTTTCCGCAGGCTGGGCGACAAAACCCAGGTTTTCCTTTCGCCTAAAGGAAGCAACTACAGCAACCGCCTCACCCACACGCTTGAAGTTTCGCAGATAGGCAGGACTGTGGCGAAAGCGCTTCTTCTCAACGAATCGCTGACAGAGGCGATAGGGCTGGGACATGATCTCGGGCACACTCCTTTCGGTCATTCAGGCGAAAGAGCTTTAGGAAGACTCCTCAAAAACGGCTTCAGGCACGAGCAGCAGAGCCTCCGCGTAGTCGATTTTCTCGCCAAAAACGGCCAGGGGCTAAATCTGACTTACGAAGTCCGCAACGGGATCGTGCTTCATTCCAAGGGGAAAGGGCCGCTCATCAAAAAAACGGGTATTCCTGAAACTCTTGAAGGACAGATCATCCGTTTTGCCGACATCATCGCCTATTTGAACCACGATATCGACGATGCCGTCCGCGGCGGATTCCTCGACATTAAAGACGTTCCGCACAAAGACATTCTCGGTGAAAGGGGCTCTCAGCGCATAAATGCGATGACGACAGACCTCATCTACAACAGCTACGAAGCGATTTCGGCGCACGAAAAAATCATCCGCTTTTCCGACAAAATGGCAGACATCATCGGCGATTTAAGGGAATTCATGTTCAAAAATGTCTACGAACTTCCTGCAATCAGAAAGGAATTCGCCAAGGCTGAGCAGATTATTTCAGTCCTTTTCAAGCATTTTCAGGAAAACTACGACATCATTTTGAACTCGAACTTCATCCCCGTTTCGGATGACCAGGAAACAACTATAGCGGACTTCATCGCGAGCCTCACCGACTCCTACGCGATCCACCTCTACAACAATTTCTTCATTCCGAAAACGCTGAAATTCCCTGAAATTTAAAACGAAAAAGATTTTCGCCAACTGGTTTTCCGCAAATAAATGTTGATTGATTACTATAAATCGCATATCGAAATTACCTTGACTTTGTGCTAAAATATCTCAGAAAATGCCTTGACTTTGTGTTGAAATACCATAAAAAATGCCTTGACTTTGTGTATTTACAAAGGCAGGATCTATCCGATCGAGGTGAAATCGGGAAGCACCGGAAGATTGCGTTCTCTTCATTCTTACATCGACAATTCCGACTGCACCTGCGCAACAAGGCTTTACAGCGGAAAATTTTCTATTGATGAACTCAAAACTCCGATTGTGAACGGCACCGGAGGCAAAAAATTCAAACTTCTTAACCTGCCGCTCTACTGCACTGCGAAAATAAACGAATATATCGATGAGTTTTTATAATGCTCAAGCATTTCCGGACAGAAAAATATCTTCTTAAGATTTAGTCAATATTTCTCACACAGCGGACTTCTCCGGAAGTATCTCCGTTTATATTTCTCGCCTCAATCATTGAGAAATTGAACAGAACAAAAGCATAGCCTAACTTATCAGAGACAAAAGAAGATGACCATATAAAAGTTTCGTAATCTTCTGCAGCATCTGGGCAGGTACATTCTGCCATACAGCTTTCGGAAAGACATCCGCTTTTTTCACTTACTTTGCACTTGCCGTCAGGTTTAATATTTTCACATATTTTCAACCAGAACCACCATGTTCTCAGTTCATCAACAGTCGGAAGTCTCCAATCTGTATAACCGGCATTACGGAGTTCCGAACAGTATTGCTTTGCCGCTTTCCAGGACATATTGGAAGAATTCCATGAAGACCACATCAGGTTTGAGGAAGAGTCCTGACAGACAGAAATCGGAACCCACCCTGTGTATGTGCAATTTTCAGGTCTACCACACGAGGATCCTCCGTTGGAAAAATACCCGTCAGCACATCCGCATGTATATTTTGAATAATTCAATGTTTCACAGCTTCCGTCAGAGCCTGCGACACTTTTGCACGGGTCATCGTCACACAAGTTTACACATGCTCCGCCATAATTATAGAAACTTCCTTCCTCGCATTGGCAGTGAGTCGAATCACTGCTGTATCCTACACAAACGCCTGTCGAATGTTTGACAGACTTGCAATCATTGTCACAAACCAATTCTACACATTTTGAATCTTCCCATGCATAACCGTCAAGACAGTTACAGCCGCCCTCTTTCAAATTAAGTTCCGAAAATAATTTGCACTCTTTTCCGTTCCAAATCTCTTTTCCGGCTTTGCACGGACTGGAAGCCACGCACTGTACTTCGAAAAGCGCCTCTTTTTTCTGATATTCAGAATAAATATTCCGTGACACCAATGCTTCGGCAGGATTTGAAACCGAAGTTGTTGATGTCCACAAGTAATGGCTGCCGTCATTCAAGGCAGAGTTGACCTCGTTTCTGTTCGGGAGTCTCCAGTCCGATATTCCGGCATAAGTCAGATTTTCGCAGTAATCAAGCGCACCCTGCCAGTTCTTACCTGAGTTGACTGTATTTTTGAAAACAAGGTTATTTGAAAGATCCAGCAAAATCTCATAATCATCATTTTTAATAACTTTCCTCAAGCAGTCAGCCGGCTTCTTCGCTGTTCTGAGACATCTGACAGAAGCAGCAGCCGGCATATAACCGCCGCCGATATCGCTTACCATATAGCTTTGATAGAGACCGCTTTTGAAATCGACACCACCCATATATGTTTCTCTATGCTGGAAACCTGCCGTCATTCCGTATTCATTGGAATAAAAAAATTCCGGCAGAGTATCAGGGAAATAAGTTTCGTTTATAGCCGGATTATAATGTCCGGAATCAATTATTGTCATTTGTTCAGAAGGTTTCGGAAGACGCCAGTCAGAATGACCGCCTATTCCAAAATACGATTCGCAATATGTAGAAGCCGAATCAAAACTGCCATACCTGACCGGAATAACTTTCTTCTGCCATTCAAGCCCGGAATTGTTGTCAATGACTGTTTCTCCGTTGTTATACTGTTTGATTGTATAATTTATCGGCTCGCATTTTCCTGCTTTAGCATACTGCGCATCCTGCCCGTAAAACGGTTCACCCTCTTTCGGACACTGAATCTCCTTTTCCACGTCGTAGCACTTCGTCTGACCGGTGCAGACTGCACCATTGAATATTGTCACAGTATTGTTTTCAGGCTGTTCGTCAGGCGATGAAGATTCTGTCACATCCTCATCAAAAGAATCATCTTCTTCGGTTTGTTCCGTATCTTCCACATCATCTACATCATCTTCTTCGGTTTGTTCCGTATCTTCCACATCATCTACATCATTTTCTTCATAGTTTTTTTCATCCCCGTCCGGCAGAACCGCCGCGGAATCATCGTCTGAGAGGGATTTCACAGTGTTACTGCACGAAATAAAAAGGAAAATCAGCATGATGGAAAGAAGAGTTTTCATGACGGAACCTCACGAAAATTAAACAAAAACGGTGATATTATACAGATTTTCCACAATTGTGCCATGTTTTTCAGGGTTGTTTTTCACGATTGCGCCGGTTTTATTGATTTCACTGAGATTTAGTCAATGTTTCTTACGCATTGAACCATTCCGCTGTCATTCATCTTATCAGCAGACAATATTGACTCGACAGGCACTAAAAACAACACAAAAGCTTGTTCCGGAAGATCAGAACGGACGGATGAAGACCATTTAAAATCATGGTGCAACAAGTATTCTTCATCCGAATAATCAGTTGATCTGCAGTTCTCGAGGCAGTTTTCTGACAAGCAGCCCTCTTTTTCACTGACTTTACACAGCCCGTTCGTTTTGACATTATCAGAATAAGATACGATTGTTCTAAGTTCGTCAATGTCAGGAAGTCTCCAGTTTGTATAGCCTGAATAGTCAAGATCTTCGCAGTATTTTTTTGCTTTTTCCCACTTCATACGCCGTTGTGCCGGTATCGCCCACATGAACTTTTGTGAAGAATTTATGCAGGGAAATTTGTTACTGACATTGCAATCTTCCACTGGCAGACACTGATTGTCAGAGTTGAAATAACCGTGCTTACAGCCGCAGGTATATTCGTAAAAACTGGTTGCCACGCATGTCCCGTCACCGCCTTCCAAACCTTCACATTTTTCGCACGGGGTCATGCATCCGCTGCTGATGTGGAAATAACCTTCTTCACACTGGCAGTATGCTTCATTCATAAAGCTGTCGGTCTCGCATTTTCCTGTAGAAAGTTCAGCGTCGGCGCACATATCCTCAGTACACTGTTCCACGCACGCTCCGGAATCGTCTTTTCCAAATCCGTCAATGCAGGTGCAGCCGTCTTCTTTTAGAAAAAGTTCCGCATAAGAAGCGCATTTTTCGCCGGTCCAGAGATGACCATCGCCGCACGGATTGGATGCGACGCACGCGACATTCATCGTATTCTTTTTACTTTCAATCACAGAATAGACAGATTGCCCGTTTGTCCAGGCGGAAGAGGGACTTCCTTCGACAGTGGAGGAAGACCATAAACCGCTGGTGCTGTAAAGTGTTGCAACTTCATTTTTGTTCGGCAGCCTCCAGTCGGAGATCCCTGCGTAAGTCAGATGCTCGCAGTAGTAGAGCGCGTCCCCCCAGTTTTTGCCTGAAACAAGTTCTTCCTGAAGAACAAGTCCATGCTGGACGTTGTTTCGGATTTTATAACCGTTTCCAGAGAAAACCTGCCGGTAACTGCAGTGATCGAGACGCTTTTCAGCCGTTCTGACGCACCTGAACCATGTATTTTCTCTCGGTGTACTTTGGGAATTTCCTGCAATACCGTTCTTAAAATCGATAAAGTGATAGTAAGTCACAGAAGAATGACCTGCCGGCTGACGACTGATATAGGTGAAAAAATATTCAGGCTGAGTATCGGGGAAATAGGTCTTGTCTATCGCCGGATTTGAGTACCCGATGTCGACCAGCGACAAGAGCTCGGAATCAGTCGGATTTTTCCAGTCATAGTAACCTCCGAGCGGCGTTATGGAACTGCAATGTTTTTCAGCATATTGATCCCAGTTATATTCGTGTTGTTCAAGCGAGCTTTTTCTCTGCCACTCAAGCCCGGTGTTGTTGTCAACGACCGTTTCGCCGTCGTCGTACTGTTTGATGGTGTAGCTTCTCGGAAGACATTTTCCCATCTTGGCATACTGTGCATCCTGACCGTAAAAAGGATCTCCTTCTTTCGGACACGGGATCTCCTTTTCCATATCGTAGCATTTCGTCTGTCCGGTGCAGACTGTGCCGTAAAAGTTCGTAACGGGGAGGCATTTCTCCTCGCTGCCGAACCAGATATAGCTGCTTTTGCACTCGCAGGCATAACCGTTTTTTCCGTATGAAAAACACTTTTCCGTCGAATTTTCAACACCTTTGCAAGGTTCGTCTTCGCAGGGATTTGGCTCCGGTCCAATATTCTCGTCCTCTTCAGGCTCATCGGAATCCTTATCAGGCTTTGCGGAAGGCTCGTCATCGTCGTCTTCGTCTTCAAATTCCTCATCATCCATAACATCCTCATCACCGTCCGGCAGAACAGCCGCGGAATCGTCATCGACAGGCATTTTCGAACCGCCGCTGCACGAAATAAAAAGGAAAATCAGCAGGATCTGAAAAAATATTTTCATAAAAACCTCCTATTCAATATTTCTTACGCACCAGACTTTTCCCTGCACATTTGCCGAATTGACTGAGGAAAACGAACCGATAAAACCGCTGTTCCAGCCGAGAACAAGGTCATGATTGTCGGAACGGACAGATGAAGACCATATAAAATCATATTGACGCAAAAATTCTTCTTCGGACAAATCATTGCATTTGCAGTTTTCCAGACAGTCTGCCGACAAACAGCTGTTTTTCTCGCTCGCTTTGCACTCTCCGTCCGGTTTTACCTTTTGGCACCCGGTTTCAAAGATCCTGAGTTCGTCTATGGTGGGAAGTCTCCAGTCTGTATAGCCGAAATCTTTAAGATCTTCGCAGTATTGTTTAGCTCTTTCCCACTTCATAAAGCGCTCGGCAGGAAAAGCCCACAATGTTTTTGCAGAAGAATTTTTGCAAGGAAGAGCATTGCCGCCGCAGGATTTTATAGACACGCAGCTGCTTCCTGCTCCGGGAAGGTTGTAATAACCCTCAAGACAGCCGCAGATATAATGTTCGGAATCGGTCACAGTGCAGATTCCGTCAGACCCCTCGACTTCTTCGCATGGATTGTCTTCGCACGGGCTATTGCATTTCCCGTTTTTCCAGTAAAAACCTTCATCGCATTGGCAGAAAGGTTCGCCTAAAGAAGATTTTTCCAGACATAATCCTGTCGAATGTTCGATATCTTTGCACAGATTGTTGTCACAGAGTTTTTCGCAAAGCGACCCGTTCCACCCATAACCTTTCTGACAGGCGCATCCGTCCTCTTTCAAAAAAAGCTCTGCAAACGAAGCGCACTTCTTTCCTGTCCAGAGCTCCCCGTCGCCGCATGGATCCGAGGCGGCGCACAATACATTTAAACGGGTGTCCTTGGATACTGCGTCAACTATAAGCAAAACATCGGAGGAATAAGTTTCCCACGCAAATGTCGGATTTGACGCAGATGTCGTTGATGTCCAGAAATCATCACAATTCTTGTGAAGAGACAAAGCTTCATTTCTGTTCGGCAGCCTCCAGTCCGATATTCCGGCATAAGTCAGATTTTCGCAGTAAGAAAGAGCCTCTTCCCAGTTTTTGCCGCTGTATTCACCGCTCTGCAGCACAAGCCCGTTTTGGACATCGTTGTATATTTCGTAGCCTTCTCCTGAAAAGAGATAAGTGTTACAGCTTGAACGCCGTCTTACTTTGCCGCGAACGCATCTGATGTTGTTATAATCTTCCGGAACATAGTTTGTTATCTGAATATCTGAATAAGAACCGTCCTTGAAATCGACCCCGAGGTTGTAAACATTTTCAGAATGGTTCCCTAGAGCCTCGTGATAGAATTCTCCGGAAAAGAAAAATTTTGAAGGAGTGTCAGGAAAATAAACTGTATCGACGGCAGGTTCGAAAGTGCCTCCGTCAACTATCAGAAACAGTTCTTCCATAGCCGGCGTTCTCCAGTCCCAATAACCGCCGATTTCCTTTCTTTTACCGCAATAGTCATACATTAT
The DNA here is from genome assembly GCA_905233945.1 of uncultured bacterium. Classification (GTDB taxonomy): domain Bacteria; phylum UBP6; class UBA1177; order UBA1177; family UBA1177; genus UBA1177. The sequence goes on along the minus strand of CAJOFY010000046.1, from coordinate 1,420 downwards.
CTGGTTATGGTTGCCTTTTGCTGAAAAACTCTGCCTGTCCCACTCAAGCCCGGTGTTGTTGTCAACAACCGTTTCGCCGTCGTCGTACTTTTTGACTGTATAATTTTTCGGAAGACATTTTCCAAGCTTGGCATACTGTGCATCCTGACCGTAAAAAGGTTCACCCTCGTTCGGACATGGAATTTCCTTTTCCATATCGTAGCATTTCGTCTGACCGGTGCAGACTGCACCATTGAAAACAGTAACGACATCTTCTTCAGAACCCGAATCATCATCATTTTCGGTGTCGGTTTCAGAATCGTTTTCGTGAACCACGTCAGCCGCATCAGAATCCGGCACAACCGCTGCGGAATCATTGTCTGAGAGGGATTTCACAGTGTTGCTGCACGAAATAAAAAGAAAAACCAGCATTATGGAAAGAAGAGTTTTCATGACGAAACCTCACGAAAATTAAACAAAAGCGGTGATATTATAGCGATATCAGAATAAAAAGAAAGAGATGTTTACATTTTACTTCTATCGGAGAGATTTTTTTGCCGTTTGCGATAAGGAAGTCGATTTTGCACGAAAAAGCAGGTTCAGAAATGCAAATTTTCACGATTTCGCCGGCTTTTATGCCGTTATTTTCCGTGTTTCCTAGGCGGTGGAGGCGGAAGATGAGCCGGATTTTCGTCTATTATTCCGTTGCAGTTGTTGTCCAGACGGTCGAAATGTTCGTAAGCACCCGGGTAGATTTCAGGATTATTGTCGTTGCAGTCGCCAGTTTTTTCAGCCCGGAAAATGCCGAGAGGTTTGCACAGGCATTTGCTGTCATCGCCGGTTCCGAAGCCGTCATTGTCGCTGTCACGGTAGAACGGACGGCAGTCGGTGATATTTTCGCCTTCGTCGATTTCGCCGTTGCAGTTGTCGTCGATATCGTTGCAAATTTCGCGCGTTTCAGGATGAACTTTCGGGTTGTTGTCGTTGCAGTCTCCGCGTTCGAGTGCTCGGAAATGGCCTTCCGAAACGCAGAGACACTTGTATTCGTCGGTTCCGAAGCCGTCGTAATCCAAATCTTTGTAGTAGCGGTTGCAGTCCTTTGAGTTTTCGGGGTCGGTTGTTCCGTCACAGTTGTCGTCAACTCCGTTGCACACTTCGTCGGCTTTCGGATGGACATAGCGGTTCGAATCGTTGCAGTCGCCCCCTTTTTTTGAATATCCTACCGGGGCGCTGCCGCTGCAGTCGTAGTCCAGAACAGCTTTTTCACTGCCGAAACCGTCTCCGTCGCGGTCGATGAACACGACGCAGTCGGCAAAAAGCGGCTGAACATGAAGAAAACTGACGATCGAAACCGCCAAGAGGATCTTGTTTTGAATCATTTTTCGCCTCCCCAAAAAGCTAAGGCTGTTATTTTACCAGCTTTTTTTTCTCTTTCAAGTGG
>CAJOFY010000045.1 GCA_905233945.1 uncultured bacterium | reverse complement strand
TCGATTTTGTCGGTGATACGCTTTGCAGCGGCTGGAGAAGGCATTCCTTCATAGTCTGAGCTTTTTATTTCTGGAAGAAGCTGAAAATCGTAGAAGTATTCTTCAACGGGATTGTAGGAAAAGAGCGGGTCGTGCTTGCCGAGGCCGTATTTGTCGCTGCCGCCGATGAAAACAGGTAGAACGTCACATTTCGCGTGGAGAGCGATACGCGCGGCACCTTTCTGGTAGATGTTTCTTTTGAAGCGCGGAGTGCGTGTTCCCTCAGGAAAAATCAAGACGTTGTTGCCGTTATCCAAGTCTTCTTTGCACGCCTCGAACAAATCGTCGTAATTCTCGTCGTTAGTGATGTAGATCTGGCTGATTATGCCGACATAAGGAGTTTTTGTGAGATTAGCGCGGACAATGCAGTTCGCGTTCGGAACAAGGGCCGTCATGCAGACAAAATCAAGGAGCGACGGATGGTTCGCGACGATCACCTTCCCTTTCATGTTGCGCAATCTCTCCATTTCGGGCACTCTCATCTCGACGATATCTGTTATTTTGAGCATGAAAAGGAAGCGTTTGAAAACGTTGGAAACATACCTTCTCGCCTTTACATAAAAATCGTTTTTATCTTTCGAAAAAAGCCTGATGAAGGGGAAAATGATAAACCCGATGACCATCGAGCCGAAAACGATGTAAAGTATCGCCGCGATCTTGCCTAACGAATGGTAGCAGTAGAAAATTTTATTCCTGATTTTGGGCAGATTTTCGGGAATCTTAAACATCGCTCCTCCCCGCTTCAAGAAGGCGTTTCAGAAAAATTTCCGGTGATTTCATGCTCTCGAAATCATCGATTTCTACTGAGGTTTCCGTTTTTTCAGCGCTTACTACCGCCGCGAATGCAAGCGGAGTCGAATCAACGCCGTAACACTCGGGAACAAGCTCGTCGGCATAAACAAGGACGATTTTTTCTTCATCGCCGCATAAAACCGGGGCGAAAGCGTTTTTCAAAGCCGATGAAAAATCACCCTTTGACGGATAAACAGCCGAATAGCCGCCGGTAAGGCCAAAAGCGATTGTTGCAAGGGCTACAGGAGTATTGAAAACTGAGAGCGAAAATCCCGCCGGCAGAATCATGTTTTCATTGATTATCCCTTTGTTTATCGAAAATTCGCGGGCGATCTCTCCCCGGAACGAAACGAAAACGAGCTTTGTATCTTTGTCAAAACCCACTTTTTCAAGAAGTTCGTGGACGACGTGGACGGTCATCTTTGAAATCTGGCTCAGCCTGCGCCTGAAAAGCGGATCAGTGTATTCAAGTTTCGGCGCGGAAGTCGATTTTTCGATTGTTTCCTCGCCTTTCAGCCATTTTTCGGAGTTTTCTTCAACTCCGGGTGCCCACATCACCGGTTTTGAAACAAAAATTCCGCTCATATTTTCCTGAATTCAAGCAGTGAATAAGAGTTGGAACCTAAGTTATGGTGCGCGCATTCAAGTCTGAAACCGCCTTCGCAGATCGCGTCGCAGAGCTCTTTGAAGCGGTACATCTTGCTGTTTCCGTTCGCAATGCAGGTGAAATAAAGAGAAGTCGCCTGAAGCGAATATGCCGCCGCGTTGAAACGTTGGCAGTCCCAAAGCGGCTCAAGAACGTAAACTTTCGTATTTGCGCTCGCCGCTTCGTATATTTTTTTCATGATTTTCGTGATCTGGTGGAGCGAGAAACAGTCAAGGAACTGGCTCATCCAGAAAGCGTCAGGATTTTCGGGAAGTTTTGTCGATTCACGCAGGATATTCCCTTCGCAGAAAGAGATCCTGTCGGCAAAACCCGCTTTTTTTGCGTTTTCGGCAGCGACTTTCGTCTGACCCGGCAGATCAACGATCGTCATTTTCACCGATTTATCGTAGTTGCAGCATGCAAGCGACCATTTCGCCGTGTTTCCGCCGATATCGACTATCGTTTTCGGGTTATCGGCAAAAACTATCGGGAGCGCTTCAGGGAAAGCGATATCGGAATAGTAGTGGTCGAACTCGAACCAGCTTTTTTTCGCTTTTTCGGGAAGAGTTGAAAGCGCCTCGTAAACCGTTACCCACTGGTCGCCGAAGACTTTAAGCCCTTCCGGTTTTCCGTTTTTTATCGATTCTTCCAAATCGAAAGAGCCCTTGAAGCAGATGTCGTTCGTGAAGCGGAAATTTACGCGGGTAAGGTCGTCTTCAAGAAGCATCCAGCCTATTTTGCCGAGAACGAATTTCTCGTTTTCAGGGTTTGAGTCAGCCGAAAGTTTGAGGACATCCATGCCGAGAGCCATTTCGCAGATGACCGAAAGGCCGTATTTTGAAATTCCCGATTTTTCCGCAATTTTTTCGAGAGTGATGCCATCGTCGCCAGCATCCTCGATGATCTTCATGACACCGAGCTCAAGAAGCGCGTTTACTGCCTGGAACGAAAGCGGGGAAAACGCGATCTTCTGTGCCTCGAATTTGGCATCGACGCCGCGGATTTTGTCGGTTTTAAAGTTTTCGTAGTTAAAAAAAGCTTTATCCATTGCAAAGACCTCCAAAAAATTGCCGTTTCATAACTTTTCTTTGATATTTTTTCAATATTTTGACTCTTTTTCAGCTTTCACTAAAATTTTTCGGATTTTTTACGGAGGAAATCATGGAAAAACTGAAAAACGCGGCTTCATACATTGCCGGAAAGGTTAAAGAAAAAAATCTTGAAATGCCTGAACTGCTCATAACGTTAGGGAGCGGACTCGGTGCTTTTGCCGAAAACGCAGAGCAGAAACTCGTAATCCCCTACAATGAAATCCCTGACTTTCCGTCATCGACCGTCGCAGGGCACAAAGGGCGGCTGATCCTCGCTTACGACAAAGAGTCCGGCAGAAATTTCTGGATCATGCAGGGACGGATCCACTATTACGAAGGTTATCCGATGGAAGCTGTCGTTTTTCCGCTGCGCACTCTGATCCTTCTCGGGATCAAAAAATTCGTTGTCACGAACGCGGCAGGCGGCATCAACAGGAACTTTGAGGCGGGCGATTTCATGATAATCCGCGACCACATAAACCTGATGGGGACGAATCCTCTCATCGGCAGAAACAAAGACGATTTCGGTCCGCGTTTTCCCGATATGACGAGCGCATACAGCCGCAAAATGGCGATACTCATGCAAAAAGCGGCGATGGAACACGGGATCTCGCTAAAAGAAGGTGTTTACATCGCTTTGACGGGGCCGACCTACGAAACACCGGCTGAGGTAAGGATGCTCGCAACACTCGGCGCTGACGCAGTCGGAATGTCCACAGTTCCCGAAGTTATCGCGGCAAAACACGCGGGGATCGAAGTTTCTGGAATAAGCTTCATCTCGAACAAGGCGGCAGGACTCTCGGCGACCCCGCTTTCACACGAAGAAGTGAGCGAAAATGCGGCAAAAGCGGAAAAACTTTTCTCAGCCTTCATGAAACGCTTTATCTCTTTAATCTTAGAGGACAAATGAAAAAAGAAATATTTGAAAAAGCCCTTTCCTCCGCGCTCGAAGTGAGGAAAAACGCCTACGCGCCTTATTCCAATTTCGCAGTCGGAGCGGCTATCGTCACAAAAGACGGAACGATCTTCACCGGAGTCAACGTCGAAAACTCCTCCTTCGGAGCGACAAACTGCGCAGAAAGAACAGCACTTTTCTCGGCAGTAACAGCCGGATACCGCGATTTCGAGGCGATTTTCATTGCGTCGAACCTCAACGGCAAAGCAGTTTTCCCGTGCGGGATCTGCCGCCAGGTTTTAGCCGACTTCAATCCCCAAATGCGCGTGATTTTAGTCAACAGCGAAACAAAAAAAGTCGAGCAGGATCTCCTTTTATCCGATATTTTCCCCGGTGTTTTCGAATTCGGGAAATAGCCTGTCGATATAACTGTTTGTATTTCAGAAAAATCGAGGATAAAAAAAGGCGGCATAAGCCGCCCCAAAAATTTTTGAATGTTGTCTGATTGTTACTGCATATAACCCTGACATGAAGCTGTGCAACCGCCATGGCAACTTCCATCACAAGAGCCAGAACAACTGTAACCACATGCTGTAGGCTGCTGAGAAATTTCTTCTGCATCTACAACAGCTGATGCCGGCAGAGAAAGAAGCTGATTCAGGTCGTTAACATCTTTTTCAGGCAGCGTAAACTGCGAAACAACAGGTGTAAACATCGCAAAAAGCATTGCTTCCTTAACAAGATTTTCCGGAAGCAGAAGTTTCGAAATTTTCATGAGATTCTCCTTAAAAAAAGTTATTAAAAAAGGGGTTATTAACCCCAACTAAACTCGTTTTCCTCCGAACAGACTATTTATTTTTAAAACAGCTTTTATTGTCTGCTTTTCTGCTTCTGTGATTTCAGACATATTTTTGCTTAGAAATCTTTTACCCTGGAAATATGCATTTGCAACCGCTTTGATTTTGGCAAGTTCGCATTTCATCTGTGATTTTTCGGCGAAAGATCCTGTTAAAGCAAAATTAGCTGCATAGCAGTCGATGCAGACAGGAAAAAGATAACAATTGTTAAAACAATCATCATTTATAAACAGCTTCTCATCTGATAAATCCATTTTCTTTATTTCAGCAATCTGTTCTTCATTCATGGAAACAGGAGAAGAAAATGTACAAAAATATTCCTGACCGTCTAAATCTATTACACGCATTCCGTTGCCGCCGATTCCGCACTGTCTGCGATATTCTTTTTCAGCTTCACATCTTGCCAAAGGAAGACTGAAAATCTGTGCCGGCTTAACTTCAGGGTGGGCAACATACCAGTCAGCCAGTTTAAAAAGCTGCTCAGTTATGATTTCAAGATTTTTACCAGGATCCTGGATATCCTGACCTTCGGCAAAATTTGAACCGTTGATCTTAAAGCCTTTTTCATGTAAAAAAATGAAGTCTTCAGCCAGATCCGGCAAATTTTTATCGGAAATAGTCATTTTTACAGGTTCGTCAGGCCAGTTTTTATGAAAAAAATCCAAATCGATTTTATCAAATGAATTGCTGCGGTTCAGATCATGCGTCTTTTTTGTTCCGTCCAGACTAAGACACATATAAAAATAATTTTTGTGTGCAATCAGCCATTCTTTAATCTCGTCCGTCAGAACAGTTCCGTTCGTATCTGCATAAAAGCAGTAGCTCTTAGGCCAGTTCCTGCTCCATGTCCACTCGCAGACTTCTTTTATAATTGGAAATTCAAGAAAAGGTTCTCCGCCGAAAAAACCTATTTTAATCTCTTCGTAATCTCCGGTCGTCAGGTACTTTTCAACAGTTTTCTTGGCAAATTCGACATCCATTTTTCGAAGATCTTTGTTATGTTCGTAACAGTAAACACAGTTGAGATTGCAACGGTGTGTTATAATCAGCGTAAGTTCAAAAGGCGGCTTTTTTTCAACCATTATTTTCTCCTTATCAGCATGAACCAAAAATTCCGGTAAATATAGCACGAAAGGTTGTAAAATCAAGAAAATAAAACCTTTTATTGGAGTTTTTGCTTTAAACACTACATTAAATGCGGTTCTTTTAGAAATTTTTATATTTATATTTACACGCCATGGATGTGAAGAAGATTTTCGGCAGTAATCTGCGCCAATACAGAAAAAAGAATCACCTGACACAGGAAGCTCTCGCGGAAGCAATCGGCGTAACTTCCAAGCATCTGGGGCTTATCGAAAACGGTTCGACTTTTGTTTCGGCAGAACTTATCGAAAAAGCTTCAGCATTCCTCGGCATTTCTCCGGCAACTCTCTTCTATTCCGATGAAGAAATTTCAGGCAGCAACACTTTTTTAGGCACAGTTGATCACGTGGTCGATGAAGAAATGGCCGCGGCAGTAAAAAATATCAGGCATAAAATCCGCGAAAATTTTAAAGCAGAATCTTCCGGGAAATAAGCAATGACTCGAGTGCCGTGCGCTTTCGGGTCATGATTGATTTTATTATATTTTCTGTTAAAATATTGCGTTTTCAGGTTGTTTGGACGAGGTTGTGATGACTGACAAAATCTATAGCTTAGAGGAAATTGAAAGCATAGTTGTTCCAATTGCTGAGGAATACGGTGTTGATGCACTCTATCTCTTTGGTTCGTATGCGAGAGGCGAGGCAAATCAAAATTCCGATGTCGATTTCAGAGTCGACAAAGGCAGAATTCGCGGAATCCGTTTCGCCGGTTTTTATGCAGATTTGGAAGATGCTCTGCAAAAGAATGTCGATGTCGTGACAACCGCAAGCTTAGATGCTGATTTTATTAAAGAAATCTCCAAAGACGAGGTGCTTATCTATGCAAAAAGATCTCTCGATAATCAAGCATATTGAAAAATATTGTGCCGAAATCAAGCAAGAACTTTCTGAAATTTCCTGCGACAAAGAAGTGTTTTGGAAAAGCAGCGTCTATCGCAATTCCCTGGCTTTATGCGTGCTGCAGATAGGAGAACTTGTCGGACTTCTCAGCGATGATTTCAAAAAATCGCATCCTGATATCGATTGGCGCAATATCAAAGCCATGCGAAACATAGTCGCTCACAAATATGGAAGTTTCGATTTTGATGTCCTTTGGGAAACTGTTACTGAAAATATTCCTGAATTACAGGATTTTTGCGAAAAAGAATTGTCAGAACAATCTCTTACCTCGGCACAATCGCCCAAAAATTGACAGAAAATCACCGCTAAATATGATTAGCAGTTTTTAAACCGTTTACGGTTGGTTTATTCAATTTTAATGGAGGAAATCATGTCACTTAAAGGAACAAGAACCGAAAAAAATCTTCTTACTTCTTTCGCAGGCGAATCGCAGGCAAGAATGCGCTACAACTACTTCGCAAGCAAGGCTAAAAAGGACGGATTCGAGAAAATAGCTGTTATTTTTGAAGAAACTGCAAATCAGGAAAAGGAACATGCTAAAAGAATGTTCAAATTCCTTGAAGGCGGTAACACTGAAATCACCGCAACTTATCCGGCAGGAATGATTTCCGACACACTTGCAAACCTCAAGGCTGCCGCTGCAGGCGAGCACGAAGAGTGGACCGAAGCATATCCTGAATTCGCTCGTATCGCTGACGAAGAAGGTTTCCACGACATCGCTGAAATGTATAGAAAGATCGCTGTTGCAGAAAAACATCACGAAGAAAGATACAACGCTTTCATAAAAGACCTTGAAGCAAGCGGAATGTTTGCGAAAGACCGCGAAGTTACATGGCGCTGCCTCAACTGCGGATACATCCACGTCGGCAAAGAAGCTCCCGAAAAATGCCCGGCATGCGAGCACCCGCAGGCTTACTTCGAAGTTCTCAACACAAACTGGTAATTCCGGGGAACTGATATGACAAAAAGGAACGAAGTCTACAAATGCGCACTCTGCGGAAACATCGTAACGGTTTCACACGAAGCGGGCGGAACACTTGTCTGCTGCGGTCAGGAAATGGAACTTATGCCCTTAAAAACAGCCGATCAGACCATTGAAAAGCATGTCCCTGTCATCGAAAAAACGGCAGGCGGAATCAAAGTCACGGTCGGTTCGACTCCGCATCCGATGATGGACAACCACTACATCGAATGGATCGAAGTGCTCAAAGGCGATGTCGTAATGAGAAAGTATCTCAAACCAGGAGAGGCACCGAGCGCGGAATTTCCGATGGAATTTTCCGACGAAATCATTGCGCGTGAATACTGCAACATCCACGGACTGTGGGCAAACAGAAAGTAGGAGAAAAAATGCCGAACCTCAACGCAATAAAAATCAGCGATTCAGTCTACTGGGTAGGCGCGATCGACTGGAACATCCGCTATTTCCACGGATATGCGACCAAAAAAGGAACGACCTACAACGCATTCCTCGTCTTGGCTGACAAGATCACCCTCATCGACGGCGTAAAAAAAGGTTTCGAGGAGGAACTTCTTGAAAGAGTCGCTTCGGTCGTTGACCCGCAGAAGATCGACTACATCGTTTCCAACCACGCGGAACCAGATCACAGCGGCGGAATACCGAAAATCGCGGCTACAGTTAAACCTGAGAAGATCTTCGCTTCGAAAGGCGGAGTCCGTGCCCTCGCGGCTTACTATCCCGAACTTCCGGTCGAAGCGGTGGCGGACGGCGGCGAACTCAGCCTCGGCAACAAAACGCTGAAATTCATGGAAACGAAGATGCTCCACTGGCCAGACAGCATGTTCTCGTATCTTGCCGAAGAAGAAGTCCTTTTCAGCCAGGACGCTTTCGGAATGCACTTGGCTACGAGCGAGCGTTTCGACGACGAGCTTCCGTGGTCGCTTCTGGTCGATATGTCGACAGGCTACTATGCGAATATCATTACGCTTTACAGCCCGTTCGTTCAGAATCTGCTTAAAAAAGTGGCTGCAAGCGGTCTTACTTTCAAAGTTGTCGCACCTGACCACGGCCCGGTTTGGAGAAATATGGATAACTTCGCGGAAATGCTGAAGTATTACGACAAATGGTCTGCGAGAAAAACCGATAAAAAAGCGGTCATCGTCTATGATTCGATGTGGCACTCGACAGAAAAAATGGCGCGCTGCATCGAAGACGGCCTTGTATCGCAGGGGATCAAGGTAAAATCACTGTTTTTGCAGTCATGCGACAGAAGCGAAGTAGCTACCGAAATGCTTGACGCATCGGCAGTGATCGCGGGCGCTCCGACGATCAACAACGAGATCTTCCCCTCGATGGCGGATGCTATGTGCTATCTCAAAGGGCTCAAGTTCAAAACGCCTTTTGGTGCGGCATTCGGCTCATACGGCTGGAGCGGCGAAAGCGTGAAATACCTTTCCCAAATGCTGGCTGACATGGGCTGCGAAGTTATAGGAAGCGTAAAATCACTTTATGTTCCAAGTGAAGAAGTAAAAAAACAGTGCTTCGAACTCGGTAAAGAGATCGGAGAAAAGATCAACAATAAAAACTAGGAGGAAACTATGGACAAGTATGTATGCGGAATCTGCGGTTATGTTTACGACCCCGAAAAAGGCGATCCAGACGGCGGAATCGCTCCCGGAACCCCTTTTGAAGCTATTCCTGAAGACTGGGTATGCCCGGTTTGCGGAGTAAGCAAGGACAATTTCTCGAAAGAGTAATCTTTAGAATAGTCTTTCAGTCAAAATGACTTTCAATCCCGATTTTTTTATTATCCTCAACAAACAAAAAGGCTTTTCTTCTAACGGAGAACTTAACTTCCTGAAAAGACTGCTGAAAATCAAAAAAGCAGGTTTCTGCGGGACACTCGACCCTCTGGCCTGCGGAGTTCTTGTAGTCGCGGTGAACAAAGCAACAAAACTGATTTCTTTAGCAACTGATTTCGACAAAGTTTATTCCGGAAAGATAAAACTCGGTTTCACGAGCCCGAGTTTGGATCTTGGAACTGAACTTGTGGAGTCAGGCACTGTTCCCGAAGTTATCGACTGCGACTCAATAGTCAAAAAATTTCAAGGAGTTATTCAACAGATCCCGCCGGTTTACAGCGCGCTCAAAATTGACGGCGAAAGAGCTTACAGGCTGGCAAGAAACGGAAAAACTCCCGAAATGAAAGCGAGGAATGTCGAAATAAAGTCGCTTGAGATCACGCAGACAGGAGCAGATGAACTTTCGTTTTTTGTAAGATGCTCGAAAGGGACTTACATCCGCACTTTAGCCGGCGATATCGGAGAATTTTTAGGCTGCGGAGCAGTCCTCACCGAGCTCATCCGGCGTGAAGTAGGCCCGTTCAGACTTGAAAACGCCGTTTCGATGGAGGAACTCAAGAAAGATCCCGGAAATGTCTGCAAGGCGATTCTTTCCGTCCCAGAATTTCTTTCGGGCAAAAACACCTGCTCTGTTGATGAAGAAGGATTTAACTATCTCAAAAACGGAAATGAAATCATCAAGTTGAATCTCAACTTGGAAGAAGGACTGAACCTTATCAAATTCAACGGAAAAGTCTTTCTGATAGTTGAAAAAGCCGGAGACAAAGTCTCCTATTTCGCGTTTGTGTAGAGAGATTTACACTTCAAAATCACAGTAAAATTCGAATGAATCTCGCCAGATTCCGTCCTTACCCAGTTTGAACCAGCGTCTGCGCCTGAGTGATTCGTTGAAATAATTCAGAAAAACTTCGTAATTTTCGTCATTTTTGTGATCAAGAGAATAGTTGAGAAAGCGTGAAATCTTCATAAGAGAAGCGATATCGGCCCGTTTTTCATCATCAAACGGATAAAGTGCGCTTCCGCGGCAAAGGCGGACGTTTTCGGGGATTCCCATCTCTTCAAACATCGGCACGCCGGGAACGAGATAAAGCGGGCTCAAACCACCTTTCACACCGAGTTTATGCAGGTGAAGAAGAGTTGTGCAGGAGTCCGCAACTTCGGTTCCGGGAAGGCCGGGAATGAGAAAAACCTCGATTTCTGTCTTTCCTTCTGTGAGTTCTATCACTTTTTCGATTTCGGCGATTCCGTGCGGCCTGCGAAGGTGGTCGGCGACGCTTTTTTCAGCCGAAACAAGCGACAGATCGAGTTTTATAAAACCGGTTTTTGCCAATTTTGCCGCAAAAGGAATGATGTTGCGCACTGTCATGCCGTTCATTGCTGTGTATGACAAGCCTTTTCCATGCATTTCTTCAAGAATTTCAAATATTTGCGCAGCATATTCACGGTTTGAGAAAATGTCGTCGTCTTCGATGTCGACTATTTCAGCGCCGATACTCAGAAGGTATTCCAGTTCCTTTTTTATGTGTGAAATATCCCTGTAAGCCAGTCTGTTGTCGCGGTGGATAGAGCAGAATGCGCAGCGGTTGCGGCAGCCTGAGGAAAAAACGATTTTCGCGATTTTTTTCTTTCGGAACCAGCGGAGATCTTCTCTTTTCGGGATTAGCCCGCTGCACCATGCCGGCTCAAACGACGGTTCGTTCATAAAAATTCCGCCGTTTTTCCTGTAAACGAGCCCCGGAACATTGTCAAAACCGGTTTTTCCATCTATTGCGTCGGCAAGAAGCGGCAAAGTTACGGCACCGTTTCCGCAGTTGAGGAAATCGGCATTCGTGGTTTCTGCGATCTTCTTTTTCTGCGCGTTCACCGCCGTTCCGCCGATACAGAGAGGTGTTTTTGCAACTTTTTTTATTTCGGCGGCAAGATTTTCGACATCCTGGTGATAAGGCGAGAAAAGCGAACTTAAAGCAATCAGATCGAAATCGTTTTTACAAATAAAATCAATGATTTTTGAAAAACTGTCACCTAACCTTTTGTAGCTGTTGTGAAGCGAAAAAGGAGATGCATCTTCCTCGTAAAACTTTGAAAGATATGCAAATTCAGGCGGAGTCGCGACTGTTTTGACTTTGCCCGAAGCGGTCGAATCGTACAGCGTGACCGAATGCCCTGCATTTTCCAGAGCCTCGCGGATGTATTCAAGCCCGAGCGGCTCCATTCTGTGGGTTGTGAAGTAAAAATCAAAAACCGGCGGCGCAATGAGAAGAATTTTCATCAGTTTTTTCTGTTGAAAGCGTTCATCGCCGCTTCGACACTTTCCAAAACGAGCATTTTTGCGATTTCAGCCCATTTTTCGCGTGATTCTGCGATTGAATCGAGTTCTTCTTCCGAAAATTCCGAAAGAACGTAGTCTGCGATATTGATTCCGGCTTCAGGCTTGCCGATTCCGAGACGTACTCTCGTGAAATCGGGAGTTTCAAGCTCTGCAATTATCGATTTTATGCCGTTGTGACCGGCTGAGCTGCCGTTTTTACGGATTCTCTGCGAACCGAAAGCGATGTCCATGTCATCGTGCGCGATGATGATTTTCTCCGGTTTTATCCCGAACTTTTTCTTTGCCGCCTTCACCGCAAGACCTGAATTGTTCATGTATGTCGAAGGCTTCAGCAGAACCACTTCGCTTTCGCCGATCTTCCCTTCCGCGACAAGAGAATTCAGCTTTTCTGAAAAAGAAAATCCTCCGAAATCAAAAGACTTTGCCACACTTTCGACAAACTTGAAACCGATGTTGTGGCGCGTAGAAAAATAGCGGGTTTCAGGATTGCCGAGACCCGCTATTAAAAATTTTTCCGAAATTTTAGGGAAAAAAAAGAACACGGAAACCTGCGGTTATTCGCCGCCTCTTCCCTTGTTGATTACGATAACCGGAGCATCCTGCGTGAAAACAGGTCTTACGCCCTGCGGATAAGGAAGGGTCGAAAGTTTGATTCTGTCGCCGATTTCGTTGTTTGTTACGTCGACAACTATCTCAGCCGGAACGTCAGCCGGTCTGCATGCAACTTTGACTTCCTTAACAACCTGGAAAATTTTTCCGCCGGCGATTTCGCCTTTTGATCTTCCCTGTTTCGTAACCGGAACAACGATCGTGATTTCCTTGTCTTCCGAAACTGTCATGAAATCAACGTGGATGATGTTGTCCTTAACCGGATGGATCTGAAGTTCGTGAGCGATGGCGAGGTATGATTTTCCTTCGTACTCAAGACTGAAAATAACGTTTTTTCCCTGCGGAGTGTGAAGTCCCTTGATAAGCTCTTTTCTCTCAACAGAACCGCTGATGTTGCTTTCAAGATTTTTTCCGTAAATCTCTACCGGAACAAAACCGTTGTTTCTTACCGCTTTAACACTTTTTTTGCCCTGTTCTCTCTTTTCAACTGCGAGCTTAAAAGTTTCCATAATTTCCTCCACATACAAATTATCAATGGCTGGGGCAGAAGGATTCGAACCTCCGGATGCCAGAACCAAAATCTGGTGTCTTACCGCTTGACGATGCCCCAACGCCTGTTACTAAAAACTCTTTTTATAAAGAACGCCCCGAAAAAATCGGCGGAGTTTATAGTCATAATGACTTTATTTGTCAAGATTTTTTTCACTTGTCACTTTCCAATTGACTACAATTATTTTTTTAATAAAATAATCGGTCTTTTTTTGTTCTGGAGGGAACAATGATGAAAAAAATCTGTGCTTTCTTTTTCATATTTTCGGCATTTTTAATTGCCCGTGCCTACACTCCAGTGGATGAATCAATGGTGTCGGTAAACCGTTTTCCGCAGAATTCGGATGTTTTTGACGACTATCAGATCCAGACTCAGACAAAAGCGATACTCAATCCTGCGATAAACGGCATTCTTTATCCTGTCATAGGTTTTCCGGCAATGGTAACGCCGGACGAGCCGTGCTTTTCAGTTATTTTCAGGTACACCGGCAGTCCGGAAATCGAATATTTGAAAGTTGTCCGTTTTGATGTAAACGGAGCGACCGAGTTTCTGAATCTGGGCGGCGGTTTTGAAGTCGAAACCGTCAACACTGAAGCAAAAATCGGAAAGATTCCGGTCTGCGGCATTATTCTGCCGGAAGCGAAATATGATCTGATTCTGAAAATTCACGGCGAAGAAGAAATGGTTTCGAACAATGCCCTTTTCTTTCCGCATTATGAGGAAAGCGATCCGGCAAAATTCCTCATCGTCGCCGACCCGCAGATCGAAGACCTGTTGAGCAAAAAAACCGACGATATGAACTTCAATCCCGAGAATTATCCGTTCTATGCCGAAAATTCGCTGCTCAACTACAATCAGCAGTTCGGAATCATAAAAGCGACGTTTTCACAGTTAAATTCAGCAGTTACAAACTTTTCTGTCATGCTCGGCGACATCGCCTACGGAATAGACTACCAGCAGGAATATTCCGATTTTTACGACATGATGACAAGACTTGAAATTCCGATGTTCTCGATCCCTGGCAATCACGACGGATATGCCCAGTTTACCGTAGTCAATGATATGAATACGCCTCTCGAATCGGACGGTCTTGAATACTGGGCGAAGTTTTTAGGTCCGATGAACAACGCCTTCAACTTCAGGAACAAAACCTATCTGCTTCTCAACGCCTACGACGGAACTTCGCAGAGACGTGCAAGCAACCAGATCGGGATCGGCTCCACCGGCGCTTCTCCCGTGGCGAACTGGGGCGGATACCTTGCCGAAAAAACGCTGAAATGGGCGGAAACCGTCCTTGAACACAACGATGTCGCGGCTGTTTTCGGCCACATGACGCCGCTCGGCCAGGACGGAACAGGCGTATACCATGCAAACAGGGCTTTCTCGAAGATCTACGGAATAGTAAGCGTCATCGATGAACAGGAATGGAACATTGACTCATCATGGGACAGCGATCCGACAGACGGAATCCTCAACGAGACTCAGACCGCCAACAACGGCGTTTCGCTCACTTCATTCCTTGCGAAAAAGGAAAATCCTCCGATATATTTCTCGGGTCACACGCACCACGATAAAGTTTTCACCTTCGAAAAAGGTGAAGAACTTATTCCGGACACAGGGGTCATAGCGCCGGAAAAGATGGAATTTATTATGACAACGACGATGGCAACAAGCGGAAGCGGCGACTACTGGGGTTTCAGAAGAGTCGAAATGTCGGATGACGAGGTTTCATACAACTACTCATGCGAAAGATACGAAAACTGCAGCGTCAAGAAGAGCAGCGGAATGCAGTCGGTTCCGTCCGGAAACCTGTGGGTGAAATACACATGGCAGAAAAGTTACGAAGACACCGATTCGATATTTGCCGGCGGCGACGGCTTCGCGCAGAAAGTGACCGCCGAAATCGTGAACTACCTTCCGACAGAAGAGGAAGTCATGCTGAGATTCCTCCTTCCGGCAGCAAAAACAGGTTACAAACTCGACAACGAAAACTTTAAAATCGTTGACGCCGCTGCTTCGGCGGATCTTTCCAAAGTTATCGTCATTGTGAAAGGAAAAATCGCTGCCGGAAGCACCCTCGACGCGTTTTACAACAGAAATTTCACAAAATTCACCGACTACGTGACAATTTCTGCCGCAAACGAAAGCAAAACTCCGGTTCCCGAAATAACATACACCGAAAAAACAACAAACGAGGGCTTTGCGGAAGGCGAAGTTCTGAACGACGGCGAATTTGTCTCGCTCATCTGGCAGGTGAACGGCTTCGACTTCGCTTCAGGAAAGGATTTCAAATACAGCTGTGGGGCACTCGGCGGAACAGTTGCAAAATTTTCACTGAGATACACGACTCTCTCCGGAATTTCGGGCAGAACCGACTTTGATGTCGAAGTCGAGGAAGTTATCACAATTGATGAACCTGACGAAGAACCTGCAGCTGACGAGGATGAAGAACCGGTTTCAGACGACGATTTGATTCCGGAAGACGAGCCCGACAACGAAGAAACGGCAGATTATGACGAGCCTGCACCGGCAGATAAAAGCAAAGGATGCGCAATAACAGTTTTTTAACGGAGATATGAATGAAAACAATGAAATTTGTGGCAATTTTTATGTTTGCCCTTCTTGTCGCATGCAGCGGCAAAAATTCCGGTTCGATTTATGATTATCCGGACGATGAAGGAAATCAGGGACAGAGCGATTCCGACAAGGATTCCAAGCCCGACAAAGATTCCGGCAACAGCAGCGATTCCGAGACTCAGGACGGTGATACAACCGATTCAGGCAGCGATTCGGAAACTCAGGACGGTGATACAGCCGATTCAGGCAGTGATTCGGAACCCCATGACGGCGACTCTACCGATTCCGGCAGCGATTCCGAGACTCAGGACGGCGATGCAGCCGATTCCGGCAGCGATCATGACGGCAGCCCGGACGAAGACGATGGCGAAATTCCTGACGGCGAAATCGATTTCGATACAGCCGTTTATGTCGTCCCGAATTCCAAAGGAAACGACTCCAACGACGGTTCCAAGAACGCTCCGGTAAGGACAATGCAGCGCGCTCTTCAGCTTGTGGACGAATCAAGGAACCAGATAATCGTCGCAAGCGGCTATCTGGAAAATCTTCCGGCGCTGAAAGACGGCATCTCAATTTCAGGCGGATATTACTATAAAGACGGCGGCATTTGGGAAGAAGCCGACGAAAAGCCTTACTTTGCAGCTCCGTCGCACGGATGGATACTGAACGGACGCAAAAACATTTTGATTTCAAACATCAAAATCGTTTCTTATGCGGAAGAATCTGCTCCCGGCAGCAGCTCAATCGGCCTTATCCTCTACAAATGCAAAAACATAAAACTTAAAAATGTTGAAATAACAACAGGAGACGCCAATGACGGCGCAGACGGAGAAAACGGTGCCGACGGTGAAAACGGAGGCGACGGCACACCTGGAATCGAGGGATGCGAAGAACGCCATGGATGGTTCTCAGACGTTGAAATTTTATGCGATCATCACTGCGAAAACCATCCTTACGGCTCTGCCGGCGGAATTTCGGCATGCGGTGCAAACGGCGGAAAAGGAGGAGATGCCGGAAGAGCAAAAGAAAACGGAGAACCTGGCGAAAACGGTGCCGGTTCGACCTCTAACAAAGGAGCAGGCGGAACAGATCCTTACTGGACGACCTCTTCGGGAGAATGTGCAGAGGATGCAACGCAGGATGTACGAGGCGGCAACGGTGCTAACGGCCAAAAAGGCAGCGACGGCAACGGAGGCAGCAGTTACGGTGAATTTTCATTTCTGGGTTATACTCCTTCAAACGGAACAAACGGTACTGCCGGTGAAAACGGCCAGGGCGGCGGCG
>CAJOFY010000044.1 GCA_905233945.1 uncultured bacterium | reverse complement strand
ATTCGACACATCAGATTTCAAAACAAAAATCGCCGCTGAAATCAAAAATTTCGATGCAAGTTTATATTTTCCGAAAAACGAAACGCGGAAAATGGACCGTTTCACGCAGTTTGCGGCAGTTGCGGCAAAGGACGCACTTCTTGATTCAAAAATCGATCTGGAAAAACTCGACAAAAGCCGTTTCGGAGTTGTTTTAGGGGTCGGTTTCGGCGGAATTTCAACGATTTTAGAGCAGCACAGAATCCTGCTCGAACGAGGTCCAAGGCGGGTTTCGCCTTTTGGTGTGCCGATGTGCATCCCGAATATGGCGGCTGGAAATCTTTCTATCCTTTTCGGTGCGAAAGGGGTGTGCGAAACGGTTTCGACTGCCTGCGCTTCTGCTTCGCATGCGATTGCTGCTGCTGCAAGACTCATTCAGAGAGGAATTGCCGACATAATTATCTGCGGAGGAAGCGAAGCACCGATAAATCCGCTTGTTCTCGCCGCTTTTTCATCGATGCAGGCCCTTTCAAAACGAAATGACGAGCCGGAAAAGGCTTCACGACCTTTTGACAAAGAGCGAGACGGATTTGTTTTAGGCGAGGGGAGCGGAATAGTTATTTTAGAATCTTTCGAGCACGCTCTCAAAAGAAACGCAAAAATTTATGCCGAACTCTCTGGAGCCGGAAGTTCGGCTGACGCTTACCACATAACTTCGCCCGATCCCGATGCAAAAGGGGCTGAAAGCGCGATGCGGCTTGCGCTTCTTGATTCTGGAACGGATGCTTCGGAAGTCGGTTTAGTCGTTGCTCACGGAACAGGAACAGTAGCGAATGACCCGACAGAAACTAAGGCTTTGAAGGCGGTTTTCGGCGAAAGAGCTTATAAAACTCCGGTAGTCTCAATAAAATCGATGCTCGGGCACACTCTGGGCGCAGCTGCGGCACTTGAAGCTGTTGCTGCGGTTTCAACAATCGCCGAAGGGATAATTCCGCCGACAATAAACCTTGAAACGCCTGATCCGGAATGCGATCTGGACTATGTTCCGAAGTTGGCGCGGAAAGCCGAAGTAAAATGCGTTATGACTGATTCATTCGGTTTCGGCGGACAAAATTCAGTTCTGATATTTAAATCGGTGAGAGGTTAGCATGAAACCCGTTTTTATTCCACCTTATATCGGCAAAGATGTGAAAAGCGGCGCCGAAAGCAGAATCTTTGAAACTCTTAAAAAATTCAAAATGGAGAACTCCTACATTCTTCATTCTCTCGGTCTGCCTAGGCATTGCGGCAAAGTTTACGGCGAGATTGACTTCGTCGTCCTCTGTGAACGCGGCGCGGCATGTCTCGAAATCAAAGGGGGAATTGTCGAGCGTGTCGGCGGAATGTGGATATACAAGAACAGAAACGGCGTATCGACAAAGAAAACGGAAAGTCCTTTCGCACAGGCGGCAGGCAATATGTTCGCATTGAAAGAGGAGCTCTCCCGCCGCTTCAAAGACGATCCGAAACTCAGGGATATTCCCGTTGTATGCGGAGTTATTTTTCCCGACATCAAGTTCAACGATGTTTCGCAGGAGATTATTCCCGAAATAATTTTTGATAAAGGAAGCCGCAATATTACAGGTTATATAAACCGTCTTTTCGATTACTGGCAGAAGAGGCGCGGAGGCAGCGAAACTCTCCTTTCACCGGAAGAAATAGAGACTGTGAAAGATTATATGCGCGGTGATTTCCGCTTTATTCCGGCACTTTCCGAGAGGCTCGATTCTGTGGAAGAAACCCTTTTCAGACTGACAAACGATCAGGCAAAGATAATGGACGCTCTCTCGGGAAACGACCGTATTATGATTGAGGGGGCCGCAGGAACAGGGAAGACGGTCCTTGCGCTTGACTATGCTTTGAAAACGGCGTGCAAGGGCAAAAAAGTGCTTTACCTTACTTTCAACAAGAATCTTGTTTCCAATCTCCAGAAAAAAATTGCCCCGATGACGAATCCTGAAATCATAAATATCCATGCTCTGTTCGGCAAATATGTCAGCGTGAACGACGATATGGTTTCGACAGATTCCGAGAAGTATTTTTCTGAAATCCTGCCGGAAGAGTTCCGTAGATACCTTGATTCCAGGCCGGAAACCTCGCTGAAAGAGATGAAATACGACTTTTTTATCCTTGACGAAGGACAGGATATTGTAAGTCCGATGTATCTTAAAGCGCTTGAACCTCTGCTGAAAGGCGGCTTTGCAAACGGAAAATGGGCTGTTTTCTACGATGCAAACCAGAACATATACAACCCGGAATATCAGAACGGAATGGAGATCCTGTTTTCCAGCAACGCGGCAATGTTCAAACTTTCTATGAACTGTCGCAACACTATTCAGATAGGAAATTACTGCGAAAAGACAAGCGGTATAAAACTGAACGAATTTATTAAGGAAAACGGCGAGGAAGTCCGTGAAGTTGCATATCGTGACGATAACGATTTCAAAGAAAAACTGTCGGAAATCATGGGGCGTCTGAAAAGAGGCGGAGTAAAAAATTCCGATATAACGTTTCTTGCCCCGAAACGTTACCAGAACTCGATTCTTTCAAGAGCAGGTGTCGCTGTTTCGGAAAATTTTGATGACGAGACACGCGATCTGCCGCACTATTCGACTATACAGAGTTTCAAAGGGCTTGATTCAAAAGTTGTCATCCTCTGCGGTCTTGAGAATATTCCGGAGGAAAACTATTCTAAATTCCTTTATATTGCTGCTACAAGAGCAAGGACGCTTCTTTATGTCATGGGGCGTCCGGAGTCTTTCAGAAAGTGTCAGCCTGATGTTTCTTCAGGAATTTAAACTGTTCTTAGGTTGATTTTACTGATTATTTCTTGAAATTGGAACGTCTTAACGCAGCGATTGTAAAGAAAGCCGCGAATGCCGCGAGAACAAAATAAACAGTCGTATCGTTGTTTTCAGGAAGTTCGGAAACAGCGCAGCCGCTTCCGTCATCGTCGGAAGCGCATGAGTTGGGATCCGTGGTGTCACAGGTGTAGGCGAACTCGTTTGACGATACCGGAACTTCAACGACCGGATTGCCGCTTTTTACTTTGACGCCGGAAATCTGGATTTTTGCTTTTTCACCGACAGACATTTTGAATTCGACTTTGAAAACAAGGAATTTTTCTTCATCTTTTTCATATTTAAGAACATTGCCAAGGTTACTGATGGTAAGCGAGGAAGGATTGTCAAAATCGGTGATTTTTGCAAGAACGTCGTCTCCTGCCGACTGAAGTCCGTCGCTGTTTTTGTCGAGAATAAGCGAAACCGATTTGATGCCTTCGCCGAATTTGACGTAGCTGCTGGGAGTTTTGAGCGTTATCGAGCTGACTTCGTCTGCCGTTCCTTTCGATTTCGTTCTGACCTGAAGCATTTCGTGCTCGCCGTTGAAATCTTTGTAGGACGGAACCTTAGGATCGTTTGTTCCTTTTGTGATGATGAATCCCTCGTTAGGTTCAAACATGTATTCGACGAATTCGATTTTTTCACCTTTGACTTTGACAGTGCCGGAATCGGAAAGTTTGAATGACTCGCTTCCCTCGATGGTCATGCTGAATTTGCCCGGGTGGGAGTCGGAGGTCGTTTCCGCATCGGTCGTTACGATGAAAAAGTTCTTTTCGCCTGATTTTGTGAGTCTGTCTGCCGGATTGCTGACTGCAAAGTTCACATAAGAGTTTTTGACATCTTCTGCAGATGCGATTTCGGTGTCGCCGCCGTCAACCTTGCCGTCGCCGTTATTATCCTTGTAAAGTTTGAAATTCTTTGCCTGAATGTCAGACTCGGCGTGGAACTTTACCATGAGTTCGTTGAAGTTGTATGATTTGCCTTCGTTGCCTTCTGCTACAAGATAGAACTGACCTAAAACGATTCCTGCGCTCTGGGAGGGAATAAGTATCGCTGAATCGGCGTTCGTAGGAGAGTTGACTCCTTCGCCGAAAGTTACTTCCGCATTGTTCGTAAGGTTGCCGGAGACATCTTCTCTGCACTCGTTGTTGATGCATTTTCTGCCGTTTCCGCAGTCCTTGTCTTCGGTGCAGTAGTTGTCGTTGCCTTCGACTTTTACGCCGCCGCACTCCATTTTTGAAGGAAGCTCGCATTCGGTGATTGCCGGGCATGTTCCTTGTTTGAGACGAAGCGGAATACTGCTGTTCGTCATGAAAGCGTTGCCGGCAGTCTCGTTTGAAGTGATTGATGCCGAATTTTTGATGAGTTCGTTCTTGGAAAGGTCTGATTTCGGTCGTACGACAAACCTGATCCACGCATTCTGTTCGCATACTGAATCGCTTTGACGGCAGTGCTCGAGGACATCTGCGACGACTTTGGGTTCAGCAAACGGGAATTTGCCGTCAACATCCGGAATTGTTTCCCAGTCGGTTCCGAGACCGTCTTCATTGATTTTTGTTGCTATCTCGGTGGTTCCGGGAACATAGTCAACCTGAGGAGGAAGCTTATCCTGAAGCATTACGCCTGTTGCCGAGTCATCACCCCAGTTCTGCACTTTGATAGTGTAGTAGAAAGGTCTGTCGGCACAGAAAGTGTCGGGTTCTTTTGCGCATGAGCATGAATCTTTTTCCCTTCCGTTCGGGGTGAATTTGTTTTCAGGAATATCAAACTGCGGAGGTCTGGTATCAACGCTGACTACGAGGAAGTTCGTAAGTATCTGATCCTGATTGGCACCAATTTTAAGACCGAACTGCATATCGCCTTTGCTGAACATCGTGTCGAAAGGCGGAAATCTCGAATCAACTAGGAAAGTGTCGGCATCGATCGCATACTCGATTGGGTTCGAAGGATCCAGCGGTGTGTCAGGATTGCCGATGCAGGTCTCCTCACTGTCCTGCCAGCCGAAAATTGACGATATAGAGTTGTAAATTTCAGTGTAGTTGAGCGGTTCGGTTTTAGGCGGATTGCACTTGTTGTAGAGAATTTTGTAATCATTCGGTTTCGCGAAGCCGCTGATGGAAAGACCTTCAGGTGGAAGAGTTACGATGCCGTTGCTTACTCTGGCTCTGCCTGGATCACCTTCAAAAACGACAAGACCGAGTCTGATGACCGCGTCCTCAGGAAGTTCGAAACCGCTGACCGTTATTAAAGCATTTTTGGCTTGGTAAGCTTCAAGACCGTGGTAGAAGTAAATCTTCTTAGCGCGGATGTTCGATGAAGTGTAAACAAAGGGGAGTGCCCAGCCGCCAGCCATAGAGCTTTGTTTCATATATAGGCAGTGATTCGACGATTCGATTCCTTTGACGTTGTAGTCTCCGTAAAGTGCTTCACCCGGCTGCATTCCTCTTTCTTCACCCATCTGGACAATCTTTTTCATGAAGTCGGAAACTTCTACTCTGTATGTATAGTAGCCGGTGTATCCTGCGGTGTCGCTCGGACAGTAATTACCATTTTTATCTGTAAGCTGTGGCGCAACACTGTCACGGACAGCTTCGTATTCGAACACACCTTTGTTGTCTTTTGAAATGTCTCCCTGATAGGAAGCCTTGACTTCCTGAGAATAAGTCAGAGTGGGATCGGCAGTATTCGTGAAAGTGAGAGTGACAGAATTTTTTGTCGGCTGGTCAAGAGCGTATGGATCGACATCTGCAAGCCAGATGAGGAATGCTCTGGAGACATCGGCATCCGGTGGAATGTGCTTTGAAGTGAGAGTGTAAGTCGTTCCGATTGCCGGATCGACAACTGAGTCAGCCTGAGGATTGGTGGGATCTTCGCCAGGCGTTCCGTCATCATTGATTTCGGCATTGTGTTCAGGGCTTCTTTCGAGAACCGATTTGTGCATGATGAAGAAGTCCCATGCGCCCTCATCCCATTTCAGAAGAGTACCGTCCGGCGCAATGGAGATCCCGTTCTGACCGATAACAGCAAAAAGAAGAGAGGGGAGCAGAAAAATCAGAAGTGATAAAAACTTTTTCATAAAATCCTCCTTAATTCACAAAAAACAAAGTACTTTAAGTTTTAAAAAAATATAATCAACAAAATTATTTGTTTTATTTCTCATAACTGAAGCGCTGCAAGTTCAGAGCGGCGTGGATTTTTTTCGTTTTTGCTCAAAAAAAAGTTGCTTTTTAATTGAAAATGCCTACAATACCTGCGTTTTTTTTGTTGTTGTTTTAATTTTATGGAGAAAATCATGTCACGCAAATGTGAAATATGCGGCAAAAAGCCTTTGTTCGGTCACAATGTAAGCCACTCGAACAACAGAACCCAGAAGATTCAGAATCCCAATATCCAGAAAATCAAAATCGTTGAGAACGGCACGGTAAAAACAGTTACCGTATGCTCGCGCTGCCTTCGTTCCGGTAAAGTTCAGAAAGCTGTTTAGTCAGTTTTTTTTCAACTAGATTTTTTTTATTTTTTTCGCGCCGCTAATCAGGATCGTTATCCCGTTATCTCGTTATATTGTTATTCCGACGGCGCGAATCATGAAGACAATGCTGGAAATTAAAAATCTATCGGTCTCGATTGCGGGAAAGGAAATAGTTAAGGATGTTTCGTTTTCCGCGGAAAAATCGGAAAATATTTCGCTGATAGGTGCCAACGGCGCGGGAAAGACGACTCTTCTTCGCGCAGTCTCCTCGCTTCTCAAACATTCCGGAATTGTTGCTGTGAACGGAACCGATGTCGCCGGAATGAGGGAGAAAGATCGGGCAAAACTTATTTCGTTTGTGCCGCAGGGGGCCGAAATTACCGGTGATTTCGAAGTCATGCACTTCCTTGAGCTTTCGCGTTATCCGTACAGAAAACCGTGGGAAAAAATTTCTTCCGAAGATAAGGCTGCGATAGAAAAGGCGCTGGAACTTACCGGAACGAAAAATTTCGCGGATAGAAAAATCGGCACTTTGAGCGGCGGAGAGCGCCAGAGAGTCCTTATCGCCGGTGCGATCGCTCAGGAAAGCGAAATCCTGCTTCTCGACGAGCCTCTTACTTACCTTGACCCGGTGCAGAGAATCGGGATTTCCGAAATCATCCGGAAAATTGCGCGAAGCGGCAAGCTTGTGATAACTGTCACGCACGAAATCAACGAGGCGCTTGTCTTTTCCGACAGGATTCTGGCTTTGAGTGCAGGAAGGCTCGTTTTTGACGGAACGCCTGAGGAGCTTGTTGAAAAAGGGACTCTCGAAACTTTGTTCAACAGCGGTTTCGCCGCTTTCGGAAGCGTCGCCGGCGGTCGTAAACTGGTATTTCCGACCGGAAATTTTCAGAGATAAAGTTTGTTTTTTCCGATATATTCCGCGATTCCTGCGGGAAGAAGAATTTCAGGATTTTTTCCTTCTTTTATCATCGTTTTTATCAATGTGCTTGAAATATCGGGAAGGTAGAAACTTCCTTCTTCGTTTTCGCCGCGTCCGATTACTACAATTCTGCGGCACATTTTTTCGATTCTGTCAAAGTCCTTCCATTTTTCGCGGACGTTCCAGTTGTCTGAGCCGATCAGAAGCGAAAAATCGTTTCCGGGAAAGTTCTTTTTGAGATGTTCGATGAGGTTTACTGTGTAGACGACTTCAAGTCCGAGATTTCTTTCGGTATCAAGCACTTTTGCCTTTTCGCCGAAAGGTTCCGCCATGATGCGGCACATTTCAAGGCGCGTTTCAAAGTCGCCGGGATGATAACCGAAAGGATGGGAAAAACTCGGAATTATCCACACTTCGTCAAATTTGTATTTTTCCAGGGCAAGGAAAATGCTGAGCTGGTGTCCAAGGTGCGGCGGGTCGAATTTTCCGCCGAAAATGACAGTGTTTGTTTTCTTGTTTCCGCTCATTTTGATTTGTTTACAACTTTTCTGAGAGCTTCCTTCACCTCTATTTCGATTTTTTCGTCACGCAGGATCATCGTGAGTTCGGGAATGAGGTCGGGAAACTGTGCGGCAAAGTGTTCCAGTGCCGGAATAAAGGCCATTTTTGACTCAGTTATTCTCAATTCGTGGTCGTAATTTTCCGAGCGGAGAAGGGGAAGGACTGTTTCCTTTATTATTCGTATGTCGGAATGTTTTGTGATTTGCGCCAGAAGCTCTTTGTGCGAAAGCGGGATATCGTTGAAATCGTAGAATAATCCGCCGGTTATGGCAGTTTTTATAAAATAGGGCGATTTTGCTGCGAAAGATTTTGCCAGATCGCTTTTCGGACCGGCGTCGAGTCTGTCTCTGAGTATCTGGAGTGCTTTCAGTCGGTCTTCCGCGCGTTCCGAGAGAAGGAAAAGAAGAAGAATGTCGGCAGACGGATGGAGCTTCATCGCATCAAGGATTTTCGACGTGTATTTTTCGCTGTCGAACTGATAGACTATCATCCGCGTAAGCTGTTCGATGTGCGCTTTGGGTACAAACCCGAGTTTGGGCAGAGACGAGAGGTAAAACGCTAAAAAATTGGTGTCTGCGTGTTCAATGAAACTGTAAAGATCCTTGGATGCGATCTGTATGAGCTGTTTGTTGATATTATCGGAAAACCGCATTCCGAAGAGGTCGTATCTTCTGAAAATGAAGCTGACGAGTTCCATCATAAGTCCGGTATCGCTTCCAAGAATGTCTGAAAACATCTCTCTAAGCTCAATGTTGTTGTAAGTTATTGATTTTGTGAAGAGATTGTTGATGTTGTCCTGGAGGATTCTTTTTGCCGGTTCATAAAAAAGTCCAGTTCCGCGCTTGTTTACGGCTGCACTTTTCAGGAAAATGTATAGTGATGAAATATCAAAAAGACGGTTGGAGCGTATGAGGTTGTTCAGGATGCCGCTGATGACTGTAAAAGTTTCCTCTTCATTTTTGCTGTTTGCTGCGCTCTCTTCCAGATGTTTTATGTAAAATTTCAGCGGTTTGTCTTTAAAAAGGTCTTTTTTCGTATCCAAAGTCTTATCCTTCCATTTTTCCTGTAAAAATTTTCAATGGAATGCCGGAGATTATTGTTTCTCCGTCGCCGTTTATCGTGTAATCAATGTCTCCGCCTGGATATTTAACTGTAAATGTCTGATTTTCTTTGATTTTTCCGATTTTGAGCAGAGTGTTCACCACTGCCGCGCCTCCGGTTCCGCAGGCAAGGGTTCTGCCGGCGCCGCGCTCATAGACATCGACTTTCGCACAGTTTCCGGCAAGGTCGATGTTCTGCACAAGCTCGACATTTGTCTCGTATCCGAGTTCGCGTAGTTTCCAAAGCTCTTCAACATCAATGCCGGTAGTGTTTTCGGTAATATAAACCAGGTGCGGATTGCCGGTTGAAACGCCGGTTCTTAAAAAGTCGCAGCCTCTGAAATTTATCTTTTTTGTTTCGTCAGTGATGTGCGCTTTTCCGAGCGACGCGCTGATCCTGTAAGTTTTTCCTGCTTTTTCGTACCGCGCTTCGAGAAGGCCGTTTCCAGTTTCGATTCTGAGCGGATTGACTGAAAATCCGCAGTCCTGAACAAGATAAAGCGCGAAACAGCGGATTCCGTTTCCGCACATTTCTGCAGTCGAACCGTCACTGTTGAAAATCGTCATTTTCGCGTGGGCTTCTCTGCTTTCGGGAGAAGAGTGGAGAAGGATTCCGTCGGCGCCGATCCCGAATCTCCGGTCGCACAGCCTGACAATGTTTTCTTTAGTCAGCTCAAATGAGCCGAGAGAAGATTCATTTATGATGACAAAGTCGTTTCCTGCGGCTGAATACTTGAAGAAATCAATCATTTACTTCTCTTCTTTTGTTTCTGCGGCAGCTTTGGGCGCCTCAATCTGTTTGTTCATATCTTCCCTGAATTTGAAAACGAAGAATTTGCTGCCGAAGATTGGGCGCCTCAATCTGTTTGTTCATATCTTCCCTGAATTTGAAAACGAAGAATTTGCTGCCGAAGAAGTTGAAGAACATTCCCGCCATGATGCCGCCGAAGTTCGCGAGGTTGAAGAAGCTGTTCGGATTCAAAACGTTGTTGATGAGTATTACATAGACGATAAGTCTCGGTATAAGCGCGAAAAGAGCGACTCCGAAAAATTTTCCGAAAAGTTTGAACGAAACTCTGTGGTTTTCGGTTTCTGCGCCGAAAGTCCAGAAGTGGTTGAGAATATAGTTCTGGATTACTGCCGCGACGAAGCCTAAAACCGGCGGAATGCAGAGGATCACTTTGTCGCTGAGCTCGTTTGTCGCGCTGTCGAGGTTGAGGGTGAAGCTGCTCTTCAAAATCAGCAGAACAACGTAGGATATAATCAAATCGGTAATTACACCGAGACTGCCCGTTACGCAGAAACGCATGAACTGGAATTTGGTCAAAGCATCAAAAACATTCTTGAGATTTTTGAAGAATTCTTTCATTTTTCCCTCCTTTTCAAAAGATATCCGCTCCATTCGTTTTCACTGGTTTTTTCTATAAGCTCAAAGTCCTGAAGCCCCATTCTTTCCATAAAAACCGGGTCTTCTGTTTTTAAAACGCCTGAAAGTATGAGCCATTTCGATGTCAGCCGTTTGAGGTCGTCCGAAAGGAAATAGAGAACTGACGAGATTATATTGGCAATCACGAGATCGTATTTTCCTTCAAATCTGAAGACCGGCTCTCCGCTCAGGATCACTGATTCCGAAACATTGTTAAGTTCTATGTTCTCGGCTGCATTTTCGAGAGCGTCCGGATCGTTGTCGACCGCGGTCGCCTTGATCCCTTTCTTCAGTTTGGCGGCGGCGATTGCGAGTATTCCCGAACCGGTGCCGGCATCAAACAATGTGTTGATATCGTTTTCTTCTTTGAACAGTTTTTCAACAAAACCGAGAGCAAGTCTCGTTGTTTCGTGATGACCTGTTCCGAAACCGCGCGCAGGGTTTATGACGATGTCGCCTTCGTCCTTTTTCCACGGCGGGACCACAGTGAGCGAGCCGATTTTCAGCGGAACGAAATACTCCCGCCATGTCTCTTTCCAGTCTCCGTCTGAAATAATCGAAATATTGTATTCTTTTAAAAGCTCTTTTACCGAATCTTTTTTCTCAAAATAAAGAATTGTTGCGTTTTCTTTTTCCTCGCTGCCCAGAAAACCGTCGATTTCAATGAATTTGTCTGTGGGACAGTCTTTCGGAACCGCTATCTGATACCATTGATTCATGCCTGCCTCCCCAAAAAGCGCAAAAGGATATTTGCGGGTAAGAAAAATGCAACATTTTATCGGCATTTTCTTGTAAAATTAAAGGATATGATAATAATATTCCGGTAATTTTCTTTAGGAGGCTGTTTATGAGACGGTTTTTGAGTTCGGTTTTTGTTTTTCTTTTGATTTTTGCGGTCGTTTCCTGCGGCGGCAAGAAGGATGAAAAGGATTATGAAGAGCGTGTTTCAAAGAAGATTTCTGCAGCAGAAGGCGGCAAAATCGAGACTTCCGATGGAAAGATATCGATTGAGATTCCGGCAGAGGCGCTTGAAAGCGACACGACGATAACGATGACTGTTTACGACGCGTCGGGTGTTACAGATGCAAACGGCGAAAAGGCGGTGAGCAAACTTGTCGATTTCGAACCGGACGGAATAATTTTCAAAAAGCCGGTTCTCATTACGATGACAAGCACCGAAAATGTCGAAAACAAAGTCATCTCCGCGGCAGTTTACCACGAAGACGGTGAAAAATGGAGTTACAGCGACAGCGGTGCGGCGGTAAAAGTAAGCCGTGGTGCGGCAGGCGATCCGATAATGACGAGTGCATCGGGCGACCCGATAATGCTTAGCGCATCCGGTGACCCGATAATGATGAGTGCTTCTGGTGACCCGATAATGATGAGTGCTTCGGGTGATCCGATAATGGCGACAGCCTCCGGCGATCCGATCATGAATGCGGCTTCAGGCGATCCGATAATGATGACGACTGGTCATTTCACGGCTTACACTTTCATTGCGATCGAGCCGAAAGAAGCGGTCGAACCCGGTGACACGGAACCTGTTGATGACGGAGACACGACACCGGCTGAAACCGATGACGACGAGCCTGTAAAACCTGATGGTGAAGAAATCGGAGACATTGATGTCGCTGATAATGACGAAGTCGCTGATGAGGATGAAGATATTGATGCCGTTGATAATGACGAAGTCGTTGATGAGAATGAAGACATTGATGACGACGACGATGTCGAAGTCGCTGACGAGGACGAAGATACAGACACAGATATTGATATTCCGGAACCAGATGAAGATGTCGTTCCGGAGCCTGTTCCTGTTTATTCCAAAGTTATCTGCACAGGCCAGACTCACTGCTCTGACGGAGAATCGATTATTGACTGTCCGAAAGAAGGCGAGGAATTTTACGGGCAGGATGCGCAGTATATCGGCAGAAAATCGTGTATTCCGCATAAATACACGAAAGTCGAGCCCGGCGAAGAGGAAGTTGAGTATGACCAGATTATTGATGAGAACACGGGCTTGAGATGGCTTTGGCTGAATGAAGACGATGTGCGTAACGAGGATATCGAAACAAGGTGCGCAAGTCTTGAATACGGCGGTATAGAGAACTGGAGACGTCCTACACCTAAAGAGTTCTTCACTATTGCCGACCACGGCAGAGGTTATCCGGCTATCAGGGAATTTTATTTCAAAGAATCCAATAATAATTATTACTGGACAAACGTAGAGGCTGTCACACTAGAAAACGGTAATGGCAGATTCTGGACTTTTAACGCCAGCTCCGGCGGGATTTCCAACTTGAGTAAATCTGCATACGGAGGAAGTCTTGTATGTGTCAGCGGAGACGAATACGGCAAAATAAATCCGGAAAATTATACTGACAACAGTGACGGAACAGTTTTCGATTCAAGTACAAATCTGCTGTGGCAGAAAACTACGGCCGGCGGCAAAACATGGAAAGAGGCTCTTGCATATTGTGAAAACCTCGAATATGCAGGGTACAGCGACTGGAGACTTCCAAACATGAATGAACTTGTTACGCTTTTGGATTACTCTCAGACGGCTGCTCCTGTTTCGCAGTTTCCGGAAATGCCGTCTGATACTTTCTGGACTTCGACTTACGAAAATTACTACGGCGGAGCCGAGGGTGCCTTTTATGTCAGTTTCGGAACAGGTGATGTGGCACACAATGGAGCTTCTGCTCAATATTCTGTACGTTGCGTAAGAACAAGCGTGGATCCTTATTCCGAAACAATCCCTCTCTGTGATGAGACAAGAGTCGCTCCGTGCGAGGATCCCTCAACGCATTACGTCTGGTCGAAGGCCGATGTGAACTCCAGTTCACCAAGAAACAAGGCTCTGTCTTGGAAAAACAAGGCGGTTGAATGCCGAGAATCGAGAGACGGCGGCATAATGAAATGGAGAGTCCCGACTATTGACGAAATACGTACGCTTCTTGGATCAAGCGACAAACTTAAAACAAACGGAGAGTGCAAAGTTA
This sequence comes from uncultured bacterium, assembly GCA_905233945.1. Classification (GTDB taxonomy): domain Bacteria; phylum UBP6; class UBA1177; order UBA1177; family UBA1177; genus UBA1177. The sequence continues at coordinate 1,398 of CAJOFY010000044.1, read as the reverse complement.
CAGTTGCGTGCATCAATTATGATACCTGTTTCGAGGCGGAAAAGTGTTCAGAAGGAGAGGGTTTTGAATCATCTCTCTATGATTACGGTTACCTTGTTTCAGGAACGCTGACAGGCGATGCGGACGGCGAAGACTCATACGGAGATCCGGTTTACTTGTCGTGGGCGGTTAATTTAAAGACAGGTTCGATAGTTTCATTTAATAGCAGCAGCAGTAACACAAACAGTTATTCAAGATGCATTAAGGACGACTCGATTCCAGATCCGGTTGAACTTCCCTATGAAGATTCCGTCAACGGTCTTGCCTGGTCTGATAGATCAATTTCGACTTTCTCATGGTATGGGGCTGCAGCATACTGTCAGAATCTTGTATATGGAGGATCAAACAACTGGAGAGTTCCGACTATGCAGGAGATCAAAACTCTTGTCAAAAATTGTACGAGAGACGACGGCTGTGCTTCCGATATGACAGGTAAATACTCTGTTTTAGGTGAAATCAGTACGCTTTGGACCTCCACAGTCGATACAGATGAATATGAAGCAACTCCTGCTCTTCACACTTTTAATTTTATGACTGCTTCAGAAAATCATAATATAACCAGCTATTACATCAATAACGAGAAAGAGAAAGTCCGCTGCGTAAGAACACTGTCGGAACCTGCCAATGTCACAGGGTTATCTTTCCCGTTTAATGACGGTGATCTTTTATGGTCAAAAGTTTCCGACAAGGAATATTATAATTCCGATGCCGCTGCGGAATACTGCGCTGGCCTGAATAGTGAAAATTACGGCGGAAAAACAACCTGGAGACTGCCGACATTCGCTGAACTCGCCAGACTCTTAAACAGAGAAGTCTGCAGCAACAAAGATTCTTTTCTGAATTATGCTAATAATACACCGCCAACAGACAGATGCAGCGACTATACTTTCGGTGGTTATTCCATACTCGGCGACATGTTCATGCTTAAATCATCGACAAACAGCTATAATTTAAATTTTGCTTCCGGTATAAGGTCAAATGGCAACGGAAAAGTCCGCTGTGTAGTTTCTTTTTAACTTTTTAAAGAGGTTCTTATGAGACGGTTTTTAATTCTGGTTCTTGTTTTTGTGGCGGTTTTTGCTGTTTCGTGCAGCAAAAAGAAATCGCACGAAGAAAATGACTATGTTGAGCAGGTATCAAAAGAAATTAAAGCAGAAGAAGGTGGAACGGTAGAAAGTTCCGACGGAAAAACTTCGGTGGAGATTCCTGCCGGTGCGCTTGACAGTGACACGACAATTTCGATGACAATTCGTAATGCGATCGATTTCCCGAGCGGGGAAGACGAAAAAATCGTCAGCATGGTCGTTGAATTTGAGCCGTCGGGAACGATATTCAAGAAACCTGTCTTTATAACGATGC
>CAJOFY010000043.1 GCA_905233945.1 uncultured bacterium | reverse complement strand
CGCGCCTGCATTTACGAAATGTTTCGCAAAATCAAGCGCTACACCTGCACCTGCACTGAACAACGCCAGATCTACAGGATATTTTTTAATTTTTTCTTCAGTCAGCGGGATGACATCGATTTCCTTGTTTTTGTAAGTGACTGTATATCCGAGCGAATTGTCGCTTGCAAAAGGATAAAGTTTGTCAATCGGGAAGTTTCTTTCTTCCAGAATCGAAATAAATTCATTGCCGACAAGCCCTGTCGCACCTACTATCGCAACATTCAAAGGTTTCATTTTTCCTCCAAAACAAAAAAACCGATAATATTAGCAATTAACGTTCCATTGAAATATCTCAACGGAATCAGGCAGTTGTATTTATATTAAAAATGACAAAAAGACAAATTGCCACATTGACAGAGTTTTTGCACGAAAAAAGAAAAAAAATTTTTAAGTGGACAATTTGCCGCTGTTGGTGTAAAAAGCCGCGTTTTTGATGATGTTCCATGTTTTTTAATAGGAGAGAAAAATGAGCGAAAAAATCAGAGTTCTTATTGCAAAACCGGGTCTTGACGGTCACGACAGAGGTGCGAAATTCGTTGCGAGGGCATTGAGAGATGCCGGAATGGAGGTCATCTACACTGGTCTGAGACAGACTCCGGAAGCCATCGCCAATGCTGCGATCCAGGAAGACGTCGATGCAGTCGGTCTTTCGATTCTGAGCGGTGCGCACAACACCCTTCTTCCGAAAGTCGCCGAGCTTCTCAAAGAGAAAAACGCTCCTGATATCCTTGTTTTCGGTGGCGGAGTTATTCCTGAAAGCGATATCCCGTTCCTCAAAGAAAACGGAATCAAGGCGGTTTTCACTCCCGGAACGACTTCAGAGCAGATAGTTTCATTCCTTCACGAAAACATCAAAAAATAAATATTTCGCGAACCGGCTGTTTTCCTCCGTTCGGGCGAGGTTTTATGAGGCGGAAAAATTTTTCTGACAAAAAACAGGCTGATAAAAAATGAAAATTTTAAATATTTTTTTAAGGAATTTTCTCATTATCAAGAAGTCTAATATCGAGTTGTCATCGGGACTTACGACTGTTACCGGTGAAACCGGGAGCGGAAAAAGCCTTTTTGTTTCGGCTTTCAAGGCTCTCCGCGGAGAGAGAATAACGAAATCGCTTATCGGAAAGTGGGGGAAAAACGGGGAAATCTGCGCCGAAATAGCTTTGGAAGCCGGTGATGACGAAATCAGAAAGGCTCTTGCGGGCAACGATATCGAGCCTGAAAGTGACCGCATTTTAGTGCGCCGTCTCTTCGGTGAGAAAAACAGTGTTTATCTGAACGATATTCCGGTGAGTTCGGCTTTCATCGCCTCTCTTCTGGGTGATACTATTGAAATCGGCAGCCAGTTCGAGAACCGCGAGCTATTTAAAAAAGAGTACCGGATGAAAATAGTTGACTTAAAGGCCGGTACAAATACGCTTTTGACGGAATACAAAGAAATTTATCATAAAATTCTGGCTCTCAGGAAAACGATAGAAGAACTGAAGGCGAAGGACGATATCGGAAAAAGGGATTATCTGGAGTATCAGATAAACGAGATCGAGAAGCTGGAAACTTACGAAAACGAGGAATCAGAGCTTCTTTCAAAGGTTAAATTTATTGAAAACCGCGCGAAAATTATGAAATACAGTTCCGATTTCCTGAATTCCCTCTCAAGTGCGCTGGATTTTTTGAACAGCGCCGATTCTAATGCCGCGGATCTTTCAGAACTTGACGAAATCGGTGATATTCCGGAGAGGGTTTCAGCCGCAGCGATAGAACTTGACGATATTGCCAAAACTGCGTCGTCACTTTTTTCAAAATATGATGAACCGATTGATAATATTGATGAAATTCAGTCTCGTTTTGACAAAATTTCGTCGCTTTTCATTAAGCACGGAGTCTCGACTTCGGCTGATCTGCTTAAAAAGCTGGAATCTCTTAATGAGGAGCTTTTTGAGATGAACAAAATTCCGCACAAAATTTCTGAATCGGAGAAGGAACTCGTTTCTTTGACTGAAAAAGCGTCAGGTGTTGCCGAAAATCTCAGAAAAAAACGTCTCAAAGCACTCAAACCGCTTGAAGAAAACATTTTGAACTACCTTCTTAAATTCGGGATGAAAGGCGTCAAATTCTCAATTTTATTGAATAAACTCGGAGAACTCGGCGAAAACGGATTTGACGAGGCGGTTTTTGAGATAAATACCATCGGAACAGAAAAAATGGCCGACATAACCTCTCTTTCCGGCGGTGAGCTTTCACGCCTTCTCCTTTCGGTCAAACTGATAGACGGCGAGGAGGGGAAAGTCATCCTTTTTGACGAGATAGACAGCTCCATCGGCGGTGAAACGGCACGCAGCGCGGCACTTGAAATGAAGGAAAATTCCAGGAAAAACCAGATAATTGTCATTACGCATTTTCCGCAGACGGCTTCTCTTGCAAACCGTCACATCGTCGTTAAAAAGAGCATATCCGAAGGCGATGTCGAAACTGAAATCGTGCTTCCCGACAGAGCGGGCAGGGTAAAAGAACTTGCCAGAATGATGGGAAAAAGCGATTCGGCTGATTTCATTGCCGCAGCCGAAAAAATGATTTCTGAAAATTAATTATCTGTCGAAAATATTTGTCGAAGCAATATGCTCCCTGATTTCGTCGATGTGGGAGATCCTGACAATTTCGGTTTTGCCGGGATATTTTTTCTCTTTGTTGCTGCGCTCTACCGGCGCGAAGATCTTGCTAAGACCGAGTCTCGCACCTTCTTTCAGCATGATTTCCAGTCCTGGAACTTCGCGCACTTCGCCACCCAATCCGATTTCACCGACAAACGCCCAGTCAACGGGAAGCGAAAGATTTAAGACTGACGAGAAAAGCGAGGCGGCAAGAGGCAGATCAACGCACGGAGTCTTGATTTTAAGGCCGCCTACAACGTTTACGAAAATATCAAAATTCGAGAAGTATATGTCGCATCTTTTTTCGAGAATCGCGCAGATCATGGCGAGTCTTCCGCTGTCGATTCCTGTTACGACGCGGCGCGGCTGCGGCAGATTCGAGTTCGTGACGAGTGACTGGACTTCGATCAGAAACGGGCGGGTCCCTTCGAGAACAAGCGCTCTCGCCGAGCCAGAGATCGAGCCGATGTTGTCTGAAAGAAAGAACTGGCTCGGGTTTTCGACTTCTGTGAGTCCGTTCGATGTCATTGTGAAAATTCCGATTTCGTCCGTCGCTCCGAAACGGTTTTTCGAGCAGCGCAGAACCCTGTATCCGAGCGACGGGTCACCTTCGAAAATAAGCACTGAATCGACCATGTGTTCAAGCAGCATGGGACCAGCAATCTCGCCGTTTTTGGTGACGTGGCCGACTACGAAAACCGTGATCCCTTTTCTTTTTGCCGTTTCGAGAAGTCTGACGGCGCACTCTTTGATCTGGCTAACGGAACCGGGGATCCCAAGAACTGACGGCGAATAGACCGACTGGATCGAATCGCAGAAAAGAATGTCAAAATCTTCTTCCTCAAGTTTCGCGCGGAGTTTGTCGAGGTTGCTTTCGTTGGAAAGAAAAAGGCTTCCGCACCCTTTTTTGCCGGCGAGCCTTTCAAAACGGATCTTGACTTGCGAAACGCTCTCTTCTGCCGAAAGATAGAGCACTTTGCACTGCTTCGAAAGTTCGAGCGCAGTCTGGAGCATTAGTGTCGATTTTCCGACTCCCGGATGACCGCTGATAAGGTTGTAACTTCCTTTTACAACGCCGCCGCCCAGAATCCTGTCGAGTTCCTTGTATCCAGTTTTGACCCTTTCGTTGTCAACGCTTTTAACTTCTGAAATGTGGGTATAGACCGCGTCGGGAGAAGTCGCGAAAAGCCTGTGGTTCTCTTCCGGAGCGACAGTTTCATCTTTTTCCTCGAGAGTGTTCCACTCTCCGCATTCGGGACATCTTCCCATCCATTTAGGAGTTGTGTAGGAGCAGTTCGTGCAGACGAAAGAAGTTCTTTTCTTTACCATTTTGACCTCGATTTTTAGTCTCAAAAAACGGCGGAGTATAGCAGAAAAAGAGTTCAAAACAAGGTTAATTGCCCCTCTAAGCTAGAGGGGCTGTCAGCTTGCTGACCGGGACGTGTGTGATTTGCAGTTCCCGGTGTCATGACACGTCTTGACATCACCTAAAAATCTCCTAAAATACCGCGTTTTTTGTTTAAAAACTGTTGCTTTTTCAGTGGAGATAAAAATGAAGAAAATCTTTGCAGTTTTCGCGCTTTTAAGCGCTTTGTTTTTTGCTGTCGGCTGCGGTGGCGGCTCGAAAAACGACAACGATTCCGTTACAAATTTCGGCAAACTCGGCTACGAGTGTTACCCGAACAAAACCTGCGATGAAGGTTTACTCTGCGATACCGACAACAATGTCTGCGTTAAAGATACTGGAAATCAAACCAATGATTCAGACAACGGTGATACGACGCCTGATGAAGGCGATTCTCAGCCGGACGGTACTGACACAGAACCTGATGGAAGTGATTCTCAGCCGGACGGTACTGACACAGAACCTGATGGAAGTGATTCGCAGCCGGACGGTGCTGACACAGAACCTGATGAAAGTGATTCGCAGCCGGATGATGCTGACACAGAACCTGATGAAAGTGATTCGCAGCCGGATGATGCCGATCCAACGTCTGACGACGTGGATCCTCAGTCAGACGATGATGCAGACAGCGCACCAGAGCTGACAGAAGCTGAAAAATGCGGTGCGGCAGGCGGAACTTGGAACGCAACCGAGGGAACATGCACCAAAACCACAGAGTGTACCGGCAAGCCCGAAAATGCAGAGTGGAACGGTGCTTTCTCCTACAAGCAGACCTACACCGACGGCGCATGGAGTGCTGAAATCCCGGCGGAATACGACACCGAAGAAGGGGTCTGCCACTATAAATGTGCAAGAGACAGTGTTTGGAATCAGCAGGGATGTGCCAAACTTACGCCATGCGGCGAATACAGCACTATACTGTGCTATGATTCTGAAAACGATCTGATTTGGTCCGGCACAGATGATAGCAAGACCTGGGAGGAGGCTGAAGATCATTGTGAACACTACTCGGATGAGATATTAGGTGACGACTGGAGACTGCCTACAATCAGCGAACTCAGGACGCTCGTCCAAAATTGTCCGGCCACGCAGATGCCGCCGGTGGAGGGAATTGACACTTGCGGTGTCAGAGAAGACAGCGGCGTTACCTGCCTGGCAAAGAGTTGTCAAGGTGCAAATTGTTACTCCTGTCCTGATGATTACAACATAGAATACAGTAAATTCGGAGATAGATATTGCCTATGGTCTTCTTCGCTTCTGTCCGATGATTCGAATTACGCGTGGTTTGTGGGATTCGATTACGGAGCTGGTGTCTCTTACAACGATATAAACAACTACTGTGATGTCCGTTGTGTCAAGTAGTGTTTCGACTCCTTCGACTAGCTCAGGAACCGAGGCTTAGAAACTGTCTGCCTTTTTCCGTGCAAAATCTTATCTCAAGTTTTTTTGAGCGAAAATTTCCAAAAAAATAGGAAAAATATGGATTTTTGCTATTCTCCGTGCCGTATTTTTTGGACTTTGGGAGATTGATATGAGTAATTCCTATTTTGATTTGAAACCGATAAGTTTCAGGGGCGAAGTCGCGGTCGTAGCTCCTTCGTCACCTTTTGACAAAACTGTTTTCAATGCCGGTATAACCGAACTCAAGCTGAATAAAATCAAGCCCGTGATCGACAAAAACGCTTTTGCGAAGGCTAGTTTTCTTGCGGGAAGCGACGAACTCCGCGCCGAATCGCTCATAAACGCGTTCACGACTGAATCGATCGAGGCTGTATGGACTGCTCGCGGCGGTTACGGTGCTTTGAGACTGCTTGAAAAACTTCAGGAAAATATCGATAAAATCAAGGCGAATCCGAAACTTTTCATCGGTTTCAGCGATGTCACGGCGCTTCATGCGTGGCTTGTTGACAAGTGCGGTTTTGTCACGGTTCACGGGCCTAACATCACGACTTTGAATTCAATAGACCGCTTCTCGAAGGCGCAGATTTTCGATTTGCTGCAGGGGAAGGGAAAGGCTTTCACGATTTTTAACAAAAATATGCGCGCTCTTAATCCCGGCAAAGCGAAAGGCGTTGTCAAAGGCGGCAACCTGACGACTTTGGTTTCAATGATCGGAACTCCGTTTGAACCCGATTTCAAGGATTCGATACTTTTTATCGAAGAGGTGAACGAAGTGCCTTACCGTGTCGACAGACTGCTCACACAGATGCGTCTTGCAGGCAAATTCAAAGGGGTAAAGGCTCTCGTTTTCGGTGATTTCACATACCGCGAGTTCAGGCCGCCGGCTGACAAGAGCGTAAATCCTTTCGCTATGCTTGAAACGATCGGCCTTGACAAATCGGTTCCCGTTGTCTGCAATTTCCCGGCAGGTCATAACCAGCAGAATATGGCTTTCATGCTCGGAGCCGTTGCGGAGCTCGATACCGAGGCTAAAACGCTTAAATACTGATAAATACAGGTGAATCATGGCTGAGAAGCGGACAAAGGAAGAAATGATTTCACTCGCTTACGATTTGCAGAACGCTATTACGGCATTCTGCGGCCACAGACCTCTCAGAATCACGACAAACAAGGATTTCAAGCTGCTGAGAGTTGTCTGGATGCAGGGTTTCGAGCGGAAAGAGTGGTACAACGGAGTAGGGATGAAGATCCTTCTTGCCGCTTTTTCCGACAAACACCATATTCAGGTGCGTGAAATCACCGCTGAAGAAAGCAAAGAGTCTGCGGTCTGGCTCACAAAAGCCGAAAACGATCCCGCAAAACACGGAAACGGTCGATGATTTTTGTTTTTTTCCTTCTAGTTTTCTTGTTTTCCACTGAAATTTTTGCCGATGAGTGCGACAATTCTTTCATCGTGCTTCCTAAAATTTATCAGAAGGAAGGAGAAGAGAACAGATGCAGGTTCAATCCGCTGCTGCACATCAGCACCGACGACAGAGCGGCAATCGACTATTTTGAAGCGCAGAATTCCGAACCGAAAGACTCTTTTTCGATTCTTCCGCGCGGTTTCTATGACACCAAAAAAGACATAAAATCGTTTTATCCGGTTCTGCCTTATCTGAACGGCGTTCAGAAGACAGATCGTTTCCGCAGCCACTGGCAGATTGTCTCAAAAGTCGGCGCTGGTTATTATTTTTCAAACAAGGACGGAAACTTTATTCCAGGGGAGGGCGGACGAAAATTCAACAAAGGCTCGACAATGATCACGAGTCAGAGCGGAAACGCCGTTTTTCTCGATTCCTGGGCGTTTTACTGGGAACTTGAAGAGAAAAACATCTTCGATTCCGCGGCTTCGATCAGGTCAACGGATGTTGATTTCAGACGTTTCTACGCAAAAATGAAAATGTGGAAATTCTCGATTATGGGAGGAAAGGACACCGTTCATCTTGGCCCGGGCGAATACGGAATGCTGATTTCATCGAATGCCGATCCTTTCTATATGGTTAAAATTCAGAACGAGCAGACGATTCACCTGGCCGGCGACTGGAATTTCATATTTTTCAACGGCTGGCTGCGCGAAGAGCGTGAAATGTCGTCAAATCCGCAGCTTTTAGCGATGAGACTCACTTACAGACCTCCGAAAATGTTCAGTTTTTTTGAGCTTGGAATGACACGCAGCATGATGTACGGCGGAGAGGGGAGACCGGATTATGTTTTAACTGATTATCCTTATCTTATAGTAGGTGCTTCCGACAATGTTCCGCGCAGCAAGTGGGATGCGGACAGTTATGCTGCGATAGATTACACCTTCTATATACCGATGTACAAGCTGAATCCGGCGATAAAAATCTTTAAGTTCTATATTCAGGAATCAGCTACCGACATCAAGGCTGTATGGCAGGTCGAAGACAAGATCGAGCTTATGCTTCCTTACCGGCTGTTCGACTTTCTGGAAAGAGCCTATCTTGTCGGAATTTTTACCGCGACAGACAAGGACATAATGCGCCTTGAATACACAAAAACGTCGCTTTCACACTATCGTCATCACCTTTATGCAGACAAAGGTTTTACATATCACGGGCTTTCGCTGGGACACCCTTTAGGCAGAAACCATCAGGCGATCCGTTTCAACCACAGGCACTATTTTGATCCGTCGTTTTCTTTCAAGTGGGAAATAGGATACTATCAGCTTGACTGTGCTACAAAGCAGGACAAAAACAAGAAATTTACTGCGATTTATCCGCTTTTTTCGCTTCGTGACGGAATTGTGCGGCGCGGTTACGCGACACTCTGGTTCGACTGGATTTTCTACGGACATCTGATCCGCGGTTATTTTTCAATTGATGCAGGGCCTAAGAGCGACAGCGATATTTCACCGATAAATGTCAAAGTTCAGGACAAAGCTACAGCTGATATTGTGACAGGAATCTCTGTTATTCTGAAATTTTAAACTTAGTATTTCTCACCGGCCAGTACTTCGGCGACATTGTGGTTCTCGGCGCTCATCGTGTTGAGATTGTTGAGAATGTCGATGAACTGAATCGACGCGCTGCCGTCGCAGATTTTCTCTTTGATGCGGTTGAAGTGCTGGATTTTCGCGTCCTTTATCATCTTTTTGATCCTGATTCTTATAACGAGAGCTTCGTCTGCATAGGCAGGAACTTCCTCGCCGTTCTTGAAAATCGAAACCGATTTCTTGAAGTGGCTGATGTTCTCGTCAAGAATCTGGTTTATTGTTTCTATTGCCTCGGCTGAAAAAGTAGCGTTGTTTCTTTTCAGTTTGTCGATTATCTGGGAAATGTGCTCAACTCCGTCGGCGATTTTTTCAAAGTTGTGTGCCAGACCGATGCGGCTTGCTACGATTTTTGCGTCACCTGGAGAAATCGCGCGGACTGAAAGGGCGATAAGGAACTGAGTGAGCTGATACTGGTATTTGTCGATCCTGTCCTCGTTTCGCGCTATCTCATCGCTGATCTCGGCAACCTGATTGGTGTCTTTAAGCGACATTTCACGCAGCATATCCAGATTTTTTATGACATAATCGGACATGTTGAGGAGCTCTTTTTCACATTCCATGATCGCAATCGAAGGTGTGCTGAACATGCTTGTCTGAAGTTTGACGAGATTTTCGGGCATTTCGATATTCGTACCGGCTTTGTCCGGGAATATTTTTTCGACGAATCTGGCGAGATGACTGACGAACGGAAGGAAAATCACAAGCGTTATGACATTGAAAAGTGTGTGTCCCATTGCAATGTGGACGGTGAGCATCTCTTCGGGAGTTCCGGGTGTGCAGAGGTCTACAAGTTCTTTATAGGGATGGAAAAGGAAAATCAGAACTATAACGCTGATACTTCTGAAAATAACCTGCGCCAGAGCGGTTCTCTTTGCGTTTACAGTTCCGCCGACAGCCGCGAGGACACCGGTCGAACTCGAGCCGATGTTGCTTCCTAAAACGACTGCAAGCGCGCCGTCGAAATTGAGAAGTCCCTGGCTGGCAAGTGCGATCACGATACCGACCATCGCGCTGCTTGACTGTGTTATGCATGTAGTCACTATACCTACGAAAACACCGAGCAGAACCGATGCGAAAGTCGAACCGTCAATACTCTGGAATATCCGGATGAAAGTCGCGCTGTCTCTGAGCGGGGCGAAACCTTCCTTCATAACTTCCATACCGAGGAAAAGGATACCGAAACCGTAGATAAGCTCGCCTATATACTGCCTTGACTTGTTTTTCGAGAAAAGGCGCAGCATAACGCCGAGACCGATGAGCGGAAGAGAGTAGAGTGCGACATTGAGCGTGACGATCCAGCCAGTAACCGTGGTTCCGATGCTGGCGCCGAGGCCGACTCCGATAGTTTCCTGAACAGTCATGAGTCCCGCGTTGACAAAACCGATCGTCATAACTGTCGTCGCGCCGCTCGACTGGATGATAGCCGTGATCAAAAAACCGACAAAAGCCCCGACGAAACGGTTAGATGTCAGGACCTTGAGAATTTTCCTGAGCTTGTCGCCGGCCGCTTTCTGGACGCTTTCGCTCATGACTTTCATACCCATAAAGAAAAGTCCCAGACCGCCCAGCGTGTGGAAAATAATGTAACTCCAATTCATAAAGAGTTTCTCCGAAAATATCAAAAAACGCGTGAATTTAACTTAACAAAAACTATATGGTCAAGGTTTTTTTAACCGTGCAAGCACCAAAAGTGCGAGAAAAAGGAAAAAATCGGTATAAACTGTTTTGATTCCGAATATTTCTGCAGAATAAAGGTCTGCGTTTCTTCCAAATTTCCAGCAAATGAGAAAAAAATATGCTGAAACCGAAATTCCTACCACAAAACCGGCTATCGAAAGGAGCGAGCGGAGAAACGACTTCTTCAAGAGCGCGGCAAGTGCTATTGCGAGATATGCGTTTCCGTAAATGTAGCATAGCGGAATATCGGCAAAAGTCGGGACTCTGAACGGATTTGTATGAAATTCCGCAACCAGCGCAAACGACATGAATATTCCTGTCGCCAGAAAAATAAAAAAGAGTTTTCCTGCAAAATTCAAAGGCAACTCTGCATTATCCATTAAATAAAACTCCATTTTTCAATCATAAAATACCAGAAGGGAAGAGTGACGAGCGAAAAAAGTGTCGAAAACGTCACGATCCCGCTGACAACTTCCTTGTCCGAATCGACAAAATCGGCAAAAAACGGCGAAAGCGCGGCACTCGGCATGACAGATTCCATGAGGATCACTTTTCTTGTAGTGATATCAACGTTTTTAAAGCATAAAGATACGATCGAAAGGACAGCAACGCCGACAACTATCCCGAAAACCGTGCGGAAAAAAGTGCCCAAAATAACGGGGCGTATAGTCCCTTTTTTCAGTATTACCGAAAGCGAAAGACCGACTGTGAAAAGTATAGCCGGAATAGTGATGTTTGCTATCGAACCGATGCTTTTGGCAAGCCATTCGGGGATCTTTATTCCGTAAAAATTCATCGCCATCGCCAGAAACGCGGAAAGGACAGGCGGAATTGCGTTTGATGTAAGTGCCTGAATTATCTTGTCTTTTGAAGTTTTCCCCGAAGAAGTTTTCGACAAAAACCAGATTATTGTAAAGCCGGTAGAAAGGACTGCGGGCCAGAAAAACATCGAGAAGAATACACCGCGTGTAAAACCGTTTTCGCCGTAGAAGTAGGAGAGGACTCCCCAGCCGAGATAGCTGTAGTTGCCGACGAAACTGCCGACACAAAAACTATTTGAGACTTTTTTGTCGGACGATGAGAGGTTGCGCGTCATAACAACTATAACCGCGGAAAGAACAAGAGTCAGGCAGAGAGCGGTGATCATCGGCAGCATCTGGCTGAACTCATGCGTATCGGCGTTGTAGAGGTTTCTGAAGATAAG
>CAJOFY010000042.1 GCA_905233945.1 uncultured bacterium | reverse complement strand
AGGAATGCTTCAGCCTCTTCCGGTGTAGCCTCGGCTTCAACTCTGCAAAGCTCGTAAAGAAGTGATTCCGCTGCTTCTACCAGATTGGTCGAATCGGTTTCGAAATCGCCGTTCGGGAGAACTTTGATAACGCCCTTCTCCTTGAGCCAGTTGTATTCGACAACGTTTGCTGCGCCGTGAGCTTCGTGAACGCCGAATCTCATCGAGCGGAAAAGACCTGCGAAGAAGCTGTTGAGGATGCGTTCTTTGTCGAATCCCGGGATTCCGTATCTTCCGCCGCATTTAAGAAGCGAGTAAAGGCTTCCGGTGTCTGCTTTTGCCTCTTCGACAGCGGTGTAGTTCTTGCCTATCGCCTTTGCGACCGGAGTTCCGTCCTTTCTGTATGCAGGGCCGAGGCCGTGGCTGACTTCGTGCATAAGAACAAAGTAGAAGTAAGGATCGAAATCGGCGTGGATCTTGCCGTGGGAAACTTCTTCCGCGATTTTTACTGTGCAGGTGTCGAACTTAGCCTTCATGATGTTATAGATCATGATCTGTTTCCAGCCGACATTTCCGCGTACCCATGCGTCATTCGGAAGGTTGAACGCGCTTGCCATGATGCCCTGAGCAGCTTCGCCGCCGGTGTAGATCTGGTGAACGACGATCATAGGAGCCATGCCGCCGACAGCTGCTTTAGACTCAGCCGGAAGCGGGAAAATCTCCGAAATTTTGTTAAGATTCTGCTCGATTTCGTGCAGTCTTGCACCCTTTTCGTGGTCAACGACCATGAGGAAAGCCTCGTAAGTCGCCTTGATTCCCATGAAATCGTCTGCATAGACTTCAAACGGGCCGATAACAGGGTCGATCGGAACATTTTTCATGCGGACCCATGTCGCGTCGGAATCACGGTAGTTGCCCGTTACAAGACCTTCGGCGCGTGCAAGCAAGTATTCTTTAAGTTCCTGATTTTCCGCAGCATTTGCAGCAGCTTCCATATTGTCGAATATGTCAGCGAGCTCTTCAGCATAGTAAACATGGTAAGGAATAGCCTTGAGTTTGCCGTTTTCGCGGACAACGACCGAATAGTTGTCCATCATAAGCTCCTTCTCCTCTTCGCTCATTTCCGAAAGAGCCTTTTCCCACTCTTCTTTCGTGATATCTACCGGGTAGAAAGCGCATGTGCGCGGCCTGTCGTTGTATTCCGGGAAAAGCGATTTGTAGTTTTCAAGCTGTCCCCACGGACCCATGAAAAGTTTGAAGAAATCCTTCTTTTCCTCGTCGTTTCCAGCCATAACTTCGTCATAAACATCGGGAAGACCTTCGCTCTGCTGGCGGAGAAAGATCCTCGTGATGCCGTCCATCGCCTTTTTAAGGTAAGGAAGCGCGTTTTTAACGTCATCCGTGAGACCCGAATGATCGTAATCGATCGAAACTTTTTTGAATTTTGCTACTGCTTCTGCAACCTTTGACATGATTTCCTCCAAAAAATCTGTTGTTAAAGAAACGAACGCAAAAGTCTATTCAAAGCCGGTTTTAAGTCAAAAATTGTTGTCAGGGATTATAGCTGGGAAACAGAATTAAAAAGACGCAGATTTTATTCTTTCGGGCAGTTGAGATCGGCTCTGTCGGTGCATTTCCATTCCGAGCCGTGATTTTCTTCTTCGACGCATTCGCACCAGTCGACTTTTGTGACTCCGTCGGCACAAGTCCATTCCATTTTATCGCCGATTTCTTTTCCCCAGCAACCGTAACAAGTTGTGGCATCCTCCGCCCAGCCGCCGTCCCTGCACATCGAAGACAAGCACTTGTCAGAAATAACATCGCCTTCGTTGTATATTCTCCCTTCGCTGTCTTCGCACTGTGCTGGAGCTTCTTCGTCAGGTGTTTCGGTATCATCAGTTGTTTCGGTATCGGCAGGTTCTTCGGGCGTCTCTTCTTCGATCGGGAAAGCAGCTTTGTGGTTTTTGCCTTCGTAGTTGATTTCGATTGTTTTGATCGAATCGATTTCTTCTGCAGTTGAAGAGGTGTATTCTATCGGCATAAGATAGCAGCATGTGTCGCAGTCAGCAGCCAGATCAAGGTCTGTGTCACGCTCTAAAATGCTGACTTTCAGAACATTGTTTTCGATTCCTTCAATTTTGTAGCCGTATTCCCAGTCGATACCGCAGCGCATTTCGCCGAACCAGTTGAATTTAATGGTTTTCTCTGCTTTTTCAGTGACTTCGACATACTCTTTGCATGAAAATTCATCTTTTTGTTCGGTATAGATCCTGTCTTTGAAAGAAAGCGGAGGCTCATCGAAACGGCACTCGCCGACATCTACCGCTTTAAAATCATCTTCGTTTCCGTCTGCGGGCTCATTGTTGCTTTCCGAGCCGCAGCTTGCGACTAAAAACATCACGAAAAGCGCGGTTGATAGAATCAAAAATCTTTTCATGTTTTCCTCCTTAAAAAAACAAACTTTACATATATTTAGTACCACAAAATTCATTTTTTATTGAAAAAATTTTCCCATACTTAGGAAAAGTTGGTAACAGATTGATTTTATTAACGATACTCGAATAATTATTATTTATACTGCTGATAGAAGTCGCCGGGCTGCGGCCCTTCGTTGTATTTTCTCATCCACTCCTGATACTGGGCGGTGTTTTTTCTGTTTTTTTGTCATGTTTATTTTCATAAACCAATTTAACTAATAATTAAATAAATTTGATTTTATAAATTTATCTTTATATTGAATATCGAGATCGTGTTTATTAAAATATTTAAATTTAAAAGCTGTAACAAGCAGAACAACAAACTACAAGTTAATTTTAAGGTAAAATCATTAAAAACGGAGTAAAAAAAATGACAAAAAACAAAACCGGCGAAATCATCATTTATCAGACAGAGAACGGTCTCACTCAAATTGATGTCCGTTTCGAGGACGAGACAGTCTGGCTCACACAACAGCAGATGGCAGAATTGTTTCAGACAGCAAGAACCAATGTCGTTGAGCACATAAAGCACATTTATGAAGAAGGTGAACTCGATGCAAATTCAACTTGTCGGAATTTCCGACAGGTTCAAAAAGAGGGAAATCGAAATGTAACCAGAGAGATTCCTTTTTATAATCTCGACATGATTATTTCGCTCGGCTACCGCGTGAAATCTATTGTTGCAACACGATTCCGCCGCTGGGCAACGGCACAACTGAAAGAATATTTGAAAAAAGGTTTCCTGCTTGATGACAAACGAATGACAGAATTGGGCGGCGGCAACTACTGGCACGAACTTTTGGACAGAATCCGCGACATCCGTTCAAGCGAAAAGGCGGTTTTCCGGCAGGTTCTGGACTTATACGCGACAAGTCTTGATTTTGACCCTGAAAGCAGCGAATCAATCGCATTTTTCAAGATGGTTCAGAACAAACTTCACTACGCAGCTCACGGCCACACCGCCGCAGAAGTCGTCTTTTCAAGAGCAGACTCTGAAAAACCTTTTATGGGCTTAAAAACATTTTCCGGAGATCTGCCTGAACTAAAGGATATCGGCATTGCCAAAAATTATCTCGATGAAAAAGAGCTTAAAATTCTGAATAATCTCGTTGCCGGATACTTCGATTTAGCTGAAATCAACGCGATAGAACATAAGCCGATGTATATGAGCGATTATGTTGCATTGCTTGACTCGGTTCTGACTTCTGGAAGCAGAAAAGTTCTTGCTGATGCGGGCAAGATAAGCCACAAACAGGCTATGGACAAAGCTTTGAAAGAATACCGCAAATATCAGGTGAAAACTTTAAGCCCCGTGGAAAAAGCATATCTTGAAACAATAAAAACTCTGGAGAAAAAAGCGAAAGAAAAATAACTTTTTTATTTATACTGCTGATAGAAGTCGCCGGGCTGCGGTCCTTCCTCATATTTTCTCATCCACTCCTGATACTGGGCGGTGTTGTCGAGGAGTTTAAGGATCTCTGACATCTGTTTTTTGAAGCGCGGCATACGCTTGTTGTCAAGCTGCGGAGTCGCGATCATCTTTACTTTCAGCGGATTGAGCCAGTTTCCTTTTGGATCTTTGATGCCTAAATGAAGATGCGGGCCTGTGCTTCTTCCGGTGTTTCCGACCGAAGCTATCCTCTGACGCGCCGAAACCGCCGTTCCGACACTGACATTGAACGCGCTCAGGTGAAGATAGTAGGTCTCCGTGTTGTCAGCATGCCTTATCGTAACCTGCTTTCCCCCGAGCGGAGTCTGCTTGACTTCGATGACTCTGCCGGGAGCGACCGCATAGACAGGAGTTCCGACCGGCGCGCCGTAATCGACACCGTGGTGATTGACCATTCTTCCGGTTATCGGATGGCGCCTCATGCCGAAGGGGCTCGTGACGCGGATCGTATCGAGCGGAAGCCTCATCGCGCTCGGAATCAAAGCCTTTCCTTTGTCTGTATAGTGCGCGTTGAAAGCCGATTTAGGATCTTCGTCCTCATAGCGGAAAGCCTCGCTGAAACCAGCCTGTTTGCCGCGGTATGAAGCGTAAAGCACCTTTGATCCCGGCACCATTTCCCCTTTGTAGTATCTGTCCTCGACCAGAATCCTGTATTCGTCGCCTTTTCTCGCGTCGGTGCTGAAACTTACGATACACTCAAGTATCCCGACAGTGACGGCGCGGATATTTCTCGTGACATCGTCCCTTTTGACAAGCGATTCGTTGAGACTTGAGTCGATTTTGCCTTCGATTATCCTGAATCTGCGCTCTGTCGGCAGATTTTTTGCCGTATATTTCAGCTTTTTTTCGTTTGGATCACGCTTCAGAATGTGGAAAGTAACGATGTCGGGATAGTAGACGAACTCTTCTACATTGCCGTCCTTGTCAAACTTCACTTTGAAGTCTTCTCCTGCCTTTATCTGCGTGAGATCGACATCGTATCTGATCGCGTTGCTTATTTCCATCGCGTGTTTGAGCTGGAGTCCGGGAACTTTGAGCAAAGCCTCTTCTATTCCCTTTTTCGGCAGGATTTTGCCGTGAAGGAAACCTTCCGAATCGGCAGTTGAATCCTTGTCCTTCACGACTTCGACATCGACTCCGCCTGCGATTTCGGTAGATTCTATATCTTCGGCCTCTTTCTGCGGTTCCGACGGAGTTGATTCCGGTGTCGCATCACCGGCTGTTTCCTCGTTTTCACGCATCTCGGCTGCTTTGCGGTGAGAATCGTCATTTTGCGGTGATATTTTTTGTAGAGACGTTTCATGAAACGTCTGTACATTTGCAGGTTTCTGCTCTTTCGGAGACGTCTCAGGTGCCGTCTCTACATTTTGTTCCGCGGTTTCCTGTTCCGATGTTTCACCTCCGCCCAATTGGTAGAAAATGACAAGAAAAACGAGCAGCAGCATAACTGCCAGAAAAACCAGACTTGTAAATTTATTTTTCTTTTCGCTGTACATTTGAGACCTCGGCAAACTTCAAAAACTACATCAGCCTGAATTTCTCCCGCAAAGCCTTTTCGACATTGGGAGTCACGAAATGGGAAAGGTATGTTCCGTTCTTGGATGCGACTTCTTTGACAATGCTTGACGAGAGAAAGGAATACTTGTCGGAAGTCATAAAGAAAACCGACTCTATTTCAGGCTCCATCGCTCTGTTCGTCGAAGCCATAAGGAATTCGTACTCGAAATCGGAAACGGCGCGCAGACCGCGGATCACTGTAAACACGTTGACCTGACGCGCAAAATCGACAAGCAGGTCGTCAAAAATCATAACCGTTATCGCAGGATCGTCCTTGAAGATCTCCTCGATCTGCTCTTTGCGCTCTTTCGCAGTGAAAAGGTTCTTTTTGCTTCCGTTTTCCCCTATCGCGATATAGATTTTGTCGAAAATCGTCCTGGCGCGGTTGACAATATCAAGATGCCCCAGAGTGAAAGGATCGAAACTGCCGGGATAGATCGCGGTTTTCGTCATTACTCCGCCTCGCCCGCGTTCTGCTCTTTCTGCTCTTCCTGCTTTTTATGCTCTTCGGCATTGATTTTGTTGAGTGCCTTCTGAGCCTTTTTATAGAATTCGTTGTTTTTGGAGACTGTTTTCATAACTTCCTGGAAAAGTTTTTTTGCCTCTTCCGGATCTTCGTCAATAACAAACATTCCCTCTTCGTAAAGGTCTTCAGCCTCTTCTACCGCCTCTTGGGAATCGCCGCTTTTTTCGGCTTTCGGAGTCGGGCTCTGCGGCATATTCTGCTGAATATAATAAACTTCGTTTTCTATCATCTTCTTTTCGTTGTAGTCACTGATGAGTTTAAGGCAGCGCTTGAAATACTTGAGAGCCTCCGGAAGATTGCCGTTTTCCTTATATATATAGCCGAGTTTGCTCAAAGCCTCGACATCTTTCTTGTTGCCTGCAAGAACTTTTTTGTAGTAATTTATCGCCTTGTTCGTGTCGCCTGAATCATAGAGTATTTCGGCGATATGCTTTACTGCGGCTTTGTTGCCCGATTTTTCGGCTTTTTTAAGATAGTCCATAGCTTCTTTGCGTCTTCCCAGCTGCAGGTAGCTTTCACCGATTTCGAGGTAAGCGTCCTTCTTCAGAGAATTGTTCGTAACTCTGTTGAAATACTTGAGAGCGCTTCTGTAATCATCAAGATTTTTGTAGATGACGCCTTTCATCAGCAGAAGTTCCTGATCATCAGGATCTATTTTTTCAGCTGCATCGACCTTTTCGACCGCGCCTTTGAAGTCGCCGCGCTTAGAAAGAATCTTCGCATAAAGCACATAGTTGTCGAAACTTTTCATATCAAGAACGACAGCCGTGTCGATTTCTTTCTCAGCCTCGGCATAACGCCCCATCGCATACAGAATCTTCGCTTTGAGGTAATATACCGATGTTTTCTGCGAATCAAGCTCCAGGGCTTTATTTACCGTAGCGAGAGCCTTTTCATAATCCTTGATGTGGAAATAGGAGTTGGCAAGGGAGACATAGCTCTTGTACATTTTCTTTTCGATAAAAGTTTTCTGCTCGAGCATGGAAATCACACTATGCCATTTTTTCTCTTTTTCAAGACTGTCAATATATGACTGGAGATAATCATAATTTCCCGGTTCGATTTTATGCGCCTTGCTAAGCATTTTTGTCGCTTCAGAGTATTTCTTCTGATCCTTGAGGAACTCTCCGTAGAAGAAATAAACTCTCTCGTCTCCGCCGGAATTTTTCTCGTCGGCAGCCCTGAAATGCTCGGCAGCGCTCTTGTAATCGGCGTTTTTGTGGTCGATTATCGCCTTTATCAAATGATACGGATACCTGTCTTTTCCCAATTTTTCGAGGACGACAAGAATCTGTTCGAGATCCTTTACCTTGTTGAAGTCAAGCAGGAGAATCTGCGCTTTGGCAATATACGGTTCTATGTAGGAAGGATCCGATTTGATCGCAAGGTCGTAGAACTCTATCGCTTTCGCTTTGTCGCTGATATTCGAGTAAATCTTCGCCACACGCGCCAGAAGCTGCGGATCCGTCAGACTCTTGAGGTCCAGCTTTGCGAGTTCGAGATATATTTTCTCCTTCTGGCCGAGCAGAACGTAGATTTCTGTTTTTCCGATAATCGAAGGTGCGTATTTCGGATCTATTTTCAGAGCCATGTCATAGTATTCCATCGCCTTCGTCGAATCGGAGATCTGGACATAGAAATCGGCGATTTTCGTTATCGCGTCAGTATCCGTCTGGTTGATTTCAACCGCTTTTTCATAATACTTAATGGCTTCCTTGATGTCTCCGCGCTTTGAAACCACAGATGCAAGCATCTGATAATATTCAGCTTTCTGGAAATCCTCGGCTTTTGCTATGATATTGCTGTCAATTCCTTTGAGGAATTTCTCAGCCTCGGCAAGTTTGTTGTCGCTGTTCATCAGAATCTTAGACTTGAGAAGATAGGCCTTGATGTAGTTAGGAGTCTCTGAGATTATTCTGTTGATAAACGCCATCGAAGACTGCGCATCACCGTTCTGATATTTCATATTTGCAAGAGCGAACATTATTTTTACGCTTTTGCCGCCGCCCTGGATGAAACCGGTATTGAAAAAGTTCTCAGCTTTCTCGAGATCGTGTTTTCCGCTGGCAATCAAGCCTAAAATATAGAAAATCTCCTGATCGTTTTTGTCTGTGAAAGGCTGGAGAAGCTCAGCCGCCTCGTCATACTGTTTCTGCTCGTAAAGACACAGAGCTTTCGCCTTGACAAGGTCGATATTTCCCGGAGCCTTTTTCATGGCGGACGCTATTTTTTCATTTATAGAGGCAGATGATTCGATCTTTTTGTTATATGAAATAAAAAGGTTCAGCTTGACCTGTCCGTCGAGACCGACAGCGCTAGGAGCGGAATCATCGGGTTTGATATACTGCTTCAGAATGCCGATACTGTTGATGTAGTCTTCCGGCGTATCCTTGTCGAGAGCCTCTCTTACATCGGCCAGAGTTCCTGTATTTACAGCAATCTGCTCGCTTATGTTGTCGAGAACATCCGCCGAATTATTGCGTTTTGTGTAGAAGTAGTAGGCTCCGCCTATAATGATCGCCAGAATCGCGAGAGTTGCCGCCGAAGTCGCCACATAGAACATAACAGGACTACCGCCGCGCTTTCTCTCTTTTTTAGGTTTGCCTGCCGGAACACCGGCAGAAGTGTCATTGAACTCGTCAGGAATATAGACATGGTCGACTTTACTCCCTTCATCGTCAAAACTTATCTCTTCCGAAGGTTCCTCTTCTTTATGTATCGCCGTTCCCTCCTCAAAAAGAAGCGAGTCCATCGAATCATCAGCCGATTCTTCGTCCAGAGCGAGCTTCAAGCCGGACGTAGAGCCTTTTGAACCGGCATCGTCACTGTTCCAGTTGACACCGTCGTAGCTGATGTCGTCGTCTTCTGTTATCTCGCCGTTTATCATAAGATCGTCGACCTGAGACTCATCAACCGGTCCTATAACCTTGCCCGTGATTTTGTTTCTGAAATAGATTTTCTGACTGTTCTGCGGCTGCGACGGGGCATCGCCGAAAAGTTCCTTCAAAAAATCGCCGGATGGATCGCCTTTGTCACTTTTATCGTCTGAAATATCGGCGAAAAGATCGTCGTCACCGTCTCCGAAAATGTCATCCTGCGCTTTTTTCTGCGGCTCGGACTCATTTTTCACAGGTTTGTCAGCAAAAAGATCATCCGGATCTTCAAGCGGCCCGCTTTTCATGGGATCATCGGAAAAAAGTGATTCTGCATCAGATCCCGCCTCTGAATCCTGCTTGTTTTGGTTATCCGGAGAATCTTCGGCAAAAAGGTCGTCTTCGTCGAAACGGTCGTTCGCCAGATCAATCTCGGAATTTCCGCTGCTGCCCAGAGAAACGCCTTTTGCATCGGAAACATGTTCCGTGTCCGAAATTTCATCATGGTAGGAAGCGATATCTATTCCGCCTGTTTCTTCATTTTCAGGTGCTTCCCCGTGTTTGTTTCCGGTATCTCCGCCAAGCAGGGCGTCAAGATCGTCCGCAGCCTTGTTATTGTTTGCGGGCATCGAGTCAAACAGGGAATCCATATCGGAAGAACTGTTTTTCTTTCCGGCAAGATCCTCGATATCATCAGGATTTTCTTCCTGCTGCCCGGCAAATACCCTGAATTTATTCTGGCATACAGAACATTTTACCAAAAGACCCTTTTCCGGAATTTTGGAATCGTCTATCTGGTAATTTGTATTGCAGTGAGGACATACGATTTTCATTGTTACCACCCCTTCTAAGTTTATATGTTTGTCTTTTTGTTCACAACATTCAAAAAAGAGAGGATCCCGGCTCCTTTGTCGCCTTTCGCTCCAGCAAAAATCCTCTCACGGTTATACTCTTTGAAAAGCGCTGCGAGCTTGTCTTTCCCGCAGGTGAGAATTTTGCCGTTTTCAAAGGCGACATAACCGAGTATTTTTGAAAAATTAAATAAATCCAGCAGTTTATCGTTTTCCATTTCAATCTGAGAAGCAAGAGTTTCAAAATCTATACCCGCTTCATGAACAGGTTCCAGTCCGCTTTTTTCCACTACATAAGGCAGAATCCCGGCAACAAGTCTTATATGTTCCGGACTCATGGCGTCAAAAGGCCCGGCTTCGTCGTTCTGCCTTGCTGCATTCTTCATAAAAAGAGCGAACGCCTTTTCTCCGTTTTCAGAAAAAAACCGTTCTGCCTCCGCGCTTTCCATAAGCTGAAGCATGGTCTCCTCGCATGCAGTCACACTGAAAGCAGACGGTTTGCCTAAAAAGCAGCCCTCCTCGCCGAAGAAATCATCTTCTGAAAGAAAAAAAGGCTCCCCTTTTCCTTCGAGTTTAACCCGTCCCCTCCTTATCAGAAAAAGAAACGGGGAGAGTCCGCCTGTCAAAATGACCGTTTCTCCCGGAAGGAATTCCTTTTCTATCACTTTTCACCTTCTCCTTTTTTTAATTTCAACGAATTAGGGCACTTGCCCTCACACTCGTCGGCACGTTTTATAAAAAGCCTGAATTTTTCAAGTGCATTTCCGGAAACAGTGTGCTCGATCTTGCACGCTATCTCGTCTGCCTCGTCCTCTTCAAGATTGAGAATGTCGCGGAAAAAATGCTTGAAAAGCTCATGACGAGCCAGAATATCCTGAGCGATAGCCTTTCCTTCGTCCGTCAGAGTTACATATCCGTTCATCTCGTGGTTGACAAGCCCTTTCTGCGTCAGAAGTTTGAGGGCTCTTGTAACTGTTGCGCGGCGTACGCCGAGTTTGCTCGAAAGCTCCATGTTTCTTGCAACGATCCTCTTTTCGGTGAGTTCAAGAATCGCCTCGAGGTAATCTTCCTGAGTCGAAGTCAGGTTTTTATCGTTCGTTTTTTCTGCCATTACACTTCACCTCATAAAAATTCAGGGCATTTCTGACAATAATATCGGCAAGTTGCGATTTTTCTATATTTTTAAACTCTTCAACCCGGTCCGCAAAAACGATTTTTACCGTGTTCGTGTCGGCACCGAACGGGTTGAATTCCGACGAAACCCGATTTGCAACAACAAAATCGAGATTTTTCTTAACAAGTTTTTTCCGTGCGTTTTCTTCAAGATTCTCGGTTTCAGCGGCAAAACCGATTCTCACAGCACCCGGTTTTGTCCACTTCACCGATTCAGCAAGAATGTCAGTCGTTCTGAAAAACTCTGCCGTCACGGAACCTTCGCCCTTTTTGATTTTCTGCGCGCTTTTCTTCGGCGAATAGTCTGCGATAGCCGCACTCATAATGAAAATATCGGCATCTTTGACGTTTTTCTCAACTGTTTCCGCAGTTTCAGCCGCAGTCACAGTCTTTATCACAGAATATCCCGGATTGAATTTCGGTTCTGCGTTCACACCGATGAAAGTGACCTCTCCACCAGATTTCAAAGCGGTTTCCGAAACCGCAAAACCGGTTTTTCCAGAAGAACCGTTCGTCACAAAACGCACCGGATCGAGATATTCCCGCGTCGCGCCGCCGGTGACAAGCCACTTCACGCCGCTGTGTTTTACGGGATAGAAAATTTCTTCAAGTTTGAAAATTATCTCTTCAGGCTCGGCCATTCTCCCTTTTCCGCTCGTTCCGCAGGCAAGGCAGCCGCTTTCAGGATCCGCGAAATAAACATTTGCGCGCTTTTTCAGCCTTTCGATATTTTCAAGATTCGCAGGATTTTCGAACATCGCCGTGTTCATCGCCGGAGCGAAAAGAACGGGAGCCGTCGCTGCCGAAAGGATCGTCGAAGCAAGATCGTCCGCGATCCCGCACGCAGCCTTCGCGATAATATTCGCCGTAGCGGGAGCAACTATGACTGCGTCAACATCCTGAGCCAGCGTTATGTGGGTGATTTTTGAAGAATCGAAAGTTTCGAAAGAATCAAAGAGCGGAGTCTTGCCCGAAAGTGCCTCCCAAGTCGATTTTCCAATAAAATTCAGCGAGTTAGCAGTCCCTACGACCTGAACCGTTGCCCCAAGTTTCGTAAGTAAGCGCAGAAGATAAACCGATTTATAGGCCGCGATACCGCCAGAAACTATAAGAAGCAGATTCTTGTTAAAAATTCCAGAAGCCATGATCCACCTTCACAATCAGACGCGGAATATTACTCAAGTATCTATAATATACAAAAAATTTTTATAAAATTTTATTGATAGGCTTTTAACGGACTGAATTTTTAATTTTTTAAAATGGTGTTTCAGAAAATGCTCTATACTCTTTCGAGGACTTTATCCATTCTGGCAAGGAAGTCTTCGGTCTGGAGATGGTCGCC
>CAJOFY010000041.1 GCA_905233945.1 uncultured bacterium | reverse complement strand
TTACGTCAATTCAGTCGTAACGATGCCCGAAGATTGCAAAGAATGGCAGTTTTCGGTTTTCTGTGGCGACGATTTTGCGGGGCTTGCCGGATTCAAGGGTACGGACAGGCTCAACAGGAAAAGCGAAATCGGTTACTGGCTCAGACAGGAGTTTCAGCACCGCGGCATAATGACCGATTCTGTGCGCGCCCTTATAAAATTCGGCTTCTCCGAGCTCGATCTCAACAGGATCCAGATAAAATGCGCTCCGGAGAATGTGAAAAGCAACAGAATTCCCGAAAGACTCGGCTTTACTTTCGAAGGAACCGAGCGCGACAGCGAATTCGTGCGTGACTGCGTCTTTCGTAATGCAAATGTCTGGAGTCTTCTCAAAAAAGATTTGTTGAAATAGCAGCGTTTTTGTGCGCTTCAGCTTCAAAAAACTTGAAAAAATACTCTTTCTGCCTATTATACCGCGGTTTTTTTATAAGAGGTGGAAAATGTTTGACATCAAACTGATACTTAAAGACCCGGAAAAGGTTAAATTCAACCTTCAGAACAGAAATTTCAAGGATCTCACGGTCGTTGACCAGGTTATCGAACTCAGCGAGAAAAGAAAAGCTCTTATCACGGAATCGGAGCAGACCAGAGCAAAGCAGATGACACGCTCGAAAGAGATGCCGCTCATCATGAAAAACGGCACGGATGCGGAAAAAGCGGCGATAAAGGAGGAACTCAAGGAGCTCAGCGACAAAGTCAAGGCTTTCGGTCCGCAGGTAAAGGAAGTCGAGGATAAAATCGACTCCATTCTTCTTTCTATCCCCAACATGATGGCTGACGACACGCCGCTCGGCAAGGACGACAGCGCAAATCCGGTCGTTTCGATGTGGGGCGAAAAGCCTGTTTTCGATTTCCAGCCGAAAGAACATTTTGACATTGCAACAAACACGATCGACTTCGAGCGCGGCGTCAAACTCAGCGGTTCGCGTTTCATAATCTACAAGAAGGAAATGGCCCGTCTGGAGCGTGCCGTCATGAACTATATGC
This sequence comes from uncultured bacterium, assembly GCA_905233945.1. GTDB lineage: Bacteria > UBP6 > UBA1177 > UBA1177 > UBA1177 > UBA1177. The sequence continues at coordinate 26,035 of CAJOFY010000041.1, read as the reverse complement.
TTGAAAACGCTGCGAAGAACGGCTACACCGAAATAGTTCCGCCTGTTATGGTAAGCCGAGAAACGATGACGGGTTCAGGCCAGCTTCCTAAATTCGAGGATGATGCCTACAAGACGACAGACGACATGTTCATGATCCCGACGGCGGAAGTCAGCCTTGTCAACATGCACCGCGACGAAATTTTGGATGATGCGGTTCTTCCGCTCAAATATGCTGCTTACACGCCGTGTTTCAGACGCGAGGCGGGCAGCTACGGCAAAGATATGAAAGGCATAATCCGCCTTCACCAGTTCAACAAAGTGGAACTTGTCAAATTCTGCCGCCCCGAAGAGTCGCTTAAAGAACTCGACCAGCTTCTTTTCAACGCAGAGGAGATTCTCCGCGGGCTCGGAATCCACTACCGCGTTGTCTGCCTTTGCAGCGGCGACCTCGGTTTCAATGCAGTCAAAACTTTCGACATCGAAGTATGGCTGCCGGGGCAGGGGACTTACCGCGAGATCTCAAGCTGCTCCAGCACCGGCGATTTCCAGGCAAGAAGGGCGAACATCAAGTTCAGAAGAGACGCGACCTCCAAACCGGAACTCGTTCATCTTCTTAACGGTTCGGGTCTTGCAATCGACAGAACGCTTGTCGCGATCATCGAAAATTACCAGCAGGCGGACGGTTCGGTCAAAGTTCCCGAAGTTCTCAGAAAATATATGAACAACGAAGAATTCATCAGACTGTAGGTTAATCATGAAAATTTTGTTCGCGGCTTCAGAACTGAAGCCTTTCGTATCGAGCGGAACGATGGCCGCTTCTGTCTCAAAAATGCTGAAATCTGTTTCTAAAAAGTGTGATGTGGAGTGCATTCTGCCGTGTTTCAGCGCGATAAACAGAAAAAAATTCGACATAACCCCGACAGGTATCTCTTTCGATGTTCAGGTCGGTGAAAAAAGCGAAAAAGCCGAGATTTTTGAAACTTTTTACGAAGAAAGCGGAGTTAAAGTCGTTTTTGTTGCAAATCCGTACTTTGAAAGGGACGGGCTTTACGGCAATGTTACAGGCGACTATCCCGACAATTCCGAGCGTTTCATATTCTTTTCAAGAGCGGTTCTTGAGTACGCTGAAATATCGAAACCGGATATTATCCACTGCAACGACTGGCACACGGCGCTTGTTCCGGTTTATCTGCGTGAAATCTACGGGAAAAGCGGGGCTTTGCAGAAAGTGAAAACCGTTTTTTCGCTTCACGACATCCGTTTCCAGGGCAAATTCTGGTCTTATGATTTCGGACTTCTGAACCTCGGACGCGAAGTTTTTGTCCCTGAAAAACTCGAATTTTACGGCGACATCAACTTCCTCAAAGGGGGAATCGTTTACAGCGACGCGGTTGCCATCTCAAGCGACGAATATCTTGAGCAGATTCTGACGAAAGACGGCGGATGCGGTCTTGAAGGGCTGATTTCGTGCTCGCTCGGCAAAATTTCAGTCGTCAAAAGAAGCGACAAATTTGTAGAAATCTATAAAAAATTGCTCGGACCGGCGCAGTAAGCCACTTCTCATTAGTTAAAATTCTTTATTGAAATCAAATTCATTAAGAGTAAAATTCCACGGTTTTTTTGTAGAGACGTTTCCTGAAACGTCTTAATTACCATAATATAGAGGTGAAAAATGAACAGTATCTACATTCTTGTTTTTTCGCTTTTGTGGGTCATCGTTGCCTACTTCTGGTACGGTAACAGCGTCATCAAGAAAAAACTTATCGACCCTGTCGACGAAAATCCGACTCCTTCGCACGCTCTGAAGGACAACGTCGATTTCTATCCCGCTCCTTCGATCGTCCTTTTCGGACATCACTTCTCGTCGATCGCAGGAGCAGGTCCGATCGTAGGCCCGATCACGGCTGTAGTATTCTTCGGATGGGGTCCTGCCGCGATATGGCTGCTTGTCGCAGGTGTTTTCATCGGCGCGGTCCACGACTATCTTTCTCTTATGATCTCAGTACGCCATCAGGGAGTCAGCATTCCCGATAATGCGGAAAAATATGTTTCAAAGCGGGCGAAATTCCTCTTTCTGGTTTTTGTCTGGCTCACGATCATCCTTGTAATCTCGGTCTTCGCCAATATGGCGACAGTAGCGCTTATCAAAAAAGCTGAACTTGTGATCCCGACTTTCGCGCTCATTCCTCTTGCAATGCTTTTCGGTGTCATCAATAAAAACAGATGGCTGCCTCTCTGGGCAAACACGATAATCGCGATCGCCGGACTGATTTTCCTTATCTGGCTCGGTTTCAAGTTCCCGATTACGGTCGGCTCGGAAAAGACTGCTTATCAGATCTGGTTCACGCTTCTTATGATCTACGGAGTCGTTGCTTCGGTAACACCGGTATGGATCCTTCTCCAGCCGCGCGACTACATTTCAAGCTGGGTCCTCATCATCGGCATAACACTGGCGTTTATCGGGATCTTTGTAGTTCATCCCGACATGAACGCTCCTTTTATTATTGAAGAAACTTTCAAAGATTCAGCTCAGGGACCGCTCGTTCCGTTCCTTTTCATAATCATAGCCTGCGGCGCGGTTTCGGGTTTTCACAGCATCATTGCTTCGGGAACGACTTCCAAGCAGCTTGACAAAGAGAAAGACGCGATGTTCGTAGGCTTCGGCGGAATGCTCATGGAAACTATAATCGGCATAGTCTGCGTCATCATCGCAGGCGCTGCTCTGACATGGGGAACCGGAGACGGCCAGCTTCAGAACATTTTTAAATCAGGCGGTCCGCTCACTGTTTACGGGAAAGGTTTCGGCAGACTTACATCCTTTATTTTCAACAGTGAAGTCGGTCCTGTCATCGGCGTTACTATCGTCAACGTCTTCATCATGACGACTCTCGACACAAGTGTCAGACTTGCGAGATTCCTCACGAACGAGATGATCGGCGACAAACTTCCGGCGAAACTTCAGAACAAGTACTTCTACACGGTAGTCGCTATAATTCCGGCATTCCTGCTCGGTATAACCGATTCATGGGCAAGCGTATGGCCTCTTTTCGGCGCGGCAAACCAGCTTGTTGCGGCACTTGTTTTCATAATCCTCACCGCTTATTTCTATTCGAAGAACAAACCTATCCGCTACACACTCTGGGCGACGATTTTCATGCTTGCGATGACGATTTTCGCGCTCTGCTGGATGATCTGGAAATATTTTGTAACGGCTCCCAACTATTTCCTCGGTTCTGTTGCGGTCGTTCTTGTCGTTCTTGCAGTGCTTATGATTATTGAAGGCTGTAAGAAAATCGGTTCGGCTAAAAAAGCATAGTTTTAAGGAGTCAAAATGTTTTCAGCTCAAATTGTAATATACATTCTTCTCGGTTTCGCAGCCGAGATGATCGACGGTTCGCTCGGCATGGGTTACGGCGTAAGTTCCAACACTTTTTTGAGGACTGCCGGCGTTCCGAGCGCGATTTCAAGCGCATGTGTCCACGTTTCGGAAATTTTCACGACTCTCGTTTCTGGACTTTCGCACCTCAAAATGAAAAACGTCCACAAAGGGCTTTTTTTCCGCCTTCTTTTCACCGGTATTCTCGGCGGGATCGTCGGCGCCTATCTCCTTGTCAACTTTGAAAGCAGGGAACTCGATATCGTTATCGACATCTATCTTCTCATCATGGGCGGATTCATCTTTTCCAAAATTTTCAGGAAGTTGGGAAAGCCGCGTGAATACGGAAACTACACTATCCCGCTCGGATTTGCAGGCGGTTTCACGGATGCAATGGGCGGCGGCGGCTGGGGCCCGGTAGTCACGAGCACGCTCTTAGCTTCAGGCCACGATGTCCCGAGAACGATAGGCACAGTCAACACAGCGGAGTTTTTCGTCACGATCGCCGAAACCACGACTTTTGTCGCGATGATCGGCGACTTTAAAAACTACACCCAGATCATCGTCGGTCTCATCATCGGCGGAATGATCGCGGCACCGCTCGGTGCATATCTCTGCAAAAAAATCCCCGTCAAGCTCATGCTCGGAATGGTCGGAGTTCTCGTGGTAATTCTCAATACTTATAAACTCCTTAAACACCTTGGTGTACTCTAGGTCTATATTTGCCAGCGACTGAAGGGCAGTTTTTTGTGTAAAGCCATCTCAGTCGCTTTGCGACAGCTCTCCCAAAGGGCGAGCCAAGGAGTGAGAGGCAAGAAGTGGGAGCTGGGAAAACAAAGGAAATTTTTTTCAATAAATGTGCGGTTCTTGTACGTAATATATTGACAAAACGCATATGTTGAGCATAATATCAATGTTTTTTGATGGAGGTTATTGTTATGACGAAAGTAAGCACAAACATCAATCTGGACAGTGATTTAAAAAAGAGCGCTCAGCTGCTTTTTGCAGACTTGGGGATGGATCTCACTACTGCCGTCACGATTTTTTTGAAGCAGGCAGTCCGCACGCAGAGCCTTCCTTTCGCGGTGACGAAAGTTCCGAACGTAGAGACGCTCGCCGCACTAGGAGAATATCAGGAGATGCTTCTTCATCCCGAAAAATACAAAAGATATTCGTCATTCAAAAGTGCGTTAGACGAGGAAAAATAAACGGGAACCCATTCAGATCTTTTCTGAATATTATACATCGGTAAAATGATGCGCTTGAAAGGCAAGTTTTTGCGGGAATGGCTCAGAGTTTCACCAACTCTTTGATTTTGCTCTCAGACCAGTATTCGTTAGGCCAGAAAAAATACTCAGTTTTGCGCTTTTTGAATATGCGGAACGGAACTGTTGAATTGTCATAAATATGAACGATATCGCAGACTTTTACGATTCCTGGAATGAGAGCGAGAGCCTTTTTATAGCGAGAAACGATTTTTTCTTCGGGAACTCCGTGACCGCCGTTTGCTTCGCGTGATTTTACACGGGCAATATTGATGCTATAATCGCAGGTAAGCACATAAATGCAGCGGATGAAATAGCCTTGTTCTTTTGCTTCTTTGAGCAGATTCAGGTTCCTTTCTGTGGAAAGCACTGTTTCAAAGGTAAAACTCTTTTGCTCGGAGAGAGCTTCTTCGCGCATTTTTTCGGCAAGTTGTGCAGCTTCAAGATCAGAACAGTGGTTGACGCTTTTGATGTTGTCTGCGTTGATATAAGGCTCGATAACTTTTGCGAATCGTGTGATGGTCGATTTTCCGCTACCGTTAGGACCGGCGAAAACGATTATTTCAGGCTTCTTCTGATTTTGCATGGATATATTCCCGGTGACCGTCGGCATATTCAAGATAAGCCATCTTTTTCTCGGTGTCGTAACCGGCGATAGGAGTGCCTTTTATGCGCTTGATTTCATTGTCGATTCTGACGGCTTCCTTGAAGCGTTTTGTCAGCTCGTCATCTGAAATGCCGCACATTGAATCAAGTTCATTGGGCTGTTCGTTCATTGAAATCTCCTTACTAACAAAAAACTGCGATATTTTAGGGAATTTCAAGGTGATAGCAAGTTTTCTAAGGTGTTTCGCGCCGCTCAACATAACGGGAATAAGTGCAGTCGAGCCGACTGCATGCCGACAATGCAGGCGATCCGCTACATTTAGTGAGATCAAAAAAAACGGGGGCCGAAGCCCCCGCGTAAAGTCCCTTTCCTTATTTCCCCTCGCCACACTGGAGAGGGAAAAAGGGGTGAGGTCAATTAAAGAATATCGTTGTCGTTGAGCTTTTTGAGTCTCTCGTAACGGTCTTTGAGGTCAGCCTTGAGCATAGCGTGAAGTTTAGCTGCTTCGTTCGGGAAGAGTTTGGTGAGCGATTTGAAGCGGACTTCTCTGTCAAGGAGTTCCTGCGGATCGCGGGTTGGCTCTTTGCTGTCAAGCTGGAACGGATTCTTTCCTTCCTTTCTGAGTTCCGGGTTGAATCTGTAAAGCGGCCAGTAACCGGCTTCGACCGCGAGTTTCTCTTCGTTCTGGCTGTGCGACATGTCGATACCGTGGTTGATGCACGGAGCGTAAGCAATGATGAGTGAAGGTCCGTTGTATTTCTCAGCTTCGGTCATAGCTTTGACAAGCTGGTCGTGGTTTGCGCCCATTGCAACGCTTGCAACGTAGATGTAGCCGTAAGTCATCGAGATCATTCCGAGATCTTTCTTTCTTACTTTCTTGCCGCTGGTCGCGAACTTAGCAGTCTGGCCGAACTGGGATGCCTTTGAAGCCTGACCGCCCGTGTTGGAGTAAACTTCTGTATCGAGAACGAGGATGTTGACGTTTTCGCCGCTTGCGAGAACGTGGTCAAGACCGGTGTTTGTTGGGAAATTATTGGGGAATCAATATTGGGGATAAATTTCGTTTTTTGAGGGATTTTTTTTGTTTCAAAATGAAAAACAGGAGATGAAAAAATTATAATGACTTCTTAATGATTTTTTTTGATTTCAGAGCTTTTTTGATTTCATTTAATTTTTCTGAAATATTTTCTTTAAAAGGCAGATACTCTATTCCTTTTAAATCTGAAAAAATGGAGTTGTTTTCGCTTTCTTGCTTCAATATACAGACCTTGTCTTTTCCAAGATATGAATAGAGCCAGCCTAATTCAAAAATAACATTTGGACGAGCTTGAAAGTATTCTTGTTTTTTATTGGAAATTTTATCATCAGGTGTAAATATAGCGAAAGCATACGAGCATTGTTTCGCGTATTCTTCAAATTTTCCAATAAGTGTGTTTCCGAGCGGCTGCTCTGATAACACAACTGGCTCTAATTTAAATTGTTCTTTCAGAATTTCTTTTAATTCTCTTAGCTTGGCCTCATTATGACCATGAATAACAAACACTTTTGTCTTTCTTTTTGTCGCCGCATCTTCTTTGTTTATTTCGTTCCATAATTCGGATATTGTCTGCTTAGAGGTTTCTTGAATAATGGCGGCGATAATTCGTAAATCAAAGTCGTTTAAAGCTGTTGTAAAGTCTTGCTTTTCAGATTTCTTCAAAAGTTTACAATCTTTTTCCTTGTTTTCTTTTTCATTGCCATAGCACAAGTCAAGCAAGTATTGAGCCTCGTTACTACCTTGTTCCGCAGCTTTCTTATACCATTTTAAGGCTTCTTCCTTGTTCTTTTTTACACCTTCTCCTTTGCCGTAACAAGAACCGACTAAGCATTGAGCCCTGACATCTCCTTGTTTTGCTGCTTTTAAAAGCCAGTTAAACGCTTCTTTCTCGTTTTTTTCTGTGCCTTCTCCTTTGCTGTAACGAATTCCTGCCAAGCATTGGGCTTTGGCATCGCCTTGCTCGGCTGCTTTCATAATCCACTTAAAGGATTCTTCCTTGTTTTGTTTCACACCTTCACCTTTGCTATAACATATTCCGACTAAGTATTGAGCGTTAACTAAACCTTGCTCTGCCGCTTTCATATACCACTTGAAGGCTGTTCTCTTGTTTTCTTTGACTCCCCAGCCTTTGCCATAGCATATTCCGACAAGGCATATAGCTTTAGGAAAACCTTGCTTTGCTGATCTCTTATACCATTTTAAGGCTTCTTCCTTATTTTCTTTGACTCCGCGTCCTTTGTTATAGCGAATTCCGACTAAGCATTGGGCTTGTGCATCACCTTGTTCTGCTGCTGTCAGATACCAGTCGAAATCTTTTTTAATTACAGCACTTTTTTTATTGTTTTGGCCTTCTTTTTTGCTCATAATTTCCTCCTTAAAAAGTTAAAAAATCATTTTTTGTCCGTCAGTTTGTTTACCAAGCCTTTCTCACGCATCTTACTAACAACAGATTGGAGTGATCGCAAAAACCTATTCCGCAAGGATGAAGAAGACCCTCTGTACAAGAAACACACTGTGCTGACATTTCTCCAGGTCCACTTTGTCCCATAGTAGAAGATTGCAGCATGACATCGCCGTCTCCTAATATTGTAAAAATGGTATTTCCGTATGCGTTTGTAGTTTGTTTTAAACTTGAGTATATTTCACTTACTGTTGGCAAATACCAATCATTATAGCCACCAAGATTTAGATTGTTGCAGAATTCCATGGGATCATCTAACGACTTATAACGGTAATCTTCTTTAGGCCACATAAGACCGTTTGAATAATTAATGCATGGCCTTGGATATGTTGGGATAGTTGTTTGTGGAGCACATTCCATTGATGGAACGCATTTAGAGTTTTCATACTTATAAAAGTTTTTACATTTGAAATGGCATTGGGAAGTGCTTGACGTCTCATCGTAAGTGGCCTTTGTTTGAGGATAAGTACAGTCACCGTTTTGACAATAATAACTAATACTGTTGGTTGTTTCCGGCATCCAATTGGAGCCGTCCCATGTTTGAGTAATACTTGAAACCGTGTTCCAGACTGCATTCTCTGGCAGGCCATCACATTTGACTTTCCTTGTTGCAGCTTTGCATGTCGAATCGGAGCTGTTCCAATTATAATTTTGGGCGCATTTGAAACGGCAGACATCAGCTGTTGTATTGTATGTTGCGGCATAGTTTTCCGGACTCCATTCAACACCAGTCCACGTTTGTATGAAAGTTCCTTCTGCTCCGTTGTCGTTCCATACGCTGTTTTCAGGTTTCGGATCGCATGCTGCTTCTCTTGTGTCGTTTGCACAAGACGAGCCGTCCCATGTGTAATTTGTCTCGCATTTAAAGCGGCATTCAGTAGAAGTCGGAATTTCATTGTATGTTGCGATGTTCGAAGGAATCCAGTCATCGCCGTCCCATGTCTGAGTAATATTCGAGACTGCATTCCATTCGGCATTTTCCGGTAAATCTGAGCAGAATTCTTCTTTTGTGGGTGCTATTTTGCAAATATTTTCATCCCAATAGAATCCGGTATCACATTTAAATACACAATCACCCTGATTGCCTTGAGTTTTGCTGAAAATAGTTTCATGGCTTTCAGGAATCCAGTCACTGCCATCCCAAGTCTGTTGAAAAGTTCCTTCTGCTCCGTTGTCGTTCCAGATGCTGTTTTCAGGTTTCGGATCGCATGCTGCTTCTCTTGTGTCGCTTGTGCAAGAAGATCCGTCCCATGTGTAGTTCTCAAGGCATTTAAAGCGACATTCTCGGCAGTTGTCGGGGTCCATTCATTCCCCACTAAAGTCTGTGTTATGCTTGATACGGTGTTCCATTCTGCATTTTCGGGAAGATTGTTACAATAACTTTCTCTGGTTTTTCCGTCATATCGAACACAGCGTACGAAATAACCACTGTCATAATTTTTTATGTCATTAGCTATTTTTCCATAGTCGAACTTTACACCCCAAGCAAAGTTTGTCATATTTGATGTCGTAGATGATGACCAGAAAAAGCCTGTTTCTCCGAATTTGCTGTAAGTTCCGCTTTGATCGTAATCGCAACCTGTGCAAGAATTGTCAAAACATGTGCCAGATAAACAGTCGTCTGAGACTTTACATGGACCGCCGGATATTGTTCCGGAACAATTTTGAATAAGAGTTCTCAGCTCGCTGATTGTCGGCAGATGCCAGTCTGTGAAACCACCTTCATTTAGGTTGTTGCAGTATGAAACAGCGATGTCCCAAATGCCTATTTTAGTTTTTGAAAACCAGATCAATCCGCTTGCAGAATCAGTGCAAGGTGTATAGCTGTCAGGTCCACAGTTCGGGTCGACACATTTTGATCCGGTCCATTTGTAGCCGGATATGCATTTAAAACGGCATTCGGTTTCACTTGCTTTTTCGTTATATGTTCCTGCCAGCGGTGGTACCCAACCGGAGTCTTTCCATGTTGTGGTGATACTGGAAACAGTGTTCCATTCTGCATTTTCAGGAAGACCGGTACATTCTCCGATAATTGTAGACTCTCCAGAATCATTATTGTCGTCCGATTCTGTTTCGCCGGAATCGCTGTTGTTGCTTCCATCGGAATCACTGTTGCATTTTCCGGTTTGCTCATTACAGCCGTTGTCGCATTTTTCTGCAAACACCCACATTAAATCGTTGCTGGAATCTGGATATCCGCAATAGTAAGAATCGTTGCCGCGACATTCATAAGTGCCGTAAGAACAAACGGAAGTTCCGCTCGAACTTTCATTGTTGTTTTTGCCGCTGCTCTTGCTGTTACCACCGCCGCATGAAACAAAACAAATCATTGTGCAAATTGCTAAAATAACAGGAAAATTTTTCATTTTGGTCTCCGTTATCTAGTTTCTAACACACCTGACATAAGTATCGTTGCTGGAAAAAACTTTTGTTTGTACTGAAATGCCAGGCATTGAGTAAGATGATGAAGAATAAACTCCTACTGTCCATGCTAAACCTGGTTCGGTTTCTCTTGTGGATGAAGACCAGAAATCAAGAGAATTTTCAGGAATCTCGGCTGAGGAATAATTATTTGCCACAATAGAAAGCAGCTCATTTTTGTTTGGAAGTCTCCAGTCGGAATATCCTGCATAATTAAGATTTTCGCAATATGAAAGAGCCTGTTTCCAGTTTTTGCCTGTTGCGTATGTTTTTTGCCACATAAGATTTGTTGTTGAGTCGTTCACGAATACATCACCGTTGTCAGCGGTTGAAGTTGTCAACGAAGGTCTTGGAAGTTCGTTTCCGCGCACACAGCGGACATAGGCTGGATTGGTGCCGCTTGAAAATCCAAAATCTACAGTAACATCGTAAGATGCCCAAAAAATGTCGCTTGGAGTGTCGGGGAAATATGCAGAATCTATTGATGGTTCTGATTTGCTGAGGTCGACAATGGTGAAAAGTTCGCGTACATTCGGTATACGCCAGTCTTTATGCCCTCCGTAATTCAGATCTTCGCAGTGGGATGATGCTTCGCTGAAAGAAGAGAACTTCCTTAGATTGCTTTGTTGCCACTCAAGCCCTGTGTTATTATCTATAGTTGTTTTGTTACTTGAAACCGAACTGTCAATCTTGAAACTTTGCGGTTTGCATTTTCCTTCTTCCGCATAGTAAAGATCCTGGCCGAAGAAATCAGCACTTGATTGTTTCGGACATGTGATTGATGATGTGTTGTTATAACATTTGTTCTGCCCGGTGCATATTCTGCCAAGAACTCCAGGCAATGATGAACTGTCGCCAACGCATTTTGAACCATTCCATTTATAGCCGTTTTTGCATTTGAAGCGGCACTCTTTTGTACTTGCTGAAGCGTTATAGGTTCCTGTTGTGCTCGGAGTCCAGTTTGTACCGTTCCAAGTCTGCTTTATGCTTGAAGCGGTGTTCCAGACTGCATTTACCGGAAGACCGGTACAACTTGCAGTTCTTTCTGTTTTTGTTGAATCTATGACACACCTGGCATCAAGCCAGAAATAGTCTTCATAGTCTTCTTTTTCGTAATAATTGATTTGAGCCTGCCTGAAATATATGCCCCATGCGAAATTTGTTGCGTTTGATACAGTGGAAGATGACCAAAGAGGCAGATCTCTATCACCTAATTTGCTGCTGTTAGCCCCGTTGCAAAAACAGGAGTCATCACTTAGGCAATAGTAGGACAGACAGCTGTTTGTTACGCCGCATGTGCCACCGGCAACGGTGCTTGGACAATCATAGACAAGATGCCTTAGTTCGTCTATGGATGGTAAACGCCAGATGTTTAAACCGCCTTCCGACAAGTTTTCGCAGTATGAGACAGCATAGCTCCAAGTCATAGCTTCCGGTGCTTTTGATGACCATATAAGACCACTCGCGGAATCAATGCATGGAGTTGCGCTTGTTGTACTGCATTCCGGCAGATATTCACACTCAGATCCGTTCCAGTTGTACATGGGATCACAATTACAGGAGTACTGATTCCATGCAGAAGCGGTGCATCCTCCGCTCGAATGTTCGATTTGCCCGCAAGGTTCGTTATCGCAAGGACTCATACAACTGGAACCGTCATAATATTTGTTCTCTTTGCATTGAAAGCGGCATTCGGTTACACTTGGAGTTGTATCATAAACAGGGGTGGTCGGCGGTTGCCACTCAGAGCCGTTCCAAGTCTGTTTTATTGTAGAAACGGAATTCCATTGAGCATTTCCAGGCAGTTCGTCGCAGTTGACAATTTTGGAATCGGCTTTGCAGTAAGAATTTTGCCAAGTATAATTCAAGTCACATGCGAATTTACATTCAGATGTGCTTTCATTTTCATCGAAACTTCCGACGCTTGAAGGAATCCATTCGGTTCCGTTCCATGTCTGTGAAATTTCTGAAACGCTGTTCCAGTGAGCTCCAATTGGTAAACCGGTGCAGCTGACATTTGTTCTTGAGTTTAAAGTGCATTCGGAATTTTCCCAATGATAATCAGTGTTACATTTAAACAAGCACTCGCTTGAGCTCGCTTCTGTATTGAAACTTCCTATGTTTGAAGGAATCCAGTTTGTTCCGCTCCAAGTCTGAGTAATCTCAGAAACACTGTTCCATTCAGCATTCTCAGGAAGTCCGTCGCATGTAGCCGTTCTGCTGTCAGCTTCACACTCTGAATTTTTCCAAGAATAGTTTTCATTGCAGACAAATATGCATTCTGTGTTGCTTGCGGTTTCGTTGAAAGTTCCTTCTGTCGAAGGTTTCCATTCTATACCGTCCCAAGTCTGAGTTATTGTTTCGACTGTGTTCCAGCTTGCATTTGCCGGAAGACCTGTGCAATCTGTTTCTCTTGTGTCACCGACTTCAGGCTCGTTTCCATGCGATGTGTCAGCATCATTGTCTGATTGCGAATCGCTTGAATCGGCATCGTCAGCCGGATCGAAAGTGTCTGTATCATCAGCCGAGTCACCATTGTCAGGTGTTGTATCATGATTTTCAGAATCGGTTTTGTCACTATCAGAATCATCAGCTGAATCGTCGTTCGAATCGGATTTACATTTTCCAATCGAATCATCGCAGCCGTTGTCACATTTTTCTGCAAGCATCCACATCAAATCGTTGCTTGAATCGGGATAGCCGCAATAATAAGAATCATTGCCGTGACATTCATAAGTGCCATAGGAGCAAACAGAAGTTCCGCTCGAATTTTCATTGTTGTCTTTGTTATTATTCTTGCTGTCACTGCCGCCGCAGCCAACCATCAAAACCATAGCAACTAATGCCGCAAAACAAACAAAAATTTTCTTCATAGTAAACCTCCAAAAACAAAAAAAATGTTAAAATTATTAAAAAATTTGTCTGAAAAACTTGACTTTAATGTAAAATTAGATATAGTTGAAAGTGGATTCTTGCTTGATTCTTGATTCTTGATTCTTGATTCTTGATTCTTGATTCTTGATTCTTGATTCTTGATTCTTGATTCTTGATTCTTGATTCTTGATTCTTGATTCGCAAAAATTTCACTTAATAATAACAAAATAAGCCTCTCGAAAATACGAAAACATGTTATAATACGGAATGTAGAGGTAAAAACAAGTTTTTTGTGTTTCGACTACGCTCAGCAACCGAAGACAGCCCTCTTAGTCGCTTTGCGACAGCTCTCCCGAAGGGCGAGCCAAGAAAGCAAAGGGAGCTTTTTATTTGTAACTCTCTTAAATATCCAAAATCTCAATATTTTCCGTTGTAAAAATCTGATTTTTGAGTAAAATAGTTGCCGCGATTTTGACGGAGGAGTTTCGATGAAACGCTTAAAAATATATCTTGACAACTGCTGTTACAACAGACCTTACGATGATCAATCCCAGCTTTCCATCAACTTGGAGGCTTTGGCAAAGTTGTCGATTCAGCAGGAAATCAGGGAAGGCAAGGTCGATTTGGTGACTTCCTATATCCTTTTGGCGGAAAATGCGGCGAACCGTTTTGAAGCGAAACGAAAAGATATTCAGGCGTTTATTGATAAACAGACTCACACTTTCGTGAGCGAAGCAAGCGGCAGCAAAGTTAAGGAAATTGCAAAAGAAATTATGAATTCCGGTGTAAAACTCATGGACGCTTGCCACATAGCTTGTGCGATTGTAGCGGGATGCGATTATTTCATTTCAACTGACAAACGCTTGCTGAAATATCACTCGAATCAAATAAAAATAGTAAATCCAACGACTTATGTTTTGGAGAGGGAGGAAACAAAATGAATTTGAGCACAGTTGAAATCATAGACAGAGGCATGAAATGTCTCTCCGATAATTTAGGGGCTGGCGAAACCGAAATCTTTATTTCCACGATTCTTAAGGAACGCTTCGACTACACAAAATGGAGACATTCTTTTGTCGATAGCATAGAGACATTCGATGAATTGGATGCTTTTGTGGAAAAATCCAAAGAAAAATCTCAGTTTCAAGGCGAAGCCAAAGAAATTCTTTAAAAATTCGTAAGAGTTTTAAATCAAAGAAAAATTCTAAGATTCTTCGTTTCACTCAGAATGACTATGCAAAAAAAACGGGGGCCGAAGCCCCCGCGTAAAGTTCCTCTTGAGGCTCCCCTGAAGTAGGGGAGCTGCCGTAAGCGGCTAGGGGTCAATTAAAGTATATCGTTGTCGTTGAGCTTTTTGAGTCTCTCGTAACGGTCTTTGAGGTCAGCCTTGAGCATAGCGTGAAGTTTGGCAGCTTCGTTCGGGAAGAGTTTGGTGAGTGATTTGAAGCGGACTTCTCTGTCAAGGAGTTCCTGCGGATCGCGGGTCGGCTCTTTGCTGTCAAGCTGGAACGGATTCTTTCCTTCCTTTCTGAGTTCCGGATTGAATCTGTAAAGAGGCCAGTAACCTGCTTCGACCGCGAGTTTCTCTTCGTTCTGGCTGTGCGACATGTCGATACCGTGGTTGATGCACGGAGCGTAAGCGATGATGAGCGACGGTCCGTTGTATTTCTCAGCTTCGGTCATAGCCTTTACAAGCTGGTCGTGGTTTGCGCCCATTGCAACGCTTGCAACGTAGATGTAACCGTAAGTCATGGAGATCATTCCAAGATCTTTCTTTCTTACTTTCTTTCCGCTTGTCGCGAATTTAGCAGTCTGACCGAACTGCGATGCTTTGGAAGCCTGGCCGCCCGTGTTGGAGTAAACTTCTGTATCGAGAACGAGGATATTGACGTTTTCGCCGCTTGCGAGAACGTGGTCAAGACCGCCGTAACCGATATCGTAAGCCCATCCGTCGCCGCCGAGGATCCAGATCGACTTTTTGACGATGTAGTCGCTGAGGTCGTAGATTCTGTCGAGCGTTTCGCAGCACGGATCGCCGTTTGCGAGGACGTTCATGATCTTCGGATAGAGCTCTTTCGTCTTTTCTGCGTCTTCCTTGTTGTCGATCCATTCCTGGAAGAGTTTTTTAGCTTCTTCGCAGAGCGTGTCGCCGCAGGTGTCGCATGCAGGAGCTTCGATAGCTTTCTTCATGAGAGCTTCGAGAGTGTTTCTTTTCTGTTTTACAGCGAGAGCGATACCGAAGCCGTGCTCAGCGTTGTCTTCAAAAAGGCTGTTTGCCCATGCCGGACCCATGCCGTTTTTGTTCTTGCAGTAAGGAATCGTCGGAGCGGTTCCGCCGTAGATCGAGGAGCAGCCCGTTGCGTTGGAAACTATCATTCTGTCGCCGAAAAGCTGAGTGATGAGTTTGACATACGGAGTTTCGCCGCAGCCTTCGCATGCGCCGCTGAACTCGAAGAGAGGCTGCTGGAGCTGGCTGCCTTTTACGGTGTTCTTCGGAAGAAGGTCGTCTTTTACCGGAACCGTGATCGAGAAGTCGTTGTTTGCAGCTTCTTCGTCAACGATCTCGCCGAAGTGAACCATTTCGAGAGCTTTGTTCTTCGCGATGCAGATGTCTGCGCAGTTTCCGCAGCCGAGGCAGTCCATCGGATAGACCTGCATTCTGAATTTGAGACCTTCGAGACCTTTGCCGATAGCTTTTACGGTCTTGAAAGTTTCGGGAGCGTCAGCCATTTCTTCTTCGGTAAGAAGGACAGGTCTGATAGCAGCGTGCGGGCAGACGAACGAACATTTGTTGCACTGGATGCAGTTTTCGGGGATCCATTTCGGAAGTTTTATAGCTACGCCGCGTTTTTCGAATTTCGTCGTGCCGGTCGGGAAGGAGCCGTCGGGGCCGGGAAGTTCGCCGTGAATGTCGTTAGCGAATCTGCTGACAGGAAGGTCGTCGCCGTTCTGACGTGCGATCGGGTTGATGATCTCTTCGACCATATACTGCTCAAGGTCGCTGCTGTATGCTTCGTGAACTTTGTGGATGTCGATAGCGACTTCCTTGGAGTTGAGCCAAGCTTCCTTATCGTATTTGATCTCTTTGATCTCGGTGCCTGCCGCGTCAACTGCAGCGTTGTTCATGTCAACGATGTTCTGACCTTTTTTGCCGTAGGATTTCTGGTTAGCGTTTTTAAGGCTTGCAACTGCCTGGTCGAAAGGAATAACTTCGGAAAGTTTGAAGAAAGCGGTGAGCATTATCATGTTGATTCTCTTTCCGAGGCCGAGTCCTTCGGCGATCTTGACTGCGTCGATTATGAAAACTCTGCCGTTCTTCTTTGCGATGTCTTTCTTGAGTGCAGCAGGAAGGTTTTCTTCAGTCTCTTTTTCGTTCCAGTTGGTGTTGAGAACGAAGATACCGCCGTCTTTAAGGTTCTTGCTGAGGTCGTACATATTTACGTAAGCCTGATTGTGGCATGCGATGTAGTCAGCAGTCGTGATGAGGTACGGGGATTTGATCTTCTCGTGGCCGAATCTGAGGTGGCTGACAGTGAGACCGCCAGATTTCTTCGAGTCATAAGAGAAGTAGCCCTGTGCGTACTGCTCGGTTTCGTCACCGATGATCTTGATCGCGTTCTTCGAAGCGCCGACAGTACCGTCAGAACCGAGACCGTAAAGCATGCACTGAACGGTTCCCTTCGGAACTGTGTCGAGGATCCCGTATTTGAGCGATCTGTAGGTGACATCGTCTTCGATACCGACTGTGAAGTGGTTCTTCGGCTCTCTCGATTTGAGGTTGTCGAAAACAGCCTTGACCATGCCAGGAGTGAATTCTTTCGAGGAAAGGCCGTAGATTCCGCCGACAACTTTGATCGATTCGTTTCTGTTGTAGAGAACGGTCGAAACGTCTTTGAAAAGCGGTTCGCCTTCGCTGCCCGGCTCTTTTGTTCTGTCGAGAACGGCGATAGCTTTAACCGATGCGGGGATCGCTCTCATAAGGTGTTCCGCGCTGAACGGTCTGAAAAGACGTACTTTGACAAGACCGACTTTTTCGCCCTGTTTGAGCAGGTAATCGATTGTCTCTTCGATCGTGTCACATGCGCTGCCCATAGCGATGATGACTCTCTCAGCTTCCGGATCACCGTAGTAGTCGAAAAGGTGGTAGCTTCTGCCCGTAAGCTTAGAAACTGCATCAAAAGCTTCCTGAACGATCATCGGAGCCTGATCATAGTAGGTGTTGCATGCTTCTCTTGCCTGGAAGAAGATGTCGGGGTTCTGAGCCGAGCCCTTGAGAACCGGTCTTTCGGGGCGGAGAGCTCTTTCTTTGAAGTCAGCGATAGCGTCGTAAGGAACTATCGTTTTGATATCTTCGTCGTCAAGTATCTCGATCTTTGAGATTTCGTGGCTTGTTCTGAAGCCGTCGAAGAAGTGGATGAAAGGAAGTCTTGCCTTAAGCGCCGAAACGTGTGTTGCAAGCGCAAGGTCGTAAGCTTCCTGGACCGATGTGCTGGAGATCATGCAGACGCCTGTCTGACGGCATGCCATAACGTCGGTGTGGTCGCCGAAAATCGAAAGCGCGTGGCTTGCAATTGCCCTTGCGGTGACGTGGAAAACGCCCGGAAGAAGCTCGCCGGCGATTTTGTAAAGGTTGGGGATCATAAGAAGAAGACCCTGGGAAGCGGTGTAAGTCGTGGTGAGAGCACCGCCGCTGAGTGAGCCGTGAACTGCACCGCTCGCGCCGCCTTCGGACTGAAGTTCAGCTACGATAAGGTCGTTTCCGAAAATGTTTTTCTTGCCGTTAGCGCTCCATTCGTCGGTGACTTCGGCCATCGGCGAACTCGGAGTGATAGGATAGATCGCCGCAACTTCAGTCATCGGGAAACTTGCGTAAGCGACCGCCGTGTTTCCGTCAACACATTTCATAGTTTTTTTTGCCATAAAATCCTCCGTATAGAAAAGTTAGTTGATATAAGTCTTCCCGTTGAAAGCCTCGAGAACCGTTCTCCTGTCGAGAACATCGGGTGCCGCACCGGCCGGAAGCCCTCTCGCTATGCGGGAAAGTTTAACGTCACAGTTTTCAAGCGAATCCTTGATGTAGAGCGTGGTCGCGTCGCCTTCGATCGAGAAGGGGAGGGCGAGCAGAACTTCCTTCCCCGGATTTGCGAGAACACGCTCCTTGAGTTCCGCAATCCTTAAGTCTTCGGGAAGAATGTGCTCAAGCGGCTCGATAAGACCGCCGAGAATGTGGAAAGAGCCTCTGAAACAGCCGTTGCGCTCGATCGCCGACATGTCACCGTAAGTCGCCACGACGCAGATGACATCGGAATCATCTTCACAGTTCGCGCACTTTTCGCCGGCAGGCTTGAAAGTTCCGCACTTTTCGCAGATTTCCACATTTTCCGAAATATCGATTATGTTTTTCAGAATTTCCTTGAACTTAGGTTCGCAAAGGACGGAATAGGAGAGTTTCTGTGCTGCTTTAAGCGAAATTCCCGGCAGTTTTTTGAACTCTTCGACGAGTTTTCTCATCGACTGAGCCGCCGGCGAAGTGAGTGTTCTCTCCTGAAAATCCATCTTTAGCGCTTAGAAAAGTCCCGGAAAACCGTTGATTTTATTGCCGACAAGCTTCGAAAGCCTGTTTTCTTTCTCTTTTCTGACCGTTTCGATGCTCTGGTTTACGGCAGCAATGAAAAGGTCTGTGAGCATCTCCGAATCCTCGCCCGAAATAAGCTCTTTCGAAAATTCGAGATTCGTTATCTTCATATCACCGTTCATCGTGACTTTGACAGCTCCGCCGCCCGCTTCAGTCGTGAAAGTTTCGGTTTTGAACTCCGCTTCCAAAGCCGCCATTCTCTTCTGCATTTTCTGAGCCTGCTGCATAAGACTCTGGATATTCATTTTAACCTCCGGAAATTAACAAAAAACGCTGTAAAATAATAATAAGAAGTTAAAAGGCAAGATTTTTATCCCTGAACGTAAAAAATCGTAATTCAAAGAATTCCCGCTATAATGCCGCAGTTTTGTTTTTATTCGAGGTCGGTTTATGGAAAAAGGCGGAACAAAAAAATTGGGAACTTTTTTAGGTGTCTATACCCCGACGATCCTTACGATTTTCGGAGTCATCATGTATATGCGTGCTGGAAATCTTGTCGGAACGATGGGGCTCTGGCCTATGGTTTTCATAGTCCTGATTTCAAATTCGATAACTCTCATAACAACATTGTCCTTTTCTTCGATCGCTACCAACAAAAAAATCGGTGTCGGCGGTGCGTATTACATCGTTTCGAGGAGTCTCGGCTTTGAAATCGGCGGCGCAGTCGGACTTCCGCTTTTTCTCTCGCAGGCGCTTTCGATAACGCTCTATTCGTTCGGTCTCGCCGAAGTGATAAAGATGCTTTTCGGCACTTCGCTTTCGCTCAATTTAGTTACTTTCGGAATAATCGCGATAGTTGCCGCGGTCTCGTTTGTCGGGGCCGGTTTTGCGATGAAAACGCAGATCCCGGTCATGATTTTTGTTGCGGTTTCGATCCTTTTCCTCATCATCGGAGCCTTTATGAAAGGGAGTTTTATCGAGTGTTTCCGTACTTTTCCTTCTAATTTTGGTGACATTTTTGCAACTCACGACGGTCTCTCATTCTTTTCGGCGATGGCGATATTTTTCCCTGCGGTAAGCGGCATCATGGCGGGCTTAGGTCTTTCGGGAGACCTCGAAAATCCGCAGAAATCTATTCCGGTCGGGGCAATAACGGCGACTCTCACCGGTTTCGCCTTTTATGTCACGCTTCCTTTTTTCCTCACGATGGGTGCGACTCCGGAAGAAATGCTTAACGATCAGATGATATGGTCGAGGATCTCGCCTGTAAACGGCAATATTGTCATTCTGCCGGGACTTCTAGGCGCTATCTTTTCAAGCGCGATAGGCTCAATGCTCGGCGCCCCGCGGACTTTCATCGCGATGGCGTGCGATCAGGTAGGAAGCAGAAAAGGGCAGAAGTTCCTGAAATCGAAAAAAGGGGAATACGCTTCGTTCGTCCTCTCGCTTGCAATTGCATGCGGCGCGGTTTTTCTCGGCGACCTCAACACAGTCGCTTCGATTCTTACCATTTTCTTCCTCACTGTTTACGGCATCGTCAATATAACGGCTGCGCTTGAAACCATAAGCAACGAACCTTCGTGGAGACCGCAGTTCAAAATTCCCGCGATCATCAGCCTTGTCGGTGGAATCGCCTGCATAATCGTAATGTTTCTTATCGATCCGCTTCTCAGCGTGATCGCGATAATCATAGAAATCGCGCTTTACTTTATCCTTAAACGCGTCGCGGCCAAGAATTCTGCAGTCGGAGACGCGAGACGCGGCGTTTATGAAAATCTCGTCAAAAATTCGCTTATCCAGCTCAAAGACCTCAAAATGACGCCGCGAAACTGGAGGCCTTACATTCAGGTTTTCATAAATGAGCACGAAAAACAGCTTAAACTAGTCGGTTTTGCATCAGATTTCGGTCTCAGCAGCGGAATCGTCACCGTGACGAAAATCCTGCTCGGCAGACTCGGCGAAGATAAAATAGACATAGAGCATGAAGTCGATTCGATGGAAAAATTTTACAGCAGGAAGTCGATTTCGGTTTTTCCTGAAGTCACTGTCGTTGAGAATTTTGAGGAGGGAATCCTCTCGGCTGTCCAGGCAAACGGCATGGCTGGACTCCGTTCAAACACGATTATGTTATGCTGGCCGGATGAGGTAGGAGAGTATCTTCCGCGTTACCTCTCGATCATGCGCCGTGTCGCATTTCTCAAAAAGTCGACGGTGATCGGCAAGGTTTCGCCCGATTTCAATGTTAAAAATGCGCAGAAAACAATCCATGTATGGTGGGGAGGATTGCAGAGAAACGGCGATCTGATGCTGCTTTTAGCCTATCTTCTCACAAAAGCTCCGGCATGGGACGATGCGACAATCAGGCTTCTCCGGATGGTTCCCGACGAATCGGCGAAAGAAAGCGCCGAAGAGGAACTCAGAAAACTTTCGGCAGATTCGAGAATCGCTGCGGAACCGATGATAATCGTCAAGGAAAAAGATGAATTGTTCGAGCATGTTCTGAGCCGTGTCAGTTCGGAGGCGGATGCGGTTTTCCTCGGTCTGAATACTCCTGCAAAAGGAGAGGAAGAAGAATACGCGAAAAAACTCGAAATATTTGCAGAACCGCTTAAAGCGGTATTTTTTATCAAAAATTCCGGAATTTTCCAGGGTCAGCTTCTTGAAACGGAAAGCGAGAGTGAGCGGCGGCCTAAAAAACAGCATTAAATCGCGGATTCAGGCTATCCCACAAAAGTCCAAAGAATGAATGCCAGTATGTTGGAAACGACGTGGTATGAGATGCTGTAAAAGATCCTTCCTTTGCTTTTTTCGGTGAAAAGTCCGAAGAGAAGCGACGGAAAAAAGGTCGCCGCTCTTGTTATATCGAGAAAGGCGAGGGCGTGCACAAGGCCGAAAAGAATCGAAGTGAAAAGGTTCTTGAGCGAGATTATTTTCAATATTTTTTTGTCAAAACCTGAAAAAACGTGCTCCTGAAGATATCCGCGGAAAAAGAATTCCTCGGGGATCGCAGCTACTGCAATCGCTATGAGTCCTTTTGTGACTGCCTTCATCAGTTCATTAGTTGTCGGTGTTGCGAGTGCACGGTTCATGAATCCGAGGTTGTATGCAAAAAATAGCGGCGGATAAAACACCAAAGTCGCAAGAGTTACCCAGAGAAAGAGTTTTAAACCTTCTTTTGACGGCAGGAAGAGCTTTTTCGGTCTGAACAAGGGATCGCAAGCTGTAGGAAGGGTGAACAGCAATAGAGGGAATATAAAATGTCTCGCTAATATGCGGTATTTGTTCATAAAAAACGACAAAACCGAGATCGCGGCGAGAAGCAGTATTGGAGTGATTATTTTTGAGAGTTTTTTTTCAGCCATTTACTTATCCGCAAGAGTGTTCTTTGAAACCGGTCTGATGTAGAAAATATAGACGATCGTTATGAAAAACGATGTCAGGACTATGACTGACGAAAGTTGCGGCGTGACGATCCCGAACGATATCGCGAAAAGCTGGAAGAGGAAAGGAAGCGAGCAGAAAACGGCCCCTTTGACGATTTTTTCGGGAATGTTTCTCGAAACAACTATTAAGTTTAGGAGCGTTTTCATGAAGGGTTTGGTGATGAAAGCATCTCCTTTTGCGGTGTCGGCTCCTCCCCAGAGTGCCTGGATCGCCGCGGTGTTTTCGTGTTCTTCTCCTGAGATCAGGATGTCGTTGCATGAGAGTTCGATTTCGTCAAGCGAAGTTTTTGTTTCGATATTCTGCCAGAGCTGCGGTTTCACCGGGTTTACAATGACTGTCTTTATGCCGAATTTTTTGTCGAAAAGTTCAAGAAAGGCGGCGTTTTCGCTTGGTTTTACCTTGTCGATCGTATAGTAGCCGATGACTTTACTGCCTTCCGCGAGGGCAATATGTTCGCTGTCTGTCTCTTGTTTGGGGATCGAAAGTCCTTCTGCCGAGCAGTGCTTTTCCGAGATCAGAACGTGGAGCGGCGCCATCGTGAGGGTTTTTCCGTCTTCGAACGTGTGGGAGAAACACTTGTTTTTGCCGATATCTTTCGTCTGTTCCGGGTCGTTTTCGGCGGCCTGATTGAGTTTGGCGATCATCTGCATGAAATCTTCTTTTTTGACACTTTCAATTGTCTCGATCCCCGAAAGGTTGAGGTGGGGGATATTGAGGTATTTGTCCGTGTCGAAGACGAGTCGCGAGATCTTAGCTTCGTTGTTGAAAAATTTCATGTTGTTGAGAAGCACGGAAGCAGCTGTCGTCGTAACGATGAAATTGATGAAAAGGGCGGTCGCTGCCGCGATCGGAGCTGGTGAGTAAAGCGTTACGACGAGAAGAATAGCGTCATAAAGCGATTTTGTCTTGAAAAAGTGGATGATCCCGAAAACGAGAACTATCGCTAAAAACCACTTTATGATCTTGGGCATGACCCTGATTTCAAGCGGGGTAGGTGAGCCTTTCGAGCTTTTGAAAAGATACGATGCCAGAATAACTACCGGAATAAAGCCCGAAACTTCCCAGCCCTGGAAAGGATGGTCCGCGAAAGTGAGGAAAACCGAAAGGGCAAAAGGAACGATCGCGAAAAGCGCGACCCACGGCAGTTTTTTGATGCCAGTCGAAAAAAGCTTGATGAAAACAAATATATAAGCCGGTGTGAAGTAGTAAAGCCCGAAGAAGTAATCGACCTTTTTTATCAGCACGAAATAGATGATATAAAAAATATAAGCAAGAAGCGAATAAAGAAAAAAATGAACCGAAAAATTGAGTTTTCTCATCGTAAATACCTTAAATTATTAAAAAATATCAATGTCGCCTTTTCCTTCGCGGATGATCTCGTATTCATCGCCGGAAAGCTGGACGATGGTGGTCTGTTCCATCGAGAGGTAGCCGCCGTCGACAAGAAGGTCGACAAAGCCGAGCCAGTCGGGGCTGTCTTCTTCCGGGTCGCAGAATTCCTCGCCTTCGTCGCAGGAAGCGGTCGAAACTACGAGCGGTTCTCCAATCTCGTCGACAAGTGCGCTGATGAAGCGGCTGTCGGGGATCCTGATCCCGATCTCCTTCCTGTTTTCGAGCATGATCTTGGGGATCTCGCGGCTGGCAGTAAGAATGAAGGTGTATGCGCCGGGAAGGCAGCGTTTGAGGAGGCTGAAGTGGCGGTTGTCGATGTCGGCGTAGCGGGAAATGTCGCTCAGATCTTTGAAAACGAGGGAATAGAACTTCCGTTTTTTCGTCTGTTTTATGCGGTTGAGCTTTTCCAGCGCCCCTTTTTTGCCGATCTTCACTGCCAGAAGATAGGATGTGTCACCCGGAATAAGGGCGACTCCGCCGCTTTCTATCACGCTGACGACCTTGTCGATCACCCTTTTTTCGGGATTCTCGGTGTGGACCTTGATTCTTTCCATTTTTACCTCTGAAAAATCAAAAACGGGTGATTATAGGATAAATAATCAAAAATTAAATAAATCCTTCAGTTCAAACAAAATAAGGTCGTTTTTGTCGGTATTTTCGATTCCGTCAAAGCCGGAGCGGCTGAAAAAACCGTATTTTCTGCATGTAAGTCCTGCGGCGTTCACCTGTCTGATTTCTTCATCGATCATGGCTTTTGTTACCGGAGTCGAGCGGAACTTCGCTTCGTAGAACGTGAAATCCATGCCGTTCTGAGTTACGATGTCGAATTCACCGTTTCTGCGGTTTACCGGGTCATCATAATAATATCTGCCGATTTTTTCGAACGGATTTTCAAGTTCGCACGATTTATTCTTTCTGACAAGATACTGTCGGCAGATTTCTTCAAAACATTTCGGAACATACTGCTCTTCGAAATCCTGCTGAATGAATCTGTCGAAGAAAACATCGGGATTCATGACATTCAGGCGTGAAAGATTGCGGTAGATGTATTTGAAATAAAAGAGCGAAAGGTTGTCGCAGATGTAGTAGCCGCATTTTTTCTTGTTGTTCTCGTCGTTTATCGGGGCATATTTTTTGACAAGTTCCATCCGCTGGAGTTTTTCAAGAATGTCGGAGAGAGCGGGGGAACTTGAAACCGCCGATTCCGAAAGTATATCGCTGAATTTCACTTTTCCTTTCGCGAGGGTTTCAAAAACTTCGTATGCGTTGCCCATTTTCTGGATCTCTGATTTCAGAAACATTACGACTTCGGTTTCCAGACGGCTTCCCGGGCTGGCGATAAGGTCAATGATGTTCTGCCGGACACTTTTTTCGGAATCAATCAGCCTTGTGTAGTAAGGAACTCCACCGAAAACCGAATAGAGGCGGACTTTGTCCTCGTCGCTGAAATCCTGATAAAACAAGGCGGCATCGGCATAGTCCATCGCTTTGAGGTCGATAATCAGGTCAAACCTGCCGAAAAGCGGATTCTGTTTTTCAAGAAGGTTTTTCATAGTATCGATGTATGAGCCGCAGAGGATCAGTTTCAGTTTCGACTCGTTCTTGTATTTGTCGATCAGTGACTGGATGACGCTGTCAAGCCCTTTGACCACTTTCTGCAAATATGGATATTCGTCGATGACAAGCACTAATTCCTTCTGTACAGCCTGTTTGAAAACAAAATCGAGAACATCCTCTATGCTTTTGAAGGCCAGCGGTGGAAAACCCAAAACATCTGAAATTATTTCGGAAAGTGATGCTACATTGTTCTCCTCAAAAGTCTCTTTGCTTTCAAAATAGACTGATTGAATTCCTGTTTTGCTCACAGAATGCTTTATCAGTTCTGTTTTTCCGATCCTGCGTCTTCCGTAAACTAAAGCTGTCTGCAAACTGTTTTTTAAATAAAAAGCTGCTAATTTTTCAAGTTCGTTTCTGCGTCCTAAAAAGTTTTCCAAAGCTCTCATTTTTTACTCGGTTGCCTCCGACTCAACTTTTGCCGAGTAAAAATATACAATAAAAATCAAGTGCTTGCAAGAAAAAATTATGATGACAAGATTCCTACTCGCAAAACTTTTCAATTTCGTGAGTTTTTCGAGTAGAGTGTGTCCTGTTCCGCGGCGACGAAATTTGACCTCACTCCTTTGGATTCCCCTCTCCATTGTGGCGAGGGAAAACAAATTTTGCGTTATTTGCAAGTTATCGTGGGTGTTTTTGTGATTTTTGAAAAAATAACCACGATAAACCGGGTTTTCTATGGTTTAGAATTGTATTCCCTGCTTTTTTCTTCAAGAAGTTTGAAATCGCAACAGAATTTCGCGATTTTGCCGGTAGAAATCTGCTTGTAGTAAAGTTTGTTGGCTTTTTGTTGCTGATTTCATAAATCAAAAATCTGTCCGTTTCCACATTGTTCCAATATTTGTGTTTTTCCTTCGCGGAAGAAAGCGGAATAACATATTCATTCCCGTTGTCTTCCACAAGAATTCCAAGATAAGGTTTTGTTTCATAACCGACAGGCTGCCAGTATACTTCCTTGCAGAAATCGTGAAGATATTTCAAATATTTC
>CAJOFY010000040.1 GCA_905233945.1 uncultured bacterium | reverse complement strand
TACACTTTTCTTGAAATGGTGCGCAGCAAAGTGCTCTATATCCTTTTGTTTTTTGCCCTTTTCATTTTTGCTCTCGGAATCGGAATCACTCAGATGACAATCGGTAACGTGCAGGACATCATCAGTGACATCGGTCTCGGGACAATCGAGATTTTCTCGACGGTTCTTTCTATTTTCCTTGGAATTTCGCTTGTTCACAAGGAACTTTCGCTTAAAACCCTGCATCCGCTTCTTGCAAGGCCGCTTTCCCGCCCCGAATACATTCTCGGCAAATTTTTCGGAATGGTTTTCCTTATTGTCGTTGAGATTGTCGTGATGTGCATAATTTTTGCGATCCTTCTTACTGTTTTTGGCGGATTTTCACGCTTTTTCGGATATCTTCCGGCGGTTTACACGATTTTTCTGCAAACTTGCACGATTATTTCGGTTGCAGTTTTGTGTTCGACTTTAACCGAACCGGCAGTCGCTGCGATGCTCACGATTTCGTTCTACCTTATCGGCGCTACATCATACAACCTGGTTTACGCGATAACCAAGAGAAGTTCAGAGTTCGTAATAAATCTGGTTACGACTCTGCGTTACATTCTGCCCGATTTTTCACACTTCAATATCAAGGATAATTTGGTTTATGGCCGCGGTCTTGAAGGGTTGAGCCTCGGTTTTGCCTCTGTTTATGCGCTTCTCATAATCGTAATTGTCCTTTCGCTCGCGGTAATGTTCTTCAATTCAAAAGAAATTTCATAGGAGAAAAAAAATGCTTAAAAAAGGTGACAAAGCTCCGGAATTCAAGCTTCAGGATTCGCACGGAACAGAGATCAAATTAAGTGATTTTACAGGATACAATGTCGTTCTTTACTTCTATCCGCGCGACAACACGTCGGGTTGTACGACAGAAGCAAAAGAGTTCACAGAACTTGCAGATAAATTCAAAGAAAAACACGCGGTCATTATCGGAATAAGCCCTGATTCAGTCGAATCACACCGCAAATTCGAGGAAAAACACGGCCTCAGAGTCATCCTTCTTTCCGATCCTGACAGGGAAGTTCTTCAGAAATACGGCGCGTGGCAGCTCAAAAAACTCTACGGAAAAGAGTCGATGGGCGTCGTCAGAACGACTTATCTCATCGGCACGGACGGCAGAATCGCCGAAGTTTTTGAAAAAGTCAAAGCTGCGGGGCATGCAGGAAAAGTGATGGAAACTTTGTGCTCATTGTAAAAAGGAGAAAAATATGGGAAAAACAGTCATTGAAAAGATTTTTTACAACCATCTGATCGACAAAAACGAGCCTGTCACACCGGGTTCGATCGTCTGGATAAACATCGACTACAAAAGTGCCCGTGATTTCGGCGGCGCGAATGTCGTAAACAATCTGGAAAGCAAATTTTCGGGTTCACTTATCGCCGACAAGGAGCGCACGATGTTCACTTTCGACTGCGTCGCTCCGGCAAAAACGATTCCTTACGCCGTAAACCAGCAGAGATGCCGTGTTTTCGCGAGAAAGGAAGGGCTTAAAGTCTACGATGTCGATTCGGGAATCGGCTCGCACATTCTTATCGACGAATATGCGAAACCGGGAATGACGATCGTCAGCACCGACAGCCACTTCAACATCATGGGTGCGATAAGCTGTTTCGGCCAGGGAATGGGCGATGTCGATATTTCCTACATCTGGAAGACCGGAAGAACCTGGTTCGAAGTTCCGCAGAGCGTAAAACTCACTCTCAAAGGAACGAGAAAACCCGGCATAAAAGCGAAAGATATCGTTCTTTTCATGCTCAAAAAATTCGGTTCGCGCACTTTCTTGGGTCAGGTCGTAGAACTTTACGGAGAAGAAGCGGCGAAACTCACTCTTGACGAGAGAGTCACTATCGCCAGCATGGGAACCGAAATGGGTGTCATTTCGATAATGATCCCGACTACCGGGCTTGAAGGTTTCGAAGAGATCAAGGCTGATCCCGACGCGAAATACGCTGCGGAATACGAACTCGACCTCGACACTCTGACAGAACCTCAGGTCGCTGCTCCGCCTCATCCGCACAACGTCCAAAATGTCAGCGAATTCGCCGGAAAGGCAGTCGACACAGTTTTCATCGGAAGCTGCACGAACGGCAGAATCTCCGATTTCGAAGACGTTGCAAAGATAGTCAAAGGCAAAAAAATAAAGACAAACGGATATATTGTTCCGTCATCGCGCAGGATTTACGGCGAACTTATGAAATCAGGCGTTCTCGAAACGCTTTTTGACGCCGGTTTTGTAATTGCAAATCCGGGCTGCGGCGGCTGCGCTTCAGGTCAGATCGGCATGACAGGCGACGGCGAAGTGATTGTTTCCACATCGAACCGCAACTTCAAAGGCAAGCAGGGAAACGGCGAAGTCCATCTGGCCAGCCCGGCTACTGCGGCATATTCTGCATTGAAAGGGGAAATCTGTGGATTCTGAGAATTTGCTTTCAATCCTCTTTGTTCTGGATTCCGATCCGCAAAGCGGAATTTCGACAGCATTTTTGAACAGTTATATTGAGCAGCTTTGCGACTGTATGGCCGAAGAGTGTCTGCTTACTGTTTTCTATCCCGAATTTTCGGATAAGGAAGAACATTTTTCACTGAGTATCACACAGTCTCCTAAGTACCGCAGAATGGTAACTTACATCCCTACCCGCCTCGATTCTTTCCGTGAGACTTATCTCAACGAAAAAATGGACGATGTCTTCACTTTCATTTTAAAGGAAGACCGTTTTGACGCGATTCATATCTGGAGCTTCAAAAATCATTCCCTCAACTATCCTGCTATCGCGAAAGAACGCGGGATTCCGGTAGTCCACACTTTTTGTGACGGCTATCTTTTTTCCGGTTCAGTTTTTGAAAAAGGGCTCGGCGAAGAAAACGGAAAAGTAAGAATTTCCAATTTTGTCAACGCTTCACTGACCTCTTTTATCAGAAAATTCGTCAGCACTCTGAAACCTGAGCACCGTTCATACTGGTTTGAAAATGTCGGAAGATACAGCCGCTGCTACAACCGCACTCTTAACAGCGGCGTCGATCCGGATGTTTTTGACGAAAGGGCTGAAATCGCGGAGGAAGCGGCGGCTTTTTGCGACAAGTTCGTCTTTTTCTCAGAGCTTGAATACAATCTTTTCTACCGTCCGCTCGTTCCTGAAAACAAAGTCGTCTTCATGGAACAGGGCATTCTCCGGGATCTCGACTTCTGGAACCGCCCTTTTGAAATAGAAGGAGCCGTAAAATTCTGTTTTATGGGTGAAATTCTTCCGGAAGACGGGATTGCCGAGCTTGTCGAGGCCTTCAACATTCTTTACAGCGAAGGTTACTGCAACGAACTTCACGTTTACGGCGAAACTCATGAAAATTCCTCTTTTTTCGGCAGGCTGAAGCTGCACGTGAAGACTCCGAACATCTTTTTTCACGGTCCTATCCAGTCGGGAAGGATAAACGCGGCCCTCAATACCGCAGATGTCCTGATTATTCCGGCAAAATGCCCGAGAAACGACACTTTTCTGGCCAATAACGCGATTATGGAAAGAAAAGCCGTTGTCGTTTCAGGGAAAAATGCTATTTCAGAAAAAATAAAAAAATCCGGCAGAGGTCTTGTCCTTGAGGAAGTAACTCCTCGCGCCATAGCCGACGCTGTTTCAGAACTTGAGCGCAACAGAAAACGACTCTACTATTTCATGCGCGTGACAGATGACTTCAAAGCACCGGATATGTGCGAAAACCGTGCGCTTCTGACTTCGGTTTACAGTGAACTACTCAAAACCGGAAGGGATTCAGATCCGCTTTTATTGGCAAAAAAACTTAACAGAAAGAGGAAAGAGAGACAACGTGGATAATTTAAAAGAAAAAAAAATGGACCAGGCTTTCATGGTTAAGCTTATACTCATGATTGTTGTACTGCTGTTGGCCGCCTTTGTGAGCGGTGTCGCAATAGGAAAAAACGGACGGAGCAGCGTTGACAGGACGAGCTCAGACGAAAAAGGTGTCCAAGCGACCTTATCCGACTGCATTTCCAATGCGGATAAATACCGCGGGCAATATATGAAACTAAGGGAAGCGGCCCGCGAAAAAAAGCTTTTGGACAAAAACGATGTCTTAATCCCGAATGTGGTCTGCAAATCCGTAGAGACAATTCATGAAACGTCTCCGCAAAAGCCTGAACCACCGGAAAAATCCGATGAACCTGAATCCGTAGAGACGTCATCTGAGACGCCTCAGCAGGAAGAGACGAAACCTGAGGAAAAACCCGTAGAGACGAAACCAGTACAGACGTTTCATGAAACGTCTCTACAAAAAGAATCAGAACCTGCGGAAAAACCCGCACAAAAAGGAGATACGAAAAAATGCCGTTTCTCGATACAGATTGCATCGCTGGACAGCCTTGAACAGGTTAAAGCGTCAAAAAAGCAGTTCAAATCACTGAAACTGAGGACGGTCAGCGGCGAAAGCAAGGGCAAAAAGTGGTTTAAAGTCAGAACCGGCTGCTTCGATTCGCATGAAGCCGCAGAGGAAGAACTGCCGAAAGTAAGAAATGTAAAAAAAGACGCATTTATAGTCTCTGAATAATAATTTTTTTAGGAGGAACTCATGGCAATCATCAAAGGAAAAGTTTTTGTTTATGGACACGATGTGAACACCGATGTCATTTTCCCCGGAAAATACACCTACACCGTAACCGATCCGAAAGAGATCGCTTCCCACGCACTTGAAGACGAAGATCCCGATTTCATCAAGGAAGTCCAGCCAGGAGACATCATTATTGCCGGCAAGAACTTCGGCTGCGGCTCTTCGCGCGAGCAGGCTGCGTTCTGCTTCAAGTACCTTGGAATGGGAGCCGTAATCGCTGAATCCTACAGCAGAATCTACTTCAGGAACTGCATCAACGCAGGACTCCCCGCTCTTGAAATCAAAAATCTCCTCGGCAAAGTCAAAAGAGGCGATGTTGTTGAAATCAACACAGAAACCGGAACAGTTCTTCTCCCTGACGGCTCGACAGTAACTTTCCCGCCTCTTCCCCCGGAAGTTGACGAAATCATGCAGAAAGGCGGTCTCGACGAATACATCAAAGCAAAACTTGCCGCTAAAAATAATTAAAATCATCGCCTTAAACGGTATTTCCGCCGCCGTCCCTAAACACCCTAGATTCCCTAAAATCCGGCTGCATGCATTACGCCAACCGGCGGCGCAATCCCCGCAAATTGGCGGCGAAAATGAAGAAACGTGTCAGGTCACGTCTCTACAGACTCAATGATTTTCTCGGTTTTTCGGGTCTCGGATTGTCGGAAGTTGCGGTGAAATCGAAACTGACCTCGACTTCATCCTCGCTGTCACCTTTCGGGAAAACGGTATCCTCAAGTTTTTCCACAGTGCAGTTTATTACATATTTGTCAGTGAGAGTATTGTTTCTCAGCTTGATGTCATATACCTCGCCGTCTTCGTCGATCGTGAATTTCAGCGTGAATTTACCCTGCAGTTTCGGGTTTTTCGCTCTTCTCGCGTCGTAACAGTCCTTGAATTTCTTCATTTTTGCAAGAGATGTTATCATCTGAGAGCGCAGATCGTTCATTTTTCCGCGCTTGTCGTCGTGTCTGACTTTTTCCTTCGTTACTTTGTAGGAGAGGGTAAATTTTGCCTCACGGTGGTTTCCAGGCCTTACACCGATCGACTCCATCTCTTTTTTGATGCACTTTGCAATTTTTGTCTCGATTTTCGACTGTGTTTTTAAAATTTCTATCATGTCAAAGAAACCGTCTTCGTCAATTGTCAGGTTGAAGTCGATGTTCACGTTTTCGGCTTCACCGACTTTGACGTTTTCCTGATAACATCCGATGAAATCCTCATCAAGAAGTTTCATTTTGCGCGCTACTTCCGAATCTTTCGAGTATCCGAAAATTTTAAGTGTCTCGCCTCCTTCGATTTCGGCGAAGCCTATTTCGGAGCTGTCCCCTTTTTTAGACGGTTTTTTTGAGCTGGCCCCCTTTCCGGACGAGCATGAAAAAGAGAAAACAAGGGCCAGAATCGACAAAATAATGAATAAACGTCTCAATTTATCAACCTCTTATGAGTTTTATAAGTTCAGTTATTGACCCGAAAACCGGAGCTCCGGTATTCCTTAATATTTCAGCAGTGTTATGGCCTCTGGAAATGAGAGCGGTGTCACATCCGATTGTCTTTGCCGTTTCGTAGTCGTGGCACGTGTCGCCGACAAAAAGCAGCTCTCTTTCGGAATATCCTGATTTTTCAAGAATTTTTTTACAGAGATGGGTTTTTCCTTCGGCATAGTAGTTTTCGATTCCTTCAATGAAACGGAAATATTGGGAAATTCTCAGCATTTCCACGTGCCTGTTTAGCATTTTGTGCTCCATAGCCGAAAAAATCCCCGTTTCGATCCCTGCCTTTTTGAGTTCTTCGAGAGATGAAACGACATCCGGAAAAAGTTTTACCTTGTCAATGCTTGAAAGATATAAGTTACCGAATTCTTTGGTGATTTCATCCCATTCTTTTTCAACGTCTAGCCCAAGTTCCTTATAGAAAACAGATACGGGAAACAAGAAATTTTCTCTGTAATATTCAATAGTTATTGGTTTGAGTTTTCTTTTTTCCAGGACACCGTTTATCGCATTCAGATTGAGCCATACGTCATCGATAAGGGTTCCGTTCCAGTCGAAAATTATCATTTTTTTGGTGTAGGCCATTTTTTACTCCACGGCGTAGCTTACAAGTTCTGTCGTTGTCTGCGGAGTAACCTTGTTTTCGCGCAGATCTTCAAGAACCGTGACGATTTTGACAATACCGACTTTCAATGCGAAATAGTGGTAGGAATGGAGCACTTTCTTGCCCGGAAGCTCAACATACGTGTGAACTTTGACTGTTCCCTCGAACGTTCCTGCCGGCACCGTGACAGTCTCGTCGACACCTTCGGTTTTTCTGATTTCGCGTGTTTTCTGCTTGATTATCGTGATCCACGCCTCTCTCTGGAGCGGGAACATCAGAATATATCTCTCTGCGTCACGGATTCCGTGTCTGTCGGCTTTGAGTCTGCCTCCTTTGTTGTCGAGGAACCAGTCGCCGTCTGTTCCGACGATGTTGATCTCAGTCTCGCCGCTCTGCCCGAAGTAGTTGACTCTGTACTTCCAGCTGTTTCCGACAGCAAGCGGAAGGTAGCGCATCGCCGATTCCTTGTAGTCGGAAAGGTAATATTTTTCTTCTTTCTTCTTGTCGGTGCTGCCGCATGAAACTACAAAAAACGTAATAAAAACCAATACAACCAGAAGTGCTTTTTTCATAATAGTCCTCATTTTTTCTAACGCCCAAAAAATGCCGGATGATTATAATAATTTATCTGAAAAGAGCAAAAGAAACTGAATCAGCTTTTTGTCCTGTTTTTTTACTGTCTGAATTTGCAAAATTACAGTTTTTGTGAAATCATCGGGCGTTGTGAATTGAAAAGCGGAGGTTTTTATGAAAAAGTGTTTGATTTTACTGGTTCTTTTTTGTTCATTAACTGTTTATGCAGACATTTACAAAGACGAGGCGAAAAAGATCGCGTCCGACAGGAAACGGGTCTCGGAAATCGAGAAAAAACTTTCGACCGACGAGAAAGAGTGCGAAAATCCTTCAAAAAGCGATCTTTCGCGAAACGTTGTCAGCGAGCTTAAAATTTACTGCGAAGCGAGAGAGTCGGCGAAATCGCGTATTCCCGACATCAAAAATCTACTCGCAGAATACGAAAATCTTCTCAAAAACTATCTCGAAGAGTGCAAAAACATCGACACAGACGACAAATACTCCCAGTGCGAGTCGCTTGACCGCCAGGTTTCGGCAACGGCTGAAAAACTGAACGACGAGAAAGAAAACTTCAACAGCGACATCGACACGATGGAAAACGCAGCCGAAAGAGCCAAAGACCTCAACAAAAGAAGCAACGACTCCGAAAAACAGGATTTCAAAAGAAGCGTTTCGCAAAACCTCGCGGCAAAGAAAGAGCTTGTAGCATCGATGAAAAAAGGACTTGAGGAAGACAGCAAAGTTTTCAAGGAGTCGAAAGGAAGACTGACTCAGGCGCTCAAAACCGATTCGCCGGAATCGGCAAAAATCGGAAAAGAGTTCATGGGCGGACTCAACAGCATCATACTCCAGAACAACAGCTTACAACAGATCTGCGCTTCGATGATGAAAACGATAAACGAGGCCCATAACGTCTGCGTCACAAAACTCGACATTGAAAAGTGCCGTAAAGCGGAAACAAAAATGGAAAACCTTTTCAATGACGGCAACTCGAAACTTTCGGCCTACAAAGACGAGAAAAACAACTTAGTCGCGGTCGAAAACGACTATCACAAAGCCGGAATGGGAAACATCCTCGCAAAAACAGAAAACGCGCAGAAGACGATAACGAACTATCTGCAGGGTCTTAAAGAGCAGAACAGCTATCTGAACCAGCAGCTGGGAATGAGCGACAACAACACCGAAGTCGTCAAAAGCAGAAACAACAAAAAACTGCTCGACACCTATCTCAAACTTGTCGCGACAATGAAGGAACTTGAAAAGGAAAGCGCTGAGTTTATCAAATTCTACGAAGAATATCTTAATAAAATCAATAACTTTACTGCAACATGCGTGAGCGGAAAATCGGAATTTACCGCAGAATGTAAAATCGAAGGCGACAAAATCGTGAACGATGTCAACGCTCAGGAACCTAAAATCATGAAATACGGTGAAAAGTTCAACAAACTGAACAAAGATCTGGGTGATTTTTTCAAGAAATTCAAATAATTAAAGAACTATCGCTGAACAGCCGCCCTTGCCGCCTTCAGAAGAATCTCCGGAAGAACTCTCTCCGGAATCACTTTCATCACTTCTCCCCTCCCCGTCCGGATCGCTTGAATCGGCAGAATCGCCGCTGTCGGATGAATCTGAAATATCTGTGGAATCTGACGAATCTGCGCTATCACTTGAATCCGATGTGTCGGTTGTGTCGGCTGAATCGGATGAATCCGCGCTGTCACCTGAGTCTGACGCGTCTTCGTCAGGCTTTACGCTTCCGGTGTCTGCCAAATCCTCGTCAAGAGGCTCGTCATCAGTGTCTGCTGTGTCTTCGTCGATAGTTTCATCATCAGAATCCGTGCTGCCGCTGTCTGCATCTTCATCCGAAGTGTCGTCGTCTGAATCTGCCGGGTCGCTGTCAGCGTCTTCGTCCGGATTTTCAGTGTCTGAATCGGTCGTGTCTGCCGGATCGTCTTCAACGACTTTCGGAGTTATTTCAAATTCATCGAAGACAAATTGTAACAGATTGATTTTATTTGATTTTTCAAGAATCGTCTCAAACGGGAATCCCATAACGAAAACTTTTTTGGTATCGGTTTTCGTCAGAATTCCGGCTCCGTATGTCATCGCATTGTCGTAGAAAAGAACCGTTTTACCCGTTTCATCAAACGGAGAGAGAACATCGGCGTATTCAGCCTGATAAACGGACGTTCCGTCGTCAAAAATCCCTGATATCGTAGAGAAATCATCTGTTCCGAAGAAAGTGTAAACTCCAGATTCGTCATCATCATACTTCGCGTTAAGAGTTTCGTTGAAAAACGCTTTGTCGTCTGCATCGCCTTTGTGGTCAAGATCCCAGCCTATTTCAGCGCCGTTTACGAAAAGTGCACCGCCGTTTTCGATAAACTCAGCTATTTTTGCCTGCTCTTCATGGTTGAAAGTCTCGTTCTCTGTGCTCTGCTCGCCCAAAAACCAGACGATCATGTCGTATTTTGAAAGATCCATGCACGGGATGTTGGTTCTCTGCGTGGAATCGACCGAATACCCGAGTTCGGCAAGAAGCGGCGCGTAGTCCTTCACATAGTCGAAACTGTTGATAAATTCATATATATACCTGTGATTTTCCGAATTGCCGACATGTTTTCTTGTCATATATTGATCAATACGCTCGAAACCGTCAACGACAAGGATCTGTGCGCCCGTTTTGACAGGAACCGCCGCCGCGACCGCGCTCGGGAAAGAGACTCCGCCGGCATTGTAGGCTACGACCCTGAAGTAAACCGGCTTTTTCGGTTCGAAATTCTTGGTCCATTCAAGCACGTTTCCGACATCGATTCCGTCATTGAAAGCGATCCCGTCAGCTGAAGTCTGAACATAATAACCTGTTGCAGGATGACCTTTGTAATAATTCGGCTCATCACTTTCTGGAGCAGCCCATGAAAGCGTGACCGAGCCGTTTTCGTTCGTCTTTGCCCTCAGATTACGCGGACTTCCAGGAAGAAAAACAGCCGTTTCTCCGGCAAAATACTGAACGATCGCCTGATACGCGGCACGCATCGCTATGTCGCGGTATTTCGGATTTCTCAGAATTTCTGAATCATCAGGGGATGTGTGGAAAGCAAGTTCGACAATAACAGCCGGCATTTCGTTGTTATTGCTCGGATTCAACTCGCCGAAATAGGCGCTGTAGATCCCGCGTCCGTATTTTTGATAATCCGAATCAAACAATGTTCTGACAGAGTTCAGAATACGCTCCTGAACAAGAGCGGCAAGAGCTTCACTCCCTTCCGAAGCCTGACCGGTCTGATAACCTACTCCGGGTTTCTGAGCACTGTAAATCCACGTCGAAAGCCCTCTGGTGGTAGTGTTGTTGTCTATCGCATTCGAGTGAATCGAAATGTAAAGCGAATCGTCACTTTTTTCATTTTCCCACGCAGCCCAACGGCTTCTCGTCGCGACATCGTCGTCTCTGTCGTTGTATGCCGTATCGGAACGGTGATAGACAGAACCGCTCGTTCCGCCCATGAACTGAACATTGTGGACTGCCGACTCTTCCCAGCGCGGCTTGCCTGAAACTGTCGGAGTCTTGGTTTTTCCCCGCTTGATAAGCCCTGTTCCGCCGCCGAAACGGACTGCGTCGGCAATCAGATAAGAATCGCTTTCGCCTGAATCACTCAAAGTTACAGAGCCGTTTTCCCTGGACATTCCTGCGTGGAAATAGTATCTGCCGAGGTCGATCCAGGTCGAACCGTGATGCTGCTGGTTTACCGTGACTTTGCTTTCACCGCCGGCATGTTTGATAGTGTAAACCGCCTTATCGGTTCTGTTGTTACCT
The DNA here is from genome assembly GCA_905233945.1 of uncultured bacterium. Taxonomy (GTDB): domain Bacteria; phylum UBP6; class UBA1177; order UBA1177; family UBA1177; genus UBA1177. The sequence continues at coordinate 3,565 of CAJOFY010000040.1, read as the reverse complement.
GTTCTGTAAGCGACATAGACATGATAAAATCCGTCTTCCGGAATGTTTGCCGTCCAGCGTGCCCATGCTCCGTTTCCGGTCGCAGCCAAACTGTATTTGCCGCTTCTCAGAGGATTGACATCGATCGCGATCGGATATGCAGTCCGACCGTAACCAAAACCATCAGTTCCTTCGTCTGTCCAGCTGCCGCTTTTTTCATAAATTCCATCAGAATCGGCATAAGTTGTGCCGTCAGCATCGTCGATTATCACCATGTTTTCCTGACGGTCTCTTTCACGCGCCGAAAAAACCATGCCGCCCGCATTCTGAAGATAAGGGATCAGAAAATAACTCACCATTTCGGCATTCGAATCATCTTCGCGCATTCCCTGCGAAACATCGCGCTGAGTCAGCCAGCCGGGTTCATCTTTAAATTCGTAAACCGGTTCCGAATCTGTGCCTACGTTTTTATAGTTGATGTTATAGGTCCAGCCGTGACCTGCACTGACAAAAAGGGTTTTCCCCGAAAGCGCACCGGTGATGTTTCCGTGCTTTACATGCGGAGAAAGTGATTTTGTTTTTTTGGTTTTCAGCGGAATTCCGCCGTTTTCTTCCTCATCTTCTTTTTTCGGCACCGGAGGAAGTTTCGGCAGAAATTCAGTTACATGTTTATATTCACCAGCTTCATCAGTTCTCAATAGAATGTGAAGATGTCTGAAATCAATATTCAATGAAATCAATGTGTTAACATAAAGCTTGCTCAGTTCTTCAAGTTTCATTTCATCGAAACCGGCAAGATATTTCTCCGGAACCGTGAGGTAAACCGAAACCTTGTCTGCTCCTGTATCAAGCGAAACCTTGTCGACCGAAATTCCTTTCACCTCGAAATTCTTGATCGGAATATCGATTTCGACCGCAAAAACTGCGGAAAAACAAAAAAGCATAAAAACAAGAATGAAAATTCTTTTCATAAAAACCTCAGAGTCTTACAGCACACAAAAGGAAATTATAGATATTTTTAATTACAAATCAAATATTGAAGTGATCCGGTTGAACTTTGCGGAGTGAAAGCAGAGTTTCCGATTTTATTGAAACAGATCCCTTTTTATGCTTTAATCGCACGATTTTTGGAAAAGGAGACCTGAAATGGCGAAAAATCAGATAAATCAGAAAAAAGCGGCGAAGGAATTTGCGGAAAAATGGAGAAGCCGCGGCGATGAAAAGCAGGATACCCATGCTTTCTGGTTGTCGCTTCTGCGTGATGTTTTCGGTGTCGCAAAACCGGAAGATAAAATAGAATTTGAAAAAAGAATCAAGCTCGGTCACACGAGTTTCATCGACGCTTACATTCCCGGAACCAAGGTTCTGATCGAGCAGAAAAGCGCGGATGTCGATCTGACAAAAGCGGCAAAACAGTCGGACGGCTCGATGCTCACGCCTTATCAGCAGGCTGACAGATACCGCAAGGAGCAGAATTATTCGGAAGCTGCACGCTGGATAGTCGTCTCCAACTTTCAGGAGTTTTTTGTTTACGACATGGATAAACGCGGCAGCGAGCCGGCTAAAATTCTGCTTAAAGATTTACCTGACAAGTTTGAGAGTTTACGTTTTCTGGTCGATTCCGGAAAAGATCTGATTCCGCCGGAAACGCAGGTTTCTTTAAAGGCGGGCGAACTCGTCGGAAAGCTCTACGACGCACTCATCAAGGAGTACATAAATCCCGATGAAAACAGCCTTCGCAGCCTGAATATTCTCTGCGTCAGAATAATTTTCTGTCTTTATGCCGAAGATGCGGGACTTTTCGAGACGCGGACGGCTTTCGAGGATTACATAAAATCGTTCAACCCATCCAATCTGCGCGACGGTATCATCAAACTTTTCAAGGCGCTGGACACAAAACCGGAAAACCGTGACAAATATGCATCCGATTTGAAGCCGTTTCCTTATGTAAACGGCGGTCTTTTCGCTGAAGAGTTTTACTGAAGAAATTGTTAATGTCATCGTGAATCAGTGCGCTCCTTTCGACTGGTCTGAAATTTCGCCCACGATTTTCGGCGCTGTTTTTGAATCGACTTTAAATCCCGAAACGCGGCGCAAAGGAGGAATGCACTACACGAGCATCGAAAACATCCACAAAGTGATCGATCCGCTGTTTCTGGATGGTTTGCGTGCGGAATTTCACCAAATTGTAGAGACGTTTCCCGAAACGTCTCATAAAACGTCTCATAAAACAAAAACCGTGGCAAACACAAAAGAGACGTGTCAGGTCACGTCTCTACGAAAACGTCGTGAATTAGAGCAGTTCCGCAACAAAATCGCGTCGCTGACATTTCTCGATCCTGCCTGCGGAAGCGGCAATTTCCTCACCGAAACTTATATTTCGCTGCGTCGGCTGGAAAACGAAATACTGCGTCTGATTCACGGAAAACAGATGGTTTTCGGCCACGATTTGTCGCCGATAAAAGTGAAAATTTCGCAGTTTTACGGCATTGAAATCAACGATTTTGCTGTCACAGTCGCAAAAACCGCTCTTTGGATAGCAGAATCACAGATGATGAAGGAAACCGAAGAAATTGTTGAAGAAAATCTCGATTTTCTGCCGCTTTCGACAAGCGCGACCATCGTTGAAGGCAACGCCCTGCGTATGGACTGGGCTGCGCTCAAAAATGAAAAAACAGCCGTCAAATACGACTACATCATGGGAAATCCGCCGTTTGTGGGATTCACTTTCATGTCGCAGGAACAAAAAAAAGATATGAATTCTATTTTTCCAGGAATAAAAAATCTTGATTATGTCTGTTGCTGGTTTAAGAAAGCAAGCGATTTTATTCAGAAAACTCAAACTCGATGTGCTTTTGTTTCAACGAATTCGATAACTCAAGGGGAAACGATTGCCCGTTTTTTCCCGACACTCAATGTGAAGTATGATTTTGCTTGGAGATCGTTCTGCTGGAACAGCGAAAGCACACAAAAAGCCCATGTCCACTGTGTGATTGTCGGATTCAGTTGCGGTGCTTCGACTCCGCTCAGCAACCGCCAGCTTCGGTCATTGAGCGAAGTCGAAATGAGCGAAGTAAAAAGAAAAAAGCGGATTTTCACCTCGGACGGCAAAATCATCGAAGCAAAAAACATCAACGGATACCTGCTGGATGCACCTGATCTTGTTGTTGAAAGCCGCAATAAGCCTTTATGCGATGTTTCGCCGATGATTTACGGTAACAAGCCGGCTGACGGCGGTTATTTGATTATTGAAGAGGACGAATATGACGATTTTATCCACAAAGATAAGGCGGCAAAAAAATTTATTCGTCCTCTGCTCGGTGCGGAGGAATTTCTTCACAATAAAAAACGGTGGTGTCTGTGGCTTGTAAACGCGACTCCGGCTGAAATCAAAAATTCCCCGCTTGTTTTTGAGCGTGTGAAAAAATGTAAGGAGACCAGAGAAAACAGTATAGCTGCCGGAATCCGTAAATTTGCTGAGACTCCACATTTATTTGCTCAAAGAACCCAGCCTGAAGGTGTTGATTATATTATCGTTCCTCGAGTTTCGTCGGAAAACCGCCGCTATGTGCCGATAGGTTTTATG
>CAJOFY010000039.1 GCA_905233945.1 uncultured bacterium | reverse complement strand
AAACGATACTTCCGAAAAAGACATCGAAACAAAAGTGAAAGCATACAAAAAAGCGGGGGAAACATTCTTCAAAGAGATGACATCAGGTATGTCGGAACAGGAAGTCAGTCTTGTAAAATCCAATTTGAAACACCTTTCGGCTGTAGTTGAAAAATTAGAATAAAAAGAGGTGGAAAATGAAAAAAATTTCTTTGATTTTTATTCTTTGTCTGCTTTTTGTTTTTGCCGGATGCGGCGGAAATTCCGGCGACGGCGGTAAAGGAGGTTCCGGTGAATCCGATAGTGACGCAGATGCGGCTGAAGCCGGCAATCCTGATGCTGAAGGGCAGGATTCCGAAACTGCCGATACAGAACAGCAGGATTCTGAAGCTGCCGATGCGGAACAGCAGGATTCTGAAGCAGCCGATACGGAACAGCAGGATCCCGATTCACCTGATTCCGACATGATCCAGGATGATCCGTGCGCAGAATTTGAAGGCGCGATTTATGACGAAGAAAGCAACGGCTGCCGCTGTCCTGAAGGGTATCACTGGGGTGAAGGAGAAGATAGCGGCAAATGTGTTCCAGGTTCCGATACGCTGCCTGATCCGTGCGAAGGTCTGGAGGGCGCCGTATTTGACGAGGAAAAGCACGGCTGCCGCTGTCCTGAAGGCTATACATGGAGTGCTGATGCCGGAAATAAAAGATGTGTTCCCGATCCGCTGTATGATGCCTGCATTAATGCCGGAGGAATCTTTACAGAATACAGTGCCTGCATATGTCCTGAAGGCTATCAGTGGAATGATGCAGACGAATGTGTTCCGATACCGACGACAAGTCCGTGTTTTTCAAATCCGTGTTCAGGCGTGAAAAACTCGGACGGAGGATGTGTCGCGACAGGAGAGAAAACCTATACCTGCACATGTATATATAACTTTGTATTCGATTCATTGACCAATAAATGTGTGGTTCCGGAATGTAGCCCTGAAAGCGGAACCCCGTGCTATGACAAGGAAACGAAACTATACTGGTCGTCATATTTTACAGCCGAATGGTACCTGGCGAATGCAACCTGCTATAACCTTCTTGAAGCAACTATTGATGACTGGGAACTGCCGACTGTCGACGAACTCAGAACTTTGTTCAAAGGCTGCGGAAAAATCGAACCTGAAGGAATCTGCGGAGTGTCGGATGAGGCTGGATGTCTTGGACAATCCTGCGGCTCAGACTGTGCGCCTCTTGCAGCGGAATGTCCGGCAGACAGTGAAGGAGAAGGGCTTTACGGCAAATTATTCAACGACAGCGGAGATTTATGGTCTTCGTCAGCCCTTTCCGAAGATGAAGACTCAGTCTGGTATATTTCTTTTGATACCCCCGGTGTTTTCAGTGATTCGAAATCTTCCGGAACAAAAGGTGTCCGCTGCGTAAGAAAGTCCAATTAAAGTTTAAAAAACTTCTTTTACGGAAATCAATACCGTTATTCCTGAATTGAATCGATTCTGCCGATATTCAGGTTTTTAAGCCAGATCCAGACAAATCCGATTATTGTTGTCGGAACTATCTGCGCGGCATGGAGAATAACAGCGACAGCCATTCTCTGTTCGTACGGGACATTGAATGATTCAAGTGCGAAAACTATCGCTCCCTGGAAAACGCCGAGTCCGGCAGGTGTCGGAGCAGCAAGCATGCCCAGATTCGCAGCGCAGAGCATGACAAGGCAGCCGACAAACGGAATTTCAACGCCGAAAGCCTTGACGATAAGGAGATAAACAAGAAGCTCGCATGCCCATACGCACATACTAAGAAAAAATGTGGCAAAAATCTTCTGCCATGAGTCAAGCGATGCCGCACCTTTCAGAAATTTTTCGGCAAAATCGAAAAGAGGCATCGAGAATTTCGGTGCTTTGGAACGCAGAAACTGCACAAATTCAAGCGGTTTTGATGAAAATGCAGCCGAAAGCGCAAAGAGAAACAAAAGGGCGAAAATGAGAGAAGCTCCCCATGCCAGAGTCTGCATATTTTCCTGAAAAGGGTAGAAAAAAAGTGTCGCCGAAAGTATAAGTGCGATAGTTAAACCGTCAAAAACGCGCTCGACAAAAACCGAGGCAAATGCCGCAGGAATGCTGATTTTGAATATTTTTCCGGCAATCGCGGCACGGACAATCTCGCCGATGCGCACCGGCAGAACGTTGTTCACGGCATAACCTGCGACAATCACGGGAGCGAGTTCTGGAACTTTGAAACTGCCGATGTGTCTGAGCAGCACTTTCCAGCGCATCGCCCGTACAAAAAACGCAAGCAGATAGACCGCGACTCCCGCTGCAATCAGCGGTTTATTCCCTTCGGAAAGGTATTTCAGGAAAAGATCAGGATCGATGTTTCTGAACAAAAAATAGAAAAGAAGGGCGACAATCAGGAATGAAAGCGCAATTTTGAGATTTTTTCCGGAAAGCATCTTTTCTGCCGCTTATCTGACTGCGAGAACTGCCGCTGTCTGTGCTGGGATCTCGATATCAAGTGTTCCGTCGCCCGAAACGGAATAGCTTTTTCCGCTTGAGCCGGGGAAAACATTGACAAGGTTCGTTCCGGCAGCAAAGTTCGTTTTCATGACAGCGCCTTCAAACGAGGTCTTTGACGGATGATTTTTGTTCGTATTGATGACGACAAGTATTCTTTCGTTCTTGTAAACCCTTTCAAAAGCGAGGATTCCGGCATCGCTTTCGTCTCCGGTGTGGTCGGTTGACCAGACAATATTCAAATCACCGCGTCTGAGCGGAGCGTATTTCGCGCGGAGACCGGCCATTTTCGAAATGTGCTGGAAAGTCTCGTTTTCGGTGTCATAGCCGCTGTTCCAGAGAGCTTCGCGGTTCGCCGGGTCGTTGCCGCCGCTGAAATTCTGCTCGGTTCCGTAGTAAATGCACGGGATTCCGTCCATCGTGAACATGAGCGAAAGGGCGTTGTGAAGCGCTTTCTGGTCGGGCTGCTCGTAAAGGAAACGCGGCAGGTCGTGGTTATCCATAAAATTGACCATGATTTTCTGCGGGCTGAGGACGTTTCCGTCGGCATCCTTCACCCCTGAAACCGTGCCGTAACGCGGAGATTCGCCTTCGCCGAGCGCACTTCCGTCGCGGTGTTTGTTCCATCTTTCGTTAAAAAGCCCTTCAAAATTCTTTGTAGCGTTTCCCCACTTGAAAATCGAGTCAAACACCTGGAATTTCTGTGAAAAATAGAAAACGGAATCCATTTCATCATGCTGTGTGAAGCTGCCGAGAAGGACATCGTCGCCGTCAAAAGCCTCGCCGAAAATGAAGAAGTTTTCTTTACCTATGCTTTTCGCGTAGTTTCTCATCGCCGGAGTGAATTTCTGCCAGAACTCGTGCTCGACATGCTTGATCGTGTCGACGCGGAAGCCGTCGATATCAAGCGCGCCGATCCAGTACTGAAAAACCGAAATAAGGGCGTTCTGGACATCGGATCTCGTTGTGTCAAGGTCTTTGAGCCCGCCCGGGAAATCGCCTTTTACGACCTGATAGCGGCTGTCCCATGTGACGGTTCTTCCCATTCTGTTGTACCAGTCGTCGTTGTGAAATTCTTCAGGCTCAGGCGGAACACGGTTGATTTCAGGCATATAAACCCATTTTATCGGCGCGATACCCGATTCTCCTGCATCGGAAAATGAGCGGATTTTGCGCGGATCGAAGTCTGGATCCCATTCGCTGTAACGGACAATTCCCATTTTCTGCGGATATTCCTCGTTTTTGCATCTCCAGACGCAGTTTGAATAACAGTCGCCGTCTTCGGGAAGCCACGAAATGCTCTCCCTGGAGTATTCCTGCGAGCAGATCTGGTTTTTGACGGCTTCGTCTTCAACTCCGGTGATGTGTCCGCAGTAACTGTCGCATGTCATGTCACTGCCCATAACCATCTCGTCGGGTTGATCGTTTTTGTTCATGTCGTAGTAGAAAAGCTGGCCGACATGGTTCGCGACGATATCGAGAATGACTTTTATGTCGTTTTTATGCAGGATCTGAATCATTTCGCGCAGTTTTGCCAAGTCCCCGAAGTGCGGGTTGACAGCTTTGAAATTCTGTGTCCAGTAGCCGTGGTATCCGGCGATTCCTGCATCGGAATCGACGTTTTTGACGACAGGGCTGATCCAGAGCGCCGTAACACCGAGCTTTTTAAGGTAGTCGATGTTGTCGATTATCCCCTGAAAATCGCCGCCGTTCCATGAAGTGAGCGACTTTTTGTTGACGTTGTAGTTGTTGTTGACATCACCGTCGGCAAAACGGTCGGTGATAAGCTGATAAATCACCTCGTCGCGCCAGTCGGTTACATTGTTCGTGATCTCGACCGGTCCTTCGACTTCGCTTGTGTCAACACAGGAAACAAAAAGAACAGCCAGAACAAAAGTTAGAAAAAATCTCATTTTATTCATAAGTCTCTCCAACAAAAAAACGCCGTTTTATAGCAAGATCCGTGAAAATGGCAAGAAACTGCCGGTTTTTCAGTTTTTTTATTGCAATAAAGCAAAAAAAAGATTATGTCTCAGCCGTTCTTTGTTTTGTGAAATTTTGTGTCCCGTTTTTTTAATATTTTTTAAGGAGTTAAAAATGGCAACAAAGAAAGCAACACCGGCTGCAAAAGCTGCTCCGGCAAAGAAACCGTGCGCAAAGAAATGCTGCGCAAAAACAGTCAAAGAAGTAAAACCGGCTGAACTCAAAGGAATGAAGGCTTCACAGGTTCATGAGATCCTCGGCAAGTACATCCTCTGCGACGGCTACGACATGGTTGTCGACACCGAAAAAAGCCACGGCAGCTACATGTACGATGCAAAACACAACAAAGAGTACCTTGATTTCTTCTCGTTCTTCGCTTCAATGCCGATCGGATTCAACCATCCGAAACTTCACAACGACGAATTCGTTAAAGAAATCGGTGAAGTTGCTCTTCACAAAATCTCCAACAGCGACTTCTACACCACCACGATGGCTGAGTTCGTAGAAGCTATGGCTGAAACCGCAAAACCGGCTTACATGAAGAAGATGTTCTTCGTTGACGGCGGCGGCCTTGCAGTTGAAAACGCACTCAAAACCGCTTTCGACTGGAAGTTCAGAAAGAACCTTGAGAAGGGTGTCAGAATCGACGAAAACGAGATGAAGATCATCCACTTCAAACAGGCTTTCCACGGCAGAACGGGCTACACCCTTTCGCTCACCAACACTTCCGACCCGAGAAAATATATGTATTTCCCGAAATTCGACTGGCCGAGAATTACCAACCCGAAAGCTATTTTCCCGCTTGAAGGCGAAAATCTGAAGAAGACCATCGAAGCTGAAAAAGTTGCTTGCAAAGAAATTCAGGATGCATGCGAAAAATACGGCAGCCAGATCGCCGGCCTCATCATTGAACCGGTTCAGGGCGAAGGCGGTGACAACCACTTCAGAAAAGAGTTCATTCAGGAACTCAGAAAGTTTGCTGACAAATATGACTTCCTCCTTATCTTCGACGAAGTTCAGGCAGGCGGCGGTCTCAGCGGCAAATGGTGGACACACGAACATTACGGTGTAAAACCCGACATCATCTGCTTCGGAAAGAAATTCCAGGTTTGCGGTATCCTTGCAAACGACAGAGTTCTTTCTGTCAAGAACAACGTTTTCGTTGAATCAAGCAGACTTAACTCAACCTGGGGCGGCAACATCGTCGATATGAAGAGAACCGCTCGTTACCTCAAGATCATAAAGGAAGAAAAGCTCGTTGAGAACGCAGCGAAAATGGGAAAAATCCTTCTTGAAGGACTTGAAGCACTTTCAAAGAAAACAAAAGGCAAAATCTTCAACGTCCGCGGCAAAGGCCTTCTCTGCGCATTCGACATGAAAGACGGCGCAGCAAGAAACAAATTCATCGACGACTGCATGAACAAAGAAAACATGATCGTTCTTGCATGCGGCGACAACTCCATCAGATTCAGACCGTTCCTTGACATCACCGAAGCTGACGTCAAAGAAGGTTTGAAGAGAATGGAAAGAGTTCTTATGGCTAAGAAGTAAAAAATCTCCATGATAACTTGAAGAGCCGGCTTAGTCCGGCTCTTTTTTTTATTCGGAATTAAATCAGAATTCCTGCGATATTTGCGGTGAGAAGGCACGCGAATGTGCCGCCGATAAGAGCTTTTATGCCAAGGGAAGCGATTTCGCTGCGTCTTTCAGGAATCATTGCTCCGATTCCTCCCAGAAGAATCGCAATCGAGCCGAAATTCGAAAATCCGCAGAGTGCGTAAATCGAGATGATTGTGCTGCGTTCTGAAAGCATTGTCGCTGCGTCGGCATTCATTTTTGCAAGCGAATTATATGCTATGAACTCATTTAGAACCGTTTTCTGCCCGAGCAGCGTGCCAACCTGCGAAGTTTCCTCCCACGGAACACCCATAAGAAAGGCAAGAGGCTTGAAAATCCAGCCTAAAATTTCTTCCATCGATGTACCGAAAATGGAAAAAAAGTAGTTAAACATCGCGACGAAAGCAATGAAAGCAATGAGCATGGCCGCAACGTTGATTGCAAGAAAAATACCTTCGCTTGCTCCTCTTGCCGCAGCGTCGAGAACGTTCCTGTCTGTGACTTCGATTTTAACTCCGCTCTGGGTAGCAGTCTGCGGCGTTCCGGTTTCGGGAACCAGTATTTTTGCCATGACTATCGCCGCCGGAGCGCTCATAACGCTTGCCGCAATCAGGTGTCCGGCGTCGATTCCCATCTGGATATATGCCGCGAGAACTCCGCCCGCGACTGTGGCCAAACCGCCTGTCATAAGACACATCAGCTCGCTGCGTGTCATTGTTTTGATGTAGGGTTTTACAATAAGCGGAGCCTCGGTCTGCCCGATGAAGATGTTTGCAGCCGCAGAAAGGCTCTCTGCGCCGCTCGTTTTAAGGAGTTTCATGAAAACCCACGCGAAAATGCGGACAAAAAACTGCAGAATACCGAAATAATACAAAACTGCGAAAAACGAAGAGAAAAAGATGATTGTCGGCAGAACGGAAAGGGCAAACGAAAATTTATCCAAGAGTCCGCCGAAGACAAAGTTCGAACCTTCTGTCGTAAAACTCGTGATTTTTGTGAAACATTTGTTGAGAAAGTCGAAAATTATTTTGCCGGGCGAGGTTTTGAGGACAAAAAAGGCGAAAACAAACTGGATCAGCAGACCGTAAATGACAAGCCTGAAATCGACTTTTTTCCTGTTTTCGCTCAGGAGCCACGCCACGAGGACGAAAACTCCGATTCCGAGCAGGCTGATTAACCGATACATTTTATCCTCCTTATCTAATCAAAAAGCAGTTCGACCGCGCCGATTGCACCGGAGTCGGTTTGAAGTGCTGCGGGAACTATTTTCACATTTTTTGCAGCTATTGAAAATGCAAGAGCCGCGACTTTTTCTCGGATCGGGTCAAGAATCAAGTCACCCAGCTGCGAAACGCCGCCTCCCACAACTATTATCTGCGGATTTAGAAGTGTTGCGACATTTGCTAAAAATGTGCCGATTCCGTGAGTCAGATAGTTAACTGCCGCCTTTGCGCCTGCATCATTTTTTTCAATCAAATCGGCAAGCTGCGTCGTCGGAAGTCCGAAAAGCCTTTCAATTGCAGGGCCGGCAAATTTCTGTTCGAGAATCGAGCCGTCGAGAAGTTTCATCTGCCCGAATTCACCTGCCGCACCGTCAGCGCCGTGGTAAATTTTTCCGTCGATGATTATCGCCGAACCGATTCCTGTGCTTACGGTGATGTAAAAAACGTGCCTGAAACCCTTAGCCGCACCGAGCCTTGTTTCGGCAAGTCCGGCAACCCTCGCGTCGTTTTCTACAAAAACGGGAACACCGAGCTTTTCGGAAAAGATTTTCCGCACTTCGATGTTTTTCCACCCTGCAAGGTTCGGGCAGTCGTAAACCAGGCCTTTTTCGTAGTTGACAGGCCCCGGAACGCCGATTCCTATTCCCGAAAGTTCTGCAGCTGAAATCCCGCACTCTTTGCATGAAATATCCAGCGATTTAAATATGTTGTTTAAAACAGCATCGATTCCGCGCGTTGCTTCGGTCGGGATTTTTGTCTTTGAAAGAACATTTTTTCCGGAATCGGTAACAACCGTCAGGATTTTTGTTCCGCCGAGGTCAATGCCTGCAAAAAATCCGTTTTTTTCCGCATTCTTCATTTCTGCATTCTCCAAAAATCAAAAGCTGCTTATTATACCCGTTTTTTGCCGAAAAGCGAGAGCCTCTCTTAATTGATTTTTAACATCATTTCTTGCGAAAAAAAAATTTTGTGCTACACTCTGCCGCTTGTTTTTTTGTTGACCTTTAAAAATGGAGACAGGTTTGACAGTTAACACATTGAATTTGTTAGGCAATTTGCTGATAACGCAAGAAGCTGCACAGCAGGGCGGAGCGATGGGAATTTTAAATATGCTTCTGCCGTTTATCCTTATTTTCGGAATTTTTTACTTTCTCGTCATTCTTCCGCAGAAAAAGCAGATGAAAAAACACAACGAAATGCTGAATCAGCTTAAAAAAGGCGATACGGTTATGATGAGCAACGGTATTCAGGGCAGAATTACAGAAGTCAAAGACAATGAACTCAAAGTCGAGATCTGCTCTAACCCGAAAGTCGTCATCACTGTGCAGAAATCAGTTGTTTCAAGCGTTATTGCACAAGGAACTGAAGAGTAAAAACATATAAAAGGAGATTGGTTGTTATGGAAAGAAACTGGTTGGCAAGAGCGATTTTTGTTCTTGTTGTTATTGCCGCGGCATGTGTTTCGCTCATCCCGACTTTCATCGACACGGAAGCAAATCCGTGGGCGGAGAAAATCAACAGCGGGCTCAGCCTCGGTCTCGATCTTAAAGGCGGTATCCACTTTGTTCTCAGTGTAGACACAGAAAAGGCTGCTACCGACAGGCTCGACCGCAGAACGGACGAAATCAGAATCAGACTCGACGAGGAGAAAATCCCGTATGAAACGGTCAAAGTTCTTCCCGAAAGCTACGCCATCGAAGTAAAACTTGCAGACGGCGCAAACAAAGATTTATTCAGAGACAAGGTCATCGACTACTTCGGCGACCTCAAAAAGACCGGAAGTTCCGGAAATTCCTACACTCTTACGATGAGAGACGAATATGTCCAGCAGCTCAAGACGAACGCTGTCGACCAGACGCTGGAAACGCTCCGTTCGAGAATCGACGAGCTCGGCCTCAAAGAGCCCATTGTTACGAAACAGGGCGAAAACTCGATACTTGTCCAGCTTCCCGGCTACAAAGATGTCGAGAGAGCAAGAAGCATCATCGGCCAGACGGCTCAGCTCGAGTTCAAAATCGTTGCTGAAGACAAAGATCCGCTCGGCGAATACCAGGGCGAAGTTCCTGCGGAAATCACGCTTGTTACGGGCAGAGGCTCGAATGCTGAAGGAACGGTTTACACCTACAAATACGCGACTTCGAAAGACCGCACGAAACTTAGAGAGTTCCTGAAAGACAAAGCTCCGGAAGGAACCGAATTCCTTCTTGAAGAGAACGAGTCGGCAGACGGAACGAAGGAATATATGTCATGGCTGCTTTACCGCCAGGCTTACATCACGGGCGACATGCTCACCGATGCGAGAGTTTCGATCGACCAGCAGAAGAACAGACCGTATGTCAGCATGAACTTTGATAAAGTCGGCGCAGAGATCTTCGCAGACGTAACCGGCAAAAACATCAAACGCAAAATGGCGATCATCCTTGACGAGAAAGTCAACAGCGCGCCGGTAATCCAGTCCAGGATCGAAGGCGGAAGCGCAATGATCACCCTCGGCGGAAACGGCGACTACAATTCGATTTTCGAGGAAGCAAAAGACCTTGCACTCGTTCTCAGAGCCGGTTCGCTTCCCGCTCCGGTAACATTCGAAGAAAACAGAACGGTTGGTCCGAGCCTTGGTCAGGACTCCATCGATAAAGGTAAAGTTGCAGTCTCTGTCGGCTTTGCTGTTGTCGTAGTTTTCATGTTCCTTTACTACGGTTTTGCAGGACTTATCGCTGACCTCGCCCTTTTCCTCAACCTTCTTTTCATCATGGGCGCGATGGCTACATTCGGCGCGACGCTTACCTTCCCCGGCATCGCAGGTATCCTTCTTACGGTCGGTATGGCGGTTGACGCAAACGTTATTATTTTCGAACGTATCAAAGAAGCTTCGATCGAAAGCGGTTTCAACAAGGCATGGTCGGCAATTTTCGACGCCAACCTGACGACTGCGATAACATCTTTCGTTCTCTGGGAGTTCGGTACCGGCGCGATCAAAGGTTTCGCAATCACGCTTCTCATCGGTATCTGCTCGAGTATGTTCACCGCGATTTTTGTAGCGAGAGTTGTTTTCAACTATTTCCTGAAAGCACACATCAAGATGTTTTCACACGTTAAATAAGGGAGTTGAAGATGAAATTAAATGAACTCAAAATAGATTTTATCGGCAAATCAAAAATATTGTTCCCGATTTCGTGCGTTTTAGTCGCGATTTCAGTTCTTCTTGTCATTTTCAAGAGTTTTAACTTCGGTATCGACTTTGCCGGCGGAACCGAGATCCAGATCAAGGCTGACGGCGTAACACAGGAACAAGTCAGAGAAGTTATGGGGCAGTTCGGAGCGAACGACATCCAGCAGTTCGAAGGCAAGCAGAACGAATACTTAGTGCGCTTCAAAAACATTTCGATGGTTGATGATACCACGATCAACGCTTTCCTCGATGCTGCAAAAGCAAAGTTCAGTGATGCAAAAATGCTCAAAACCCACTTTGATTCACAGGTCGGCGACAGAGTAGAGATCTGGTTTGACAAGGAAATCAGCGAAGAGGCTATGAACGCGCTTATCGCCGAAACCAAGCTTCCGGTTATCGAAAAGGATGCGATCAAATACAACAAAGTCGGCGACAGACACATCTACAAACTTATGCTCAAAGGTATGACGAACGAAATCGTCAATGCGATCGACAAGATAAATACTGAGGCTAAGGCAGACCTCGTCAGAGTCGAACTCGTCGGTCCGAAAGTCGGCCAGCAGTTGAAACTTTCCGCGATTATGGCAGTTTTCTACGCTCTTATTGCAATTCTTGTCTACATCGCGTTCAGATTCAACTTCATGTTCGCTCCAGGCGCTGTTCTCGCTCTTTTCCACGACGTCATGATAGCTCTCGGAATCTGGTCGCTTTTCGGATTCTCGTTTGACCTTACCGTTGTTGCGGCGCTTCTTACGATCGTCGGTTACTCGATCAACGATACGATCGTCATTTTCGACAGGATCAGGGAAAACATGAAAGACCCGAACAAGGGCGCAACCCTTGCCGACAAGATGAACACAAGCCTCAACGAGACTTTGCAGAGAACTTTCCTCACTTCGATCACGACTCTTTTCTCGGTTCTCGCACTTCTCGTTTTCGGCGGCGAAATCATTTCGGGTTTTGCAGGCGTTATGTGCATCGGTGTTGTTGTAGGTACTTATTCTTCACTTTTCATCGCTTCGCCGATCACACTTTACATTGAAAGATACATGAACAAAAAAAGAGGAACAGCAGCATAGATGAAGCCGAAATGGCAAATACTGAATCCCGATCCGGGTAAAATCGACGATTTAAGCAAGACGCTCGGAATATCAAAGACTGTTGCGACTGTCCTCGTGAACCGCGGTATCGACAATGTCGAAGCCGCGAGCATGTTCCATCAGGCGAAAATCAAATCGCTTCCCGATTCTTTCCTTCTGAAAGATGCGGAAAAGGCTGCCGGAATCATTATCGATTACATCAAAAACAGAAAAAAGATAGTAATTTACGGTGATTACGATGTTGACGGAATCACTTCGACTCTGATTATGTATCAGTTTCTCTCCCATGTCGGCGCGAGTGTGGACCGTTACATTCCGCACAGGCTTGAAGACGGCTACGGTCTCAATACCTATACTCTGGAAGAGATTGCGACGAAAGGCGGAGAGCTTGTAATCACGGTCGACTGCGGAATTACGAGTGTTGACGAAGTAAAATACGCGGCTGATTTAGGTCTGGCGACTATAATAATCGACCATCACCATGTCGGCGAGACGGTTCCTGCGGCTGTGGCGATAGTCAACCCGCATCAGCCGGAATGCCGTTATCCTTTCAAGGAGATGGCTGCAGTAGGCGTCGCTTTCTCGTTCCTCATGGTTCTCAAGAAAATCGTTGAAAAGGACGGATTTTTTACGGGAACTCTGCCGAATCTGGCCGAATATCTCGACATTGTCGCTCTCGGAACTGTCGCAGATATGGTTCCGCTTCTTGAATCGAACAGGATTTTTGTAAAATACGGTCTTACACAGATGCAGAAAAACCAGCGTCCCGGTCTCCTGGCACTGGCGAACATCTGCGGTTTGAAATCGCTGAAAGAGATAACTCCTTCGGTCATAAGCTACAAAATGGCTCCGCGTCTCAATGCGGCAGGGCGTATCGGAAACGCGATAAAAGGTCTCGAACTTATCGAGAACACCGATTACGAAGCGGCACTGAAAATGGCGGAAGAGCTTAATTTGACTAACGAATACCGTCAGCAGCTCGAAGCCGAGATTTTCGATCAGGCACTCGAGAAGGTCGAAAACAGCGACATTATCCAGAAAAGAAATTCGATAGTTCTGTACTCCGAAAAGTGGCATCCGGGTGTTATCGGAATCGTCGCTTCAAGACTTGTCGAAAAGTTCTATAAACCGACGATCATGATTTCGGTCGAGGACGGTGTGGGCCGAGGCAGTGTCAGAAGCATTCCGCAGCTTCACATCTATAAGGTTCTGGAGAGACTGAGCAACTATTTAGTTCAGTACGGCGGGCACAAATACGCGGCAGGTCTTACGATCCAGGAATCGAAAATAGCTGAATTTATTGATAAATTCGATGAAATCGTAGCGGAGGAGCTTGAAGAGGAAGTCGGCGGACAGTTCACCGAAATCGATTCCGAGCTCCAGCTTAAAGACCTCACTCCCGACATGGTTGTTGCCCTTTCGAAGCTCGAACCTTTCGGAATCAGCAATTCCGAACCCAATTTTCTTGCTAGGAACGTCAAAATTCTGAAGCAGAGCATCATAAACAGAAGCCACCTTCACTGGAAACTCGGCTGCAAAAACACGAATATGACTTTCAACGCGATAGGTTTCGGCCTTCTGAACCACGGAAACGCGCCTGTCGTCGGAGATTTCATTGATATAATCTATTTCCCGAGAATAAACACCTACGGTGACAATATCTCAATGCAGCTTTACATTAAGGATTTTGTCTATTCGGGTTCAAACAGATAATTTGTCTGGCTGTGTTACATATATCCGTCTTTTCTGAGTGTTTCGAGTCCGCCGCCGTCGTCCTTGTCCTGCGCTCTGCCTGAGCGTTCGGCGATTTTGGCGAACTTTCCGCTCCTCAGTTCTTCAATGATGTCCGCGACATTTTTTGCGTTGCTTTCGACTGGGAAAGTGCAGGGGTAACATCCGAGCGAGCGGTATCTTTTTCCTTCGCCGTGGTCGTAGTAAAGCGAGACTGTCGGGATTTTTTCGCGTTCGATATATTCCCAGATGTTGAGTTCGGTCCAGTCGAGAAGCGGGTGGATCCTGAGGTGAGTGCCCGGCGCGAAATCGGTTTTGAACTGGTTCCAGAACTCAGGCGGCTGGTCGCCGACATTCCATTCGTTCGAAGCGTTGCGGGGCGAGAAATAGCGTTCTTTCGAGCGGCTTCCTTCCTCGTCGCTTCTGATTCCGAGGATTATCGCGGTGAATGCTTCATGCGACTTGTCAAGCTCATAACAGCCTTTCGCGTGGTTGAAAACGTATCTTTTTCCCGTTCCGTCGAGAGTCGATTTCAGCGCCTGCGTCTTGAGATTGCGGCAGCATGTGATTCTGTTAACGTTTCCGTCGGGAAAAGTCGCTTTCTGAGCGAGCGCTTCCTCGTTGACTCCGACAACCATGTTCAAGCGCCACTCTTTCGTGAGGCGGTCGCGGTATTCGATCATTTCCGGGATTTTGTAGTGCGTGTCTATGTGGATGAGCGGAAACGGGACATGACCGAAAAACGCCTTTTTAACGAGCCAGAGCAGCACAGTGCTGTCTTTCCCGATCGACCAGAGCATTCCGAGGTTTTTGAAATTCGCGTAAGACTCTCTGATTATGTGTATCGAAGTCGCCTCAAGGCGGTCAAGGTGTTCCATTCAGCCTCCAAAAAAGCCGGAAATTTTAGCAGAAAAAATTTTTATGTAAATTTTTGCCGCAATCTTCTCTTTGACAATTCTTGACTTAAATCGCTGATTGGCTTTAATAATGCGTTTTTTCCGTCACAGACGGATAGTTTTTTTGGATTTTTAGGAGGTTCTTATGAAAAAAATTTCTATTGTCATGCTGTTGGCTCTGTTGTTTGCTTTTTCGGGTTGCTGCAAGGATTCTTCTGCAGGCAGCATCAACCTTTATCCGGAAGACGGCGGAAAAACTGTTGCCGAATTCGGAGGTGTCAGGATCAGTGAAAAATATCTCAAGACTTACGTAAACAGTTTCAACGACTATCTCAAAGCCCGTTACAACACTCCTGAAAGAAAGGAAGAGCTTATGACCAAGATCATTGACAGCGAAGTCATTGCGCTGAAGGCTCTCAAGGACGGCGTACTTGATGATCCGGTTCTTCTGGCGAACATCAAAAACACGATTGCAAGACATTACAGCGGCACCAAAATGAAAAGTAAAATGGAAGAGGCTGTAAAAGTTACCGAAGACGAGATGAAAAAGTACTATGAAGAGAACAAGAACTCTTTCAATACGCCTGAGAAAGTAAAGGCAAGCCATATACTTATCAAAATAACCGATTCAAGAGACAAGGAAGCAGCTAAAAAACTCGCAGAAAAGGTTGCCGACGAGGCTGTAAAAGCGGCAAAAGATGCAGGAAGTTTCGCGAAACTCGTCGAAAAATACAGCGAAGACGACGGTTCCAAGAAGAGAGGCGGAGATCTCGGCTATTTCCAGAGAACTGAAGAAGGCGGACCTATGATCAAAGAGTTCAGCGACGCTGCTTTCGCGCTTCAGAATGTCGGTGACATAAGCAAGCCGGTTGAATCTCAGTTCGGTTTCCACGTAATCAAACTTACTGGTAAAAAAGAGAAGGTCGAAAAGAATTTCGAGGATGTCAAACTGAATGTCGAAAACACTCTCAAAACCGAGAAAAGAAAATCGATTTTTGAAAACATCATCGAGGAATACAAAAAGGAACTCGGTCTCAAATTCGACAAGGAAGCAGCTGTTGCAATCGAAATAACCACTTCTGAAAAGGCTGGTGAGGCATCAAAGAATTTTGACAAGAACCAGCAGCAGAGAGCGAAACTCCAGAAACCGCTTCTTACCAAAGACCAGCTTGAACAACTCAAGAACGTCAATATCAAAAAGAATGACGGCAAAAGCGCCGAACCCAAGGATAAAAAAGTTCAGCAGCAGTAATTGAATGAAATTTAAAACCGTTATTTTCTTACTTCTTTTTCTCTCGTTTGTGCCGCTTTTTGCGGAAGAACAGCTTGTCAACAAGATGGTTGTCCGCGTAAACGGAAAGGTTTACACTATTTACGACTGCAAAAAACTGCTAAGGTTCGAGGATCCGGCAAGCGTTCCTACACAGGCTGTGCTTGACAGAAAGGACAAACTGATCGACCAGCTTATCAACAACGCGATTTCGAAGCAGGAGGCCGAGGCTCTCGACGTAACGGTTCCCCAGGAAGAGCTTGATGCCGCGGTTGAATCGGTTCTTGCGCAGAACAGGATGACGCGTGAGCAGTTCGAGAAAGAGCTTGCAAAAAACAATATGACTTTCGATGTTTACATGAACGAAGTCCTTAAAGAACAGCTTCTGATTCTCAAGCTGAAAAAGCGGATAATCGTCACGATGGATGTCGATGAAAGGGCTCTGCGTGAGATTTATGAAAAGGAATTCAGCGGCGAGCCAGAGCTCTATTTTACAGCTTCGCACATCATTATGCAGGCCAATGACGGCAACGATGCCGAAATAAAGGAGGCTATGACCGCTGTTTATAAAGAAGTTGCAGAAGGAAAAATGACTTTTGCAGAGGCGGCGAAGTCCTATTCTCAGGACGGTTCTGCGGCCAACGGCGGTGCTCTCGGAACTTTTTCGGCGAAGGATATGGTGCCTGAGTTTTCTGAAAGGCTCGCAGTTATGAAAGAAGGCGAGGTCAGTGAACCTTTCAGAACCCGCTACGGCTGGCACATCGTAAAACTTGACAAAATTGAGAAGCACGATCCGCCGACCTACAACGATTCATACGAAATGCTGCGCAGCATCTACTTTCAGCGCAATGTCGAAAAAATGTTTCAGACATGGCTCAAAAAGAAACGCAGCGAAAGCAAAATCGATATTCTTCTCTGATTTTTTTCCGCAGAATATTTTGATCAAAGTGTTGTCTAAAGATGTTTTTCGCCGTTTTTTTGCCTGAAAATGGTGCTAAATTTAAGAAAAGTGTCAAAACAGACGGAAAAATGAGAAAAAATGTGAAAAAACGCCTTAATTTTACTGAAAAATATTTGACAAGCACCACGCTGTTCTTAAAATAGCGCGTCGTTTGTTAACTTTTTTTATGGAGAGTTTTTTATGGCAAAGGCAGCAAAGAAAAAAACAAGAGAGTATCTTGTAGCGACAACAAAGACCGATTTCGTTAAAAAAATCAAAGAAACGGTTAAATCTGTTGCTCTCACGAATGATCAGGCAAAGGAGCTTTACGATGTTTTCACAGCTATCCTCAAGGATACTGTTATTTCTGAGAAAAGACTCAGCCTTAACGGTGTTGGAACTTTCAAAGTAAACGAAAGAAAAGCTCGCAAGGGCATCAACCCGCAGACCCACAAAGAGATCAACATCCCCGCAACGAAAACAGTTTCCTTCAAACCGACACCTGTTTTCAAGAAAGAGCTCTAATCTCCGTTTTTCAGACGACGGATTCGGCGGTCATGCGGTTTCGCGTGACCGCTTTTTTTTGCCTTTTGATTGCTACTGAAATTTTTTATTCGGTTTTGCTGAGGAATTCTTCGGCGAGTTCAAGGTATTTTTTTGCGCCGATCGAGGATACATCATAAAGGATAATCGGCATTCCGAAGCTCGGGGACTCGCTGAGTTTGACGTTCCGCGGGATAACTGTCTGGAACACAAGGTCGCCGAAGTGTTCACGGACATCGTTTTCGACTTCGTAGGTCAGTTTGACGCGCTTGTCATACATTGTCAGCAGAATTCCGTAAATCTCGATGTCCGGATTTATATTTTTTATGCTTTTCATTGTCTGGATTATCCTGCTCAGCCCTTCAAGCGCGAAATATTCGCACTGGATCGGTATTATTATGCCGTCCGATGCGACCATGTTGTTGACAGAGAGGATGTTCAGAGCCGGAGGCGAGTCGATGATGATGAAGTCAAACTTGTCTTTCAGCCTGTCAAGTGTCTCTTTCAGGACAAACTCGCGGTTTTCGGCGTCAAGAAGTTCTATTTCGGCTGATGTAAGATCAGCATTGCAGGGGATCACCTTCAGAAAAGGCATTTTTGTCTGGTACACCGCCTGTATCTTGGGATCTGCCATCATGTCGTAGATTGTATTGAAATTCTCTTCTTTGATTGAACTCATCGAAGTCGCATTTCCCTGCGGATCCATGTCAATGAGAAGCACTTTTTTTTCAAGCGCGCTCAGAGATGCCGCGAGGTTTACGGCGGTCGTTGTTTTTCCGACACCGCCCTTCTGGTTGATTACGGAAATAATCTTTCCCATTTTTTTGTCTCCATTAAGGCATTGAATATATTATAACTTTTTGTCTTTTAAGAAGGTTGTTCTCCCAGTCCTCTATGACTTTTTTTTCATCTTCTTTTGAATGTTTGTTCCCGTTGGGAAATTTCTGCTCAATGAAATTTGTTGTCATTTTGTCTGTGATAAGGCGCATTTTGATTATTGTTTTGAACTCAAAATCAGTCAGCTCGTATTTTTTGATAAAAGCTTTCATGTAAACGTTTTTCATATAGTTTTCGGCGCTTTTTCTGACTAACTGCTCGTCAACGGTGATTTCCTGTTCGCGAGCCTCTTCGGAAAGTATTATTCTGAAGAATATCAGTCGGAGGATTTTTTCTTTCAGTTCGGTGGAGAGCGGAGTTTCAGGCGGAACGTTGTTCTCGATGTTGAGAAGCTCGCCTTCCTGAAGGATTTCGGAATATGTTATCGCACGGTTGTTCAGGCTTGCTACAACTGTTTCCAGCGGTGCGGCCTGGGAAAAAAGGAGTATGGAAAGGAGAAGCCCGGCAATCATTCTGAATCACCATTTGAAAGAATTTTGTCAATATAATCAAGCAACTGCTCTCTGCCTGCGCCTGAAAGCGCGCTTGCAAAAAAAGAATCGGGATACTTTTGTCTTACAACCGAAAGCTCCGTTTTTGTGAGTTTGTCGGTTTTCGTAAAGACAGGTGTATAGCCTATCCCGAAATGTTCGAGAAATTCGACCATCTGCCCGTCATTAGGCAGAAATCCGTGCCTTGAGTCTATGAGAAGGAAAACGGCGGCCAGACTTTTTCTCGTTTTCAGGTATTTTTCAATCAGAACGCGCCATAAATCCTGTTCGGATTTTGATCTCGATGCAAATCCGTAGCCCGGCAGATCGACAAAATAAAATGCGTTGTTCACGTTGAAATAGTTGAGAAGAACGGTTTTCCCCGGTTTTTTCGAGGTTTTGACTAAATTTTTTCTGCCGAGCAGCATGTTCATCAGGCTTGATTTTCCGACATTCGAGCGCCCGATGAAGGCAAATTCAGGTTTTCCGTCGTCAGGAAGCCCCGCGGCAGAAGAGACGCTTTTCACAAATTCAACGTTTTTTATCAGCATCAGTTGTTCCTTTCTTTTTCGCGGTGGGCGATGTCGTGCCTGAAATACATTTTGTCAAAATTTATTTTCCTGACGTTTTCATAAGTGTTTTCAATGGCTTGCGTTATTGTCGCGCCGCATGATGTAACCATGAGGACTCTGCCTCCGTCTGTTACGGTATTTCCGGAAGCGTCGAATTTTGTCCCTGCGTGGAATACTTCGCAGTTTTTGTCAACAGACTCAAGCCCCGAAATGATTTTGCCTTTTTCGTAGCTTTCAGGGTAGCCTCCGCTTGCAAGGACGACGCACATTCCGTAGCCGCTTCTCCAGACTAGTTCCGGCAGTGCTTCAAGTGTTGAAAACGGCGGAAGAGTTTCGTTCCTGCCGCCTGACGGTTTTTCTTTGCCGGCTATAGCCCAGAAGTACGGGATGATGTCGCTTATGAGCATGAACATCAGCGGCTCGGTTTCGGGGTCGCCGAAGCGGACATTGTATTCCAGCACGAAAGGCTCGTTTTCAACTATCATAAGGCCGATGTAAAGTATCCCGCGGTAGTCGATCCCGCGTTTTTTCAGTTCGTTAAGGAGCGGTAACGTTACGGACTTGTTGACTTTTTCGTAAAGTTCGTCTGTTCCGGAAGTGACCGGCGTGTAGGCACCCATTCCGCCTGTGTTGAGACCTGTGTCGCCGTCGTTGAGCGCTTTGTGATCCTGCGAGAAAAGAAGCCGCTTGACGTTCGTGCCGTCTGTCAGAAGGAGCAGCGAAAGCTCTTCTCCTTTCAAAAATTCTTCGATGACGACTTTTGCGCCGGCTGATTTGAACTTGCCGCCGAGCATCTGCGAAAGTTCCGAGGCGGCTTCATCGTAAGTGTTGCATATTATTACGCCTTTGCCTGCAGCCAGACCGTCTGCCTTTAAAACGACCGGATATTTTGAGTTTTTCAGGATTTTTTCACCGCTTTCAAAGTCCGAAACAACAGAATATGCCGCAGTCGGGATGTTTGCCGACTTCATGACCTCTTTTGCGAAAGCCTTGCTCGATTCAAGCCGTGCAGCCTCTCTGTTTACGCCGAAAATGCGGAGTCCTTTCGCTTCAAAAGCGTCAACTATCCCTTTTGCCAGATAATCTTCCGGTCCGACAATCGTCAGATCGATTGATTCCCTGAGCGCGAAATCAAGCAGAGATTCGACTGAATCATCAGCAATATCAGGTGTTTCTGCTATTTTTGAAATTCCCGCGTTGCCGGGAAAGCAGAAAAGCCTGTCAACGTAAAAACTTTGAGCCGCCTTCCACGCCAATGCGTGTTCACGACCGCCTTTTCCGACTACTAAAACTTTCATCTGCCCTCTTTTGTTTTAACAAAT
Source organism: uncultured bacterium (assembly GCA_905233945.1). Taxonomy (GTDB): domain Bacteria; phylum UBP6; class UBA1177; order UBA1177; family UBA1177; genus UBA1177. The sequence continues at coordinate 6,135 of CAJOFY010000039.1, read as the reverse complement.
CATAAAGCAAAGTATTTTAAGGAATAATGCGGCTATGTCAAACTTTGCCGTTTTTGTCCGCGAACTGATTCTTTTCGACGTAATCTGAAATCATAGTCTGAAGTCTCTGCGCGAGCTCGTGCCGGTCTTCGTTTCCGCCGATAGTCGTAGGCGGGAAAATTTTTATCTTTACATGTCCGCTGCGGATGGCGAAAGAGTCACGCCGCATGATTTTGTCCAGGCCTGTTATTGCTACCGGAAGGATTTTGCATCCGTTTTCAGTCAGAAACAGCGCGCCTGACTTGAACTGGCCGACATGCCCGTCCTTTGTCCTCGTTCCTTCGGGAAAGACGAGAAACGAGCAGAATTTCATCTTTTTTTCGACAAGTTTCAGAGTGCTGACCGCGCTCCGTTTGTTTCTTCTGTCGACGGCGACAAAATCGTAAAGCAGCAGCGTTTGTCCGAAAATAGGAATTTTAAAAAGCTCTTTTTTCGCCAGAATGCGCATGTTAAGCGGCAGAACGGCGCATATTATCGGTATGTCGGCTATGCTCTGGTGATTTGCCGCGACGAAGTATGTTTCCTGCGGATCGATGTTTTCAAGCCCTTCGGTATCGCATGTGACTCTGAAAATTTTCATAAGGAGGCGCGAGCTGCTTCTCAGAAAAATCCCGCCGAGTCTTCTTCCTCTGCTGAAAAAGTAAAAAGGGAAAAGGAGAATCGCGAAAATCACATATATTCCGAGAACGTGAACTGCTATCACGAAATTTAACATGCCACCTCTTTTAAACAGGCAAACTGACAGATTATTGTAGTGATTTTTTTTTAATTTGAAATATTCGCCGGAAAAAAAATCTGAATCTATGGAAAAAGCCATAATTTATTTGATTTTACAGTTTAACTTTTTATCCTACACAGGAATTTTCGTTTTTTAATGGAGGTTTTAATGCGTAAATTCTTTCTTGCTATTGCGGTTTTAACCGTGTTTTTCTCGTTGTCGGCACAGGACAACACCAATGATTTGTACCAGCAGTATCTGAACCAGTATAACAACAACCAGCCGGCTCAGGCTGAACCGGCAAAACCGGCGGAACCGGCTCCGGCTGCAGCTCCTGCTGCCCAGCCCGCTGAGGAAAAGAAGGAAGAGCCCGCTCCTGCTGCCCAGCCCGCTGAGGAAAAGAAGGAAGAACCGGCTCCTGCTGCCCAGCCCGCTGAGGAAAAGAAGGAGGAACCGGCTCCTGCGGAAGAGCCCGCTGAGGAAAATAAGGAAGAAGCACCTGCTGAAGCGGCTGCGGCGGCTGAAGCTGAAGGTGACGGAAAAATCGCTCCTTTCGAGACGAAGCCTTTCTTCTCGGCAAACGCTTTCATGGCTCTTTCAAACTCGATCTACACTTTCGGCGGAAATGTAATGCCGCACAGCAGCTACAGATTCAGCATTGACAACGCCGTCCTTGATTTCAAAGGCGGAAACCGCATGTTCAACGGCAGAATCCTTGTCGATCTGGCGAAGGGACTCAAGACATCGAAAGAAGTAGAGTTCAACTACGACCACGACAGCGAACTCCCGACAGACGAAACGAATCCGCGTGAATTCATCTATACAAGCGATTCTCCTGACGCTCTCGACATTCTGAAGGACGTTTCTTTCAGCATGGTTCACCCGTCATACAGAAACGCAGCGGGAACATTCGGTCTCAACATCGAGCTTCAGGCAGGTCTTTTCGGCCTTCCTTTCGGAATCGAAGGCGGTTACGACCACGAAATCACCTACGCCCATTCGGCAATCAAGAACGATTTCCTCGGCGGCGGTTTCAGGGATGTCGGCCTTTCTCTGGGATTCGATTTCCTCATTTCGAACAATATGGATCTTGATTTGACACTTTTTGTTTTCAACGGCGACAACGAAACGATGCTTGACGGCGAAGACAGATTCAAGGATCCGGCATTCGGTGTCGACCTCAGATACAACTACGAAGGCAGATTCCATGCAACGGCTGCGTTCTCGTTTGTTCTCGGCAGCGCATACATCGGCTACGACGAGGAGACTGTCGGCGGCATTTTCCAGACAACCAACGGAACCTATCTTGATGAAAAGAACAAAATTGAGGAAAATCTTATCATTAAGGACGATGAAACAGGCAGGAACGACTATGCTGCAAATAAAAAGAATATGCTTTTCGCGGTAGGCGCAGACCTCGGATATGACATAAACGACGATGTCAATGTCAATCTTGCGGCTGAGTTCGCTTACTCCAGCAGATCTATTTTCAACCCGTATGCAAACATCTACATCGGCGATGATTACTATGAGAACGCACGTTTCATCCGTGACGGAAACGAAGGCATGATCTGGGGCAAAAGTTCATACAGCCCGTGGGGTTTCTTCGTAATGCCTTACGCTCATGTCTACTGGTTTGACATTATGGCAAGATTCTCCTACTTCAAGCAGCCTTACCTCTACACATTCATTGAGGACAGCAAAAATACAAACATGGGATTCGATTTCGCGTTCATCTACAACTTCTGCGACTATGCAGGTGTCGAGTTCGACTACAACTTCATCCGCGAAACAAGACATATGTTTGACGAAGCATACAGCAAGAACGAATACTACACAAATACATACAACACTCATATTTTCACAGTTGCGCTCACCGGTTGGTTCGATTTCCTCTGGGAAGGAAAAGAAGAAGCTGAAGAGGCTGCTGAATAATCATTTTTTTTAATCGTCACGTCGTTACACCGTCACGTTTAGTTCGTCTAAAATTTGCCGTTTTCTATTTTTTCTGTATTATAACGCGCGTTTTTTGAATTATTATTTAATAGGAGTTTATGATGAAAAAGTTTTTGTCTTTCTGTTTACTTCTTTCAACGGTTGTATTTGTTCTCAGCTGCGGAGACAGTGGCAAAACCGAAAACACGTCTGTAACAGATGGAGACGGTGTGGTTGACGAGGATGCCGATGCAGTTGATGAAGATGTTTCCGATACAGAGGATGCTGAAAGTGACGAAGATTCCGATTCCGGTGACACGGTTGACGACACTTCGGATACAACTCCGGTTGATGACGGCGACACGGAAGAGAGCGGTAAAAAGCAGGGCGAGCTTTACGGCAGATGTTATCCGAACAAGACCTGCAACGAAGGCCTTGTCTGCGATGAAGAAAACGATACCTGCATAAAAGAGCAGAAAGACGACAGCGAACCGGCGGACGATTCGGATTCAGCTCCTGATAATGACACGGATTCGGATACAGGAACGGATAACGATATACCTGAAACTCCCGATAACGACAGCATTGTTGAAGGCACGGCCAGCCACTTCGGGAACTTACCAGATTGGCGGCAGTGTTTCTGGGATTGAAGCGGCTCTTTATGAGTGCGGCAAGACCGATAAAATAGCTTCCGGAAATACCGATGCGAAAGGAAAATTTTCATTCACGGCTGCTGTTTCGGCAGAGAAAAGCTACTGCGTAAAGGCAAACGGTTTTGCGAGCTGCTTCAAGGGACAGAGCGACCATGTTGCAAATATTTCGGAAATCACGAATGCGGTCCTTCTTGCCGACACGGCATGTTCCGATTTAAGGAAAAGTGAAACAAAAATCAGAACTTATGCAAAACTCGGCACAGGTGAATGGCTGGGCGAGCTCGATTACACGAAGCTGTCCGGGATTTCGGAAGGCATGAAGCTCCTTTCGACCTATATTGCTTCGACCGACAGCAAAACACTTTCCGAAAAAATCGCGGCGGATGCGGTCAAGGAAAATCCCGAGTTTGCTAAATTTTTCAACGGTTTCAGGGTATTTTCCGACAAGAAGGAGATAATTATCGGAGAAAGTACCGACAGCAACGCAAATTTCGGTGTTGAAGGCGGCAGCAGCAAAGTTGCTCCGAACTTTAATATTGGATGGACTTTGAAGAACAAAAGCGGAAACGGCGCGTCATACAAATTCACGGCAACGACTCCCGGCGAATACACGGTCCGTGCAAAGCTGACTTCGGGGAGCGGCGATCCGATAATGCTTTCCGACGATTCTGCGACGGTTTTTTTCCTTCAGAGAAAGGGCGGCGGCACAGTTTATCTTGACAGCAGATCTGATAAGAACATTTCGTTCAGGATCGACGACGGAATCTACGGCGTCATTCCAAAGAATACGGTAGTAAAAAAGAACGGAAAAATCTTAAAATCAATAACTTACGACATACTTACGGCAGGCGGCGGCCAGATTTCGCGTCTCCTGTTCGGTCCTGAAGGAGCGGAGTTTACAGGCGATAAAATGTATTTTGTCTATGAGCTGGGCACGGTTTACGGTGGTGATCCCAAGGTTCTTTCCGTAACAAGGACGAATACCGACGGCACAGTCGATGTTCTTCAGTCTGCAAGCGGCGATCCTATAATGCTTGCTGCAAGTGGCGATCCTATCATGACGACGGCATCAGGAGATCCCATCATGCTTGCGGCTTCAGGAGACCCGATAATGACAAGTGCATCAGGCGATCCTATCATGACAGCGGCTTCAGGTGATCCGATTATGACAAGTGCATCGGGAGATCCGATCATGAGCACAGCATCGGGAGATCCGATAATGACAGCTGCTTCAGGCGACCCGATCATGACGGCAGCATCAGGAGATCCGATAATGAACGCGGCATCGGGCGACCCGATAATGATGGGAACAAGCTCGAGTGTCACGGTTACGCAGACAAACCACTATTCGACATTCACGCTTGAATCGGCATCGCTTCCGGTTTCGGTCGAGGAGCTTATGAAGAGATGGTGCGACGGCTCGTTCTACGACGGATATTCGCCGATAGAGTTCATAAAGGAAGGAGTAAAGGCGAACAAACCTGGAAGCACGCTTCTTCCGTATCTCACCTGCGAAAAGTTCGGAGATCTCGGAAACGACCTTTACGAGCTTATGAACAAGCAGATAGGTTTCCAGCGTAACCTCAATCTTTTCGAGAACCTGTTCTTTGTTTCCGAGTTCTACAAGCGCTCGCTTGCAAGGCAGGGAAACGGCGCAGTCGCGGCTGTAAGGAACGGTCTTGAGCTTAGGAGCGCAATCGCGGCACTTTACACGGCAACGACTTCCTACAACAGAAGCACGACACTGGCCGATATGTTTGATCCGTCAATGATTCCTCTGACTTACAGCGGCGTAGTTCCTGAAGATTATTCTGTTTCAGCAAAGAAGACGCTCACCGGAATCACCAATGCATCCGACAAATATGCGGCAACAAAGAAAGAGATGATGATATTCGCGAACTACATCACGACATCATCAAAAGGTCCCGATTTCAGCGGCGTAGAATCGGTTCTGACTCCGGACCAGCTTGTCTGCGCGTGGTTTGACTCTTCAACACTGGCACAGAACTGCAATAAAGTCTACTCTCTGAATGAGGCAGGCCATGTCACGCTCGGAGGAAGCGAACTCAGTGCAGCCGAGGCAGAAGGGATATTCAGAAAATACCTCATGCCGATGAACAGCAGGCTCAGCAGCGAGGAAAAACTCAATCTTTTCAGAACGTTCTATCTTGCACTCAAATACGCGGGAACGATTTTCTTCAACGGTACCGGTGTAGAGGAGCTGAACAGCCAGCTTCTTAAAACGGCGTACCTTGTTTTTGACGGAATCGACGGCAACGCGCATGCAGTCAGCATAGTTGATACTTTTGACGCATCGGCACATACGGTTTCTGTTCTTGACGGCACTGACATGGTAACAAGACCTTATGTTCAGAAGCTGAGCGCCATCACGGACAAAATCTCGCTCAAAGTCGCGGCAGAAAGCGCGGATGTCGAGAAAGTTCTCATAAATATCGAAGGAAAAGAATTTGAAAAAATCAATGACAATACCCGCACATACTACAAACCTGCGGGCGATCTCAAGGAAAAATCGATAGTTCTCACTCCTGGAACACTTTCTCAGGGTGAAAAAGCGCTCAAAGAGCTTCTCGGCTCTGAAAATGTTGACGAACTTGGCAATATCACAGGAAAAATGACGATAGTTGCGAACTCGAAGATTTCTGGCAAAACCTATTCGACGCAGAAGACATACGAGTTCTTTGCAAACGATGACAGTGACGGCGTCGAGTCAAGACCTGTTCCGGCAAATCTTGAGGTCGCTCTCTATGATTCCGAGACGGGAGCGGAGAT
>CAJOFY010000038.1:19945-33574 GCA_905233945.1 uncultured bacterium | reverse complement strand
TCAACGTCGTTTTGCCGTGGTCTACGTGACCTATCGTACCGATGTTTACATGCGGTTTGCTTCTTTCAAATTTCGCTTTTGCCATTTTTTTCCTCCTTTTAAAGGTTATTCTTTATTGCGCCAAAGGTTTATCATTAAGACCTCAACCTCAGTGGAGCCCTCAATCGGAATCGAACCGATGACCTCATCCTTACCAAGGATGCACTCTAACCGTCTGAGCTATGAGGGCACTCCAAAAAGAATGGAGCGGGAAACGGGATTCGAACCCGCGACCCTTAGCTTGGAAGGCTAATGCTCTAGCCAGCTGAGCTATTCCCGCTCAAAAGTGGTGGAGGGGGGAGGATTCGAACCTCCGAAGCCATCGGCGGCAGATTTACAGTCTGATCCCTTTGACCGCTCGGGAACCCCTCCTGAAAAGTGGAGCTAGCGATGGGACTTGAACCCGCAACCTTCCGATTACAAGTCGGGAGCTCTGCCAATTGAGCTACGCTAGCACAATGCTCAAGTTTCAAACAGCATTAAAGCAGGGGCAAGTTAGTCGAAAAAATAAAAAAGTCAAGAGTTTTTTGAAAAAATCTTTTTTTTCTGCCAATTTTGTGGAAAAATATCGCTGCCCGCTACTTTTTTCAAGTTTTGTTTTTTATACCTTAATAATAATAAATAAGTTTTTTTCGAGCGCAGATCAAACTTGATTTTTAAATTTCATGGTGTTACATTGCCCCGCTTTTAGTTAGTTACTTTTCAGTTTTATCAATTTTGGAGGAAAAAATGGCAGCAAAAGGTTTGGTTGAAATCTCAGTAGAGACCTGCAAAGGCTGCGGTCTGTGCGTTCACTACTGTCCAATGAAGTGCCTGGCTATCAACGAAGCCGACACGAACTCTTACGGTCTGCATTACGCTCAGAGCGTTGAACCCGACAAATGCATCGGTTGCGCTAACTGTGCTGTAATGTGCCCTGACGGCGCGATCACCGTTTACAAACAGTCTAACTAATAATGGAGGCGGACGTGGAGAAGAAAATAGCTTTTATGAAAGGCAACGAGGCACTTGCTGAAGCTGCTCTCAGAGCCGGCATGACCGGTTACTTCGGATACCCCATCACTCCCCAGACGGAAGTTATCGAGTATCTCTGCAAGGCAAAGAATCCGAATGACGACAAGTATCCGAAATTCACAGTTCTTCAGGCAGAAAGTGAAGTTTCGTCAATCAACATGGTTTACGGCGCGGCAGCTGCCGGCGGCAGAATCATGACAACGACATCTTCACCGGGATTTTCCCTTATGCAGGAAGGTATCTCCTACATCGCATGTGCTGACATTCCGTGCGTAATCGCAGACGTTCAGCGCGGCGGCCCGGGACTCGGAACGATCCAGCCCAGCCAGGGTGATTACTTCCAGGCTGTAAAAGGCGGCGGTCACGGTGACTACAAACTCATCACTTTCGCTCCGAACTCGGTTCAGGAAGTCGTTGATTACACATACAACGCTTTCGACCTTGCAACCAAATGGATGTGCCCGGTTCTCATCCTTTCCGACGGCGCAATCGGCCAGATGATGGAAAAAGTCGTTCTTCCGGAGCCGATTCCTGCAAGAACCGCTGACGAAATGAGAGACGAAAAACCGTGGGCAACCAACGGCAAAGGCAACAGAAAACAGAGAAACATCATCACTTCTCTCAACATCCAGTCCGATGCAATGGAAAGAAGAAATAACGAGCTTCAGGAAAAATACAGAAAGATCGAAGCTGAAGAAGTCCGCTATGAAACATACAAAGCTGACGATGCTGAAATCATCATCACCGCTTACGGTCTTTCCAGCCGTGTCTGCAAGAAAGCAGTTGACATTGCACGCGAAGAAGGACTCAAGATCGGTCTTGTAAGACCTATCACTGTATGGCCTTTCCCGACCAAGATCATCGACGAATTCGCAGCAAAACCGAATGTAAAATTCTTCATCGACGTAGAAATGAACGTCGGTCAGATGGTCGAGGACGTAAAACTTGTCGTCAACGGCCGCAAACCGGTTTACTTCTACGGCAGAACGGGCGGTATTCTTGCTACGGCAGAAGAAATCCTTGAACAAATCAAAGCTAAAATGTAGGGGGATGAAATGAAAGAAGGATACACACTTGTTTACAAAAGACCCGACACGCTTCTTAAAACAAGAATGCACTACTGCCCGGGTTGTTTCCACTCGATTCTTCACAAACTCATCATGGAAGTTGTTGAAGAAATGGGAATCCAGAACGATGTTATCGGTGTAAGCCCGGTCGGCTGCTCCGTTTTCGCTTACGACTATATGGACGTTGACTTCCAGGAAGCTGCTCACGGCAGAGCTTGCGCAGTCGCGACAGGTATCAAGAGAACACTTCCGAACAAGCCGGTTTTCACCTATCAGGGCGACGGCGACTTGGCTGCTATCGGTCTTGCTGAGACGATGCACGCTTGCAACCGCGGCGAAAAGTTCTCGATCTTCTTCGTAAACAACGCGATTTACGGTATGACAGGCGGTCAGATGGCTCCGACGACACTCGAAGGCCAGATCTCCACAACAAGCCCCTACGGCAGAGACCCGAAGAACGTAGGCTACCCGATGAAAATGGCTGAAATGGTAAGCCAGCTTCCGGGTGTCGCTTACTGCGAAAGAGTCTGCCTCAACAATCCGGTTAACGTCAGAAAGGCTAAAAAGTCGATCCGCAGATGCTTCGAGATCCAGGCTATGAACCTTGGAACGACTTTCCTTGAAGTTGTTTCAAACTGCCCGACGAACTGGAGACTTTCACCGATCAAAACACTTGACTTCGTTGAAAACAACATGCTCAAGTACTATCCGCTCGGTGTTAAGAAAGATGTAACCGCAGAGAACAAATAAGGGAGGAATATATGTTAGCTGAAATGATTTTCGCAGGATTCGGCGGCCAGGGCGTACTTTCCATGGGAAAAAACCTTGCTTACGCTGCAATTGAAGACGGCAAGGAAGTAAGCTGGATGCCTTCTTACGGCCCGGAACAGAGAGGCGGCACGGCAAACTGCATGGTAAACATCAGCGACGAACCCATCGCAAGCCCGATCGTTCAGGCTTATGACGCAGCTGTTGTTTTCAACCAGCCCTCACTTGAGAAATTCGAGTCGAAAGTAAAACCCGGCGGCGTTCTTGTTTGGGAAAGCTCCACGATTAAAAAACAGCCGACCCGCACCGACATCACAGTCGTTGCAATTCCGGCAATCGAAATCGCTACAAACGAGCTCAAAAACACCCAGGTTATGAACATGATCGCTCTCGGGGCTCTTCTTAAACACCTTCCGGTCGTACAGATCGAGACCGTTATCAAAGCTCTCGAGCACACTCTTCCGGAAAGACACCACAAACTCATCCCGCTCAACGAGCAGGCTATGAGAATCGGCTGGGACAGAGCGTAGTTTCAAATTTTCTTCATGGTACCTCGGCGGCTCTTCGGAGCCGCTTTTTTTTACCCGGAGATTTTTTGATAAATTAACTCTGACTAAATACAGATGAGTTGTTCTGCCTGAAAAACAAAACAGCAACCCCTTGTTTTTAGTCTGTGTTTTACTATAATTCGCTATTGTAACTTTAATTGGAGGCAAATATGAGTTACGAAGCATTGTTGGAACAAATAAAAGCCGCGCCGGAAGAGTGCCTTGATGAAATTTCCGATTTCATTGATTTTGTAGTGTCCAGGCATGAAAAACAAAATGAAAAAGCTGATGAAAAACCGACTTCGCAGCTTGCGTCCGCGATGCTCGAAGCCCTTCAAATAAGCGGCGATCCATCAGTAAAAGGTTTCAATTCCACAAAAGAGCTTTTTGAGGATCTGAACGCATGACCTACACGGTAAAAACAACTTCCCAATTCAAAAAAAGCTATAAACTTGCAGTCAAAAGAGGGCTCGATGTCGCTCTTTTGGAAGATGTAGTCAACAAGTTGAAAGAAGATATTCCACTTGAAGAACGATTCCATGATCACCAGCTTACCGGCAATATGCGATTGTTCAGAGAATGCCATATTCAACCGGATTGGTTGCTCATCTACCTGAAGCAGGAAGAGATTTTGACTCTCACGCTTGTCGATACAGGAACTCATTCAGATTTGTTCAGAAAATAAAATGAGCCGAATTTTCCCGATTTTAATCGTTTCCTGCATGATTTTTGTTTCGTGTGCGACTGCGCCGGAGCGTAAAACCGAAGAAGAACAAAAATCTCCGAAACCGACACCTGTTGAATCGGAATACGGAATCCGTGTGACTCCGAAAAGCGTCGAGATTTACGAGGTCAGAAAAGGCGAAGAGGAAGATTTCGACAAACTTTTTGCCGAAGCGAACCGCCTTTTCGACGAAAACAAACTTGACGAGGCGGAGCGTATCTACACAAGGATCGCCGAAATGGATCCGGAACACGCTCTTGCCCCTTCGTGCCGCTACAATGCGGGCCTGATCGAAATCAAGCTCAGAAACTGGGAAGCGGCTGAAAAGAATTTTTTCTCGGCATACCAGACCATGCAGAAGCCCGAAGACAAACGCGACGCTCTTCTCAACTGGCTTGAAGCGGCAAGAAACGCCGGATTTTGGGAAAAAATCTCCAAAACCGGCGGTAAAATCATCGACAACTTTCCGGCATACGGCGAATTTAACGAATCCAACAGGCGCGAAATCTCGCTGCGTTACGCCGAATCGCTCATTATGACAGGCAAAATCGAGGAAGGACGCCGCCTTGCGGATTACTGGAGAATGACGATTTTAAGGGAAACCCCGCACAGAGAGGCAGTCTACATTCCGGAACTCGCCCTTGCATATTTCGTTCTTGGAAGAAGTTTTGTTAAAGAATTCAAAGGTTTAGATCTTGGCGATTCGACCGAAAGCCTTGAAGAAAAGTGCAAAAAAATCGTCGAAGCGCAGACTCAGTTTTTAAAAGCGATAAATGTCGGAGTCATCTTCTGGACAAACGCATCGGCCTTCGAAGCGGCAAAACTCTACACCGATCTATACGCGGAAATGGAGGCAAAACCCGTTCCCGAAGACTTGTCTGACGAAGAAAAATCAGTCTATACCTGCGAACTCTGGAAAAAGATCTCGATCCTCCTCAAAAAATCGCGCAAAACCCTCGTCAAAAGCACCGAAGCCGCAAAAAAAATCGGCGAAGAGAACGAATACACCGAAAAAAGTTTCAAAATGGTTGAAGAAATCGACAGGATCTACGAAGAAAAAGAAAATATTTGCAGGAATTAGAGCTTACCTAACGCAGCGGACATAACCGGTCTCATTTTTAGAGTGTTGGGATATTACGGCAGATACGAAGTTAATTTCCCATGCATAGTTGTTGCTATCGGATACAGCAGAAGATGACCAGAAGTACTTTCCGTCACCGATTTTGCTGAATTTACCGCTTGAATCGTAATCACATGAATTCGGATGACAAAGACTGGCTTCGTAGCAGTCTCGCTCCGTACAACTGTCGGAAATCTTGCAAGCTCCGCCAGTTTCTATATCAGGACAGTTCTGAATCAGTGTGCGAAGTTCGCTGATTGTGGGCAGATGCCAGTCATCATATCCGCAAGCAGTCAGATTTTCGCAATAATTTAGAGCATTTTCCCAATTCATTTCAGCATCTTCAAGAGTTTCTACCGCTATCGGCGACCACATTCTGCCGTCAACATTGTGACAGACATCACTGCATCTTCCGCTCGATGGATCGCATCCTTCTTCACAAGTTCTGCGTTTCCAGTGTCCTCTCTTGCAATATTTGGATTCTTTCGAAGGATTTCCTTCCCAGCAGCTGTATTCGCCCGCAACACATTCAGCCTCATAGCATTTTCCCGTTGACGGATCGCAGTTGTAGGCAGATTCGCAATATTCTTCCGGGACCCAATAACCATCTTCACAATGCAGTGACTGGAAGTTTATACACTTGTCTCGACCGGACATGCATCCATTATCACCTGTTTCGTCATCTGAATATTTTCTGACGCAGCGGTAGTGGTACTCGGTATATAAATCGTCATAGTCGCTGAAGGGTTTGCCGTAAAAGAAATTGACAAGCCATCCTTCGTAAGAATTGTCGGAATTTGCTGAAGAAGACCAGAACGAACCCAGGTCGCCAAGTTTGCTGTATTTACCGATTGCATCATAAGGACAGGCATCACAGACGTTTTTCGTCCAACAATCATTACTTGACAGACAGTCTTCCGTCACGCCGCATTCACCGCCCGTGACAGTGCCTTCGCAGTTCCGAATTAGTGTCCGAAGTTCGTCAATCGTCGGCAGATGCCAGTCACTGAATCCGCATTCCGTCAGGCTGTTACAGGAATCAAACACCCCTTTCTGACTCATTAAATAAGCCGATCTTTTTGAAGACCACATATTGCCGTCAACCACGTTGCATCCGACATTTTCATTAAAGCCGTCGACTTTTCTTATGCAGCGGACACTCGATTGAAGATCGCAATAGTTGTTTATCAATGTTGCGTTGCTGAAATTAACAGCGTAGGCATTTCCGCCACCATCGTCCGGCGAAATAGAAGGCCGGTAGGCGGAAGATGACCAGAACCAACCTTTGTCACCGAGTTTGCTGTAATCACCGTCTGAAGGGCAAAAATTAGAGTAACAATCCTGCCATCTCCAACATTCACGATCATACAGGCAGCTGTCTGTAAGTTCGCAATTCCCTTCAGTCTCCGTATTCGGGCAATTTTGGATCAGTGTCCTGAGTTCACTGACTGTAGGAAGTCTCCAGTCATCGAAGCCGCATTTATTCAGATTGTTGCAGTATTCGATCGCATTTTTGCAATTCTTCTGATCGGGTGATAGCGGGGACCATATATTATCATTTATTGTTACACAGATTTCTTCCGTCGGTTCGCTGTCGTCATCCGGCATTATATCGCTATCAGTTACAGCGTCATCATCGCCCGGTTCAGTGTTTCCGGTATCTGCGTCTTCGGTTTTGTCAGAGTCATACGCTGCAATGTCATTGCCGGCATCGGCGGCATCATTGTCCGTGATTTCTCCTGTTTCGATCTCCTTTTTCGAACTGCCGCAGCCCGTCATCAGCACAAAAAGCGACAGAACGGCAAAAACATAAAAAACTGTCGTGATTTTCTTCATCTGGAACCTCGCGAAGTTTCAATTTTCAAACCGTAATATTTTATAAAAATTCTATGTTTTGGCAATAAATCACAACAGCCACGCTAAATAAGCAGGAATACACTGAACATTGCCCTCTTTCTGGTAATCTTTGGTGTAAAGCAAAATTTTTTCTGCTCGAAACCGCACTTTCCGCAAAATGTTTGCGCTGATGCTATTCGTCATTTTGAGCAATGCGATTCGGTTGGAGCATGGGATGTCCGATTATCCTTTCGAGCCTTTTAATGTTGTCTCAAGATTTCTTTCGAAATGATCTATTTTTATAAATTTAAATATTTGAATATTTTTACTTTTATTTCTATAAAATTTTATTACAATGCTGAGATTCTGCGTTTTTTAACAAAAGAATTAGTTGATGTTAAATTTTAGAAAAATGCTGATGGGATTAAAAAGCGACTGCCACGGTCCCTGGCACTGCAAAGCAGGAGAAAGGATACCGTGGCTTACGTCGGGAATGATACGGAATAATTGATGGCAGTCAAGATAAATTATGGACAAATCAACATTTGAAAGCATAGAAAAATCAATTTCGCCTGAACGGCTGGCTGTCTATAAGTCTGACGGAGCGGGCAACGAAACTGTTGTTGCGAGATATATTTACAACATAGAATTGTGCAAAAGTTTTTATCCGCTTATCAATATTTTTGAAGTAACGCTGCGAAATTCCATAGATAAAGCTCTTGAAACATTTTTTAATATGCCGGATTGGAGCAGTGCGATTCCGCTTACACAAACTGAACTTATGATGATTGACGAGGCAAAAATCAAAATTGAGAAAAAAGGCAAGGAATACTGCCACAGCCGGCTTGTTTCGGAACTCACGCTCGGATTTTGGGTCGCTCTTATGGGGAAAAAATACAACAATCAAAATTTCCAGTTCTTCATAATAAAACATATTTTTCACGGTTGTCCGTCGAAACAGAAAAGTTCGTCCGCAATGCAGAAAAATCTTGCGGAAATTCGTTTCCTACGAAACAGGATAGCCCATCATGAGCGGATTTCGCACTGGAAAGACTTGGATCAGAAACACGATTTGATTCTGGATTTTATCCGCTGGATGGCTCCGAATATGCACAAAATAGCAATACACAACGACTCTTTCGAGGCAATTTATAAAAACGGAATTGTGCCTTTTGAACTATTTGTGAAAGAGAGATTGTAGTTTTAAAGCCAAATTACCGAATGGAATTTGGCCAAATTGCAAGATTGCTTTCGTAAATTACCATAATTTGAGCCATATCTACGAAGAAAAAGAGAATATTTGCAAAAATTGAAGAAAAAACTTGACATTCAAAAGTTTCTGACTAAATTGCCGCGTGCCAGAGCGGGAATAACTCAGTGGTAGAGTGCTACCTTGCCAAGGTAGACGTCGCGGGTCCGAATCCCGTTTCCCGCTCCATTTTTTTATGTCCTTTTTCAATCGAAATTCTTTGGTCGGCACCTTAGCCAAGAGGTAAGGCAGAGGTCTGCAAAATCTCCATCTCCGGTTCGAATCCGGAAGGTGCCTCCATTTTCAATTTATCTCCGCCGGAGTGGCGGAATTGGTAGACGCAAGGGACTTAAAATCCCTCGGGATTCCATCCTGTACCGGTTCGAGCCCGGTCTCCGGCACCATTTTTGTAGTACAGAGATTTCAAAACCGACGATTTGGAGTGAAAATTTAAATATACTCAACCGGCAGAGCTACGAGATTTTCACGAAGATAAAGTTTCCTCTCTACCCGGCATATTATCGCCCCTGTTCCGCGCTTGTTTTCAGGGATTTTATCAAGAATATCAAACTCTGAAGCCATTTCTGCTTTCGGTGTCGCCGACATTTTTATTTCAATAGGATAAAGTATTCCGTTTTCCTGAATGATCAGATCGATTTCGCCTTCAACAACCTCTCCGCCGCCGTTTTTTCTGACCCTTTTTCTGTCTTTTCCATTGTAGAAATAGACAAAAAAATCGTAATCCAGCCCCTCGTTCGAGCACGATTTCAGAATTTCGTTGATAACAAAAGTCTCGAATATCGCCCCTGCCATCGCTCCGTTTTTCAAAGTTTCAGGACTCAGCCAGCGTGTGAGATAGCAGCAAAGCCCTGTGTCCCTGAAATAAAGTTTCGGCGTTTTGACCGCCCGTGTGAGAACATTCGCTGTATAAGGTTTTAGCAAATAAACAATACCGCTTTTTTCCAAAATCGAAACCCACTCTTTGACCGTAACTTCCGAAACACTAAGTTCCGAAGCAATCGCAGCATAGTTGACAAGCTGTCCTGTTCTCGCTGCGACAGAGGTCATAAAACGGACAAAAGTAAGGTGATTTTTTGCCTTGATAAGCTCGTTTACATCCCGTTCGATGTAGGTTTTCACGTAAGACTGGTAAAAATCGATCCACTCTTTTTCAGGATTCGAGTAAAGTTCGGGAAAACTGCCGCGGTGTATCGTTTCCCAGATGTCACCTGCATATTTTTTCATCTTTTTTTCACGCTCGGCGATGTATTCCGCGGAAGGAACAAAATGCCTGTTGAAATTTACATTGTTGATTTCGCGCATGGAAAGCCCTTCAAGCTCCATTACTGAAATTCTGCCGGCAAGAGATTCACTGACTGACTCCATCAGGCGCATTTTCTGCGAACCAGTAAGATAAAAATTGGAAAGTTTTTCCGTATTGTCCAATATGATTTTCAGTCGGTTGAAAATTTGCGGACACTTCTGCACCTCGTCGATCATCAGCGGGCACGGATTGTTGAGAAGAAAAAGATTCACATCCTCCTCAACCTGGGCACGCAGCAGATCGTCATCAAAAGTAACCTGGCTGACTTTCGGGAAAAGATGTCTGAAAAGCGTTGATTTGCCCACCTGACGCGGACCAGTCAAAAGAATAGCTTTGCTGTTTTTCGCCCGTTTTTCGATTATCGGAGCAATGTGTCTTTTGATTGAATACATGACAACCTCTCGCAAAATCCAAAGTACAACTTTAGATTAGTCGCAAAAATCGGCAAAGTCAAGTGGAAAATTTAGCTTCTGCGATTCTGCAAAATCTTCATTATTCCAACAATTCTGATATAAAATCCCGTTTTTGTGATAATTTGGAGTGAAAAAATGATTGCATACTGCGGACTTGACTGCGAAAAGTGCGATGCTTTCATCGCGACAAAAAACAATGATCAGGTACTGCGCGAAAAAACCGCGAAACTCTGGAGCGAACTGAACCACACAACAATCCTGCCGGAACAGATCAATTGCACCGGATGCCGCTCAGACGGAGTCAAAACCGTTTACTGCGAAAAACTCTGCGCCATCCGCCAGTGTGCGATGAAAAGAGGTTTTACGACCTGCGGAGACTGCGCCGATACGGAAAAATGTCCGACTCTCGGAATGATCACCGCTAACAACCCTGATGCTTTGAAAAATCTGAAAAAATTCTGATTTTTTCTCCTGCTGCCCCGGCGATAGTTCTGAATGCCTTTTTATTTTTATCAACATTAAAATTAGAGAAGATTTTTCTTTCAACTTTTGTTTTCTTTATTATAATATTTAACGATTTGGTTTTTAGGAGTGCCACAAATGAGCAAAATTTCAAGCATTCAAACCGTGAGTGATACTCACGAATTAGAATTTAAACCTTCAGGAAGCAAGAACAGAGCGTACAGTCTCTTCGGGAGTTCGCTTTTTGATTCAATCGAAGTGGGAACCGCAAAAGGATTGCGGCAGATTCACGCTTATCTTTTCGGCGGCTTGTACGATTTCGCGGGTCAGATTCGCACAAAAACGATAAGCAAGGGCGGATTCAAGTTCTGTGTCGCTGAATATCTGGAGAGTGCGCTGAAAAAAATCGAGCAGATGCCCGAAAACACTTTCGACGAGATCGTTGACAAATATGTCGAAATGAATGTTGCCCACCCGTTTATGGAAGGAAACGGCAGAAGCACGCGCATCTGGCTTGACATGATATTCAAAAAACGCCTTTCAAAATGCGTTGACTGGAGCATGATAGGCAAGAAAGACTATCTTGACGCCATGAGGGAAAGCCACTACGACCCTACAAAAATCAAAGAGCTGCTGAGAAACGCCCTCACCGACAAAATCGACGACCGCGAAATGTTTATGAAAGGCATCGACTATTCTTATTACTACGAGGAAGCGGAATAATATCCATTTCGATAACTTATTTACATTCATTAGGATGTTTTTATAATGCTTCGATTTTTTTGATATTTGATCGAGGTGGAAATGAAGAAAATTTTTATTGTTTTTTCTGTACTTTTTATTTCTTCACTGATTTATGCAGATGTTATATGCAAATCAGACTCGCTGCAGACAATTTTTCCGTGCAGGGATGAATCAACAGGCTATATGTGGTCCCAAATTGCAATTTCTGATATGTCATGGGAAGAAGCTGTTGCATATTGTGAAAACCTGACGGAAGGTGGTTATCAGGACTGGCATCTTCCTTCTGCCGATGTGTGGAAAACACTTGCAAAGCAGGATATTTTGTATTTTACCATAAAAATATTTATGGTGCGTAATTTCAGCAAGTTAGGTGACACGGGACTTTTCTGGTCTTCATCAACAAAAACTCTTGGTGCTAAAGCTCCTCTGTATGTCAGTGAAAACTCTGCAATTCGCATAGGTTTCTTAGGCTGGAGTAATTTTGTCAAATATTTTCCGCCTCTTGGAGAACAGAGAAAACAATTAGAAAAAACAGCATTCTCTTATAGCGATAAATCCGACAGGTACAGGGTCCGCTGCGCAAGAAATGATGAAAATTGGAAAAATGATATTCCGAATCTTCAGGAAATTGCGGAACAAATAGAAACTGAACATCCTTCGAGCAAAAAGGTTGTTGAGCAAACTGCCCGATTCGAAGATTCCGAAAATCTGCAATGGTCTCAGCCTTCACCGGGACCGATGTATTACAGCTACATTCAGGATTACTGCAAAAACCTCTGTGAAGGCGGTTTCTCCGACTGGCGTCTTCCAACGCCAGATGAACTCAAATCAAACAAGAAGATATGTTCTGAATTTAAAGAAAGTGATGTCGAGGGTTGGAAGCAGGCAGATCCGTCATACAACCTTTGTCTTTGGTCTTTAAACGAAGATAAAAATAAAAAAGACTGGTTTGATGGTTATGAATTTACAAACATAAAAGATTGTCTTTCTCAAGAGTGGCATCCTTGTTCTGCGTGTCGAGGACAGATTTGTTCAGTCGCCTGCGTTCGCAATCCGTTACATAAAAATATTGACCATAACAAGTTGCAATGGTCAAAAAAATCGTCGTTTGATACAAAGATTTACACAAACTCTTTATTGTCGTATCGGCATTATATATATGTCGATGATTTGGATAGTTGTCATTGTTACGGAGAAAACCGGGATGTTCCCTGCGGCTTTGGGGAAAATGATTGTGTATTTGATATTGTCGGGGTACAGGATCCTCTCTCATATTGCAAAAATCTTAGAGAAGGAGGCTTTGAAGACTGGCGGCTTCCGACAATGGATGAGTTGAAATCTATAAAAATAACCGATGTCGAAAGAAAAATTTGGGAAGAACGCGGTTTTTTGCCTTCATCGCAGAGCACTCCCAATGAGGGTTGGGAAGTCAACCCGATATACGGCATTTCCCGTTTTCTTTCTTATAATCTCTTTCGTTTCAACGGAACCGAAACTGTCTGCGTCAGAGATAAAAAAGAGAATGACAATCTTGTAAAACTTGATAAAAAAACTGCAAAACCGTTACCGGATCCACAAAACTTAACGTGGTCCAAGGAAGCCTCCAATCCAATGACGTGGAAAGAGGCGAAAGAATATTGTTCAAATCTCAGGGAAAACTCTTTTTCGGATTGGAGACTGCCAAACATTGATGAACTAAGGACGCTTATCCAGAATTGCGATAAAACCGAATCGGGCGGCAGCTGTAAAATCAGCGAAAACACGCAGTGTCTTGATGAGAAATGTTGGAATGAAGACTGTAACGGGTGCAATAAGAGTGATATTCTGTGGGAAAAAATTCAAAAAATAGAGAAAAACGGAAAATCCCGTTACGATGATGAAGAACTCTTAAAAAAATATGAGAAACAAAATGCCGCTGATTTTAAGAATGCGAATTTCAGCAAAATTAATTCGAGAAATGCTTTCTGGTCATCAACTCTCGACCCTGAAAATGTAGGCGAAGCATGGGGAGTTGATTTTGTGAATGCCAGAGTTGGTCATGCAGGCATGCAGTTACATATGCAAACATGGGGAAATAGAGATGTAACGGTTTCAGACTACAAACTCAAAGTTATCTGCGTAAGGTAGGCTCAACACCGAGATGCCGTTCCGTCGAAGTCTTTAATGAATCGAAAAATTTTCACAAACTGGAAACAGTAAAATCCCGCGGCTGATCGAAGAATATTGACAAAATCCCGCTTCGACACTATTCCTGCACGGTTTTTGGGGGCGGTCATGGGCGGTTTCAAAGAAGTTTTCAGGCAGGATTCAAAATACAGGGC
>CAJOFY010000038.1:0-19842 GCA_905233945.1 uncultured bacterium | reverse complement strand
TTTTTCCGCGAACTTCCGGGTTTTCTGCTTATATTTTTTCTTGCCGTCTTCTACACTTTTTCGGCTGAAAAAATATATAAGTTCGGCGCGGTCATCATGGTCTGCGGCATGGCGATGCAGTCAGTCGTTCCGCCGGTGCGTTTTCTCGTTATCCTCGCGATGTTCATCTACTCTTTAGGCGAGCACGTTCAGCTCGGGATGCGCAACACGCTGACACTTGAATATGCGAAGGAAGGGCGCGGCGGGATCGCTCTCGGAATGCAGAACGCGGTGCATCAGATGGGAATGCTCGCAGGATATGTCATAATTTTCGCGGTATGTCTTTTTGCCGGCAAAACCACGGCTCTTTTCAAGCCGGTCTTCATCGTGAGCAGCGCGATTTTGCTTCTCGGTTTCATGTTTTCTTTGCGGATGACTGGCAGCAGCGAGACCGACAAGGCAAAACGGCGTTTTTACTTCCGCCGCAAATTCTCGAAATACTATATGATCGAAGTTTTTTACGGTGCGAGAAAGCAGATTTTCTTCACTTTCGGCCCTTACGTCCTCGTTCTTTTCTACGGTGCCGACGCGATGATCATAAGCCTTCTTTTCGCGATCTCGGCAGTGTGCTGTTTCGCTGCTTCTCCGCTTGTGGGGAGGATGATCGACCGTTTCGGATACAAAATCATAATGATCATGGACACCTTGATCCTTGTCATAGTCTGCTTTTTCTACGGCTTCGCCCACCACATTTTTCCGCGTGATGTCGCATTCGTCATCTGCTGCGTGAATTACATTCTAGATTCAGTGATCTCACTCGCCTCGATGGCTTCGAACGTCTATGTCAAGGACCTTTCCGATTCGCCTAAAGAGACCCGTGCTACGATTTCCACCGGCGTTTCGGTAAATCACCTGATAAGCATCCTCATCGCCCTTTTCGGCGGCTGGATCTGGCACACGCTGGGAATAGAGACTCTTTTCATCCTTTCAGCGATACTCGGGCTCATCAACAGTGCGTATGCGGCGACGATAAAAACAGGTTCGACATTTGAACGAATATAACAGATACTACCTGACACAACGGACATTGGCATAGGAGATGGAGCCAAAGTCCACGGATCCGGAGCTGAATTTCACAATCCATACTAAATCTTTAGAAGCGTCGGACACAATAGAGGAGGACCAAAAATATGAAACTGTCCCGCTTTCCCCGAATTTGCTGTATTTGCCACTTGAATCCGATGAACAACCAGAGCATGCATCATTGCGGCAGCTATTGTATGACAAACAACTGTCCGTAACACCGCAGCTGCCGCCTGTAACCGTGCCGCTGCAATTTTGTATAAGTGTCCTAAGTTCGCTTATTGTAGGCAGGTGCCAGCCGCTTAAACCGTCTTCAGAATAGCTTTCACAATAAGATTTTGCATTTGACCAAGTCATTGTACTTGACGCTTTCGCCGACCATATCAAGCCGCTTGACGAATCTTTGCACGGTGTGTCTGACGATGCGCTGCACTCAGGAAGTGTTTGACATGCTAAGCCGTTCCACTCGAAGCCATCGGCACATATAAACTGGCAGACTTTCTGCTCGCCGGTATCGCCGTATTCGGTGTTGTAGTTCTGCCCGAAATGAGTCCATGTCCCGGAATCAAAATCGTAATATTCGTTGTAGCTCTGCTCGCCGCGCCATTCGGTGTTCTCAGGTTTCGGAGTGCAGTCGACTGTCTTGTAGCATTTCGTGAGATCGTCTTCCGCAAAATAGTCATAAGTTCCGCCTGCTTCGACGCATTTTTCAGCTTCTGTCGGCTTGATTTCTGTGTCAGAATCCGTGTCGTCGTCCGGTTGTGAATCCGCGTCGTCATCCGAATCATCGGTGTCGGCATCAGCGGAATCCGATGAATCCGAAATTTCTTCATCATTTTGATTTTCTGAATCCTGAGAGCTTGAATCGGCATCGGAATCTGTTTCAGACTCTGAATTGTTTGTTTCAGACTCTGAATCATCAGGAATCTGTTCGTTGATTTCTCTTGTTGTTTTGTTGCTACAGGCAGCAAAGAAAACCATCACGCAAAACAGCGAAAACTGCCAAAATTTTCTTCATTTTTACCTCCTTATTTCAACATCACAAATCCCGAAAAAACCGCGGTATTTTAAGTGCTTTTAAAGGGATGACAAGTTTTTGAAAATGCTACTTGACTGCAATACAATGCTCAAGCATTTCCGGCCAGAAAATCTATGCTGATTTCCGGCAGTC
Organism: uncultured bacterium; assembly: GCA_905233945.1. GTDB lineage: Bacteria > UBP6 > UBA1177 > UBA1177 > UBA1177 > UBA1177. Next base: position 17,609 of record CAJOFY010000038.1, on the reverse strand, counting down.
TGATATCCTGCTTCCGAAAAAATTGCCATAAATCTCTGATTTTCTAAAATATTTCGGTTTTTTTGAAACATTTTCAGCGAGGCAGACATGGGAAACAATTATTCAGACACACAAAGAACGCTTTCCGACAATTATTTGCCGGGCAGGATCAAAACACTGCTTGCGTATTTGAACCGTAACCTGAGCGGCAAAGATGAGGCGGTTTCTCTGACACTGCTTTCAGCCATTGCCGGCGAGAGCATTCTCATGCTGGGATCTTCCGGACAGGACAAAATCGAGGTGGTCCGCTGCGTGGCAGCTGCTTTCCGTAATTTTTACGGAAGCGGATACGAATGTTTCGAATATTTTATGAACGGATCCTCGACTCCTGACAATTTGCAGATTTCGGGAAAAACCATCGCCTTCCTTGACGACATCTGGGCGGCAAGTCCGGCTGTTTTGAACAAACTCCTCAGGATTATAAACGATTCACCGGTCTTTGTCGCGGCGGGTTCAAAAGAAGCAGATCCCTACAAAGCGGCGGAAGACAGAAGGTTTGAAGCTCTGCGGGAAAGTTTTGCCCTTCATGTTTCAGTAAATACAGCTTCAAGCGACGAGGCTTTTTTCAGGCTCATAAATACTGTCAGCCATCCCCGCCCGAACAAAGAACAGGAAACGGCATTACTTGATCAGAAGGAAATCCAAAACTGGCAGCAGACAAAAATCGGCAAAGTCGAACTGGGTGAGGATGCAAAAAATATTATTTCCGAAGTCAGAAGAAAGATGATTGATTACTTTGTCAGCGATTTCCGCTGGAGGAAAATCGTCCGCGTTCTCAAGACATGCGCCTTTCTGAACGGCAGGAACCAAGTTGATCTTATTGACTGCTCGCTTATTGACTATGCTATCCCCGGCCAAGTTGTCGAAGGCATCTTGAAACAGAAAGTTATCGACGGCAAGTTAGACAGCAAACAGCACGCTCAATACAAGGAAAATATTTTTGCACGCCATAAATACTATCAGATTCTCAAAACTTCGGTTAATGACAAAAAACTCCAGATGGAGCAGAAACTCTTCAATAATTAGGGGCATCACCTAAAAAATATCCGGTTCAGTATTAAAAAGCCGTTTTTATTGAAAAGTTGGTTTTTTGGCTCTCAAAAGATATTGAAAAGTTGGTGTTTTGGCTCTCAAAAAATATTGAAAAGTTGCTGCTTTTAAGGGAAAAAGCTGAAGATCAGGCGGGTCTACGATCTTGTTCCGTCAAACATGGAAAATCAAATAATTTTTTTGGGAATTATCGGGGGAGTGGTTTAGTTTTGAAAGACGTTATTCCAATGTTTTTTTATAGTTTTCCAAAAGATAGTCGTATTTTCCAAGGTTCCAATCAATAACGGTTGTCATCCGCTTCATCGAAAAGAGCTCACCGGACGTCATCTCGTGAATAATATCGTAATATTGTGCTAAGTCTTTGTTTTTTATCATATTTTTACCTGTGAGGATCGTTTCACGATAGCCTGTTGGAACAGCGCGATAGAGGTGTCCGATTCTCCACTTATCTCCATGTTGCCAGCCTTTATTTTTTGCCAATGGCATTTTTGAAAGGAATGGATCCCCTAAAGCAATATCATCCGTCATATACAAATCGCTGTTGCAGAAAACAGCTCTTCCGTAACCTGCATCAATGCTCCCTTTCCATTTGTTTGCTGCTGCGGTTTTAGCATATTTTGCTTCATTGTCACATGAGAAGATGGGGTTTTTAAAAAAATTATCAATGCTCGGGAAATGAATGAGCGCATAATCAACCAAGTATGATTCGCTTGTTCCGGTTATTTTATTAACAAATTTTGGATTTACCGGAAAATATGATGATAAAATAATTGCATAAACAAGGCAGCTACACATGGCGACACGAAGAATTTTTGGTAAAAGAGGATTCGTTTTTTCTATATTTGCAGAATTTATCAGTTCAAGCAAAGAGGCGAGCGAAAGGAGAAAAAGAACTGAAAAATGGCGGCCGAGCATAAAGTCGCCACCAATCCAAATTATATAAAACCAATAAAGCAAAATTCCGACTGCCGGAAAAATGAATTTTGTTATTCTGAATTTTATAGCTGATCCTACAAAAAAAGCAGGAATCAGAATAAGTATCGGATCATTAATAAGTGAATTTATGGTGAAATGCAGTCCCTTTCTGAAATATGAAATTTTTGGGATTGTGTTTCCAAGCTTTGCGTAAGCTGTATTCGGAACAAGAAATCCATAGTAAAAAAGCGAAAATAATTCCCACAAGAAGAAGGGGGTTAGACAAATCGCTCCGATCAGAACCGCTTTCCCGAATGAAACTGTTTTCCGCTTTGCCAAAAAGGCGTAGCAAATTGCAGGAATCAGCATCAATACGGCATCCATTCTGGTCAAAGCGACCGTCGTAAAGATAAATCCAAGTTTAAAAAGTTTTGCTTGACTGAAGTTTTCACTGTCAAAATATTCCTTCATGAACAAAGTAAATAAAAAATATAAAAAGGCATTTTCAAGACCTGATGTTGTAAAAGTCATAAAGAGTGGGCTTCCGATCATCGCAAAAAACGCAAAAAACAGCTGGCTTTTGGTTTTGCAGAGTCTGAAAAGAACTACAAAGCCAGCAAGAGAAGCAAAAACTATGCAGAGAATAAGTGTGGTCAGATACATTTCACCTGTGATGAAGTAAGCTCCGGCACAAATCAAAGCCCAAAGTGGAGCTGTCGCAGCAGAAGCGCGTTCTCCAATGTGATAGACAAAGCCGTTTCCCTCTACCAAATGTTTGGCCATAACATAAGCGTGAAATGCGTCGTCACACTGCCATGCAACCATCACAATGCCACAAATAAAGACTAACAGTAGTAAAATACGAAGGGTTTTTATGTTGATTTTTTCTATTCCTGTGGTGATCAATTTCTTTAAATCGACCTGCGTAGTAAGTAACTGTTTCAAGTCCATCTTTGCCCCCGCAATTTCACATCAATTCTTTGATCTTTCCCGCGAAATAAAGCGGAATATTTGTTATGGCTCCGTTTTGGAGATAGCCCATTCTGGAAAAACGGACTGCATGGCCCGGTGAATATTTTTTCACATAATTTTTGAATGACACTGAATTTCTGTCTTCCCCGGCTTTGACTTCGATCGGGATAATCTCACTTCCCGACTGCACGATAAAGTTGATCTCTCCGCTTTTTGTAGCGAAATAGCGGGGTTCTATATCAAAAACGCCGCGCAGTTGCTGAAGGACATAATTTTCCGCAAGAGGTCCTTTGAATTGAAAATCAGATTTCGTCAAAAGAGTGAGATTGTCGATCCCCGCCATATTTTTAAGGAGTCCCGTGTCAAACATAAAAAGCTTGAAGCAGTTGAGTTCATCGAATGCAGCGAGAGGATGCTCCGTTTTAGAGAGATTGAAGACCCTGTTGACGATCCCGGCTGAAACAAGCCATTCGATAGCCTCTTCGAAATCGCGTGCCCTGCCGCTTTCCTTTACCGCGCCGTAAATAAATTTTTCGTTTTCTTTCGCAAGCTGCGAAACAAGGCTGCGGAACACCATCAGTATCCGTCCGCTGTTTATCCGGCTGTTGTGTTTTGCGAAATCGTTTTCATAAAGTGAAATCAACTCTTTTTGAATGCGGGCGAGTGCTTTTGCATCTTTTTTCTCCGACCACGAAGCAACACATTCCGGCATTCCGCCGACAATCAGATAAGTATCGTAAGCTTCGCTCAAACGGGTGTGAAAAACACTTTCCACAACATCGCCTTTTTGGACAGACGAGTAAAAGTTATAAAGATTTTCATCCGTTGCCTCCAGAAACTCATCGAATTTCATCGGCTGTACTTCAAGCAGATTCACCTGCCCTACAGGATAGGACTGCGGCGCTGCAAGCAGTGTTCCAAGCAGGCTTCCGGCTGCAATGACATGGTATTCATTCGCTTTTTCATTAAAATATTTCAGCGAGTTGAGCGCAGCGGAAGACTCCTGAATCTCGTCAAAAACAATCAGTGTTTTTTCCGGATTTATAACCTGGCCGGTTATCAGGGAAAGTCTCTGGATTATTCTCTGCGGATCTTTGTTGGTTTCAAAAACCGATTGAATTTCGATATCTTCGTCAAAATTGAAGTAGACATAATTTTGATAGAACTCTTTGCCGAAATGTTTCATCAGCCATGTTTTACCGACCTGACGCGCACCTTTAAGGACAAGCGGTTTTCTGTCGCCGCTGTTTTTCCATTTTATCAAATCATCGACAACGCTTCTTCTCATGAGAGACCTCCTGCAAAAATGCCAGTTTTTCCCGACCAAAAACATCATATTTTGCCACTTTTTCCACATATTTCAAGAAAAATCTGCCACTTTTTCCGGGTGTTTCAAGATGGTTCTTGCCACTTTTCCCGCAAATCTGCTCAGACATTTTCACTTTTTTTAAAAAATTATCAGAAAAACCGGCTCGATATGTAACTAAACTGTTGTGTTTCAGTTCTTTTTGTATAAAATCTTTCGTTCTTTAGCGGAGGTCGTCATGAAAAAAATCGTCAAATTTTTCGCAGCTTTTGTGATTTTTCTTTTCATTTTTACTGCGTGCAGCGGCAGCGGTTCAAAACAGGAAAGTGTTAATGAAGATGACAGTGACAGCGAAAACACCGATGAAGATACGGAAGAGGATGAATACAAAGGCGACGGCACGGAACAGTTTGTAACTTTCGGCTATGCAGCTGATCTTGAAACATGTGAAAGAGGCTACGTTGATAGCGAAGACCATGCAGATGAATATGAAGAAAAGCCGGTTTATCCCGATATCTACAAAATTGACGGCGATATTCTCTGGCTGGCGAGCAAAGATAAAGGTCTGACTGCGGTTGATATCCACGATCCGAAAAATCTCAAGCTTCTCGGTTTTGTCCGGTTTCAGGGAATCGCCAAGGAAATTTATTTTAAGGACGATGTCTCTTACGTTGTTGTTGTCTATCCGAGTACAGAATACAGCTACGACTCGGGCGAAATTTACTCCTACACAAAATCTTACTCAAAAATCATAGCCGTTGACATAAAAGATCCTGAAAACATGTCAATTTTGAGTATGTTCGAAATAAAAGGAGAAATCGTCGGTTCCGTGCAGACAGGAGATGTGATTTATGCTGCATCGCTCGAAAAGGGTTATTCGTGGAACGATTGCAACGGTGACAGCGGATATGGCGGACTCGACAGAGTTTCGGTCATATCGATAAATATCAAAGATCCCGGAAATATCAAACAGGTTTACGGAGAAAGTGCAGACGGTGCTGATTTTACCACCGTGTATGTTTCGCAGAAAGCGGTATATGTCGCCGAAGCATATTTCTATGCCTGGAATCACGAGCACACTTTCGGTTATCCGATAATAAGGTTCGACATAAGCGACCCTGAAGGGGAAATCATCAAAAAAACCGAATTTACAACCAAAGGATATCTGAATGCCGCATGGACAATGAAGGAAAAAGACGGTGTTCTCTACACTGTAACTACTTCAGACAACTGGGGAGGAAAGTGCATTGTCGAAAGTTTTGATGTCGGCGATCCTGAAAATATAGAACAGATCTACTATCGCGAATTTTTATGGTCAAACGGCAGCAGTCCGCTAAACGATGTCATATTCGACGGCGACAGAATTTATGCACTTACCACTTTTTTTCCGAAATATCCGCCTCTCGTTATCGACATTTCCGATCCGGCATACATCAGACTTCTGGGAGAACTCAAAGTGCCGGAAGAGGTCTACAAAATTCTTGCAGTCAAAAACAACAAATTTTTTGCAGCTTTTTCTCTCGACAACTATGAAACGACAAAAATAGGGATGTACGATGCGGAAGATCCGGAAAACCCCAAAGAAATCAATACTATTACAATTAAGAAAAATTCACGCACCGGTTATACCAATGACGAATTCTACAAAAAAGCATTCAAAGTTTACGATGAAGCAGGTCTGATTCTGTATCCCTATCTTGAGAATTTCAGTTCTTTGTGGTTACAATACAAGCTTCACATTATAGATTTCGATCCGGAAAAAGGTCTGAAAACACTGGGATTTATCGAATCGCGAAATGAAATGATATACGGAATCGCAGCCAACGACCTGATTTTCAGCGTAGGCGAAAAACACCTTAGTGCGGTTGATGTTGCAGACCGAGGCAATCCGAAAATTACGCAGAAAATCTCCTTTGCACCCTACTTTTCCAGTGCAGCAAAGTGCGGAAAATCGCTTTGCGTCGTCAAAGATTCGGAAGTTGAAGCATATAACGGCAAAACAGACGAAAAAATATGGGAAAGTACTCCTTTCAGCGACAAGAAAAACAGTAACGATGACATAACACTGCTTAAAAACAGCAGTTACGCCTACATTTTCAAGCATACTGACTACATTTACCGGCCGTGGAATGAAATCAAAGCTGCTTACGATATCAGTGATGAAGAAACTGAAAACTTTACCCCTTATGTCAAAATCGTGAAATTAGGCGAAGAAGGTGGTTTCGAGGAAAGCGGGGAATTTCCGTTTAAAGCCAATACATCGACTAAAGGACTGCCCGTTCTTTCGGAAAACAACGCTCTCTCAATGTTTGCCATAAAAGGAGAATATGACGAAAACGGCGGCTATCACTTAAAAGGACCTGAAATAAAACTCTTTGATTTGAACAATCCGGACAAAGGGATAAATGCCTTGGATTTTGACTTCGACTACGACAACCTGAGCTGCGGACACAATATTTTTGCAGCTGGCAACACATTCTGGACAAGCGGCTGCAAGCGCAAAAAAGCGAAAGAAAATGAAGCTGACGAATTTTTCTGCTACGCACTTCCTTTTGATGTGAGCGATCCGGCAAAACCTAAAGCCGGAAAAAGAATCAATATTCCGGGAGAACTTATCGGTATCAGCGACAACGGAAAATATTTATATACAACAACCCCGCCTGCTTTCAGCCGCGAAAATCTTACCGGCACGAACTGGAAAAACATCAATTCATTTGATTTCTACATTTTGAAACTCAATGAAGAGAAAAGCGGTGTAACAGTCGTTAAAAAAGAGATTCCCACAGCTCCATAAACAGCAAATACGAAGTCGTTTCCAACCCGTTTTTCATTAAGAACAACAAAGTTTTTTTCATCAAGGCTTCAACCGGTGACCAGTGGAGCCAGTGCCGCTACAGAAACGATGCGCATTACGATATCAGGCTTGTTTCGTCAGAATCGGGAAAAGAACTTTACAATGGGTCTTTTGAAAATATTATGGAGAGCGGCAGCGTCAAAGACGGCGGAATCATCCTCAAAACGACTGAAGACCTGATTTATATTGATGAAAACGGCAAATCAAAACATCTTGCCGCCCCTGCCGACATGAGCGGAATGATTCTTTCCGAAGCACAGCTGCTTGACGGCAAAATCCACATTCCGGCGGGCAATTACGGTTTTTATTCTTTCGATGTGAAATGATCGAAAAAAATCACTTTTTTAAAAAAATTATCAGAAAAAACGCTATAATATGTAACTAAACTATTGTATTTTTGCTCAATTTGCTGAAAATTGAATGTTTTTTGGATATTTGATGGAGGATTCGATGAGAAATTTTTTCAAGGTCTTGATGATTTCGGCGGTTTTTGCGCTGATTTTCGCTGCATGTTCAAACAGCAGCAGCTCTACCGGCGGCAGAGAAGAGTATGAAGGCGACGGAACAGAAGAGTTTGTTACTGTCGGAAGCTCTTCGCAGGAAAAAGGCGATGCAAACGGCGGCAGTTACGATGAGGAAGCAACTGCTGATGCCGGTGACACGGAAGAAGCTCCTGGTGATGACGGCGGAAACGCTGAGCGTGAAATTGTAGAATCGGATATCTACAAATTCGACGGAAACGTTCTCTGGCTCGCAAACCAGTACAAAGGTCTCATCGCGGTCGATATCAAAGACCCTGAAAACCTTAAGATCCTCGGCACTCTCAGATTCAAAGGATATGTCGGCGAAATGTATCTTCAGGAAGGGAGAGCTTATGTTCTTGTAAGCTACACGAACGAAAGCTACGATTCCGGCGAGATCTACTACTACAACAGAACTTCTTCAAAACTTATGGTCGTAAACACCGAAGATCCTAAAAACCTCGAACTTCTGGGCGAATTCGAGCTTGACGGCTGGATCACCGATTCAAGACAGGTGGGAGACGTCATTTATGTCGCATCGACCGAATACCGCTACTATTGGAACGACTGTGACGGCGACAGCGGAACATACGGTGCGGACCAGATCTCGATCATGTCTGTAAACATCAAAGATCCGAAAAACATAAAACTGGTCGACAAAGTCGCTCTTGACGGATATTCTTACACGCTTTACGTCTCGCAGAAATCAATTTATGTCGCGGAAGCCAACTACGACTATTGGAACGACGATCATGCCGAAGGTTATCCGGTAACGATGTTCGATATCAGCGATCCGGAAGGAAAAATCGTCAAGAAAGCCGAATTCAAGACTGACGGTTTCATGAGCGACCGCTGGAAAATGCACGAAACAGGCGACAAATTCTTCGCTGTCAGCTCGTCAACAAGCTGGGGAAACGGCGATTCATTTATCGAAAGTTTCGACATCAGCGATCCGAAAAACGTTAAAAGACTCGACAAACTCATTTTCATGACCAACCAGCAGCTTTACGGCACGAAATTCGAAGGCGACAGAATGTATGCCGTCACTTATTTCCAGCAGGATCCCCTCCACGTGATAGACATTTCCGATCCTGCGAACCTGAAGCAGTTGGGCGAACTTGAAGTTCCCGGCTGGTCCGATTTCATTGAAGTCAGAGGAACGACGATCCTTGCAGTCGGACGTGACAACTCAAAATCCAAAGTCAGCATGTACGATGTTTCAGATCCTGAAGATCCGAAAGAGATCAACACGGTCGAAGTCGGCTCAGACTACAGCTACAGCGAGGCGAACTACGACTGGAAAGCGTTCAAGATCTTTGATGAACTCGGCCTTATCCTCCTTCCGATCACCGATTACGACTATGATTCGTGGAATGACATCTACAAACTTTATCTCATCGATTTCGACCTTGACAAAGGCCTTAAAACCCGCGGTTACATCGCTTCCGACAGCTATGTCAGACGCGGCGTCGCGATCCAGGACCTTATTTTCAGCATCGGCGAAAACCATGTCGTTCTTGCCGACGCGACTGACCGTGACAAACCGAAAATCCTCTCGGAACTTACACTTGCGTCCCATGTTTCCAGCATCACAAAATGCGGAAAAGCGCTCTGCGGGCTTGATGGAGAGCATCTGAATTTCAACGTATATGACAAAACCACAGGCGAGACGATCTGGACAACAAAAACTCTGTCGGGAGAATCTTATTATTCAGATGTTTACATGACGAAAAACAGCAAGTTCGCTTACATTTACCGCTACGCTTACAACAGCGACACAAATGAGGTCGTCCCGGGCATAAAAGTCATCAAATTCAGTGATGACGGCAAATTTGAAGAAACCGGCGATTTCTCTCTGGGTGAAGATAACGAACTTACCTATATTCAGAACGCTTCTGAAAACAATGTCATTGCCTCTATCTTTGAAAATATAAACTGGTATGATGATCATTCTGAATCCCAGATGAAGATGAGGCTTCTCAACATGAACAAGCCGGAAAACGGGATAAAAACGACAGATTTCGATTACGATTACGAGTTCCTGGACAATGGAAGAAAAATTTTTGCACTCAAAGACAGCTTCTGGACAAGCGGCTGCAAACTCAAAAAAGCCAGTGAAAACGGCGACCAGTATCTCTGCTACGCGCTTTCCTACGATGCAGGCAGCCCGTCGAGCCCGAAAGAAAACCAGCGTATCAATATCCCGGGCGAAATTGTCGGAATCAGCAAGGACGGAAAATATCTCTACACACAGACCCCGACAATCTACAGCTATTCGGATGACGAAGATTCTGCAAGCAGTGACGATTACTACTACTGGTCAGACTCGCGAACTTCATATTTCTACATTCTTAAGCTCAATGACAACAAAACTGCTGTAGAAGTTGTCAAAAAAGAGACTGTCAGCAATTCATACAGCTACTCTGACGGCAAATATGAATCTACGGCAAATAACGTTTACGCCAAGAACGACAAAGTTTTCTTCGTAAAGACTTTTACCGGCGAAGAATGGAATACCTGCTCCTACAGAAGCAGCGGAACAACGGAAATCAGACTTGTTTCGGCGGCTGATGGCAGGGAACTCTACAAAAAATCGTTCGACAACGCGAAATCAATTCTCAATGTAAACGACGGCGGCATGCTTGTTTCGACTACTGAAGGATGGACTTACATCGCTCCCGACGGCAAGGAAAAATCGGGTAATGACGATATTTCATCTGCAAACTACTACAGCTACTACGGTTACCGCGATCCCTACAGTGCAACTCCGCAGCTGATCGACGGAACAGTTTACCTTGCAGCCGGTTGGGATGGCATCTACAGCTTAGACGTCAAATAAGTCTGAATTTTTCCTGAACTCTTTCCGAAATAATTACAAAAACTCTCTTTTTATGCTATAAACGGGCAGTTTTTTTTATTTCGGAGAAAAAAATGTTCGAACAAATCGAGATCCTGCCGCTCGGCGGACTGAAAGAGATCGGAAAGAACTGCATGCTGATAAAAGCGGGCGATGACGCGATAATGATCGACTGCGGCATGGGTTTTCCGGGCAACGACGACTTTATGGAGGATGATTTTTTCATTCCCGACTTCGACATAATCGAAGAACTGGGGATAAATCTTCTCGGCTGCGTGATAACCCACGGTCACGAGGACCATATCGGCGGCGTGCCTTATCTCTTGCAGCAGTTCGATGTTCCAGTCTATATGACGAACTTTCCGGCGCTTGTTCTGGCAGAGAGGATCGACCGTTTTGCGGTTTACAAAAGGAATATCCGCACTTTGAACTACAAACATCCGGAACCTATAAAACTCGGTGATTTCACGATCGATATGATCGATGTCCCCCACTCCATTCCCGAGGCAAAGGCGCTTGTCATCAAGATCGGCGACTACACAATTCTCCACACCGGCGACTTCAAATACGAGCCCGGCAAAGAATCGCCGTTCAAAGGCAAGATCCCCGAAAAAATCGACATTCTCCTTTCCGACAGCACGAATATCGAGCGCAAAGGCCGTTCCGAAAGCGAAGAATCGATCCTCGGAAACATTGCCGACATCATCGAAAACGCGACAGGACGCGTAATTGCGACAGGTTTTTCCTCAAATACGACGCGAATCGGCAACATTATCAATATTTCGCTTCTCAAAGGAAGAACAGTCGGACTTCTGGGGCGCAGCGTAAATTCGTATATGCAGATTGCTTCGGAGCTCGGTCACATCAAGCTACCGGCATCGGTCCTTACCGATCAGACGAAGATAAACCGCGTTCCCGAAAACAAGATAACCCTCATCGTTACAGGCTCCCAGGCGGAACCGCGCAGCGTTATGAAGCGGATGAGTTTAGATATGATGAAATCGGTATCTATCCGTTACGGCGACACGATCTTCTTCAGTTCGAAAAATATCCCCGGAAACGAGCTTTCGATCGGCAGAATGATCGACAAACTCATTGAGAAAGGAGCCGATGTCTACTACGAAAACACCGACAAGATCCACGTTTCGGGACACGCTTTTCAGGACGACATCGTTCAGGCTTTCAAAGACGTAAACCCGCATTATGTCGTGCCTGTGCACGGCCACAGAAGATTTCTGGATCTCAGCGCGAGACTTGCCGAAAAGAACGGTTACAGTTCTGTCGTGATCAGCGACGGAGACATGCTCTGCTTCAAAAAAGGACGCCGCCCTTTCATTTCGCACACATTTGAACTTTCGACAAAAGTCGTCTCGAACGGAGAATCGGATCTCATCGATTTTGAGAACATAAAAGAGCGCAAACGTATTGCCAAAGCGGGTTTCATGACAGTTATGATGACTGTCGATTTCTTCTCGAACGAGCTTCTCGCCGCTCCGAGAATCATCTCGGCAGGTATTGCAAACGCTGTGAAAATCAAAAAAATCGAGCGCGAAATCAAAGATATGATCGAGGATTATTTCCACGACGAAATCGCCGACGAGCCGATCTGGAAGGATGTTGAAGAAGATATACGCATCATGGTCCGCCACTATCTGACGGAACTTACCGACAAAAAACCGGTAGTTCACGCAATAATCGTAAATCTGGATTAGGAGGATAAAATGGAGCAGTTTGTTCTTACACCTTGGCTTGTCTGGGTAATCGTCGCAGTCGCGGCTTTTATTCTTGAAATTTTCATTCCCGGCTTCTGGGTCGCGATTCTCGGCATCGGCGCACTTGCTGCGGTTCCGCTTGCAGCCCTGGGTGCAGGGACGACCTGGCAGATTCTCGTTTTTGCAGTCGTTTCAGTTCTGGCAGGAATATTTTTCAGGCCGCTCGCCATCAAATATTTCTTCAAATCGTCTGAAAAACGCGAGGCAAACACAAACGCGATGATCGGCAAAAAGGCGAAAGTCACAGTAAAAATAACCGCTGACACTCCCGGAAAAGTCAAAATCGGAAGCGAAGTGTGGACTGCCCTTCCGGAAAACGAGGAAGCAAGTTTTGAAGAAGGCGAAACAGTTGAGATCACCGCCGTCGACGGCGCAAAAGTCATAGTTAAATCTCATAATTAGGAGGAAAACATGGTTTGGGTAATCGCTGTAATCTGCGTTTTCGCAGTAATCATCATCGCGAAAGGGGCGAAAATCGTTCCTCAGGCAAAAGTCATCATCGTTGAAAGACTCGGAAAGTATCACTGCACGCTCCAGAGCGGCTTCAACATCATCATTCCCATCATCGACAAGCCGCGCAAAATGGAAACCAGAGTCATGAAACAGCTCTACGACGGCAGAAAGATCATGGTAACGACCGAACAGACCTTCATCGATCTGCGCGAAACCGTCCACGACTTCCCGAAGCAGAACGTTATTACGAAAGATAACGTCGTGATCGAGATCGACGCCATTCTTTACTACCAGATAACCGATCCGTTCAAGGCGATGTATGAGATCTCCAACCTTCCCGACGCGATCGAGAAACTTGCAAAAACGACTCTCAGAAACATCATCGGAAACATGGATCTCGACCACACATTGTCAAGCAGGGACGATATCAACTCCAAAATGACCGACATTCTTGACGAAGCGACCGACAAATGGGGCGTAAAAGTCAACCGCGTCGAAATTCAGGACATCAATCCGCCGCAGGACATCAAGAACGCGATGGAAAAACAGATGCGTGCAGAGCGCGACAAACGTGCTGCCATCCTTACTGCAGAAGCTGACAAACAGTCGAAGATCCTTGAGTCTGAAGGTGAAAAACAGAAGAACATCAACCACGCTGCCGGCATGAAAGAATCTAACATTCTAGAAGCCGAAGGTGCGGCTGAGGCAAAAATTAAAGTCGCAACGGCTGAAGCTGAGTCGATCAGGCTTATCGCAGACGCGATCAAGGAAACGAAAATGGATCCGGCGCAGTATCTCATCGCCCTCAAATACATCGAAACCCTTGCTTCGATGACTTCAGGCAAAGACAACAAAGTCGTTTATATGCCTTACGAGGCAAGCGGAATCCTCGGTTCGGTCGGATCGATCCAGGAAATGTTCAAAAATCTGCCGAAATAGCCGAAAATGTACCTCCTCACCCTCGCTTTCTGCGGAAAAAACTATCACGGCTGGCAGTCACAGGACAACGCTGCAACAGTTCAGAGAGTTCTGAAAGATGTCGTTTCATCGATTTTCCGTGCCGAAACCCCTTTTCCGTCCGGGTGCAGCAGAACCGATACAGGAGTCCACGCGCTTGAATTCATCGCAACTGTGCCGGAACTCAGAAACATTCCTCCCGAAAATTTTCAGAGAGGGCTAAACTCGTTTCTGCCGAGCGACATCCGCGTAACAAAAGTGGAAATCATCGAAGGGAACCACGACGGAAGAGAATTTGTCGCAGGAAAGCACTATCGCTACATGATCTGCACTAAACCAACATCCTCCCCTTTTGCGGCGGACTTTTCATGGCACAGCGGATATCCGCTTGATATTACGAAAATGAAAGAGGCGATAAAACATTTCGAGGGAATCCACGATTTTGCCTCCTTCATGTCGTCGGGAAGCGATGTCAAAACAACTGTCCGCACAATCCACAAAGCGAAAATCACCGAATTTAAAGACTATCTCGCCCTCGATTTTTCGGGCGACGGTTTTCTGAAACATCAGATCCGTATCATGGCCGGGACCTTGGTCGGAGTGGGCCGCGGCAGATTCGAGCCTGACGACATTCCTCGCCTCATCGAAGCAAAAAACCGCAATCTTGTGCCGCATACTCTTCCCGGAAGCGGACTTTTCCTCTACAAACTTTTCAGAACACCCGAAGAGCTGCTTTCCTACGAATTTCCTGAAACATTCGAAGGAATGGTTTGGTAGTTATTTTTTGCCTTTTTCAACCCGCTCGGTAAAATCGGACGTTTTGTTTTTTGGGAGTCTTAAAAATGTATCTTCTGATATACAGAGGCACGAAACATCTTTTTTCTTTTTACATCAACAGCGCAAGGAAAAAAATCGTCATCGGCGGAAGCGATGGCGACATTCTTTTCCCTGACGAAATGCGTGAATGCGAACTTGTGATGCGGAAAGAGTTCAACTTCGAGAAAAAGGATTACTCTTGGTGTCTTTACCCTGTTTCAGGCGAATTCAGACTCAACGGCAAAAAAATATCCGGCAGCGAGATTTTTGAGGATTCTGACGTTTTTTCTCTCAACGAGTTCAGTTTTTCATTCTCGCCGACATCCAATCTGATTCCGTCAATGCCAGAAGAACCGGCTTCCAAAGCGGGCAACACGCTTATTATCGAAGATGAGCCGACCGAATTTAAAAATATTGAAATAACTGACGGCAACACTCACAAAAACTTTGTTTTCAGGCTCGGGCGCAAAATCGTGATCGGGCGCAGAAACGCCGATTTCTCAGTTGCTTTCGACGAAATTTCAAGCGAGCATGTCGTTCTTGAGATGAATGAAAAAGGGATTTTGTTTCTGAACAAGGGAAAAAACGGAACATGGGTGAACGGCGTGCGGATAAACAACGGTATTCTGGAAGAGGGCAGATACCGCCTGTCGCTTGCCGGACGCCACGAAATCACGGTCAAAATAAACAAGGAAAAAACCAGCGAAACATTTCTTGTCGGCACTCTCGCGCCATATTTCGAGCAGATTGAGAACTGGCTCAACCAGCCTGTTCTGTTCCGAAATCACCCCATAATCCTTCTTACAGGCGAAAGCGGCTGCGGCAAAGAGGTTTTTGCCGAGTTTATCCACAAGTCCAGCGGCAGAAAAGGAGCTTTCGTCACCTACAACGCGGCAAGCATCCCCGAAACTCTGGCTGAAAGCGAGCTTTTCGGTACATCCAAAGGCGGCTTTACCGGTGCGGAAGAACGTGCCGGTGCTTTCATGCAGGCTGACGGCGGAACACTTTTCCTTGACGAAATCGCCGAAATCCCGATGAATCTTCAGTCAAAACTTCTCAGGGTTATCGAAGACTGGAACGTCCGCAAAGTGGGCGAAAACGGCCTCGGAAGAAAGGTTGACGTCAATCTGGTACTTGCTACCAACAAAGATTTGGACACGGCAGTCGCCAACCAGACTTTCAGAAAAGACCTTTTTTACAGGGTTTCGACTCTGAGCATTAAAATTCCGCCTCTCCGAGAACATTCAGGTGACATTGTCCCGCTTGCAAAGCACCTTTTCCGCGCTCTGAGCGGAAGCGTACTTGAAATCAGCCCTGATGCTGCGGAAAAACTTGAATCATACAACTGGCCCGGCAACGTGCGCGAACTTAAAAGCGTGATCACGCGTTTCGCCTACACCGGCAAAACAGTTCTTACAGCTTCAGACCTCTTATTTTGACACGGTGTCATAATGAGTGATTCTGTCAGATGCGACACTTTATCGGGAAATTTCAAAATATTCCAGCCTGAAGACGGGCAGCGTTACAGCACGGATGATCTTCTCACGGCATGGCTTGCAGTCAGAACGGTTGAAAGTGATCCTCCGGCACGTTTTCTTGACCTGGGGAGCGGTCTTGCAAGTGTTCCGATGATAGTTTTGTGGAAATTTCCGGATTTGAGCGGAACCGGTGTAGAAATCAGGCCGAACCGCTATGAACTTGCCGAAAAGTCGCTTGAGATCAACGGTCTTACTCAGAGATTTCAGATAATTCACGGCGATTTGCGGGAACTTGAACTTGAGGAAAAATTCGACCTTATAACTTCTACCCCGCCGTATTATCAAAGCACCGAAGGGCCTTTAAGCGGAAACGACGACAAGGCTGCTGCGCGTTTCGAGCTGAACGGAAGCATTGACGACTACTTTAAAACTGCCGCAAAACATCTTTCAGAAAAAGGAGTTTTCATTACCGTTTATCCTTTTTTGTATGCGGCCAGGGTTTTTGATGCGGCCCAAAACTGCGGGATGTTCATAAATTCAAAAGTCGATTTTATTCCGAAAGAGGGAAAACCGCCGCTTATTTCAATTTTTGCGGCATCGTTTTCAAAAACCGGAATCTCGTCAGAGCTCCTTGTCATGCGGGATAAAGCTGGAAATCACACTGAAGAATACAACAATGCGAGAATGTTGTGCGGATTCAAGGCAAAAAAATAGCTGGTGAATAAAATGGATGAAAACATCGCCTTTTTTCAAAGCAAGCACGGAAATGTAAAAATCGCATATTCCTGCTTTAAATCTGAATATGAGAAAGGTGTGATTCTCTTTTTGACCGGCAGGGCTGAATATTTTTTGAAGTATCTCCCTTTTTTCGAACGAATGAACGCTCTCGCTTTCACTGTTTTTGCTCTTGACCACAGAGGGCAGGGGGCGAGCGGCAGAATGCTTGCCGACACCGAAAAGGGTTATGTCGAGGATTTCAGTTTTTATGTTGATGATGCGGAGGATTTTCTCAAAAACACGGTGCTTGAATACGCAGGGAAAACGCCCATTTTCCTTGTTTCTCACTCGATGGGAGGCGCGGTTTCCCTTCTTCTTGCGGCAAGATGTCCCGAAACTTTTTCAAAAATCGTCTTTACGAGCCCGATGTGGGGCCTTCTTTACGATATGTCGGAATTTTTGGTCACAACTATCGTGAAAGGTGCATGCCGCTTAGGTTTTGGCAAGTTTTACGCTTTGGGAAAAAGTGCAAAAGACTATCTAAAACCTTTTGAAAAAACTCATCTCACTCAGAGTTTTGAAAATTATATGCGGCAGCAGAAATTTGTGACGGAAAATCCCTCTTTCGCCTTAGGCGGACCGTCGTTCCAATGGGTTTCTGAAAGCATGAAAGCTATGGAACAATTGCCTATTGCGGCTGAAAAAGTCAAAGTTCCTGTTCTGCTTGTTCAGGCTGAATGTGATACTGTTGTTGACAACATCCGCCAGGATTTTGTTGCCTCAAAGTTTGCCAACTGCCGCAAAACCCTTATTGCAAAGGGGTTTCACGAACTTTTGAATGAAAAACCTGAGTTCTTTGAAAAAACTGTAAAAGAAATCTTAGAATTTATTGATTTTTAGTT
>CAJOFY010000037.1 GCA_905233945.1 uncultured bacterium | reverse complement strand
CAGCAGCGCTTCAGGCGGTTATTTCGGTTCCGACTCGATCAGAAACAAATATGAAAACATTCTTCCTCTCACGACCTACAAAGACAGATGGGGCAGAGCTGCGAAAAGCGTCGATCCGTTCGGGAATGAAACCGAACCGCATTACAACAGCACGACATGGCTGACGGATTATTCAAAAACATACAACGGCACAACTTTGACAAGTTTTGATGCCTACGAATATGACGATTTAGGCAGGATTTCTAATGTTAAAAAAGTGCTTTTTGATCCTGCATCTAATACATCCAATGCGACTGCAACATCAATCAACGGAATTGCCGCAAAAGAGATGGTTCTTGAAAAATCGTATTCCTACGATTCTGTTACAGGCAGTGTTGTCAGTGTTTCCGACAGTTTCGGAAGGGAGACAGTGAATAGATACGACCATTTGAACCGCGTTGTCGAAGTTAAAAACTATGATGCTGACAATCTTTTGGTTTCTTCGGAAAGAACTGCCTACGACACAACCGGCAGAGTATCTGCTGTTCAGAACTGGACTTCGGCAAAAACCACTGTTACGGAATACGAATATGACAGGATGGGCAGAGTTACAGCCACATGCGTCAGCTCTGCAAATGTTCTTGAAACGCAGGACTGTCTTACATCTTCATGCACTTTTACCGACACAAAATGTTCTTATCAACTTTATAACACAGGCGGTCAGGTGGTATGGAGTGCCGATACGGAGAGCGATGGAATCACGAACTTACTCCCGTTCTTAAATATTGATCTTATCGTAGGTAATGAGACTGTTTACAGCTACAATGCTTTCGGTGAAGTTGTCAAAACGGCAAGAAGAATGACTGCAAACGGCAGCGGCGGCGGTTATAAAGAAACGCAGCTTTACAATTCCGACGGCTGGATAACCACAAATTATACTTATGATATTTTTGGCAGAAACACTAAAAAAGCCGATGACAACGGCGCAAAAACGCATTACACCTACACGGTGAACAATCTCCCCGCAACCGAAAAATACTGCGGAAGCGATGATCCTAACTGTGCATCTCCGCGTGAGGTCACCTACACTTACAACAGCCTGCGCGACCTTGTCAGTGAAACTTACGAGCAGGATAATGTTTCTCTGACAGTAAACTACGGCCGCGATAATTACGGCAGGATTTCGCAGAAATACACTGGAACTACAGCAAATGATGTTTATCAGACTTTTACTTATAACAACAGAAATCTTCTCGAAACTGCAAAAAGCGTTGATCCGACAAATACGTCATCCACACTTTCGGAAGTAACCAGAACCTACGATTCCTTCGGCAGCATAAAATCCGAAACCTTTGATTCCGGCACAGTTTCAAGCGCTATCGCGTGGAATCCGACCACAAAAGTGATGACTGAAACTATCACGCTTCCGACCGGTAAAAACATTGTCGAAACGACTCTCAAGGGACTTCCGAAAGCTCTTGAATACGACGGAACAAAGCTGCTTCAATACAATTACGGCACCGGAAATGTCCTGAGCTCGATCCACAAGAATTTTGATGCAAACAATAACCATGCAGCGGAGCTTTCCTACACCTACAACAACTGGCGCAAAGTCAGCCGCAGAAAAGAGGAATTCACGGCACAGAACGCACCGACCGTTGCGGATTACGAATACACATATTCAAAAGGGCTTCACCTTATCGGAAAGCAGGAAAACACAGAAAACCGCAGGACGGCCTATCAGTATGATTCTTATTACAGACTGAGAAGGGTCGATTACAACTGCGCATACAACGCAAACGACCCTACCTGCATAGAGGACAGGAACAATGTCTTCAAGTGCAATGCGGCTGAAAGCGGCTGCGAGGACTTCCAGCTTGACGGAGTTCACAACATCAGATCGAGTTATGAAAACCAGACCACTTTTGCGTGGACAGTTGACGGATTCAACAGACTCACGCAGAAATCAGACGGCAGCAATACAGTCAAATACACCTACGATTCGAACAACAACATGACCGGAGAAGACCTTGACGGCGACAACAATCCGGAAATTGTCTATACTTACGACAAACTTAACCGCCTGACAAGCGTCACGAACTCCGATTATCTCGTCGAATACAGCTATGACCCGTTCAACAGGCGTACCGAGAAAACCGTTTACTACACCGAAAACAGCAACACATTCGAAAGAACCCACAAATATGCTTACAACGACTGGGATATCATCAGCGAAGAAATCAAGACACTCCGCACATCGGATAATCCGGTCACCACAACAGCATGGGAAATCCGCAGATACGTCGATCAAGGCACCGACAACCACATCATAATGGACACTGTTTCATGCAGTGACGACGGAAACGGCAACTGTTCGCCAAACGAATCGACCCTTCAGAGAATCTGGTTCCACAAGGATGAGCGCGGCAACATTATCGCAATATCAGACGGCAACGGAACAATATACGAGCGTTACCGCTACCGTGTCTACGGCGAACACGAAGTTCTGAACGCCGACTTTACACCGAAAACAACAGCGGCAGTATCGCCGTTCTTGTGGGGCGGTTCACTCTATGAACCCGAAACCAATCTCTACTGGATGCGAAACCGTTACTATCACATCGATATGCACCGCTTCATCAACCAGGACCCAATCGGCATCTGGGGCGATGCCAACAACTTAGGCAACGGTTTTGCTTATGTTGCCGGAATGGTAATCGAAGCGAGTGATCCGAGTGGGCTGGAGGTAAGGATAACAATAATTAGAGATGAAAAATATACAAAAGATGGCGGGCGTTTCGGCACATTGATTGCTGTTAAAGATGGCGAAGAAGAGCCCTTTTCCGCCATAGTCTATGAATCGGTAAGATATTATAATCAGCCTCCATTTGCAGAAAATGTTCACGGGTTTGGATTTTGGCAAACTCACGCATTTGAAGGAGATAAACATAAATATCCTATAAAACATTTGAGGATAGTAGCCGATAGTACGGGCAGACAAATTCATAGTGGCGAGTTAGCTGGAAGTGGGCATGGATGCTTTTTAATAGGAAAAGAAATTGCAAATAAAAATCCAGTATCCAAAGAAGATAGAATATATGTCGTCGGTGACACAAACAAAACAATGAGGGAATTTATTAGCTTTATAGGCAATGATTCTAATATCGCCATTCATATTGACCCTAAAAGAGACGAGAAAAAGGACGAAAAAAAAGATGAAAATATTCAACCCTCAACAAATGCAATAGTTTTGCCGGGAGACAGCGAAGATTATATAAAAAAAGTTTTTCCGAATCCAGATGGAAGTTATGTTGAATTTTGGTCTGACAACACGCGTGTGTACCATGGTAAAAGTGGAAAAATTGAATGGTGTGCTGGTCCGGGATGTGAAAAAATGAGAGTAAAAAATATGGAAAATCAAAATTCTAACTATCCTTCAGATCCTAATGAAGACCCTTCAAACGCCATTCAAAAGATTCTAATGAACAACATTTTGGCGAAAATGCTGAAGCGTGGAGAACCTGAACAGCCTCCAGTTTTCATTGATACCAGCACCGGACCAAACGGAGCAATAATGATTTACCGTAATCCATATTATGTAAACAAAGATCCTTTAAAAACTATCTTGTTTGATGGAAATAATGGTTCGGGACGACCAATGATTTACAGGAATCCGTTTGTTCCTGGTGCTGAATATGGATATAATTCAACGACTTATGAAAAATTTCAACAAGCTGGGTTTCCGCAAACCAATGTTGATCCTTATTGGTATTAGGGGGATAAAATGAAAAACTTAGTATTTTCAATCATTTTACTTTTTTCTTTCTGTGCTTTTGGGAATGCCGGGCCTATAGATATTCTTTCTTCTCTAAAATCGACAGGTAATCTGGTTGCCTTGGAAAAATCAGATATCGAAATCAAAAAAGAGAGCCTTTTTATAAAAATAAACGGCGTTTCCGCTGATATTGAGGTCAATTACATCTATTTCAACAAGGGGAAAGACGAAACCATTGATTTTGCTTTTCCTATAGATTTCGAAGTCGATATTTTTGATGCCAGACAAGATCCTCTGCATAAAGACATAACAAATTTTTCAATTTTAATGAACGGTGTCGAGACATATCCAGAATATACTATAGAAAAATTCTATGACTGTAATCCGAACGAGAAATCCTGCCACCCGATTATTCCTCCTGAAATGAGCGATTATTTTATAAAAAGATGGTATGTTACCAAAATTCTGTTCCCGAAAAATCACGAAACAAAAGTCTCAATAAAATATACAGTGAACGCTTATGCATTACATTTCCTTTATAGCGACAGCTCGATTCCGGTTTTGAATAACAGGAAGCTGCAGTATGATTTTTCACCTGCACAGTATTTCGGAATGGGAAAAGCAGACGAAATAGAAATAGTGATTGATGCTCAGAAAGTTGATTCTATCGGCGGGAAAATCGTTAAAATCTCCCCCGCAGTTTTCAATGAAAAAGACAAAATCTACAAATATTCAGGCAAAAACTTTGATTTCGGCAAGAATCCGTCGCTTTCGATTGAGTACGACATCAAAAATTCGGAAATGTTTGAATATTTTAAGAAAAACCGCAAAGGGTTTAACGATATGTATGGTGATTTTTGGGGATTAGGTACAAAAGTTGAGGTTTCATCGTCACTCAAAGGATACGATGCAAGGAAGCTGTTTGACGGAGATCTTTCAACAGCCTGGTGCTTCAAAAAAAGGGATAAGGAAGAGTTTGTTGAAATCTCGCTTGATCCAATGCCGGTAGTCGGATATATCTCGGTTATGAACGGCTATCTGAAAAATAAAGCAGTTTACGATGCCAACGGCAAAGTGACGGAATTTGATGTTACAACAAGATGTAAAAACAAAGGCGGGTGCTCATCAATGTGTGAAGACTATGCCAGAATGCTGCAAGAAGATTCAAAGAAAAATTTTAAACCTGATATTCCTGTATGGAATGACAGAATCCAAAAGGATCCACTCGGTGAAACCAACAAGACGATACTTGATCTTGAACGCGAAGGTATGCCTCTGCCTAATGATTGTTGGATAAAAATAATAATAAAATCAACTGTTAAAGGCGAAAAATCGGACGATGTCTGCA
Source organism: uncultured bacterium (assembly GCA_905233945.1). Classification (GTDB taxonomy): domain Bacteria; phylum UBP6; class UBA1177; order UBA1177; family UBA1177; genus UBA1177. Next base: position 39,132 of record CAJOFY010000037.1, on the reverse strand, counting down.
TTTCGGAAATATTTTTGATGTAAAAGTAAGGAAAACACTCAATGGGTATATTCTTTATGCAAGATTCCTTCGGCAGCATAAAATCCGAAACCTTTGATTCAGGCACGGTATCAAGCGCGATTTCGTGGAACTCTTCAACCAAAGTGATGACTGAAACAACCACGCTTCCGACCGGTAAAAACATCGTTGAAACAGCTTTCAGCGGACTTCCGAAAGCTCTTGAATACGACGGAACAAAGCTGCTTCAATACAATTACGGCACAGGAAATGTCCTGAGCTCGATCCACAAGAATTTTGATTCGAGCAACAACCATGCAGCAGAGCTTTCCTACACCTACAATGACTGGCGCAAGGTAAGCCGCAGAAAAGAGGATTTCACATCGCTGAATACTCCTACTGTCGCAGATTATGAATATACCTATTCCAAAGGGCTTCACCTTATCGGAAAGCAGGAAAACGAGGAAAACCGCAGAACTGCCTATCAGTATGACTCATACTACCGCCTGAGAAGAGTTGATTACGACTGTGCCTACAATTCAAGCGATCCTACCTGCGCAAACAACAGGAACAATGTCTTCAAATGCAACCAGTCTGAAACCGATTGTGAGGACTTCCAGCTTGACGGTGTCCACAACATCAGATCGAGTTATGAAAACCAGACGAATTTTGCATGGACAGTTGACGGATTCAACAGACTCACGCAGAAATCAGACGGCAGCAACACGGTAAAATACACCTACGATTCGAACAACAACATGACCGGTGAAGACCTTGACGGTGACCAGAATGCGGACATCGTTTACACCTACGACAAACTTAACCGCCTGACCAGCGTTGCAAACAGTGATTATCTTGTCGAATACAGCTATGATCCGTTCAACAGGCGTACCGAGAAAACCGTTTACTACACTGAAAACAACAACACATTCGAAAGAACACACAAATATGCCTACGACGGCTGGGACATCATCAGCGAAGAAATCAAGACACTCCGCACCTCGGATAATCCGGTCACCACAACAGCATGGGAACTCCGCAGATATGTCGATCACGGCACCGACAACCACATCATAATGGACACCGTTTCATGCAGTGACGACGGCAACGGCAACTGCTCGCCCAACGAATCGACCCTTCAGAGAATCTGGTTCCACAAAGACGAGCGCGGCAACGTCATCGCAATATCCGACGGAAACGGCACGATATACGAGCGTTACCGTTACCGCGTTTACGGAGAACACGAAGTCCTGAACGCAGACTTCACCCCGAAAACCACGGCTGCGATCTCGCCGTTCTTGTGGGGCGGCTCACTCTATGAACCCGAAACCAATCTCTACTGGATGCGCAACCGTTATTACCACATCGATATGCACCGTTTCATCAATCAAGACCCAATAGGAATCTGGGGAGATGCCAATAACCTCGGCAACGGCTTCGCCTATGTCGCCGGAATGGTTATTGAAGCGAACGATCCGACGGGGCTGTGGAGAGCAATAGATAATGCGAAATTGGAAGGATTATTACAAAAAACAAAAGATTTGGAAGAGCTTGTTGATGAAGCATATATGGAAGCAACAAATTCTCAGGAAGAAGCTCCAATATCTTCAGGGAAAAGAGACAGAAATGATGGTTCTGCGCATAATTGGGGTGGAGCTGTTGATGTCAATTTTAGAAATGTAGCAAATCCGACTCAAATAAAATTAAATTTTGCAAGAATTTTAAGAGATAAGCTAAATGAAAGATATGGCAACGGATTTGTCGGGAGTAAACGTTTTCAGATAATTGTAGAAGATAAGGCTAACATGAAAGGAAAATATCCTCCCATAGTGGGAGAAAATGGGATTCAGAAAGGCCCTTCAGAAGGAGCTATTGGCCATGTTGTTCATGTCGGCTGGCGAACAGCTGAAAAACCATCAAACAGCGACGTAGAACAACATAACAAGAGTGGGGTAAAAACTGCAGCTCCACAAACAGGAATACAAGCCAGTGCAGATCCCGAAGACGGTGCTACTGCTGATTTTTCGAGAGTTGTTAATTGGATTCACATGGTTCAAAATTCTGATGGTTCTCGAACATATACTCTTGCCAACGGTGATAAAGTAACCGTTGGACCTGATGGAACAATAATAAAATGCCAAGGAGATTGTACGCAAACACCTGAAGGTGCCTCTTTTACAGAAAAGTATCCTTCAGATCCTTATGAAGACACTTCAGATGCCATACAAAAAGTCTTAATGAATAATATTTTGGCTAAAATGCTGAAGCGCGGTGAAAATGAACAACCTCCAGTTTTCATTGATAATAGTACTGGTCCCAATGGTGCAATAATGATTTACAAAAATCCGTACTATGTGAACAAAGACCCATTAAAAACTATCTTGTTTGATGGCAATAACGGTTCTGGTAAGCCCATGATTTACCGCAATCCCTTTGTTCCAGGTACAGAATACGGATATGATTCGACAACATACGAAAAATTTCAACAATCTGGATTCCCTCAGACTAATGTGGATCCGTATTGGTATTAGGAGGACAACATGAAAAAACTTTTCTTTTTTATGATCGTTGTTTTGATTTCGTTCTCTGTTTTTGGGAAAGAAAAAACAGAAAAACAACACAATTTTTATTTGTCTGGAAAAACTTTTCAAAGTATCTGTGAAGGCGAACTTTACACAAAAATCATTTTTCTAAGCAATAAAAAAGCCAAATTTATTTTCCATGAATTCTGGTCGGAAGATTCCGACAACGGCGGAGAAGTAACCTATTTATCAACAGTCGATTACAAAGTTGACGGTAACAAAGTTCTTATTGAAAGAGTCGGCATAAAATATGTTTTCTCCTATTCAGAACTTAAAGATTATCCGAATTCTGCAAAAGGATTGTACTTGATATCGTTGACAGGAAGGGGGGATAAATTTTTCAACGCTGAAGGATGTCAGAAAATAATGGTGGAAACAAAAAGCCAAGGCAATGCAAAAGAGAAAAAGTAATTACAACAGCACTGGTCCAAACGGAGCAGTTAAAATTTATCATAATCCGTATTATGTTAATAAGGATCCTTTGAAAACCATTCTTTTTGATGGAGATAACGGCTCTGGCAAGCCCATGATTTATAGGAATCCCTTTGTTCCTGGAGCAAGTTACGGTTATGACTCAACGACTTATGAAAAATGGCAGCAAAGCGGGTTTATTCAGCCGGAGGTTGACCCATCATGGTAAGTATTTGCATAATAATATTTTGGCTTGTATTTTTATTCGTGGTATTCATTGTTGAATTCATTGTTAATACAAGAATTGAAAAACATGTTAAAGAACTTGAGGCAAGAAAAGGTTGGATTAAAAAAATTGATTGTGAACTTATTGCCGGTGATGATAAAGTTGTAGCAAGGTTAGTTATTGCGCGCAATTTTGGTGATTTGTGCACCATTTTTTTATTTGCAGACAGTCTTGTTCTTGCAATGGATTACACTACAAAAAATGCTCCGGAAATAATGTTGGAAGATATTCATTTTGTTAAAATGGAAAAACTTCTGGGAAAAAATCTTCTACTTGTTAATTATACTGATAAACTTAATGATATAAAGGGATATAAACAAACTCAAATTTATGTTAAAGGCAAAACAGAAGATCTGCTTTATATTAAGAATTTCATTGAAGAAAGGATGAACAAGCCTAAAATAATTGATTTAACGGACGGAGACCCAATGGAGCCATAATGATTTACAAAAATCCCTACTATGTGAACAAAGACCCATTGAAAACTATCTTGTTTGACGGAAATAATGGTTCGGGACGACCAATGATTTACAGGAACCCACATGTTCCGGCAAATGCTGAATACGGTTACGATGCTACGACTTATGAAAAGTGGCAACAAAAAGGATTTGCCCAGCCGGAGGTGGATCCATGGCTAAAATAATTGAGAAAATCAAAAGACGACCGCTGTTTTTTACATATATTTTTCTGTTCAGAAATGCTTGACCACTATACCATGCAAGTGTGCTGGAAAGTGATTCCGGTTAGAAATTCATTGAGATATTTACGATAACTTCTTTGCTGAGTGTCTGAGCAACTGGGCAGGTGTCAGCTGCTTTTTTGAGCATTTCCTTCTGTTTTTCGGTGTAGTCGTGTTTCGGGAAGGTGAAGGCGATGTCGATTTGTCCTATGCGGCGCGGATTCTGAGCCATAGTCTTTTTGATTTCGTATTTCGTGCCGTCAACATTGAAGTCGTGAGCCTGAGCGGTGATGCCCATGATCGTCATCATGCACGCAGCCAGTGCTCCGCAGACTGTGTCGGTCGGGGAGAAAGCCTCTCCTTTGCCGTGGTTGTCGGTCGGAGCGTCGGTCATAATGGTGTTGTTCGATTTGAGGTGGGTCATTTCGTTGCGGAGCGAACCTTTGTACTCTCCTTTGATGATTACCGGTGCGGTGTTTTCCATTTTTCTCTCCTTTAAGTTAAACAATAAACGGCGGTATTTTATTGAGTAGCCAGATTTTGGCAAGAAATCGCTTCTCTGAAAATTTTTTTGATTTTTGAGTGTTGACTTTGCAAAAACCGTTCTTATATAAGAGTGCGCTTTGGATGTTGCTTGATTGAAGATTCTAATGATTTCAGGCAGTTGGCTTTTGGAGGAGTTATGACTGAGGAAGAAAAAAGATACAGTGAAGATTTGAGAAACGCAGAAGGCGCGATTGAAATCGACGAAAATCTTGCCGACGGCGGAAATGATCTTCAGGCTCTGGCCGACCAGCTCGGCGGTGAAACCGAAAAAGCGAAGAAAAAACACTTCTTCAACAAGTTCGGCGGTAAGGAAAAAGATCACAAACTCGTGAAAGAACTTGAGGAAAAGGTCGCTAAAGTCGAGGAACAGCTCAAGCTGAAGGATGATAAAATCGCAGAACTCGAGACAAGTGTAAAATCGCTTGTTGCCGAGAACAGAAACCAGAAAACGAGAATCGAAAACGAGTTCCGCTCGAAAATCAAATTCGCGGTTGAGGATTTCTTCAAGGATTTCATAACTGTAAAGGACGATTTCGACAAGGCGATGGAGTTTATTCCGAAGAATGAGGAAGCTGAAAAAGATCCTTTCATCCAGGGAATAAAACATCTGGCTTCAAAGTTCGAGAATATCTGCAACAAACACGGTCTCGTCTGCATCAGCAGCATCGGCGAGAAGTTCGATCCTTCGATCCATCAGGCGATGAGCATGATAAACGTTGACGGAAAAGAGGCGAACGAGATCGTTGCTGAGTATGTAAAGTGCTACAAACTGCACGACAGAGTGATCCGTCCGGCGATGGTCGTAGTTGCAAGCGGTATTCCGGCGACGAAACCTGCCGAAACTGAAGAAAAAGCTGAAGCAAAGATAGAAGAAAATTCGGATGAAACTCCGGCGGAAACAGTTGAAGAAACTGCGGAAAAGCCGGAAAATGAAAATATTGAAGAAAACGGTAATTATTAACATTATAATTGGAGGAAACTATGGGAAAAGTTATCGGTATTGACCTTGGTACGACCAACAGCTGCGTAAGTATCATGGAAGGCGGAGAGCCTAAGGTCATCGCAAATTCGGAAGGTTCAAGAACCACTCCGAGTATCGTAGCATTCACTGACAAAGGCGAGAGACTGGTCGGACAGCTTGCAAAAAGACAGTCCATCACGAACCCGCAGAGAACCCTTTACTCGATCAAAAGACTTATCGGAAGAAAGTATGAGGCTGCCGAAGTCATGAAGATGAAATCGGTCGTTCCGTTTCAGATCATCAAGGCTGCAAACGGCGATGCGTGGGTAAAAATCGAAGACAAAGAATACAGCCCGCAGCAGATCTCGGCTATGGTTCTCAGCAAAATGAAAGAGACCGCTGAAGAGTACCTGGGCGAAAAAGTAACCGATGCAGTCATCACGGTTCCTGCTTACTTCAACGACTCTCAGAGACAGGCTACGAAAGATGCCGGCAAGATCGCTGGACTTAATGTTCTCCGTATCATAAACGAGCCTACCGCTGCAGCGCTTGCATACGGTGTCGACAACAAAGGAAAGGATATGAAAATCGCGGTTTACGACCTCGGCGGCGGAACATTCGATATTTCAATCCTTGAACTCGGCGACGGCGTTTTCGAAGTTCTTTCGACAAACGGTGATACATTCCTGGGTGGCGAAGACTTCGACCAGAGAATCATTGAGTTCCTTGTAAGCGAATTCAAGAAAGATCAGGGAATCGACCTTTCGAACGACCCAATGGCGCTTCAGAGACTTAAAGAAGCGGCTGAGAAAGCAAAACACGAGCTTTCTTCGACAATGGAAACAAACATCAACCTTCCGTTCATCACGGCTGATGCTACCGGCCCGAAACACCTCAACATCACGATGTCGAGAGCTAAACTTGAAAGCCTTGTCGAAGATTTGGCTAGAAAGACTCTTGAGCCGTGCAGAAAGGTTCTTGCTGATGCGAAACTTACAGTCAACGATATCGATGAAGTCATTATGGTCGGCGGTATGACAAGAATGCCGATAGTCCAGAGACTTGTAAAAGAGTTCTTCCAGAAAGAGCTCCACAAAGGTGTCAACCCTGATGAAGTCGTTGCAATCGGTGCGGCAATTCAGGGCGGCGTTCTGAAAGGCGATGTAAAGGATATCCTTCTTCTCGACGTAACCCCGCTTTCACTCGGAATCGAAACTCTGGGCGGTGTTTTCACAAAACTTATCCCGAGAAACACCACGATCCCGACCAAGAAAACAGAGATTTTCTCGACCGCTGTCGACAATCAGCCGGGCGTTCAGATCAGGGTTTTCCAGGGCGAAAGAACTATTGCCAACCAGAACAAACTTCTGGGCGAATTCGAACTGAAGGACATTCCGCCGGCTCCTAGAGGTATTCCGAAAATCGAAGTAAGTTTCGATATCGATGCCAACGGTATTCTCAACGTCAGCGCGAAAGACCTTGGCACGAACAAAGAGAACAAGATCGTCATTAAGGCGGGAAGCGGACTTTCCGATGAAGAGATCGAGAGAATGGTCAACGAAGCCGAGAAGAACAAAGAGGAAGATGAGAAGAGAAAGAAACTCATCGAGACCAAAAACAATGCGGAACAGCTGATCTATACGACTGAAAAATCGCTCAAAGAATACGGCGACAAAGTAACTGCTGACGACAAAGCTGCTATCGAAACGAAACTGCAGGCACTTCGCGATGCGACGGCTTCGGATGATGCGACCAGGATCGAAAACGCCATCAACGAGCTCAACCAGGCTGCGTACAAACTTGCAGAAGTCATCTACAAATCGGCTTCGGCAAACGGTGCTAACCCGATGGACGGAATGGGCGGCGCAGGCGGTGCTCAGGGTGCCCCGAACCCAGGTGAATACAACCCGAACCAGAATGACGATGTAGTTGACGCCGACTTCACCGAAAAGAAATAAGGATGGCGGCGCTTTTTTAAGGCCGGGCTTTTGCCCGGCTCTCTTTTTATAACGGGATGAGGAGATAGTTTATGGCTGGCAAGCAGGATTATTACGAATTGCTCGGTGTTGCAAAAACCGCTGCGCCCGAGGAAATCAAGAAAGCATACAAAAAAATGGCGATGAAATATCATCCCGACAGAAATCCCGGCGATAAAGAAGCTGAAGAAAAGTTCAAAAAGGTGAACGAAGCCTACGAAGTTCTCTCAAACCCCGAAAAGCGTCAGATCTACGACCAGTACGGTGAAGACGGGCTGAAAGGCGGTGCCGGTATGGACGGAGCCGATTTCTCCGAAATGTTCAAAAATGCTGGTTTCGGCGGCGGTTTCAGCAATCTGGGAGATATTTTCGACAGTATGTTCGGCGGTGGAGGCGGCGGAAGAGGCCGAGCAAGGAACATGCCGCAGCAGGGGACTGACCTGATCACAAAGATCATCGTAACTTTCAAGGAATCTTACACCGGAACTTCGAAAGAGATCTCGTTCAACCGCTCTTCGACATGTCAGTTCTGCAACGGAACAGGAGCAGAAGCCGGAAGTTCGAGAAAACCGTGCCCCACCTGCAAAGGAAGCGGACAAGTCAGAAGCGGAAACGGATTCTTCTCTATTTCGCAGACATGCCCGACATGTCACGGCGAAGGGACGATCATCGAAAAACCGTGTACCCACTGCCGCGGAACCGGATTCCTCAAAGAAACCAAGAAGGTCGAGGTCAAAGTTCCGGCTGGTATCGCCGACGGAATGCAGATCCGTGTCGCAGGAGAAGGCAATTCCGGCCTTAACGGCGGCCCGAGAGGTGATGTATATGTCGAAGTCAGAGTCAAGAACGACGACCTCTTCATCCGTGAAGGGAACGATATTTTTGTAGAGATCCCGATAACTTACTCGCAGGCTGCACTCGGTGACAAAATCGATGTCCCGACGATGGACGGCACTGTAGAGATGACTGTTCCGGCTGGGACACAGCCCAACACGAAGATGCGGCTCAAAGACAAAGGTTTCCCCGATGTTCACGGCCGCGGAAAAGGTGTTCTCTATGTAATTTTCAAGCTCGAAGTTCCGAAAAACCTTTCCGACGCCCACAAAGAGGCAATTCAGAAGCTCAAAGAGTTCGAAAAAGAGATCAAGGAACGTCCGAGTTTGAAAGACTATCTCGAAAAAATCAAAAAGTGGTTCGGTAAATAATGTCTTTTTCGGAAAGAAACGAGATCATTTTCGGTGCAGAGAAAGCTGAAAAACTCAAAAATTCTACTGTTGCGGTCTATGGTCTCGGCGGAGTAGGCGCAGCCGCTGCGATGGCACTTGTCAGAAGCGGTGTCGGCAAAATAATTGCTACCGATTTCGACACGGTGAATGAATCGAACCTGAACCGGCTGATTTTCGGTTTCAATTCAACTGTCGGAATGAAAAAGACTGATGCTTTCGCGGCGGCGGCAAAAGAGATAAATCCTGATATTAAACTTGAACTTTATTCAGATTTTATGCACGGAAGCGATGCCGGACTTATGGTGCGTGAAGCCGATTTTCACATTGACGCGATCGACAGTCTGAATCCGAAAGTAAATCTTATAATCGCACTTCTGGAAAGCGGGCAGAGCTTTATTTCGTCGATGGGAACCGGCGGCAGATTTATGCCCGAAAAACTTGAATTTGCCGATATCTGGAAAACCGATGTCTGCTCTCTTGCGAAATTTGTCCGCAAAAGACTGAGAAACCGCGGCTGTAAAGGACATTTTCCGGTTGTTTTCAGCCGCGAAATCCCGTGTGATCCTGTTGAACCGGACGAGGAGAATTCTGACGGAACTGGCAGAATCCGCAAAACGCAGGGTTCGACCGTCTTTGTTCCGCAGGCTGCAGGACTCATGCTTGCAAGCTATGCTATAAGAACTCTCTTGAAATAGTAAATATTTTTGTCAAAGTAGTTGTAAAATCTGAAATAATCCTTATTATTGCCCGTTTTTAGTTGATTGGAGGTGAAAATGACTGACCACTCTTCCTGCGAAGGCTGCACGAGCACGACATGCAGCGCTAAAAAGAAAATGGCAAATGAAAACGACGAGCAGTTTCTTGCAAGACAGGAGATAAAGAAAAATCTCTGTAAAATCAAAAACAAAATCCTTGTCATGTCGGGCAAGGGCGGTGTCGGCAAAAGTTCTGTCGCGGTAAACCTGGCGATGAAGCTCGCTTTGGAAGGCAAAACTACCGGTCTTCTCGATATCGACCTGCACGGACCGAGCATTCCGACTATGTTCGGCATGAAGGACGGCAAAATCAATGTCAATGAAAACAATAAGCTTGTGCCGGTTACTTTCGGCGCGCTCAAAATAATGTCAGTCGGCTTTTTCCTTCAGGATTCCGACGACGCGATAATCTGGAGAGGCCCGATAAAGCACGGAATGATCCAGCAGTTTTTCAAGGATGTCGACTGGGGAACCCTTGATTATCTCGTAATCGATTCGCCTCCCGGAACAGGCGACGAGCTTCTTTCGCTCATCAACACGGTTGACGATCTCACCGGCGCGGTTTTAGTCACGACTCCTCAGGAAGTCGCCGCTGCCGATGTCAGAAAATCGGTCAACTTCTGCGAAAAAGCGCACATAAAAATTCTCGGAATAGTCGAGAACATGAGCGGTTTTATCTGCCCTCACTGCGGCAAAGTCACGCAGATTTTTAAAACCGGTGCAGGAACGCAGATCGCAGAAAAATACAACATCAAACTGCTCGGGAAAATCCCGTTCGATCCGGCTATCGGCGAATCGGGCGACTGCGGACTTCCTTTTGTCTACGCGGCCGACAGCAATCCGGCAGCAAAAGAGTTTGAATCTGTCACAAGGCAGATCATGGATATTTGCGAGGTTTAATTTTTTAAGGGAGAATGTCTCATGAAAAAAATCATGAAAATTTTTGTTCTGTTTCTGGCTCTTTTTGTGCTGGTTTCCTGCGGTGAAAAAACCGCTTCCAAGGACAGCGCAGCCAGTAGCGAGGCCAGTACCGCGGCAAAAAAACGGGACATTCTCAATGTAACTGTCAGTATTCCGCCGCAGGCTTTCATAGTCAAAACGGTCGGCAAGGACAAAGTCAGAGTAAACACGATGATGGAGCCGTCAAGCACGCCTGAAACTTATGAACCGGGCCCGAAAAAGATGGCTGACCTCAAAGATTCCGCACTTTACCTCAAAATCGGAGTCCCCTTCGACGCTGACTACAAAAACATCCGTTTTGCCGATATGGCGAAAGGAATAAATTTCCGCAAAATGGAAGGACATTTTCATCCTCATCATCACTGCGACAAAGGCTGTGCCGAAGCATGTGCAGACTGCAAATGCGGATGCAAGGAAGGCAGGGAATGCGGATGCAAGCACGGTGAAAAACTTGAAAAAGAAGAATGCGGCGAAGATGCGTGTGCGCTTCCGGGATTCGACGCTCCGAAAGCGGAAGAACCGAAACATGAGCATCATCACCACGAAGGGATGCACGAAGGTTGTCCGCACCACAAAGAGCATCACGGTGAAAAAGGCTGCGAAGGCTGTGAAAAGTGCGGATGCGGATGCAAAGACGGCAAGAGATGCGACTGCAAAGAAGGTAAAGGCTGTCCTAAGTGCGGCGGCAAGGAATGTCCCTGCAAAGGCGACAAAGAGTGCTGCAAAAAACATGGCGGATGCGACTGTCTCAACGGAAAAGGCTGCTGCGGACATCACCACGGAATGCATGATCCGCATGTGTGGTTCGATCCTATGAACCTTATCGTTATGACCGACAACACTGTTACGGAACTTTCGGCAGCAGATCCCGACAATGCGGCATTCTACCGTGAAAACGGCGAAGCTTTGAAAGCTGAGATCAAAAAGGTCAACGACGAAGTTGCAGCTCAGCTCAAAGATGTTGAAGGAAAGAGTTTCGTAGTTCACCACCCCGCTTTCGGATACTTTGCGGAAAGATTCGGCCTCAAACAGCTCCCGCTTGAAGTCGAAGGAAAGGAGCCGGGCGCGGTCGACATGGCGAAAGTTGTAGATTTTATAAAGAAAAACAACGCGAAAGCCGTATTTATGCAGGCTCAGATCCCCGATTCAGTCATAAAATCGGTGGCTGAAGAAACGAAAGTCCGCGTTATCACTCTTGACCCTCTTGCAGAAAATGTTCTTGAAAATATCAAAAAAACAGCTAACGAAATAAAAGGAGCTTTGGTCGATGAAAAGTAACAATTTTATTGGAAGATTCATTTTTGTTGCTCTGGTTGTAACGGTATTTTTCATTGTTTCGTGCGGCAGTTCAAATGAAGAAGACGAGACCGATAGCAGCGCAGACGCTGTTTCAGACGAAGATGACAGCGATACCGGCGACACAGCAAACGACAATGACCAGACAGATTCTGAACCGGCGGAAGATAATGATACAACACCTGAAAATCCTGATTCGGCACCGGACGATACAGATACTGCAGACGATACAGATACCGCTGATGACAACACTGACACAGAAAGCGATCCTGAATTTGAGCAGAATGCTGAAGGCTGCACGATGATAGAAGTTCCCGAAATAACAATGGGTGGTGCTTACGCCGATGAGATAAACGGTTATTTAAGTCCGTCACTGGGCGACAGCACAATTGATATTATTAAAATTCTACTGATGGGTGAAATTCAGAAAGGAACTTACGAACTCGGAACAGGTCTTAACGAAACTTATATGAACTGTGAACAGTGCGTTTTGGTCTGGGTCGATGCAGAATTGGGGGCTGCAAAAGAGTACTATTTCCAGACTCACGGAACTTTGACGATAACCGAAGTCAAGGATGTCGACGGTATAAACAGAACGAGCGGCCGCATAAGAAATCTTATTCTGAAAGAGGCCGAAACAAATGAACATATGTCCGATTTCACACTTATTCCATCCGGCAAATGCATTGCAGCCAAAATTGTCGAATGGGATACAACGAACACTCCCAACAATTCCGGCGATTAGACTTAGACACAAATATCTTTCTGAATTATGACTCTCTTTCTTGCATTTTTCTTTCTGTTCTCGTTGCAGACACTTGAGGACAGCGACAATTTTTACGTTATGCTGGAAAGCGCCGATGAAAATCCGACTTTTTCCTCGTATCGTCTGAGCAACCCTGACAGAATAGTTTTCGAGGCGAACGGCTCTTTCGACAACGCTGATTTTCCTTCGCTTCCGGCAATAGTAAAATCTGTTGAAAAGAATGTTTCAGGCGGAATGACCCGTTTTATCTTTTTTGTTGAACCAGGAGCTCAGTACACTTTTTTCAACCGCAAAGGGACGATAGTAATTGCGTTCAGCCGTTCGGTTTTTCTCGATGACGGCAATTTCGACACGATTATAGCGAAATTTGCGGAAAAAAGAGATGCGGAACGTCTTGCACAGGCTGAAAAAGAGCGGGAAATCGAAGAAAATCGGATAGCTGAGGAAAAACGAATTGCGGAACTCAAAAAAGCCGAGGAAGAAAAGCGCATAGCCGAAGAAAAGCGTCTTGCGGAGCTTAAAAAAGCCGAGGAAGAAAGACGGATAGCCGAGGAAAAGCGGATAGCGGAAGAAAAACGTCTCGCGGAGCTTAAAAAAGCTGAAGAAGAAAGACGGATAGCAGAAGAAAATCGGATAGCTGAGGAAAAACGAATTGCGGAGCTTAAAAAAGCAGAGGAAGAAAGACGGATAGCCGAGGAAAAGCGCCGGATCAAAGCGGAAAAAGAGGCAGAACTCGTCGGCGCTCTTATGAAAGAGCTCGAAGATGAGGAAAAACGAATTGCGGAACTTAAAAAAGCCGAGGAAGAAAGACGCATAGCTGAAGAAAAGCGGCTCGCCGAGGAAAAACGCCTTGCTGAGCTCCAAAAGGCCGAGGAAGAAAAACGCATAGCCGAAGAAAAGCGTTTGGCTGAGGAAAAACGAATTGCTGAGCTTAAAAAAGCTGAAGAAGAAAGACGTATAGCCGAAGAAAAGCGTTTGGCTGAGGAAAAACGTCTTGCTGAGCTACAAAAGGCCGAGGAAGAGAAGCGCATAGCTGAGGAAAAACGTCTTGCTGCGCAGCAGGTCAAGGCTGTGAAAGCGGAAGACGGCGAAATAAAGCAGCTCAAGGTGACAAAAGCCGGAAAAGAGCCGACTTTGGCAGAAAAACTGCCTGAACTTCCAGTGACAAAACTTGCGAAAAAGGGGAGACTCAAAAATCTTTTCTTCAGGAAATTCCCCGAGTTCAGCCGTGTAACAATGGAGCTCGACGGCGAAGTTGACTATCAGTTCAGGGAAATCAAAGGCGGATTTGTCATCGATGTCCACAATTTTGCAAAAATTCCGCAGTATCTCCTTAACATCATCGACACGAGGGCTTTCAAAGCGGAGGTCACCTACATTTATCCGCAGAAAGTCAACGGCGTGCTGAAAATCTACATCAAAACCGACCCGGGAATGGCCGTACGCAAAAGTGTTGACAAAAAATATATCCATTTTGACTTCTACAAGCCTACAATCGAGTGAAAACAAGGCTTGAAATCAATTGAAAAATAAAAATTTTTCCGTATCATAGCGCGGTTTTTTTGATTTTTGACGGAGTGAAATATGAAAGTTAAGGAACTTGTTGAAAAACTGGATCTCAAAGTTTTTACCGAAAAAGGCGATCTGGAAAAGGAAATTTCGGGCGGTTACACGGGTGATTTGCTCAGCGACGTAATGGGAACGGCGAAGGACGGAAACGTTCTGGTCACGGTACAATCGCATAAAAACGTCACGGCGATAGCTTCTCTCAAAGAGCTTGCGGCAGTCGTTCTGGTCAAAGGGATTAGTCCGGAACCCGAGATGCTCGAATCGGCTGAGGACGAGGGGATCGCTGTTCTCGGCACAAAAGAGAACGCTTTCACGATTTCAGGTAAAATTTACGAACTTATAAAGTAAAACGATGAACCAGTACCGGGCGGATCTTCACATCCACACGCTGCTTTCCCCGTGCGGCTCGCTTGAAATGAGCCCTGCGGCGATCCTCGAAGCGGCTGCGGAAAAGGCTCTCGACATCATCGGGATAGCCGACCACAATTCGACGAGGCAGTCGACGATCATCCGCGATATGGCGAAAAAATACGGAATTTTCGTTCTCTGCGGCGCCGAGATCAACACGAAAGAGGAAATCCACTGCCTTGCATTCATGGAAGACGACGAAAAACTTGCGGTTTTCCAGAATTATCTCGACGAGCATCTGATAAAAGTGCCGAACAATCCCGAAAAAATGGGATACCAGGTCGTTGTGAACGAGGCTGAGGAGATAATTTACGAAGAGGAAAATCTTCTTATCGCCGCAATCGACCAGGATATCGAGGCAGCGGAAAAGTTCGTCCACTCGCTCGGCGGGATCTTCATTCCGGCGCACATCAACAAGACCGTGAACAGCCTTCTCGGGCAGCTCGGTTTCATTCCGCCGGATCTGAAACCTGACGCGGTCGAGATCTCGAGGCACATCACAAGAGAGAAATTCCTCGCCGAAAATCCGTTCGTGAAGGGTTTCAACATCACGACGGCGAGCGATGCCCACATTCCTGGCGATGTCGGAAAGATCGCGTCTGTTTTTGAAATCGAAAAAAGAAGTTTCGCCGAAATAAAAATGGCGCTTCACGGCGAAAACGGAAGGAGGGTTATCACAAAATGAAGGAACTTGCGCTGCATATTCTCGATATTCTTCAGAATTCGACCCGCGCAAAGGCGAAGAGGATCGACCTCAACATTTTCGAGGACACTGTGAAAAATGTCTATTCGATAGAAATCAAGGACGACGGCTGCGGGATGTCGCCGGAACTTCTGGCAAAGGTGACGGATCCCTTCACGACAAGCCGCACGACCCGCAAAGTCGGTCTGGGCGTTCCTCTTTTCAAACACACGGCGGAGCAGAGTGGCGGACACCTTGAGATCACTTCCGAAGTCGGAGTAGGCACGGTGATCAAGGCGACGATGCAGCACGACCACATCGACAGGCCGATACTGGGAAGCGTCGCCGCGGTTTTTGTCCAGACAGTCGCTTCAAATCCCGAGATCCGCTTTGTCTACACCCACACCAAAAACGGAAAAAGCTACGTTTTCGATACCGACGAAGTCAACGAGGCTCTTGACGGAATGCCGATCCAGAGCCCCGAAGTCATCAACTATCTCATCGGAATGATCAACGAAAATCTCAAAGACATCGGGGTCGATTAAGGTCTTTTGCCGCGCGTGTCGCCGTAACGACGAAACGCCGTAACGACGTGACGTCGAAAGCGCGGCAATTTGCTGATTTCATTACCAAAATTATTTTTTAAAATTAAAGTTGACAGCCGCCCTTTTATTGTTGTATGTTTCGCCGCGGTTTATTAGTAATTGAGAGTTTCTTTATTTTCAGACAAGGAGGCTTGTTAGTATGGCAACGATTAAAATCAATTCTCAGTATTTGAAAGAAATCAAAGAAGTTTGCGCATCTTTCAATTACGAGAAAGGACAGCTTATCAATGTCCTTAAAAAGACTCAGGAAAAGATCGGTTACCTTCCGGCAGAAGTCCAGATGGTCATTGCGGAAGAGCTTAAAGTTCCGGTCGCAAAAGTTTACGGTGTAGTTTCATTCTACTCGTTCTTCACAATGGTTCCGAAGGGAAAACACCCGATTTCGATCTGCCTTGGAACGGCTTGCTACGTCAGAGGCGCAGAAGGCATCCTTCACGAAGTCGAAAGAATTCTTGGCATCAAGCCCGGCGAAGTTACCCCGGACGGTCTTTTCTCGCTTGACTGCCTCAGATGTGTCGGCGCATGCGGTCTCGCTCCGGTTATTTTGATCGGCGAAAAAGTTTATCCGCGCGTAACGCCGAATCAGGTTAAAGCAATCCTTGACGAATACAGAAAGTAGGAGGGTAAAATGGCAGTAAAATCACTTGCTGATCTCAAAAAAATGAGCTCGGAATTCAAAAACACCGTTTCTCTCAGAGAGAACGGAGACAATGTCGATTCCCTTATCCAGATCAAAGTCGCTATGGCTACATGCGGAATCGCAAGCGGCGCAAAAGAAGTTATGGATTTCTACCTTGAAGAACTCGACAAACAGGGAATCAAGGCGGTTGTAACCCAGACAGGCTGCATGGGATACTGCTATGCAGAACCGACGATCGAAGTTAAACTTCCCGGCAAAGATCCTATCGTTTTCGGTCATGTAAATGTCGAAAAAGCTAGCGAAATTCTTGAAAAATACATCAAGAACGGCGAGCTCGTAGAAGGTATCATCCCGGTTAATTACGAAACGGTTAAATAAGGGAGTTTGAGCATGACACATTACAGATTTCATATTCTCTGCTGCGGCGGTACAGGCTGCAAAGCTTCGAACAGCGCAGGCATAGTAAGAAAATTCGAAGCCGTTCTTAAAGAAAAGAACATCAACGATGTACAGGTCATCACCACAGGCTGCTTCGGCTTCTGCGAGAAAGGCCCCATCGTTAAAATACTTCCCGACAACACCTTCTACGTTCAGGTCAAGGAAGAAGATGTCGAGAACATCATCAACGAACATATTATTAAAGGTAGAAAGGTCGAGAGACTTCTCTACACCGACCCGAAAGCAAACGCTCACATTTCCGACTCGAAACACATGGGTTTCTACAAGAAACAGATGAGAGTCGCTCTTAGAAACTGCGGTTTCATCAACCCCGAAGACATCCGTGAATACATCGCAAGAGACGGTTACGCTGCTCTCGGTAAAGTCCTTTCCGAAATGACTCCGGAACAGGCTATCGAAGAAATGAAAAAGTCAGGTCTCCGCGGCAGAGGCGGCGCAGGCTTCCCGACCGGCAAAAAATGGGAACTTGCAAGAACACTCGTTCCGAACGCTGAACAGAAATACGTCATCTGCAACGCTGACGAAGGTGACCCGGGTGCATTCATGGACAGATCGATACTCGAAGGTGACCCGCACTCGATCATCGAAGCTATGGCTATCTGCGGATACTGCATCGGCGCAACGAAAGGTCTTGTTTACATCAGAGCTGAATATCCGCTTGCAATCAGAAGACTTCAGATCGCTATCGACCAGGCTCGTGAATACGGTCTTCTCGGCAAAGACATCATGGGAACCGGTTTCGAGTTCGACATCGAGCTCAGATACGGCGCAGGCGCATTCGTATGCGGCGAAGAAACAGCTCTTATCCACTCGATGGAAGGCCAGAGAGGCGAACCGACGATCAAACCTCCGTTCCCGGCTGTAAAAGGCTACAACGGAATGCCCTCCAACGTAAACAACGTCGAAACTTTCGCTAACGTTCCTGTCATCTACCTCAAGGGCGCTGACTGGTTCAGCAAGATCGGAACCGAAAAATCGAAAGGTACGAAGGTTTTCGCGCTTGCCGGCAAGATCAACAACGTCGGTCTTATCGAAGTTCCGATGGGAACGACTCTCCGCGAGATCATTTATGAAATCGGCGGCGGAATCAAAGGCGGCAAAAAATTCAAAGCTGTTCAGACCGGCGGACCTTCGGGCGGCTGCCTGACAGAAAAACACCTTGACACTCCGGTTGACTACGAGAGCCTTGCTGCGGCTAAATCGATCATGGGTTCCGGCGGTATGATCGTCATGGACGAAGACAACTGCATGGTTTCGATCGCAAAATTCTACCTCGACTTCACAGTCGACGAATCCTGCGGCAAATGCACTCCGTGCCGTGTCGGCAACAAGAGAATGAACGAGATCCTCGACAAGATAATCAAAGGCAACGGAACTATGGAAGATCTTGATACCCTCAAGAATCTTGCAAACGTCATCAAAGACACCGCTCTCTGCGGACTTGGCCAGACGGCTCCGAACCCTGTTATCTCGACTCTTGACAACTTCTACGATGAGTATCTTGCTCACGTAAAAGACAAAAAATGCCCGGCTGGACAGTGCAAAGACCTTCTCAGCTATGTCATCAATCCTGAGAAGTGCATAGGCTGCACGGCATGCGCAAGAAAATGCCCGGTCAACGCAATTACCGGCGTTGTAAAACAGCCTCAGACGATCGACCAGGAAAAATGTATCAAATGCGGAACCTGCATCGATACATGTAAATTTGGCGCAATTAGCAAACAGTAGGCAAAGGAGAAACACATGGATATGATAAAAATTACAATCGACGGTAGAGTTTACGAAGTCGAGAACGGAATAACGGTTCTTGAAGCCGCAAAAAGAAACGGCATCAAAATCCCGACGCTCTGCCACATGAATCTTAAACCGATCAACTTTGTAAACAAGCCCGCTTCCTGCCGTGTCTGTGTCGTCGAAATGGAAGGCGGAAAAGGAAACCTCGTTCCCGCTTGTGCTACGGACGTTAGAGACGGTATGGTCATCAAAACGACATCCGCAAGAGTTCTCAACGCAAGAAAGACAATCGTAGAACTTCTTCTTTCCGACCATCCGAATGATTGTCTCCAGTGCGCGAAATCGGGTGACTGCGAACTCCAGAGCCTCGCAGCAACACTCGGCATCCGCGAGATCCCGTTCAAAGGCATCCAGTCGACATACAAAAAGGACAGCACCCTTTCGGTTTACCGTGATGTAGACAAATGCATCATGTGCCGCCGCTGCGAATCGATGTGCTCGAACATCCAGAGCGTCGGTGCTCTTTCGGCTGTTCACCGCGGTTTCCCGGCAGTCGTTGCTCCGGCATTCGAAGCTGCTCTCGGCGAATCCTCATGTGTAAACTGCGGACAGTGCGTTCAGGTTTGCCCGGTAGGTGCTCTTACACTCGTTGACAACATCGGCGATGTAGTAAAAGCTCTCAACGACCCGACCAAGACAGTTGTCGTTCAGACAGCTCCGGCAGTCAGAGTCGCTCTCGGCGAAGAGTTCGGCATGGAACCCGGAACGATCGTTACCGGCAAAATGGCTGCAGCTTTGAGAAGACTCGGCTTCAACTATGTATTCGATACCGACTGGTCCGCTGACCTTACCATCATGGAAGAAGGAACTGAGTTCCTCGGCCGTGTAAAGAAATTCCTCGCTGGTGACAAGGATGTCAAACTTCCGCTCTTCACATCATGCTGCCCGGCATGGGTAACATTCTATGAGAAGAATTTCCCGGATCTTCTTGACTACCCGTCAACCGCTAAATCTCCGCAGGGTATGTTCGGCGCAGTCGCAAAGAACTACTTCGCTAACAAAATCGGCGTAAAACGTGAAGATATGGTCGTTGTTTCCATCATGCCGTGTCTCGCTAAGAAGAGCGAAGTCGCACGTCCTGAACTCGGAAACGGCAAAGATCAGGATGTTGATTTCTCGTTGACAACACGCGAGCTCGCTCACATGATCAAACAGTACAACATCGACCTCAAAGAACTTCCGGAAGAGGATTTCGATTCTCCGCTCGGACAGTCCACAGGTGCAGCTGTTATCTTCGGAGCAACAGGCGGCGTTATGGAAGCTGCTCTTCGTACCGCTTACGAAGTTCATACCGGCAAGACCCTTCCGAAAGTTGACTTCATGGAAGTCCGTGGTCTTGAAGGCCTCAAAGAAGCTGTCATCGACGTTGACGGTCTTCCTGTTAAAGTCGCTGTATGCTACGGCCTCGGCAACGCACGCAAACTCATGGAAGAAGTCCGCGCAGGCAACCCGAACGGCTATCACTTCATCGAAGTCATGGCTTGCACAGGCGGCTGCATCGGCGGCGCAGGTCAGCCCTACCATCACGGCAACGGCGAGATCATCGCTAAACGTATGGAAGCTACCTATCGTGAAGACGCTGGCAAACCGATCAGAAAGTCTCACGAGAACCCGGACATCATCGCGATCTACAAAGAGTACTACGGTGAGCCGAACAGCCATCTCGCACACGAACAGCTTCATACTCACTACATTGACAAGAGCGTAAAGATCGAAGAAGTCAAGTAGTTGATTCAAGCTTGATCCACTTTACAGCCCCGGTCCGCCGGGGCTTTTTTTTGCCTTGGAAGTTTTATTTGTTTGAATAAATCTATTATTATATTAAATTTTATTGACATAGATTTGATAATATTTATAATTGTATTTTGGTTATTCACTTGTTTTTTGAGGTTTTTATGGAAAATGAGATTATAATTCATGATGAAAATGATTTGAGAACAAAAATTTACACGATTCGTGGAAAACAGGTGATGCTCGACTTTGATTTGGCTGCAATTTATGGTTATACAACCAAGCGTTTTAATGAACAAGTCAAAAATAATATTGAGAAATTTGACGATGATTTCAAGTTTCAGGTGACTTGGGAGGAATTGGAAATAATCTCATCATTATGTTCAAGGTCGAAAATTTCGACCTTGAACACAGGACGCGGCAGCAATGTAAAATATCTTCCATACGCTTTCACCGAACAGGGAATTTATATGCTGATGACCGTTCTACATGGCGATTTGGCAATAAAACAAAGCAAGATACTGATCCGGCTTTTCAAAACTATGAAGGATTACATTATCGAGCGTGAGCATCTAATCGGTTATGACGATGTGGCACATCTCGCGATTCAGACTTCTCAGAATACAAATAACATTGCAGAAAACACAAAAGATATTGCCAAAATTAAAGAAAATATGGCGACCAAAGATGATGTTGTAAAAATCATTGAAGATTTCAGTTCTCATGAGATGAAAAAGGATTTTCTCTTTCTGAATGGCAAATCTGTTGAAGCCGATCTTGCATACCAGCAGATTTATGCAGAGGCCAAAAAAACAATTTTTGTGATTGACAACTATATCAGTCTCAAAACGCTTGTTTTGCTGAAATCAGTGCCGAAAAGTATGAAAATCACGATATTTTCCGATAATCTGAATCATGGCTTGCATAAGAAGGAACTATTCGATTTTATTAAGGAATATCCAGATATTAATATCTCTTTCAAAACAACTGGCGGCATTTTTCATGACAGATACATCATTCTCGATTTTGACACCAAAAATGAGAAAATTTATCACTGCGGCGCATCGTCAAAAGATGCCGGAAAAAGAGTCTGCACGATTTCAACGATCACGGATAAAGTTGCTTACAAACCGCTGGTTGATAAATTGCTTAAAAATCAAGAACTTGTCTTGTGACAATAGTAAGGTGAAAAATGGATGACAAAAAATTAGAACTTTCGGAAGATTTTATCAACTCGATCAGGGATTTAAATGCTCTTTGTTCCCAGCAGGAAGACAGTGCCGTCGCCATGCTTTATCGTCTGATGTTCAGGCACGAGCGCAACATCGATATTCTTGATAGTTACGCTCTTTGTGGATTCGGCGGAGAGTATGCGGAAGAAGATTACCGGAATTATCTGCAATACCTGAAAGCTGTTGTTCCTGAAGAGTATGAATCTCACAAAAATATGTTTGAAGAAGATCTGAAGATGCTTCAGGATGAAAATATTGAAGAAGATGAATGAGAACCGGCAGTATGTTCCAAAATGGAACTAACTGAAGATTCCTCAAGTATATTCCAAAATGGAATAAACTGCCTCAACTTGAAGTCGCAATTTGTGACTTCAAGATTCCAATTTGGAAGCTTGGAGAGGTTTGGGGGTTGCGTGCAATGAGAGGTGCGATATGTTCGGAGACAGGGTAAAGCAGTTGCGTGAGGCTCACAATTTCAGTCAGGTGACTCCATGTTTCGAAACAGGCAATCTCAAACTGGGAAAACAACAATATTATGCCGTCAATCGAAATGCTTGTTAAACTTGCCGATTTGTTCGGTGTTTCAACCGATTTTCTGCTGGAACGCGACAACCGCCGCTCGCTGGATACGGCCGGCCTGACGGACACGCAGTGCGCTCATCTGAATCTCATAATCCGCGATATTTT
Source organism: uncultured bacterium (assembly GCA_905233945.1). Taxonomy (GTDB): domain Bacteria; phylum UBP6; class UBA1177; order UBA1177; family UBA1177; genus UBA1177. The sequence goes on along the minus strand of CAJOFY010000037.1, from coordinate 16,884 downwards.
GCGTTGAATTTAACTGGGAATGGGGATAAGTTTGTTCCTGAAAATTTCCGGCTATTTTTCGTTAAGAATGTGTCTTATGTTGTAAAGCTGCGGATTTTTGAGCCATTTCGAGGCTTTTTCGTAGTCGTCTTCATCGATGTAGTGGAAGTTTTCGACAAGCATTTTGTAGTCGTCGGCTTCGGTATCGACAAGACGCGGTTTGATTTTGCCGGTTTTGGGATCTTCAACATCTTCAAGATAGAGCGGAGAAACTGTTCCGTCGTTGTGGCAGACAACGATGCAGCCCGAAACGCCGCGGTCGAAAAGTTCTTTTACGCCGAAACCGAGCAGCGTGCAGTATTTTAGGTCAAAAGCGCACGGAGGACAGCAGCGGACTTCATAGCCGATCTCAGTCGGTCTGCATTTGACCTTGAGGCCGAGTTTTGTGAGTTCTTCGTTGAGGAGAACGTTGAATATATGTGCTTTCGAAACGTTTCCGAGTTCTGGATGTCCGTGTTCATCGAAGGAAAATTTGATCCCGGATCCGATGATCTCTTCATCTGACATGAAGTGGAAAACGCCTTCGCTGATCATGATCGCGCCGTAATCCATACCGTAGATTTTCCTTTTTACGATTGAGGAGATCATCATTCTTATGATCCTGTCAAAGGTGACTTCGACGTTTTTGAACATTTCGGGGATGATTATCATCGGATAGTGGCAGGCAGAGCCGATTCCGAAAGCAAGGTGACCCGCCTCGCGTCCCATTGAAGAGACTACGAACCAGTTTCCGCTCGTTCTTGCGTCTTCATATATCGTCGTCGCGATCCTGACACCTTCGTTTTTAGCCGACTGATAACCGAAAGTGGGAAGTCTTTCAGGCAGCGGAAGGTCGTTGTCGATCGTTTTCGGAACGTGGATGTTGCGGACGGGAAGATTCTTTTCGTTCAAATATTTTGTGATCCTGTTCGCAGTTGAAGCAGTATCGTCGCCGCCAATCGTGACAAGCAGTTCGACATTGTTCTTGATGAAAAAATCGGGCTTGAACTCGCTGTCTTTCGGTTTGTAGCGGCTCATTTTAAGGAACGATCCGCCGCGGTTGAAGTAGTGGTCGGCAAGGTCGAAATCAATCTCGACTGTATCGACTTTGTCTGTAAAAAGTGTCTTCGTGCCGTAGTTTATACCGATTACGCGATAGTGCGCCTTCAGAAAAACTTTGGCGATCGAGCAGACGACAGTGTTTATGCCAGGCGCGGGACCGCCCGAGCAGAGAATAGCGACCGATTTTTTGTCCTGCATGGTTTCACCTCACAAATTATCCAATAAAATTAAGCCATTATTCAAAAAGTGCGTCAACAAACTCATTCGGATCGAAGGGTCTGAGATCTTCGATTTTTTCACCCACTCCGACAAGATAAACCGGAAGACCAAGTTCTTTTGCTATGCCGATAAGAACTCCTCCTTTCGCGCTGCCGTCAAGTTTCGTGACGATGATTCCCGTAACTTTCACAGCCTCGCTGAACTGTTTCGCCTGAGTGAGCGCGTTCTGGCCGTTGTTCGCGTCGATCACGATTATCGTTTCATGCGGCGCGCCTTCTTTCGCCTTGCCGATTACGCGGTTTATCTTGATAAGCTCTTCCATAAGGTTTACGCGGTTCTGAAGCCTTCCTGCCGTATCGACAAGAAGAACGTCTGCCCCTTTGCTGACAGCGCTGTTTACCGCGTTGAAAGCGACCGATGCCGGATCTGCACCGTCTTTGTCACTGATAACAGTGCAGTTGTTGCGCTCGCCCCAGACTTTAAGCTGCTCGACCGCCGCCGCACGGAAAGTGTCACCGGCAGCAAGAACGGGAACTTTGCCCTGAGCGATGAATTTGTGCGCAAGTTTGCCTATCGTTGTCGTTTTTCCCGCACCGTTTACGCCGACCATGAGAAAAACTGTCGGTTTTTCGGTAAGTTCAGGGAAAGGTTTGTAAGTCTGGACAAGAACTTCGCGGATTTTTTCTTTTAGGAAAAGTTTCACATCATCGCCGCTTTTGAACTGCGAGCGGTTTTTGTTGACGAGATCCATAAGCCATGAAACCGTCGCCACACCCATATCGGCGGTGTAAAGGATCTCCTCAAGCTCCTCAATCAGATCGTCGTCAACGACATTGTTTCTGAAAAGACCGATGAGACGCGACATAAAACCGCCTTTTCTCGTTTTTTCGAGACCGCTTTTTATTGTTGCGGCGGGTTTTTCGGGTTCTGGTTCCGTTGATTGTTCGGGTTTAGGAGACGTTTCAGGAAACGTCTCTATAGGTTCTGGTTCAGGTTCGACCGGCGTTTCAGGTTCGGGTTTTGGTTCTTCAAAAAGAGGAATTTCAGAACCGACCTCTTTGAAAGGCGGCTCTTCCGGCTTTTCGTCAACCGGCTCGATTTCAGCTTTCAGTTTTTTGTCCGCTTTTATGAGTTTGTCGATTTCGTCTTCTTCCGGTTCTTCCTTTTTTGCCTTCTTTTTATCAGGCCAGAAAATAACGATCAAAAGCAGAACCAGCAGAACTACCGGCACGATATAGAAAAACAACTCGCCGTTTTTAAGGCTTTCTTCAATCCAAGCTTGCATATCTGACTCCAAAAATATCCAAAAATCGGCTTTTTATCTGCCTGAATCAGCGGATTTTGCCTAAAAACTCCTCAAAATATTTGATGAAAGTCTCGTTCTGATCCTTGAGACCGATCGAAAGTCTGAGCCAATTCGGGAAACCGTAGTTTGCGACCGGACGGACGATTACGCCTTTGTGAAGCAGATAGTCGTAGCAGTCGCGGCCTGAAGTCGTCTCTTCGCCTACTTTGAAGAGCATGAAGTTGCCCTGTGTCGGGAGGTATTCGATTCCGAGTCTCGTAAATTCCTTGTAGAGATACTCCTTCCCTTCTTTGTTGACTTTGATCGCGTTTTTCAGGTAATCGGTATCCTTGAAAGCGGCGATTCCTGCGACCTGAGCGAGCAGGTTCGTGTTGAAAGGCTCTCTGACGCGGTTCATATAGTCAACGATCTCGGCAGTCGAAATCGCATAACCCAGCCTGATTCCGCTGAGTCCGAAAGCCTTTGAAAGCGTTCTGCAGATGATCATGTTCGGGTGCATGTTTCTGTAGTTGAAACCGTTCGGATAATCGGGAGCATCGGCGAAATCGAAGTAAGCCTCGTCAACAACGAGAATGACTTCCTGCGGAACAGCTTTGAGAAGTTTTTCGAACTGAGCTTTCGGGTAGTATGTTCCGGTCGGGTTGTTCGGGTTGATTAGGCAGATCATCTTTGTTTTTGGCGTTACAGCCGCGATGAGCCCGTCGATATCGACAACGTGGTCTTTGGTCTGCGGAACAAGGTTCATTTTGATGTCGGCAGCCTTGAGAATGAGTTCGTATGCGACAAATCCCTGCTCCGAAAGAACTACTTCCTCGTCGCCTTTGATGAGGGTCCTGATCGCGATGTCAATGACTTCGTTCGAGCCGTTTCCGACAAAAACTTCTTCGAATTTTATCTCTTCGCCTTTTGTTTTGTGGTAGTCGACGATCGCGTTTTTGAGGTAGTATGCGTTGCCGTCCGGGTAGTAGTTAAGCTCCGAAACTGCGTTGATGAGAGCCTCGCGCACTTTCGGGCTGATACCTGTCGGGTTTTCGTTGCTCGCAAGCTTGATTGCGGAAGTAAGACCGAGTTCCCTTTCGACTTCCGAAATAGGTTTACCGGGTTTGTAAGGGGAAATAGCTTTGATGTTGTCACCGACTTTTACCATGTCATTCTCCTATCTGAAATTGTTAAAACAGCCAAACTGCCTGAATAAATCGCACAAAATCGAGCATAAAACAAGTTATTTTCCGCTGTTTACGATTTTTTCGAACTCTTCGTAGGTATGTTTGCCGGAAATCGTCTCTATAACTTTCCCGTTTTCGTCGGCAAGAACCATGTAAGGCATGATTACGCCCGATTCCGCAAGCGATTCCGGTGCCTGAAGGACATCGAACTGTGCGTTTTTGTCGGCGATGATCTTTTTGATCTTTCCCGGCATAGGATCAACGCTTACCGAAAGGATTTTCAGCGTCTTTTTTCCGTCTTCATACTCCGCTTTGAGCTTGTTGAGCTCGGGAAACATCGCTATGCATGGCTCACACCAGCTTGCCCAGAAATCGACGAGGATTTTTTTCCCTTTGAAATCAGCGAATTTTACCTTCTCGCCGCTTTTTATCGAAACCATTTCAAACGCGTGGATGTTTTTTCCTTTGTCGAAATCTTCACCGATAATCTCGTTTTCGAGCCCTTTGACTTCGATATCATCCTCGGTTTTCGCCGTTTCCGCAGGTTTCACCGGCTCAGCTTTTTCAGCGGCAGGAGCCTCTTTTTTAGCCTCGTTGCAGGCAATAAAAAACATAAAAACAAAAGCTAAAAGCACGATTTTTTTCATTTTTTTCTCCCAAGTTATTTTTTATCAGGAATTTTCTTCACGCAGAAACTTCCTTTCACCGATTTAAGGCAGATATGCTCTTTCGGGCATGTGGAGTCGTCACCTTCCTTGCACCCTTCGATGACGCAGTAACCGGTCTCTTTTATTTTCGGATGCATTTTCGCTATCCACGGCAGACATTTCGCGCCGGCGCAGCAGTCGTCGCTGCTTTTGCACTGCTTGTCGTAGCACGCAGGCCACACCTCATAGGCGGCAAGCTGCAACGACAACAGGATCAGAAAGAAAACAACCGCAAATTTTCTCATTTTTCCCTCAAAACAAATCAAAACACGCGATTTTAGGAAAAACAGGCGGTAAAGCAAGATTCAGCGTAAAAATATAGTAGTAATCAAAAACTGGACAGAGGTTGAAGTGTAAATATATTAGCTTTCGTGTTTGAAGAGTTGAAAAAGGAGATAAATATGGGTTCAGCGTTCAAAGGAAAAATCGCTGTGGGCTTAAGCGGCGGAGTCGATTCTGCTGTTGCAGCGGCACTTCTCAAGCAGCAGGGGTACGATGTCGTCGGAGTCACGATGTCTAACTGGGACGGTTCGCTTCATGTCGAGGGGCCGATGCCCGATTCATGCTACGGGCCTTGCGAGGGAGAAAGCCTGGAAGCGGTCGAAGAAATCGCAAAAGTGCTTGATATTCCTTACAAAGTTTTTGATCTGAGCGAGGCATACCGCGAAAACATCATTTCGTATTTCAAGCACGAATACATGTGCGGCAGAACGCCGAATCCGTGTGTGAGATGCAATTTCAAAATGAAGTTCGGGCTTCTTTTCGAAAAGGCGAGGGCTGAGCTTGGGATCGATCTTTTTGCAACAGGCCATTATGCGAGAATTATTGAAGAAAACGGAAAGTTTTTCCTTGCGAAAGCGTTGAATACGGCGAAAGACCAGAGCTATTTTCTGCAAATGCTGCGCCGCGAATGGCTTCCGCACATCATTTTTCCGCTCGGAAACATGACGAAAGACGAAGTGCGCGAAACGGCGAGAAAGTTCAATCTTCCCGTTGCCGAAAAAGAGGAAAGTCAGGATTTTATGGGCGGAAACCACGCTGTTCTTTTTGACGACGAAGTTGTGAAAGAGGGCAATATCGTTGACGAAAACGGCAAAATCCTGGGCCGTCACAAAGGAATAATCCACTACACCATAGGTCAGCGCAAAGGGCTCGGGATCAGCAATCCGAAACCGCTTTTTGTCCTCAGAATCGATGCCGGAAAGAATGAGATCGTTGTCACCGAAAAGGAGCATTTATTCTCAAGCGGGCTTGAAGGAGCGGAACTCAACTTGCTTGATGATATAGAAAATCCTAATGAATTCAAAGCATTGGTCAAAATAAGACAGAAACACAAAGAGTGCCCTGCCACAGTTTCGATCCTGGATAGCGGCAGATTCAAAGTCGTTTTTGAAACGCCGCAGCTTTCGGTAACTCCCGGTCAGGCAGTCGCAATTTACCGCGAAGACGGGATCCTTCAGGGCGGCGGAATCATAGAAAAAGGGTTTTGATTTATTACACTTTCGAAGCAGTTCAAAAATGGAATCGCGCTTTTTGAACTGTTCGGAATTTCCGAACAACTGAATTTTCATCAAGTTCACCTTCCTCAAAAATGTGCCTGATATGCTCGCTGATATTTGCCTTGCTGCTTTGATAAAGTTCGACAAGTTGAATTTTAACCATATGTAATTCGAGGAGGTTAGCAACTTGAAGTTGCAATTTGCGATACCAAATTTGCAAAAAATGCAAATTGCTTTTTTTCGGAGCGCGGGCGGCTCGCCTTCATAGAAACCGTTACCACACAGTTTCTACATCGTACAGTGAAATTTTATCATCGTGAGTGATGATCGTCAGATTGTTTTCGATTGCTTGTGAAATCAAGATACCAGAGAATTGTGTGAGTGTCGAGCAGATATTTCATTACATATACTCCGCGAAATCTTCCACAGGATCGTCAAAATCAGGAGCCATATAAAAATGCTCGTTTTTCCAAACTCCGTACATGGATTTTTTAGGTTTCTCTTTTTCCTCATTGCGGGAAAGCAGGAAAAGCGCAAAATCATACAATTCCTTCTGTTCAGCTTCGGACATTGTTTCATACATCCGCATAAGCGTTTCTGCCATAGTAGCCTCCATTCAAAAAGCCGCTAATTATATCACAAAATCAAATATTTTCAACCGGTTTATTTCATGTCGGAGCGCGGCAAATTATTCCTGAGGCGCGCTGTTCAGTTTTTCTTCCACTTTTTTCACTAAATAGTCGGGGGAAACTTCCAGCGCGTTCGCGATTTTGAAAATTGTTGAGATCTTGGGTTCCCTCTGCGCGGTTTCAAGGCGTCCGATAATCACGGTCTGGCAAAAACAGCGGTTCGCGACCTGTTCCTGAGAAAGCTTTTTTTCCTTTCTGATTTCCTTGATAGTCAATGCGAATGCTGTTTTGAGATCCAAAGGACGACTCCGCAAAAGGTTTGTGATTTTTAAACGATAGCAGACGATAATTTTATAACCTTTTGGCTATAAAAATTGATTTTTGTAGCCATATGGCTATAGAAATGCAGTTTTTTGTTTGTTTTAGGAGACAACCAATGCACAAACTTTTTCTCGTTTTCACTTTGATTTTCAGCGGTATATCGCTTTACGGCGCATCAGCGCAGAACCAACAGCCAGCAGCGCAACCGCAAGCAGTACAGGCGCAGCAGCAAGCCGCAAAACCGAAAACCGTTGTTGCGAAATCATACAGTTTCGCGGAAGAACTTATTGAAATTCCGCTCAAGCCTTTTGAAGCACAGAAAATCGCCGATGCGGACCTTATAAACCTGAATCCGCAGCTTTTGAAACTTTACGAAAACGCCGTAAATGCAGAACAACAGGCGAATGCTTTCAAAGATCCGGCTTCTGTAATCAAAGCATGGACGGAAGTTGCCAAAATCCAGCAGCAGAATCCTTTTTTGCAGGCGGCTATGACCCGACTTGCCGAATGGAAAAACTGTGTTGACCTTTTCAACAAACATCAGGCAAGTCTGAACAAGATAAAAATGCTCCTTTCAAGTAAGCTTCTCTCAGACGAACAGAAAACAAACCTTATCATGCAGCATCTTGAAGAATTCGGTCTCTCTTTCGGAACGCAGGAAACTCTGAATCTTGTTGAAAAGACGGCAATTCCGCAGAACGCGAACTTTCAGGCAAAAATAAAGGAGACAAAGCAGAAACGCTGCGAGAAAAATTCAGGAAAAGACTGCTTCGACTGCGGTGTCTCCGCTCAGGCTGAAAAAGAAAGATTTGAGCTTTTTGAGAAAGCGTGCGGACTCAGATTCCAGCCGGGATGCGAAGAAGTCAACAAAATCAAAGCGGCTCAGGATGCAGAAAAAGCAAGACTCGCAGCTGAAGAAAAACGCAAAGCAGACGAATTCGCTAAACGTACTTTTGTTTTTCAGGATGAGCCCGTCAACGTGATAAAACCTTTTGTTCTCGGCACAGTAAGCGAGCAGGATATTCTGAACGCTGACCAGAAAGTGCTGAAAATGTTTGAAGATATGGTGGGCAAAGAACAACAGCCCGAAAAGGTTAAGACACCCGGCGCAATGATTGTCGCATGGGAAGAAATAACGAAAATCACCGAGAAAAACCCGTTCCTGCAAGCTGCGACGCAGAGACTTGCCGATTGGAGAGCATGCCTCGAAAAACTTGAGAAATACGAAGCAAAAACGGCTGAAATGAAAAAAGTAGAAGCCGATCAGTCGCTTGCCGTAAACTACAGAACCGCTTTTGCAGTGAACTATCTGAATGAATTCGGCGTAACTTTCGGAACAACCGAAGTCGTAAAAGCTACAGTCTACAACAATGAAATCGCATACAGCGAAGCACTCACCACAAAAATCAAGGAAATAAGAAAACAAAGATGCGACCTCAATTCCGCAGTGGACTGCCAGACTTACGGCCTCAAACACGCAGCAAACGATGCTGAAAAAGCGGCATATCTCAAAAAAGCGTGCGACCTTGGCCGCAAAGCAGCATGTTCAGGAGAAAAGGCTGCCGCAGCGGAAGCACCTGCAAACGCACAGCCGCAGGCTCAAGAACAGCCCAAAGAACCCGAAAAACCGAAAGAACTGACCGAAGAAGAAAAATTCAAAAAAGAACTCAACGATGCAGGACGCAGAACAAGACTGATTGCCGGATCAACCACACTCGTTGCCGGAGTAGTCATCGGCGCACTCGGCGGAATCTCACTTTACGGCATGAGCAAAGCGAAAAAAGACCGCGACAAATATTTCGATTCATACAAACAAAGCACTGAATATGACGAAATGGTTCATTTCCGCAAAAAGACGCAGGATGCTGACAAAAAGCGGAAAACCTATATGGCTCTTGGAATCGCCGGAATCGGAGTCGGAGTCGCACTTATTGCAACCGGAATTACATTCTACAGCATTGAATTTGAAGGAGAAAAAGAAGTTAAGAAAAAATACAACGTCTCCTTCGGCGCAAGCCCGATGGACGGAACATTCAATTTTGCTTTGAACTGGTAGAGACGTGACCTGACACGTCTAAACGTATTTTGTGGAGGCAGAAATGAAATTCAACTCTTTGATTTTATTGCTCGTTTCAGCATTCATCCTCTTTTCCTGCGATTCAGGCTTGAAGTTCAACAATCCGCTTGAAAACAATCCTGATGCGAATAACCAAGGCAACAGTGATGCAGAAATGCAGGATGCGGATTCTGATGAGCCCACCGATTCCAATGAGGCGGAAGACACCGATCCAACGGATAGCGAGCCGGAAGACACTGAACCCGACAATCCAGACTCCACACCGGAACAGCCAGACAACGGTGATTCCGAGCCGGATGATACGGATACCGATGATTCGGATTCCGCACCGGACAACAGTGACTCAACACCGGATGATGACACCGACACATCTGATTCTACCGATGATTCAGATGATTCTGAGCCGGATGACACTGACACCACAGATGACGGCGACTCTTCCGCACCGGATGAAGATGATAATGAGCCGGACGAAGAACCGACAACAAGAACCGCAACATGCAGCGGCCTGCCCGCAAATGCAAGCTGGCACAACGGTTCAAGCATAACCCAGACCTTTGACGGAAACGACTGGTATCCTCTGACGACCGGCTTTTACAGCGAAACGGCTGTCGCAAACGAATGCGGATTCAAGTGCAATCAAGGCTACGAATGGATTGGAAACCAATGCGTAAAACCCACAACACCGTGCAGCCCAAATCCGTGCACAAGCATCTCAAATTCGACTGGCAACTGCACTGTCAGCGGCACCGGCTATATATGCGGATGTCAATCAGGTTATGAGTGGAGCGTAAATCTGTGCATAATGACAGCCGAAGAAGAATGCTCCGAAGCCGGCGGAACATGGGATTCAGATGAATGCACAAAAACTGCCGACTGTCCCTCAAAACCTGCAAACACAGAGTGGAATGACAACGGTGCAAACGGCACATATACACAGACATGGACCAGTTCAAGCGGCTGGATACCTGCAAGTCAGACCTCAAGTTACAGCACAACAGCCGGTGTTTGTAAATACAAATGTGACTCGTCCCACACTTGGGAAAACAGCAGTTGCATAAATCAAAAAACTGTAAACTGCCCGTCGAAACCTGCAAACACCGTGTGGAACGACAACGGCGCAAACGGCACATACACACAGACATGGAGCAGTTCAAACGGTTGGACACCTGCAAGTCAGACCTCAAGTTACAGCACAACAGCCGGTGTCTGTCAATACAAATGTGCGTCAGGGTTCAATTGGACTAACGGTTCATGCACAAGCGGCGGCTCGTCAACGCTTCCCGAATGTAATGCATCAACTACATCCTTCCCTTGTCAGGATTCATCTAGCAAGTATATCTGGTCAGAAAAAGCAAACTCAAGCTTGATAACATGGTCGAATGCAAAATCGCATTGCACGGGTTTAAATTCGTCGAATTACGGTGGTTTCAGCAGCGGTTGGCATCTGCCGACAATCAGCGAACTCCGCACTCTTATTCAGAATTGTCCAGGTACGCAGATGCCGCCAAGCGGAAGTGATGTCTGCCTCGTTCGCAGTGACGAAGGTAATGTTTGCCTTGCAAGCAGTTGCAGTACTAACAGTGCTTGCGAATCATGTTCCAGTGATTCCAACGGAGGTCATAGCAAATTTGGCGATACCGAATCATTTTGGTCTTCTTCTATTCTATCAAGTAATTCGACCTACGTGTGGTATGTGAATTTCAGCAACGGCTCCGTGATCAACAAAGGTGCCGGATTAATCAACAAAGTCCGTTGTGTGAGAAACGCGGAATAATTTTTTTAACTGTTTTATGGAGAGGAAAATGACAATCAAAATGACAAATTTGAAAGATGAAAAAGGAAATCCGATCAAATTAAATCAACCGGCATTTTTGGTCGGGAATGGGATAAATAAAGCTGACAAAATCAATTTAAGTTGGGAAGATTTATTGGGCAAATTATTACCAGAATCAAGCGACTTGACCGTAGAAAACTTAAAAGGTCTGACATATCCTGAAATTGCAGAGATAGCTCTTCTGAAGCAGGGGAAAGACAAATTCGAAGAAAAATTCAAAGAAGAAATGGATAAAATAGAAGCCGATGCCAAAGAATCTGAACTTAAAAACCATAAAAAATTGCTGGAGTTCGCAAAGCAAAAGCATATTCCGATTCTGACAACCAATTTGGAGAAAATTTTTCTCACATCTGACGCAAGCTTAGAAATGAAATGGCATCAACAAGGGGAAAAAAATGTTTATAACCGTAAATATTTAAAGAATCTCTGCTTCTGCGACAAGAATTTTGATGGAAACAATATTCATTCGACATTCGCACTCTGGTATATTCATGGATTGTATTACACGAAATCGTTTGACAAAAGTTTCAGCCTGACAAATTGGGATTACGCAAACAATATCGCAATGATGAAAAAAGTCTTGTCCGAAAGGCAGAAAAACAATCGGACCGGGAATTCATCGTGGGCTGATATTTTCCTTGATAACGACCTCATAATCTTGGGATTGGGCTTAGACTCTGCCGAAATAGATTTGAGAGCTTTTCTGGTAGAAAAATATATTCAGCAGCAAATAGATGAGAAAATAGCAAAAGAAAAACATGAAAAGTTCGAAGCAAGAAAAGTTATATATATTTACAGAAAAGGTTACGAAAGCGAAGATATGCCCGACAGCAAAAAAGCATTCTTTGAAGCTCTCGGCATAAAATGCGTAGAAATGCCACAAGATGAAATTTACGTAATAGATAAATATCTCAAGTAGATTCCATCCACATTTCCGTTTTGAGATGGCGAAAATGTAGCGTAAGACGGCAATATCGGTTCTATCCTTCTATCTCTTTAATAATAAATTCTTCCAGCACTTTTTCATCAGGCAGAGAAAGCATATATGAGGATACAAACAGTTTGTTATCTAAGCCTGCTAGTGCGTAATCTACCATTTTCTTCCCAATTCCGACAGGCGGATTGTCCCCATCTCGCATTTCATTTTCTCTGAAATAAGACACATAGGCATTCAGTTGACTAAGATCGGAATGTTTGAATTCGTCATCTTTTAATTCCACAATCACATTGCAATGCAATATTCTGTTATAAAAAACGAGGTCGGCATAATAATACTCATCGTCGATAATCATGCGTTTTTGACGAGCTTCCAGACAGAATCCTTTTCCAAGCTCCAGCATAAATTCCTGCAAATGTGTTATAAGGGCGTTTTCCAGATCTGATTCCGTCAATAATTCCGGACGCAAATCAAGAAATTCAAAAGAAAAAGGATCTTTTATCGTCATTGCCGGTTCGTTTCGTGTCTGCGTCCGCTTCAAAAGCAATTCCGGCTTTTTGCTCAAACCTGATCGAAAATAGAGATTAGTAGCAATCTGCCGCCTGAGTTCCTTTACGCTCCAGCAGCATTTTATGCACTCAATCTCATAGAAAAATCGGGCTAGAGGATTGTCAACTGTCAAGATCTCGCGGATATGAGAAAAGGAAAGCTGGGAAATCAGTTTTTCAGCAGGAATTTTGAATTGGTGCGACGCCGTCGCACTTTTTTCGGAACTGCCAATCAATTCAGTGGTTTTCCCAAGCAGATAATCCTTTACCTGAGGATAAGCCAGATAAAAAGCTCTGGAAACTTTCAACAAGGTTTCATTTATACCGCGCTTGTTTACCCGTTCAGCAAGCCCAACTTGGGGATAAATTCACGGAGCAGGAAAATTGTCCCCGGCTTGAGGACGATTTCAGCCCGGATATTTTCTGTATTCCGTGGGGACATCAGAAGCAACTTGTTGACAAATGTAAAGGCAATACAACAAAAGCTCTTTTCTATGTCAGAAAAACGATTGAAAACAACTGGTCACGCGCCGTTCTGCTTAATGTTCTCGACTCTGATCTGTACGAACGGCATGGAAAGGCTTTTTCCAATTTCGCGGCAACGCTCCCGATCCCGCAAAGCGATTTGGCACAGGAAATCACCAAAGATCCATACAATTTTGACTTCCTTACTATCCGCGGAAAATATGATGAAAAAGAACTAAAAGACGCTATGATGGCTAATACAGAGCGGTTTTTGATGGAACTTGGCAACGGATTCGCCTTTCTCGGACGCGAAGTGCGGTTGGAAGTCGGCAATACCGAAAAATTTATCGACCTGCTTTTTTACAATGTGAAAATTCACAGCTATATCGTTGTTGAAGTGAAATCAACAGATTTTGATTCTTCATACGCAGGACAACTCGGCACTTATGTCGCAGCCGTCAACCATCAGATGAAATCGGAAACAGACAATCCTACTATCGGCCTTTTGATTTGCAAAAATATGGATAGGGTCGAAGCACAGTATGCTCTTGAATCCAGCAGCCAGCCGCTCGGCATTTCAACGTACCAACTGTCCAAAATGATACCGGATAAATTCAAAAGCAGTCTTCCGACGATAGAGGAAATCGAGAAAAATTTCAAAGAAAACAAAAAATAAGATTTTAGGTTAATTCAACCTTTTCCTTAAATTCCAACCCTCCATTTTACCAAAACTCATCAACAACACCTGATTTTTTCCCATTGTTCAGCTTTCAAACATGATTGCACTGCATGATTTTTGTGACAAAAAACAGGATATTGAATGGCACTTCCTCTGAAGACAAACTGCTGCGACGAGGGGCGGGAACAGACGCAATTTCCGCATCAATGAGACGTTTTAGAAACGTCTCTACGAATTTAAAGATAAATTTTTAAAATATCATTGAAACAATAATAGCGATTATATTAAATTTTATTGATAAAAATTAAAATTATGATATAAATATATTGTTGATAAGTTGTTTCTATGGTGACTGATATGGAAAATGAAATAATAATTCACGATGAAAATGATTTGCGGTCGAAAATCTACACGATCCGAGGTCAGCAGGTTATGCTTGACTTCGATTTGGCTGAAATTTACGGCTATTCAGTCAAGGCATTCAATCAGCAAGTCAAGAATAATATTGAGAAATTTGACAGTGATTTTATGTTTCAGCTGAATGAAACCGAGTTCTCGTTTTTGAGGTCAAAATTTTTGACCTCAAAAATTGAGACCAGAGGAGGTCGTCAGTATTTTCCTTATGCTTTCACAGAGCAAGGTGTTTATATGCTTATGACTGTTTTGCCCACGCTAAAAAGAGCGTTCAGATCACAATCGTCAGCGACAACAAAGGAAGTATGCCGCTTAAGCTCGCGGAATTTAACGATTTTTCGGCAGAATATCCCGACACAAAAATCAAATTTATCACCTCTTCCGGCAGAGTTCACGACAGATATATCGCCGTTGATTTCGGAACAGAAAACGAAAAACTCTATCACTGCGGTGCAAGCAGCAAAGATGCCGGGCGAAAAATCACAACAATCACGGAAATCAAAGGAATCTCGGATTATCGGGCGACATTAAAGTCACTCCTTCTGAACAAAAAACTGTTATTGAAACCTTAACAAAAAATTGGTCATTGTGTGAAGTTTTCAAAAAGAAGTCGGCGGCAGACCCAAAAAATAATCCTTAATTTTCCCCACATTTCCGTTTTGAGACGGCGAAGGCGGCAATGCACTTCTCCTGTCGCCGCTTCGACAAGCTCAGCGACCGCCAGCTTCCCCAAAATGGGAACCAAGAATTGCAGGCGAGCCGCCCGCGCTCCGACAAGTTCACAAATTCCTCAAAATTTTTCAATCAAAAATTTGTTTTAAGAATCTTTTTCTTTCACTTCCAAACAGACGTTTTTATCCGCGATTTCTTTCGCATTTTTACTGCTGATTGTCTTTGCACCTCGTTTTTCCAGAGATTTTCTCGCATCCAAAGCGACTTCTGCACCAGAAACGGCAACCTGTGCACTTTGTTCAAGATTTTCCGGATTTTCGTTTTTAGAAATTTCAGTCGCAGAAACTTCTGCGAGCATGTTCAGAATCAGTTCGACATTTGTCATGTTGTCTCGCAGATTTTCTTTTTTCAAACCTTTGAAATCCTTGTATTCTTTCGCGCTCATTCCAGCCCATGTGCGGTACATTAGATCGGTCAGCATTGCATATTCCCGTCCTGCCTTCACTCCGGATCTGTCCCATTCATCAGTCAGAGCTTTCCGAACTTCGATTGATTTCAGCCTTTGATTGATCCAGCTTTCACTATAACCAAGATTACGGTAAAACCTGATTGCCCGATCTATCGCAAGTTCAGGATCAGAGGCTTCATCAATAATCTCACTCCCAACTTTTGAAAGCCATACTTTGAAAGGCTCTGCTTTTTTGCTCGGAATTGACTGAATCAGCCTTAAAATCTGCTCTACATCACCGACATCGGTCAAGCGCATTTTGCCGTCTGCTGCAGGAAATTTCAACTGGTGACAATTTGTCACCGTTTCATTTCCTTCTTCTTTTAAACGCTGTTTCAGTTTGTTCCAATACTTGCGGACACGCAGAAAATCATCGCTTTCCGTCAGCACGGCAATCACATCCACGATAGAAAAATACCACTTTTCATTCTCGGAATCCCATGCTGCTCTAACTTGGCTGTCGCCGAAGAACTGTGTTTTACTCTGCAAAGCATGATTCGTGTTGATTCCTTCCATTTTTGCCTCTTCTTTAATAATAAAATAAACTAAAACACAAAAATATGATAGAAAAATTTGTTTTTAATGTCAAAATATTTTTAACGATAAATTTATGTTGTGCAAAAGCTAACACAAACAATAGTTACAACTGAGTGTAATGATAAAATCCAGAAGTTCTGCAGGACTATTCTACAATTGTGCAACTTGGAATTGCACAATTTCATTTAAAAGAACTCGGCGAAAGAACCAAAAAATAATCCTTAATTTTCCCGCATTTCCGTTTTGAGATGGCGAAATGGCAGCACAAAGACGGCAATATCAGTTCTATCCTTCTATCTCTTTAATAATAAATTCTTCCAGCACTTTTTCATCAGGCAGAGAAAGCATATATGAGGATACGAACAGCTTGTTATCCAGGCCTGCAAGCGCGTAATCTACCATTTTCTTCCCTTTTTTTAATTCCGACAGGCGGATTGTCCCCATCTCGCATTTCATTTTCTCTGAAATAAGACACATAGGCATTCAGTTGACTAAGATCGGAATGTTTGAATTCGTCGTCTTTTAATTCATAGAAAAATCGGGCAAGCGGATTGTCGACTGTCAAGATCTCGCGGATATGAGAAAAGGAAAGCTGGGAAATCAGTTTTTCAGCAGGAATTTTGAATTGGTGCGACGCTGTCGCACTTTTTTCGAAATTACCAATTAATTCAGTGGTTTTCCCAAGCAGATAATCCTTTACCTGAGGATAAGCCAGATAAAAAGCTCTGGCAACTTTCAACAAGGTTTCATTTATACCGCGCTTGTTTACCCGTTCAGCAAGCCGCCGCAACAATTTGTCACCATATTTTGCTCTGTCGCTCCCGTGCTGCTCGTATTCAACGATGTAAAAACCAATCATATAATTCCGGATTGTAGCAAACCGGTTTACAGCTTTTACCGCGGCAGTATAAGCAGAATCATGCAGTTGCGTTATAAAATCAGAAAGTTGGACGAAAGAAATATCCGCTGTTTTTTCCCAATCACGAGGGAGCTTGTATTTTATTTTGATTTCGTTTTTCACATTATCCTCAAAATCAAACAACTCTTAGCAACCACATAATATATATTTTCAAATTTTTATTAATAAAAACTTTATTAATATTATCATCAAATCTCACATTTCCATTTTGAGATAGCGAAACGACAGCGTAAAGACAGCATCTGTCCGCTCCGACAAGAAAGACCCAGTTGAAAACATTTGATTTTGTGATATAATCAACGGCTTTTGCTGCAGGAAGCATGTGGTGGTAAACAAAATTGATATAAGAGGTTCAAATGTTCGA
>CAJOFY010000036.1 GCA_905233945.1 uncultured bacterium | reverse complement strand
TTTTTAATTTTTTAAAATGGTGTTTCAGAAAATGCTCTATACTCTTTCGAGGACTTTATCCATTCTGGCAAGGAAGTCTTCGGTCTGGAGATGGTCGCCGAGAGTTACTCTGAAGAAGCCGGGAAGCATTTTGAAGGAGCTTCTGTCGCGGACGAAAATGTTCTCTTTTTCCATTTCCTCAAGGAGTTTCGGAAGGTGCGGATGCTGGACCATGATATAGTTCGCGCGGCTGTCGAAAGCGGTGATTCCGTGTCTGCGGAAGAAATCGAGCATCGCGAGTTTGCTGTTTTTGACATCGGTGACATATTTTTCCATATACTGCTTGTCTTCGAGAGCCGCCGTCGCCGCGATCTGGGCAAGAACGCTGACACTTTTCGGGTTGAGGACTTTTGAAAGCTGCGCGATAAGCGAAAGATTTGTGAGAAGATACCCTACTCTAAGCCCTGCAAGGGCCCACGCTTTCGAGAAAGTTCTCGTTACGATGAGATTCGGATAAGTGTCGATAAGATCAAGAACCGTTTCACCCGCGAATTCGTAGTAAGCCTCGTCAACGATGACGACGCAGTGGCTTGCAATCGAGCAGAGTGTCGCGATCTGCTGTTTTGAAAGGAGAACGCCTGTCGGATTGTTCGGGTTTACGATATAAATCATTTTCGTCGCAGGAGTTACATTTTCAAGGACTGAAGCGATGTCCGGCTTGAAAGGATCTGGCGTTTCGACCTTTTTTACGACTGCACCGCGTGTGTGGATGTAGGTCAGAAAGTGCGTGTAAGTCGGATAAGGAACGACTACTTCGTCTTTCGGATCAAGGAAAACTTTGCAGATGAGGTCGAGCGCGTCGTCGCTTCCGTTCGTGACGAGGATCTCTTCCATCGCACGGCCAGAATACTGCGCGAGTTTGCGGCGGAGCTCCTTGCTTGAAAGCTCCGGATACCAGTTGAGGAGATTATCGTTGCAGGCCAGAGCCTGAATTATGGCGTTTTTAACAGCAACTGAAGGAGGAAGCGTAGATTCGTTCCAGTCGAGCTTCAAAGGCGGAAGATCGCAGTTCGCAAGTCCGGAGACAATTTTATCTCGGCTCGAAATCGGCGAATAAGGTTCCAGATTTTCTATAAAATTCGATGCGAAATTCCTTTCGGTTCTATGGCAGCAAGTGTCTTCTTTCATCTTTTTTCCCAGTTAAATCAACAAAAAATCGGCTAAAATAAGCAAAAAATGTGCCAAGATAACTATTTGATTTGATTGAAATTTTCATCAAAAACAATGTAAAAATTTTTTACAATAGAGAGTCGGTTTAAAAAAGTTTTTAAAGTGGATTTTTGCTTGAATTATCTTGAAAAAACGACTGGGGAACTAATTTTGCGTGCAGGAGACATCGTCGAAATAGGTAAGAAGGCTGTCGCCCTTCGCATCAAAAAGAATGATCTGGACATCTGAATCATCTGCATTCAGTTTGAAAGTCATGGTAAGTTTGGTCCAGTCACTTGAATTGATTTCAGTCCAGAAGTTCGATGAGGGGAAATAACCGGAACTATTGCCTTCTACATTTGTCGAATAGACTCTGAAGCCTGCGCTTGCCGCAGTGCCTTTCGCATAAGCTTCACAGGTGTAATCTCCCGCTGTCAGAGCCCGTGACTGCGTCGTGAAGCGTTTGCTGTCGCTTGCAATACCCCTGAGCTGAACGGCGTAGGTCCCGCTCCTTACATTGTCAGTAACGATAGATATATTGCTGTCCGAAATATTCGTTTTACTGCCTTTCCAGCCTGTCAGATCACCGCTTTCGAAGCCGCCGTTCATGATGATTGTGGCTTCTGTCGAACACTCGTGCGTTGTCATATTGCACTCATGCATCGAAGCACAGTCAGAATTATCTGCGCACTTTCCTTCCAGAGGAATGCAGCCGAGCGCGTTGTCGCATCCTGAGGACCACGAAGAGTCGCAGGTCAGAGCGGCACATCTGTCGAACACAAAATCAGAATCATATCTCGGAAGGATCTTGGAATTGTTGAAAGTATAAGCCAGAACGCCGCTGATCAAATCGAAATGAGTTCCGACCGCCGGATCTGTGTATGAATAGAAATCGTCGTCAACTTTGAGACCGTCAGCGACGCCGAAAACATGGTAGGAATCGGCAGCTTCTGTAACATCGACGTCTTCGACCTTGACAAGAATGCCGTTGTATGCGTCTTTAAGTTCTCCGCCGTTTTTGACTTTCGAAGGATCGACCGTTACAAAACCGGGGACACCTTTGTTCGCCTTGATTACTTCGACATTTTCGACATTGGCGATCTGAAGCTGGTCGTAGTAGTTCATAACTTTTCCGCTGACACGGACTTTGTCGCCGACATTTACTGCCGAAGTCGATTTATAGACATAAATTCCGCTGAACTGCTCTTTCAAAGTGCTGTCATGGTCAGCCGGATCAATCTGCATGAAGAAATTTTTGTCTTTGTAAGCCGTGACGATTCCCTCGACTTTAACAAGAGCGCCTTCCGCAACATTTTTCTGCTTGATTTCATAAATTGTGACCGCATTTACATCGCACGCATCACCTATTCCGTTTCCGTCTTTATCTTCCTGAGCAGAATTGCTGTCAAACGGGCAGTTGTCAAGTGCGTTGATAATTCCGTCGCCGTCCTCGTCAAAAGGATTTACGGCGTCACATTCTTCGCTGTTTTTATCAAGCGGGCACGGATCACAGGCGTCACCTACTCCGTCGCCGTCGGAATCAGCCTGTTTGCTGCCGTCAAGCGGGCGGATCGGATTGAAAATTTCGGGGCAGTTGTCTTCGCTGTCCTTGATGCCGTCACCGTCTTTATCTCCCTCTTTCGGACCGGAGTAAGGATGTTCCTCGTCTTCGCTTCTTGTACGCTGGGGAACGCATGTCGGCTCGTCGTCGGGAGTCCCGCAGTAGAAAAGCTTGTACTGGTCACTGTTTTTGCTCTGCAATGATGATAAGTTCATGCCCGTTTCCTTTACGCACACTTTCTTATTTACATCGCATACTGAAAGTTTCTCGCATTCGTTTGCAGAATCAAGTGCAGTAACGACATTCTCATCGCCGTAGAAAACTATTCCGCCTCTCAAAACGAGAGCGACTTTCTTCTCATGTCCTGCAATGACAGCTCTGTAGGGATTTGCAGCATCTTTCGCATCAAAAACGACTATATCGCCGACAAGTCCTGGACGGATCGCGCCGGTAGCATCGAGGATCCTGAGCGCAGCCGCGTTGTTGGATGTCGCCATTTTCCAGATTTCATAATCCGAAAAAGTGTTGTTAAAGTGGTTTTTGTTGAGGTAATCAACACATGCAAGCTCTCTCAGAATGTGCATCGATCCGCTCGGAAGCCAGTCTGTGCCAAGTCCGATGAGAACACCCTGATTTTTGAGCATCGTGACGGGAGCCGTATTGCCGTAAAGCGAAATGTTGGTTCTTGCAGACCAGATCACCGCGGTTTTGCCGTCCGCAAGTTTTTTTCCGTCTTCCGCATTTATTCCGACAGAGTGAACGAAAGCCGAATTTTCTTTCACAACGTTGATCGCTCCTTCCTGACTGCCGGAGAGGCACAGGAATTCGTTTCTTGCCGCTTTGTTGATTCCTTCAGAAACATGCGGAAGGTAGCAGTCGTGATCGAGGTCTTTCTCGTCTCTCATGTTGTTATAGCTGCAGCCGCTGTCGGTCATGAATCCGTTTGAATCACCGAGCGGGAAAGTCTGATAGTTGACTTCCATTCCGCCGAGACCGAAAGTTTCCATGAAATTCTGGTCGATATTTCTCAGGAAACCTTCCGCGCCGCCGCTTCCTGCAATCGCGAGAGTTCCCGACATAAGCTGACGGAGTTCCGCCCACTGTTTCTGTTCTTTGGAAGATTTACCTTCGATATTGTCCCGGTCCTGCAGATTGGTGTGACCGTTTTTTCCTCTTCTCCATTCGTGGCGGTGAGCAAATCTTTCATCACCCCAGTCACTCGGTTTGTGTTTGACATAGCCGAGATGGTCATGGCCGTTTATCAGAGCTGGTGTAACCGTCGCGCCGGGACAGTTGATTTCGGTTGCGCCGGACGCCTCTGCCGAGCAGTCGCAGCCTGCGCATTTTATGAAGCCGTCATCTCCTATCAGCACTTCGCCGCCGATATAGGTTTTGTTTCCGGAAAGAATGTTTCCTTTGATAAGTTTCGCGCCGTTTCCCTTTTTGACTTCGCACACACCGCTTGAAAGTGCCGGAAGTTCGCGGCATTCAACGGTTTCAGGAACATCCTCTACATCTACAATCGGCTCTTCATCAGTGCCGGTATCACCGTCAGGAACCGTGTCTTCGTCATCCGGAACCGTATCTTCGTCATCCGGAACCGTGTCACCGCAGTCTTCACCCTCACACTCGTCCGGAACTTCGGTGTCGGAAACATCGTCTCCGTCAGAAATTTCGCCGGAATCAGGGGTGTCTCCGTCCGGAATTTCATCAGTCTTGTTTCCGTCGCTGCATGCAGCAAAGAAAAAAAGCGCCGCAACCAAAGCAGCCAGTAAATTTTTTTTCATTCTTTCCTCCTATTTTTCTAAAGTATATTTCATCAAACTCAAAAGCGGATAATTATACTCAGAAATTGAACAAAAACAAAAAAACGTGCATGGCTGCCTGAAAAATTTGTTGTTATTTTCAGTCTCATTTGTAGAATAGCCGCGTTTTTTGGTTTTAGAATTTAAGGAGAGTTTATATGAGCGATTCAGCAGGAAAAGAGATAAAATCGGTTCTGATTGATTTTCCTTTCGATGTCCCGACATTTGCGACGGTTTCGCTGAGAGAGAGATGGGAAAAACTTCTCACGAAGGTCGATGTTAAGGAAAAATTCAATAATATCACTGTGATGTCAAGTGATGTCGAAAAGTCTATTTCTGATCTGAAAGAAAAGCTGTTCATCATTTTTTCGGACTGGATTGTTGACGACTGGACTGTCGAGAAGATTGCGGAATTCGAATGGCCCGTATTAAAGGCGGATGATGTGGTCTTTTTTGAGAACGGAAACGGTCTACTTCCTATTGTTCTGGCCGGAGAAAACACCCTTGCCTCTCTTGCAAAATGGACTGAATGGGAACATTCTGACAACATCGCCGGACTTGTCGACTATGCTAAACAGAACGGCAGTTTCTCGGTAAGCGTCAAAAAGCTGGACAACAGTTTTTCTGCAAGAATTTACGACAAGAAGTCTTCAGTCGCGGCGGAATGGGATCTGCTTAAATTTCTGCAGTTCAGACCGGGCGGACTCGTTGCAAAATATCTCAACAGGCCTTTTTCGATAAGGATGACGAGAAGAATTATCAAATTTAAGTTCGTAACGCCGAATTTTGTTACGATTGCCGATTTTTTCATAGGTCTTTTCGGGCTTTCACTTTTTCTGATCCCGAGTTACTGGGCTGCTGTAATCGGCGCGGTTATCATGCATTTCAATTCGATCGTTGACGGAGTTGACGGCGAAGTCGCAAGGTTAAGGCACCAGTCTTCAAAAATCGGGGCAAATCTGGATTCTTTTTCCGACGAGACTCTGGGAGCCCTTCTTTATGTTGTGACAGGATACCACATAATGATTATGGGCGGTCCCGGATGGTGGCCTTACGGTTCTGAATGGTTCTTTTACATAGGACTGTTTACCGGAATAATTTCCTATACTTATGCAATGGTCAACTTCCATTCGAGACGCAAAAAAGGGGGAATCGGTTTTTATTACTGGTGGGATCTGAACAAGCCCGTAAAGGTGCTTTCGAGAAAGCCGACACTTATGTTTTATCTGAAAAGGCTTTTGTGGCGTGACAGCATTCTTTTCATTTTCATGCTGGTTACAATCTTCAATGTTCAGGAATATTTCCTTATGTTCTCGTTTGTTCCGGCAGCGGTAAACGCTCTTCTGATGTTTATCCACATCTTTATAATCAGAGCCGAGTGGTAGTTATTCAGTCGTTCTTCTGAAAGATTTCAGCGTGCTGCGCGGCGACGTTCGGCCACGAAGTCTCTTTTGCGTAATCAAACAGTTTGTCAGTTACTTTCTTTAACAGATCAGGGTTTCCCGCAAATTTCGACATCGAGCGGCGCCAGCCGGAAATGCTGAAAATCGGGATGAAAACGTCTTCTTCCTTTATGAAATTCTTGACTTCGGAAAATTTTACGCAGTCGGAACAGATCACAGGAAGTTTCGCTCCGATTGTCAGGTGAAATATTCCGCTTGCCGAGGGATAGTTCTGCCAGTACGGCATGAGCATCATATCGGATGCACCGAAATAAACCGGAAGATCCTCGTTTTTTACGAAAACGTTGTGCCACGTTATTTTTTTTGAGAACAGCGAAAGCACACGGCAGCCGAAGATGTAAAGACGGTTGTACCAGGTGTTGCGATCAGCCATTCCGGCAATCAGAAGGCGGCATTTTTTTGCGGTTTTCAGGCCGCGGAAGGCTGAAATCACGGTGTGGTGGTTTTTCAGCGGATGGATGAATCCGAGTATCAGAAAAATGAATTCATCGGTCGGGAGATCGAGTTTTTTTCTCGCCTCAGCCTTGCCGGGAAGCTCAAGAAAAGCCGTTCCGTGCGGGATCACATGCACTTTTTCAGTCGGAATATTGTAGTGTTTTACCGAGTTTACGCACATTTCGTTGTGCACGATGAGATGTCCGTGTTGAAGAACGGTTTCATAGAACTTTCCCCAGTCGATTTTTCTGCTTCTGCCGATGTCTGCTGTGTGAAGCGTAACGAAAATTTTTATGCCGAGAGCCGATATTTCCTCTATCATTTTAAGAAATTCGTCCGTGTCGGGGAAAAGAACCAAAGCGTGCTGTATATGAACTATATCGGGTTTTATTTCGGTTACTTTTTTTACGATATCGTGTCTGAAGCTCCCTTTTCTTGAATAAGTGTCATATACCGGAAAAGTGCCGTCTGGTCTGCCTCCTTCCGAAATCACGCACATATCGAAGAGTCCCGTGCCGCTCAGAGCGTTTGCAAGATAAGAGGTATAGTTGGCGATTCCGCATTTATAAGGGGGATAATCTGATATCAACGCTAATTTCAACATGAAAACGACCTCGTTTTTTCAATCCGTAACAAAGAGAGGCTCTGCTTCAACCTGATTACGGTTTTACGCCGCTTCTATATACAGTTTTTTAGTGCATAGTCAATGCCGGATGTCCGCCTGAAACCGGAAATTTCGGAGAAATCTGCAATTAACTTTTTGACTTGACGCCGCTTTTAGTTCATAATACCGCGTTTTTTTGCCTGCGGTGAAAGATGGAAAGTTTGAAAGAGACAAATGAAAAATTAAATGCCAGGCTCATAAAAGAGTTCAAAAAGCTGAAATTCATTATAGAAAAATCATCCGAGAACGAGGAAGAAGGTATTTTCCGCTGGCGTTTCGGCAAGTTCGAGAAACCTTTCAAAATTTATGATTCGTGGCAGAAAAAACGTGAATCTTCGCCCCAGATTATGCTCTGGTTCGTCTTTTCGCTTGTTTTTTATTATGTCATTCTGCTTGAAAAATTCGACGATTTTTCTGAAAAATATGTCTCTTGGCTAAGGAAGAACGATACGAAGTCACGCTTTGTGATATTTGTTGTATTTGCAGCCGTTTCAGCCTGGATTCTGGTGCCTGATTCCGGAAAAGAAAATTATCCTGTGGATGAAAAATATATAGGATATCCGATAGAACAAACGATAACAGCCGACAAGGATTACACGATTGTCAACGAGGAAGAGACTGCAAAAAATCAGGAATTTGCAGTCAACAATGTTCCTAACACTTACGATTTTGTCGAACAGAAAAAGAATATGGATACTCTGGCCGAGGCGTTTAAAATGATGCGCGATGCGGCAAAGGAAAGCATAAAAGAGACTCTTGCCGCTAAAGATCTTCCTTATTCTTCGGAATTTCATGAAATTCTGGCTGATTATGTCATAAATTCCGCCAAAGGCGAATTTAAGGAACTCAAAGCCGGCCTGACATCTCTTTTCATAAAAAAACGCAATGATTTCGAGCGTATAATAGGCACACCGCTTCCCAATAATGTTTTCCGTGAGCTTGCCGAAAATATTTTTCCGGCGAGAATACCGGACGCAATCTCCGAAATAACGGAATATTTCAATCAGAATGACTATTATATTTTAAGGGAAGGGATTCCTGCAGGCTATCTTCCGAAGAATATTATCGTAAGGAAAAAGGATTCCGCTTCTATGGAGGCACAGCAGGAACTGGATCCGACAAAAAACATCACCTCGCTTTCTGTCCAGACCGAAAAAATCATAAATTCAACTGCTCTCAAAGCCGAAATTCTTCATACAAAAGAAAAGCTCAGCATGTCCGACTTTACACCGCAGGGATTCGAAATCGTCGCGGAATTAGGCAGCTGGATAATAAAGGATTCGATTTTTTTCAATTCCACGGTTACAGATATCAGCAAAATCAAAGCTCAGAACGAAGCGCCCAAGTCTGAAAGAAAAATTTCGAGAGGTGAACGCCTCTTCCTGAAGGGAACGATTATAAAAAAGGAAGACCTCGAAGTTTTCAGGGTAATGCGTGAACAGTCTGAAAATATTCCCAAAGAACTCTTCTTTATCGGGAATCTTTTCTATATAATGCTCTTTATTTCAATAGTTTTCCTTGTTTTTATCCGTTCGATAGGCAAATTCAAATACCGTAACAAGGATCTCCTTCTGATGACGATTCTGATGCTCACGTCACTACTGCTTCTGCGTTACGCCATGCCCGGTATTCAGGAGGTTACAAGTGACAGCAAGGCGCTGTATTTCCTGTTTCCCCTGCCGTTTTTTGTCGCGGCTGTCAGGGTTCTCATCAACACAGAAACGACTTGCTTCTTTCTCTTTGTCCTTTCTGCGATGCTGACGATGCTTTTTCCGGAAAATTATTTTATTCCGGTTTTCTATATTTTCGGCTCGCTTCTTTTCATGTATATTATTTTTCATGTCGAATCTTCAGGTCAGATCATGTGGCAGACCTTTAAGTTCTCGGTTTTCGCCATGCTGCTCGCGATTGTGATAGGAAAGCTCGATTCTTCTTTGAATCACAGCGGAATGCATGTTTTTACAGCTGCTGGCTGGGCGTTTGTCTCAGCTCTTCTTTCCGGCGGCATTCTGACAATAATGATTCCTCTCTTTGAATCGACGCTTGATTATGTGACCAACATCAAATATGTCAGTTATTCAACTATGAGCAACGAACTTATCAAGCAGATGTCGGTTTATGCCAACGGAACCTATCAGCATTCACTCACGGTTGCGTCACTTGTCGAGGTCGCTGCAAGGGAGCTGAGGCTTAATCCGCTCAAATGCAAGGTTATGGCTTATTTCCACGACATCGGAAAACTCGAGCGCCCTGAATATTTCACAGAAAACCAGCGCAACGGAAAGAATCTGCACGACAATTACAAACCGTCGATGTCGGCGAGAATCATTACAAACCACGTAAAATACGGGCTTGAGCTGGCAAAAAAATACCATCTGGGAGAAGAGATCGAGGCAGCGATAGTTGAGCATCACGGTACAACTTTAGTAGGATATTTCTACAACAAGGCCGCGGAAATCGCCAAAGAAGAGGCCCGGGCTATGGGAAAGGATACTATTCCCAGTGTTTCGGAGGCAGAGTTCAAATATACCGGACCTGAGCCTCAGTCGAAGGAAACGGCCCTTCTTATGATTGCCGACAGCTGCGAGGCGGCGGTACGCTCCATGGACAATAAGACTGAAAACAACATAAAAAAGCGTGTCCACGATATTATTGAAAGAAAAATAAAAGAAAAACAGTTTGTCAAAAGCAACCTGACCACGAAGGATCTTCAGATAATCGAAGATTCGCTGGTCAACACTTTTTCCGGAATTTACCACGGCAGAGTCAAGTATCAGGATGATAAGAACAGCGAGAAAAATACGAAGGAAAAGACAAAGGAACAGGCGGCTGATGACGAAGTTAAAGAGCAGTCAGCGGCAGTCACTGCCGAAATGCCGGAGCAGGAGAACAAATGAAAACAGAATTTTTTTCGGAGTGCGATTATGCTCCGTGTGAGCTGAAATCAGTTATGCGCAAAGCAATCCGTCTCGCTTTGAATTACAAGAATCTCAAAACTACAGATCCTTACGAAGTTTCGATAATTTTTGTAGATGAAGCCAGAATCCGTAAAATAAATAACGATTTCAGGCATATAGACAGGGCAACGGACGTTATTTCGTTTGCTTTTGCAGACGGCGTCGGAGCTGAGTTCGCCCCCTATCTTTTAGGTGACATCTTCATCTGCACGGATGTTGTCGCAAGCCATGCCGGAAAATACGGGACAACTTTTGACGAAGAGATGACTTTCATGGTTGTCCACGGAATTCTGCATCTTCTGGGCTTTGACCATCACAAAAAACGGGAACGGGAAGATATGCGGATAGCGGAAAACGTCATTATGAAGCAGCTTTTCCCGCAGTGGAAAGGACGCGGCGAAGAATATAATGTCCAATAAAATCAAACTGTTTACAGCATCATTTTTCTTTGTTTTCTGTTTTGCTTTCAGTTTTCCATTTGTTATTCCCGGCAGCACAGAACCGGTTTTCATCCATGAATTTATGGGATGGATCCTGATTTTTCCCGTCATGCCGCTATTTTTTTATATCGTAAAATCATTTCCGACCCTTAAAAAACAGATTCTGGCAATTTATGCTATAACGGCACCGGCAAACGCTTTCGTTTTTTACTGGATTTTCTATTCACTCAATGTTTACGGCGGTTTAGGCGCATTTGAAAGCATTCTCGTTCTCATTCTGATGTTTCTGATTCTCGGTCTTTACTGGATTGCTTTCTGGCTGCTGGTCCGCTTTTTCTCCAAAAAAAGTGAAAAAACTTCCGATTTTACCGGTCTAATAACGACTCGGGAAGATTCCGTTCTGCCGCTGAAACCATGGTTTACTGCTGTTTTGTGGCTCGGGATCGAGTTCCTCAGGACATTTTTCCCTGTTGATTTTTTCTGGGCAGCGCTCGGTCATTCCCAGTATTCAAATAAAGTTGTGCTTCAGTGGGCTTCGCTCGGCTCGGTCTATATAATTTCGTTTATGATTGTCTGGGTTTCTCTCTATTTCTACACTTTGATTTGCAGAAAAAATGATAAAAAAGAGGGTTTGGCGCTCGCCGCAGTGCTGATACTTCTGTTTTCGTATTCGGCATGGCAGATGATTTCCTTCAAGTCGGAAACTCCGGCAAAAGAAATAAAGATCGGACTCATGCAGCCTGCGATAAACCAGTATGACATAAATGCAAAAGAAGAAAATGTGTTCGAAATGATTGATGTTTTTGTTCAGCAAATCAACAGTTTCGACCGAGATACAGATCTTGTCGTATGGCATGAGGCCGCGATGCCGCTCCGCATTCCGACAGGTTTTGACAACTTTGACTATGTTATGGAACGTTATTTTCCGAGAGCCTATAATTTTCCGAACCAGATTGTCGGAATGGATATGGTCGACCGCGAGGAACTCAGCTTTTTCAATGCCGCCGGATTTGTACAGAACGGACAAATCCGCAAAATCTACAAAAAAATCAAACTGGCTCCGTTCGGCGAATATCTGCCTTACAGCGAATTTCTGCGCTCGATCGGCCTTTCGATTCTTGTTCCCGGCAATTTGGGCGATTTTGTCCGCGGCACTGAGTACACAGTTTATGATTTCGGCGGTTTCAAAGCGTCGATTCTCATTTGTTACGACGGCACTTTCAGCGAAAATGTTGCCGGTTTTGTACGCAACGGCGCCGAACTTCTTGTCAACATAAGCAACGATGCATGGTTCGGCAATTCAAGCGAGACTTTCCAGCACGGAATGTTCTATCCTTTCCGTGCAGTCGAAACTGGCAGAACGATTGTCAGAAGCGCGAATGTCGGCATAAGCGAGGTCGTTCTCCCCGACGGAACTATTGAAAATGCAACGAGATTTCTTGAAAGGACCACGATAAACCGCAAAATTCCGCTCTACGACAAAACTACATTATATCTCAGATTCGGCAACTGGTTCATCTGGCTGAATTACATTGTTCTGGGGCTTTTTCTTCTTGACAGAACCGGAAAAAAGAGCGGAAAAAAATCCAAAAAATGACTTTGATCAAGCCTTCCCTGCGCTTCCCAGAACGTTGATGTTTTTGTGTTTGTAAAGTTCTTTGAGGGCATCACGCGCAGGTCCCAAGTATTTTCTCGGGTCAAATTCAGCCGGTTTTTCGGCAAGAACTTTTCTTACTGCAGCAGTCATAGCCAAGCGGCCGTCGCTATCGATATTGATTTTGCAGACAGCACTTGCAGCAGCTTTGCGGAGCTGTTCTTCGGGAATGCCTATCGCGTCTTTGAGTTTTCCGCCGTAAGTATTGATTATTTTTACCAGATCCTGCGGAACTGAAGAAGAACCGTGAAGGACTATCGGAAATCCCGGGAGCTTCTTTTCGACTTCTTCAAGAATGTCGAACCTGAGAGGAGGCGGAAGAAGGATGCCGTCCTCGTTTCTTGTGCACTGCTCCGGTTTGAACTTGTTTGCGCCGTGGCTTGTTCCGATCGAAATCGCAAGGGAGTCGACGCCTGTTTTGCCTACGAAATCGATGACTTCTTCAGGCGGAGTATAGGAAGAATGCTCGGCAGAAACTTCGTCTTCGATGCCTGCGAGAACGCCGAGTTCGCCTTCAACCGTGACGTAATCCTTCTGTGAGTGAGCGTATTCGACGACTTTTTTGGTGAGAGCTACATTTTCTTCGTAGGGAAGGTGCGAAGCGTCGATCATTACCGAGCTGAAGCCGTTGTCGATGCACTGTTTGCAGATCTCGAAGTCGCCGCCGTGGTCAAGATGGAGAACGACGGGGATCGGATAACCGAGTTCTTTCGCGTATTCGACTGCGCCGCGCGCCATGTTTCTGAGCAGAGTTGCGTTGGCATAATCACGAGCACCTTTGGAAACCTGCAGAATTACAGGGGATTTTGTTTCGACGCAGGCCATGATGATTGCCTGAAGCTGCTCCATGTTGTTGAAGTTGTAGGCCGGGATCGCGTAACCGCCTCTAACAGCCTTCGCGAAAAGCTCTTTCGTGTTTACAAGGCCGAGTTCTTTGTAACTTACTGTCATTTTTGACTCCATAAATGGTTGAAAAAACTTAAAACGCGGAATTATAGCCGGAATTGAGAAAAAATAAAGAGATTAAACGGCGGGATATTGCTGCTGTTCATCAAAAAAATGTTAGAGCCTGTGATGAAAAATGTAAAAATTTGTTAATAGAATCAAAAATTTGCCGTTTTCTTAATTTTTAAGTCAGAAAAACTGGCACTTTATGTAACTAAATATATGTTTGTTTGGTTTTTTAACTTTAATGGAGGCTGAAATGAAAAAATTACTTGCTATTCTTGTGATGCTTGCTGCTGCAACGACACTTTTTGCGGAAGACGAAAGTATTTCGTGTAAATCCGATCTTGGTGAATGCACCTTTACTCTTTCGGCGGATTCATTTTCAAAAGACTGCACCTGCCGCGACGGGAGCGGAGTCGGGGAGTCAGAACTTCCGCCGGAGGGTGGAACTGTTGAATCGACATTGCCGACAGAGGAAGAATGCCGGGCTGAGATCGAAGACCTCTGCGGAAACGCAGGAATAAGATGCGAGAACAATGCCGGCGAATGCGAAATAGAGACGGACGGCAGCTATGACTGCCACTGTTTCGGATTGATCGGAATTACTTCAGGAAACATGGAAGCCAGCGATGAAGCATGCAACAGCAAACTTGTCGAGCTCTGCGGGACCGAGTCGGCAACGGCAAGAACTATCTGCACCGATTCCGAAATTTTCAACGTATGTCTTACATACGCGAAGAGTTTTACGAACACATGCTACGAGCCGATGACAGATGAAGAAATTGAAGCCGCTCTCGATCTTCCGGCAGAAACGAATGACACGACTGCTGCACTTGCAGTATGCTGCCAGGACGAAGAAATCAGAGACGGCTGGTTCAAAGATTCTTTTGAATGTCTCGAAGCAACCGAAAGCTGTGAAAACGGTGAATGCTGCGACACTTGTGATGTCTTTGTTCTTGAAGAATCAAACGAGAAAGATGACGATGAAGTCATTTCTCCCGCTCCGGACGACAGCGCTGACGCAGGCGACACTGAAGTCCCGGCTGAAGATGCAACAGGCAATGCCGACGGTTCTGATGCTCCTACTGACGGTGACGATTCCGCACCAGCAACTGGTTCAGAAACTTCCGCTGAAAAAGAAGAAAGCAAATCCGACGGCTGTTCGATGCTGTTCATCTAATTTTTTTAAGAATCAAAAAATCCCCATAATTTTTCGTGAAACCACTTAGTTGCTTGTTTCGACCATGCTCAGCAACCGACAGCTTTATTAAAGCAAAATCCGGGAAATGATAAAAATTAGATGAGTCGCGGTGAAATCTACTTTGCGTCGGGGCGGTTTACTTTCTGGTGGTAATCTTCGGGTTTATACTGATATTCAAGGTTGAAGCAGGCGAAGCAGAAATCTTCGAATTTGTGGAGAATTTTGCCGAAATCGGCGATTTCGATGTGTTTCAGCGAGTCTGCGCCTAAATATTCGCATATTTCGTCATGGCTTTTGACTGCCGCGATAAGTTCGTTTCTGGTCGGAGTGTCGATGCCGTAGTAGCAGCTTCCGATGACTTTCGGAGAGCCGATTCTGATGTGGATTTCCTTCGCGCCGACATTGCGGAGCATTCTCGTAATTTTGCGGAGAGTGGTTCCGCGGACGATCGAATCGTCAACGAGAACGACTTTTTTGCCTTCAAAGAAGTCTGGAAGGGGATTGAATTTGTGGCGGACACCTTCGTCGCGCTGTTTCTGGTCTGGTTTCGTGAAAGTCCTGCCGACGTAGTGGTTTCTCAGAAGTCCCATATCGAAAGAGAGTTTCGCGCTCTGGGCGTAACCCAAAGCGACGAAGTTCGACGAGTCGGGAACCGCCATAACAACGGTGTCGTCGCCGAAACCCATGTCTTTATCGTAATCCGCAAGCTGTGCGCCGATTTTTTTGCGGACATCGTAAACTTTTTCGCCGAAAACTTTTGTGTCGGGGCGCGAAAAATAGATAAGTTCGAATACGCAGTGCTGCGTTTTGCCGGCATTTACCGCTACTGTTACCATCGGTTTCCCTTTTTCGAGCCTGATGATCTCGCCGGGGCGCATTTCTCTTATCATTCTTGCTCCGACAATGCCGAATGCGCAGCTTTCAGAAGCGAGGACAACGCCTTCGGAGGGAATCTCGCCGTTTAAATCGGCTGCGTCGTCGAGAGTTCCGATGACGTAAGGCCTGTATCCGTGCGGATCGCGGAATCCGAACATTTTGTCGCGGTAAATCAAAATCGAAGAGAAAGCTCCTTTGAGCTGTTTCTGCGCTTCGATTATAGAATCTTCGATCGAAAGTTTCTTGTGAAGAAGGTAGAAGGCGATGAGTCTGCCGATAAGCTCGCCGTCGTTGTCGCTCTTGAAGGTAAAACCGTAGTCGTTTTCAAGCCACGTGCGGAGTTCGTAGTAGTTGATGATGTCGCCGTTGCTGCAGATCGCAAGATGCGGCCCTTCCGGAAGCTCGATCACATGCGGCTGGCTGTTGGTTTCGTCGCTTTTTCCAGCAGTCGGATAGCGGACGTGACCGATGGCGATGTTTCCGCTGTATTTCTTGAGTATCTCTTCCGTCAGAACGTTCTTTACAAGTCCCATTCCTTTGTAGCAGAAGATGTTTCCGCGCTCGTTTCTTGCTGCCAGACCGCAGCTTTCCTGACCTCTGTGCTGAATCGAAAAAAGGAGTTCGGCAACAAGGGTTTCACTGTCTGAAACATTGAAAATACCGGCTATTCCGCACACTTTAACCTCCCAAAAAGAAAATTTCGCGCGACTTTACATATAAAAAAATCTTTTTGCAAGTAATAATAACAGAGTTTTATTTCATTCTGTGCGCGATCGGAAATCCAACCATTGAAAATAGTGATGAACTAGGGAGTCTAAGGAGTTTAGGGAATCTAAGGAGTCTAGGGAGTCTAAGGAATTTAAGGAACTAAAAATCTCTAGATTCACTAGACACCCTAAATTCCCTACTCCCTAGAAGCCCGTGTTTCTAAA
>CAJOFY010000035.1 GCA_905233945.1 uncultured bacterium | reverse complement strand
CACCGAAGAACTCGCAGAAATCTGCGGAATGAAGGAAATCGCCGAGACACCGTTCCCGAAACTCGACGAAAAAGCGCTCGTCAAAGACGAGATCCTCGTCGTAGTCCAGGTAAACGGCAAACTCCGCGACAAAATGAACTTCCCCGCAAACGTCACCGCAGCCGAAGTTGAAGCGGCAGTCAGAGCGAAAGACTACTCCAAATTCCTCAAATCGGGCGAAATCAAGAAAGTCGTTTACATCCCCGGCAAACTCGTTAATGTGGTAGGGTAAAACCGCATTAAAAACTTGCCATCACATTGAAATTTCCTAAAATTCCGCGTTTTTAATTGTTTTATTTGGAAAGCGTAATGACCAATCAACAGTTTTTTAATAAAATCAAATGTTTATCAACTTTTAAGGAGAAAACAATGAAGAAGTTTTTTGTTTTAACCGCAATTTTTGCGGCAATTTTTTTGACGGTTTCATGCGACGATGACAACGGTGAAAAGAAATGCTCGCCTTATATCGAGTGCGTGACCGGACAAAGCGAAATCTGTACGGAAGGCAGCAAGGCATGGATTCAGGTTGAAGGAAGCGACAAAAAATTCGAATGCGAAGACAAAGAAAACTGCGAAAAAAAGGCAGAGGAATTCAGCGATTTCTGTTTCTACGGCGGCAACATCGAAGGACCTGATTCAGAAAATGACAACCCTGATTCAGACAATCCTGATACAACACCGGACAACAGCGATTCTGCTAACGACGGCGACAGTTCGGATTCAACTCCCGACAACGGCGATTCAACTCCTGAACAGCCGGATGACGCTGATTCCGAATCCGATGACGATGTAGATTCTCAGTCAGACGATACTGATTCCGAATCCGATGATGATACTGATTCGCAGTCGGATGACGCAGATTCCGAATCCGACGATGATGCTGATTCGCAGTCTGACGATGACGCAGACAGCCAAACCGAGCCGACAGAAGCTGAAAAATGCTCCACAGCTGGCGGAAACTGGAGCGCAACCGAGGAAAAATGCACCAAAACCACGGACTGCACCGGAAAACCGGAAAATGCTGACTGGAACGGCGCATCGTCCTACACGCAGACCTACACAAACGGTGCGTGGAGCGCTGAAACTACGGCGGAATACAGCACAGAAGAAGGTGTCTGCCATTTCAAATGCGCGGAGGGCTATTTCTGGGATGAGCCGAACTGCAAAAAGCCGCTCGACATCGCTCAGATCTGCACAGGCCAGAACAAATGCTACAACAAAAACGAAGACGGAGAATTGGAAACATGTCCGGCAAGCCCGTCAGGAACAGACGACGACTATAATTTCTACGGTCAGGATGCGCAGTATACAGACCACTGTACTGCTCAGAATTTCAGTGTCAAAACCCCGGTAGAGGGTCAGAATGTCGTTTTTGACCACAACACAGGCTTGACTTGGGAGCAGACACCGTCGGAAGGAACCTACGCATGGGAGGATCACGCAACACACTGCAATGAGCTGAACACTGCAAACTACGCAGGAATCAGCGACTGGCGTGTTCCGAATCCGCTTGAGCTGCTGACAATCGTTGACAACAGCACATCCGATCCTGCGACGAACTCTAATTTCACAGGAATGATGGCGACAAATGGCGACAAATTTCTGTGGACGAACCAGGAAAACACAGGCTTTTATATACCTACTGGTTGGTATGCTTATCGCGGGAAAGGGGAAACATTCAAAGTTCTGTGTGTCAGCGGGGAAGAGATGAAACCGGCGGTATCGGATGATTTCACGACTTCGTCAGACGGCTTGACGGTCACAGACACAAGAAACGGTCTTATGTGGCAGAAAGAGTATGCGAGAGAGAAGAAATGGCAGCAGGCACTCGAATACTGCGAGAATCTGAGTTATGCAGGTTATACTGATTGGAGACTGCCCAACAAGCACGAATTGTCTTCTCTGATAAACTATGAAAAAACGGATCAGCCTTTTTCATATTTCCCGGACACGCCGAGCGACAACTCTTTCTGGTCTTCATCTACCTATGCCCTTGATGATACAGCAGAGTACGCGTGGACAGGATACGATGATGCAGGATTCAATTCTAAGATTTACAGCCACTATGTCCGTTGCGTGAGATAGGCGGCAAACTCGTGAATGCGACCAGGTAATCGACCTGAAAACAAGCTATCTGAAAAGCTCAATATTAGCCTGAATCATCTTTTCGAGAGCGTTACGCGCTCTGTGAAGACGCACTTTAAGAAGATTTTTGTCGATTCCAAGAAGCGCGGCAGCTTCAGAATGTTCCATTTCCTGCAAATCGATGAGAGTAATAACCTCGCTGTACGAAACGGGGAGTTCCGAAATCAGCTTCCTCAGCATTTTCGCGCGGTCTTCCCTGATAAGCTCAAGTTCAGCCGCGACATCGGATGAAGGCTCGAAACCTTCGATATCTTCAAGGCTTACGTTTTTTCCGTTTTCGGATGCGAAATCAATATAACTGTTTTTGATGATTATCCAGAGCCATGTCGTAAATGACGATTTTCCTTCAAATTTTCCGATATTTACGAATGCTTTGACAAGTGCTTCCTGATAGATTTCCTCGGCTGTGGAGCGGTTTCCGCCGCAAATCGAGAGTGCAAATGAAAAAAGTTTGCTTTCTGTCGCTTTTACCAGGTCGCTGAAAGCCTTGACATCGCCTGCTGCAGCCTGCCTGACAAGCGTTTTTTCGTCAAAACCGTTCATTTTGCGGAGGAAACCGGCTTGATATTGAGATTTATCCCTGTATCTCTCAGGAAGATTTTTATCGTTTTTCTTTTTATTTCACGGAGATACCATTTTTTGAATTCGTACGGCATGAAAGCGCTTTTTACACCGTTGATTATGAGATCGAGAATATTCTGACCCGAAAGATTGAATGTTTTGTATATCAGGTAGTATTCGTCAGTCATAGTCGTATTTGTTATAAGCCGGTTGTCTGTGTTTAGAGTGACACGCAGACTCAGGTCAAGGTAAAATTTCACAGGATGCTCCTGGATATTTTTGACCGCGCCTGTCTGAACATTGCTTGACGGGCAGAGTTCAAGCGGAATTCTGTGGTCGTTGACGTAATTCAGCAGATCGCCGTCCTCGCGCAGCCTGACACCGTGACCGATTCTGTGCGCGCCGCAGTAATGCAGAGCCTGATGGATGCTGTCCGGACCGTAAGCCTCGCCCGCATGGATCGTAACGTTGACGTTGTTCGAAAGAATAAGCGAAAACGCGCCCAAGTGATCACGAGCCGGATAGTTGTATTCGGCTCCGGCAAGGTCAAAGCCGACGACACCACGGTTTTTGAACGCAACTGCAAGTTCGGCCATTCTAAGACTGACATCAGGTGAAATATTGCGCATTCCGCAGACGATTATACCGCTGTGTACGCCGAAATCGCGCTGTCCCGCCTGAAGTCCTTCGATTACCGCTTCCAGAATCGCCGGAAGTGAAAGCCCTTTCTGCGTGTGAAGTATAGGCGAATAGCGGACTTCAAAGTATCCGACATTTTCCTTTGCACAGTCTTCGGCAAGCTCGTATGCCGCACGGTAAAGGTTTTCCCTGGTCTGAAGGACCTTCAGAGTTATGTCAAAACCTTTGAGATAATCGTTAAGAGACGCATGGATTCTGCCCGGGCCGATGAGTTCGCGCAGTTCTTCGACAGAACCGACACCAAGATCGATTTTATCTTTTTTTGCCAGTTCCCAGATTGTTTCAAGACGGAGAGAACCGTCAAGATGGACATGGAGATCGGTTTTCGGCAGTTTTCTGAAAAACTCCCTCGTCAGAACCACAGACGCGTTATCTTCCTCTTTTTTCA
Source organism: uncultured bacterium (assembly GCA_905233945.1). Classification (GTDB taxonomy): domain Bacteria; phylum UBP6; class UBA1177; order UBA1177; family UBA1177; genus UBA1177. Next base: position 18,909 of record CAJOFY010000035.1, on the reverse strand, counting down.
GTTCATTGGTCTGCATTCCTTCTCCTCCATATCAAGCATATTGGCGTAACCGTCAACTTTTATATCCTCGCCGATACGGATATTGCTTGTGTAGATGTTGACCTTTCCTTTTGTCGGATCGGGCTCCTGAAGGTAGCAGATTTCGCCGATTTCACCTTCATCGGTCAGTTTGACTCTGACTTTGTAGAGCTTGTCGTTGTTGAGGTAATATGTCTCACTCTTTGATGAAACAGACGATCCTTCAAGCTGAAGGACAAAATAAAGCACCCTGCCGTCTTCATCGACATTGGCCGCGTTGTCGGCAAAAAATATCTGAATCATAGGAACCTGATGTCCCGAAGTGAGAGTAAGCGATTTTTTAACTGCCCAGGCCGATGAATTCACCGTCATCGTCTCGCCGACAAGATTCAAGTAGGTAAGAAGGCCTGAACCCGGAATGATGTTTTCCGCGTTTCCGTCGTTTATCGTACCCAAAAAAGAGAAATTGACATCCCAGACAACGCCGGCCGCGTCATCATCGGAAACCGCATCTTCATCTTCATAATCCTTATAGTATGACTCTGTGTCAGTCTGAAAATCCTCGACTTCGTACTGCTCGTCACTGTTCTGGATGCACGAAGTCAGAAGCAAAGCAAAAAACAATGCCGAAAAAATCAAAAAAACATTTTTCATTGTCACCTCCGAAAAAACAAAATCCAATTATTATAGCGAGATTGATTTTTTCCGCAAAAGTTTTTGTTGATGCCGTCCGCAGAAAAGAACGTGATTATCGATAAGAACGGTTATTTGCTGAGTTCTTTCAGAAGTTCGACGCAGAAAGTCCAGACTTTGCCGACAGTGGCGATTTCAAGTCTTTCGTCGGGAGTGTGCGGGTTTTTGATTGTCGGGCCGAACGAAACCATGTCCATTCCTTCGTTCTTCGAGCCGATGATTCCGCACTCAAGGCCGGCATGGATGATTTCGACCTTAGGTTCGTTGCCGAAAAGTCTTGTGTAGATTTCAACGCATTTTTTGTTGAGCGGACTGTCCATGTTCGGTTCCCAGCTCGGATATCCGTCGCTTGTAGCCGTCTTTGCACCGGCTGCGACTGCGATCGCTTCGATTTTTCTCGAAATCCAGTCAAGTCTGCTTTCGACAGAGCTTCTCTGGCTTGAAAGTATCGAAACTTTTCCGGTTTCATTTCTCAGAAGACCGCCTTTGCTTGCCGGCATCGTCATTTTGATTGTCGCGAAGTTGTTGGAAGTTTCGGGAAGCCCTTCGATATCCTTGCTCATCGCCGCGACACCGTGAGGCATTGCCATCATTATTCCGATGAGTTTGTTTGTGTCCTTGGTATTGAGTTCGTTGCGGTAATTGTTCGTAACCGGAGTTATGTCAATTTTCATATTCGGTTCAGCGTAGCCGATTTCGCCGATTATTTTTTCGCGGAGAGCTCCGAGAACAGCCGCGACATCCTTGTCCGTCGAAATTACAGCCTTGGTCTCGCGCGGAATTGCATTGTGCGCGCTGCCGCCTTCGATGTAGACGAGCTTCGTTTCGGCGTTTCTTGCCGCTTCGTCGAGAAGTCTCGCGACGATGATGTTGGAATTTCCCCGCGGCAGGTTGATGTCAACGCCGCTGTGGCCGCCGGAAAGTCCCCATGCTCTGATTTCATAGACTTTGTCGTCTGCCGGAACTTCGACAGGAGAGTATTCAAGCTCGATTTTCGTGTCTCTTCCGCCTGCGCAGCCGATTGTGAAAACGCCTTCGTCCTCGGTATCGATGTTGAGGAGGATTTTGCCGCTAAGCCAGCCCGGTTTAAGCGTGTTTGCGCCGGTAAGACCTGTTTCCTCGTCGATCGTGAAGAGAAGTTCAAGCGGCGGATGGACAACATCCTTGTCCGTTGCGAGAAGAAGTCCCATTGCCAGAGCGATACCGTCGTCTGCTCCGAGTGTCGTGCCGTCAGCCTTGAGCCATTCGCCGTCAACGATGCATTTGATCGGATCTTTGCTGAAATCGTGGCTGCTGCCTGCGATTTTTTCGCAGACCATGTCCATGTGACCCTGGATGACGACTGTCGGTTTGTCTTCATAGCCGGGAGTTGCCGGTGCTTTGATAAGAACGTTCATCGACTCGTCTCTTTCAGCTTTAAGACCGTGCTTTTCTGCCCATTCGACCAGCCATGCGCTGATTTTTTCCTCGTGTTTGCTCTGACGCGGAACCTTGTTGAGTTCCTCGAACAAATCGAGAACTGCCTGAATTTTGTTGTCCATTTTTCCCTCCGAAAAGATTGTTAAAAACCGAAAAACGGCAAATTATAGTCATTCTTAAAAAAAATTCCTCTTTTTCGACAGAAATCGAGTGGATTTTTCTGTTTTTAGTTCTAAAATCATCCGTTTTTTATCAATTGTTTTTTTTATTTGAGGCGAAGTTATGATCACAAAAGAAAAAATCAACATTTTTCTGTTCGACAAAAAGGGCTGGATTCCGATTTTTTTTGTTATTATCGTTGCAGCAGCGTTTATATATGCTCCGCGCATGGTTTCCATTCTTATCGCTTCGTTCGTTGCAGCCGACGCAATAGAACCGATTGTTGATTTCTTCTCCCGCAAACTCAGGATTCCGCGCACGTTCACGACGATTTTATCAATAATTCTGATAGTTCTGGTAGTCGGCATACTGCTGCTCGCAATCATTCCCGAAATCACCAGACAGCTTGCCAGTGCACCGGCAAAAATACAGCCGGCGGTAACATCACTCTGGGAATACGCCAACAGTCATGCCGAAAAGATGAACTTGAACCTCCGCGAACTTGTCAGCAACGATGAATTCGTCGAGGGTCTCAAAACACATACGGAAAAAATCACGACTATTATTTCAAGCACGACAGGCGCTGTTCTGGAGCAGACCCTTTCATTTGTCTCCCTGCTGCTCGACATGCTGATTTTCGTTGTCATCACCTTCTTCGCGAGCTCGCGTTTCAAAAAGATAAACGAATCGATTTTCACACTTGTTCCGCCTCATATGCAGCCTTCGGCCAAAGAGTGGCTTCTTAAATTCGACAAGATTTTCTCCGGCTTTATCCGCGGACAGCTGACCGTCTGCATTGTTCTCGGCGCGCTTTATGCAGTTCTCCTCACTATCGCCGGGGTTCAGGGCGGCGCAAACCTCGGAATAATGATCGGAGCCCTCTGCTTCGTTCCTTATGTCGGTCTTTTCACCGGAATTTCCATTGCTCTGATACTTGCTCTTATCAGCGGCGGTTTCTGGGGACTCGTCAAAGTTCTGGTTATTTTCGTAATAATCCAGGTATGCGACACTATTTTCATAACGCCGAACATTGTCGGCAAGAAAGTGAACATAAATCCGGTTTTTGTCATCATAGCTCTCTTTGCCGGTGCCGAAATAGGCGGATTCCTGGGTGTTCTGACAGCAGTTCCGCTCTTCGCGATGATGAAAGTTGTCGCCGACGAAGTTATCAGACGCTACAAGGCATCCGATTTCTACAATGAAAGAACCCCTGAAACAGAAGAAGGACCGCTTCCTTCCGCAGAGAACGGGAAATAATGCTCGCCTTTCTCGAACCTTACTATTCAGGCAGCCACAAATACTTCGCAGACGGTCTAAAAAAATGCTTTCCTGAACAGACCCGCCTGTTTACGCTTGAAGGCAGGCACTGGAAATGGCGTATGCACGGTTCCGCTGTCACTTTTGCGGAAATGCTCGAAAAAAGCGGAACAAAATTCGACACAATTGCCGCCGCATCACTCACAGATACGGCACTTCTGAAGTCGCTCGTTATGCCGGAAATGCCCGGAACGCGTTTTGTAACCTACTTTCACGAGAACCAGCTTGCCTATCCCTGGTCTGAAAACGACAAAGAACCGTGCAGAACAGACATGCACTACGCTTTCATCAACTTTACTTCGGCGCTTGCCTCCGATCTGGTCCTTTTTAACTCTGAATTTAACAGAAACAGCTTTTTTTCGGCGCTGGAAACTTTTCTGCGCTCGTTTCCCGACAACAGGCTGATACATAAAATCGACGGAATCTATGAAAAATCCAAGATTCTTTACCCAGGAATAACAACTATTCCGCTTTTGCCGAAAGAAGATCATAAGCCTTTGAAAATATTATGGAATCACCGTTGGGAATACGACAAAAACCCGGATGAGTTCTTTAAAACTCTGTTCAAACTCAAAGAAGCAGGAAGCAGCTTCGAGCTTGTTGTTCTCGGCGAAGAAAAATCAACTTCACCCGAAATCTTCAGAGTTGCACGTAAAAAACTGAAAAACGAAATAATTTCTTTCGGTTATGCAGAGAACTACGATGAATACAAAAAACTTGTCGCCGCTTGCGATATTCTCCCGGTCACTTCAAAACACGAATTTTTCGGAATAAGCGTTCTCGAAGCGGCTTCGGCAGGGGTTCTTCCTATCCTTCCGGAAAGACTTTCCTACCCTGAAATTTTTCCGGTAGAAAAGTTCGGCAAGCTCTTTTACAAAGATGGCAAGTTATTTGATTTTATTAAAGAATTTTCTCAAAGCCCCGATTTTCCCCTTCGCAGTGAAATTTCTGAAAGAGCCTCGTTTTTCGACTGGAATCACTTCAGGCAGAATGCAGAAAAACTGTTTTTTTAGAACTGTAAATCAAGAAGTTCCAGCCGCTGTTCCTCGTCTGCCCCGTTTCTGTCTTTCAGGAAAAAAACAAGCGGACGCCCGTCTTCCGTTCCGGAAAAAATAAAACGTCCAACCGACTTTTTTATAATTTCATCAGGGATCTCGGATTCCCCGAACTTCAGAGTCCGCAGAACTGATGCATCCTCGCCGCTTTCACCGCTCAGGAAAGCATAGAATGTTTCATCCTTTTCCGAATAATAATATGAACTCAGTCCGTTGAAAGCTACAAAAGCAAAAGGCGTTATGTCAGTCTTCCCATCCTGCGGAGTGAGATTCAGTTTTTCGAGAGCGTAAACAGGCGGCACCTGTTCGTGGAAGTAGGCGCTGCCCCATATTTTTGCCGAAAAAAGATATATCGAACCGTCCTTTCCGCACTGGATTCCGAGCGGAGACTCCTCGAAACCGGGATTCATCCTGTTCTCTATGTTTTTCTCCAGAGTCTGCAAATCCGGGAACACATATTTTTCAACTTTTTTCGCATCCCCTTTTTCGTAGACAAACAGAAAGTCGCCTCTGTCATTGAGAATAGGCGCGGAGACATAGCTGACAAGCAGAATTACCGTACCGTCGTCCGTTATACACCCGCTTTCAACCGTGGGATACTGCAGAAGAGAAAATCTGCCGTTTTCATCCCTGGAAAGATCATTGAATATCGGAAGTTCGATACCGGAAGAAATTGTTTCGCCGTTTTCCGTATCAACGACAAATATCTCTATCGAAGAATCCGTCGCTTCCTCAACAACGGCAAGTTTTGTCCTCATATTGTATGCAACGGGCTCCCCTTCCTTTATTTTAGCCTGTTTCAGCCCCTTTTCAGTCAGGATATAGTGTCTGCGGCTGCTTCCTTTTGTGATTGTGAAGATTCCGTGGGCTTTTGCGTAAATATTGTATTCACAGTCATATTCCTCGGCTTTGCACACAACGAACCGGTCAGTTCCGATGCCGTCTCCGCATGAAACACCTACTGTAATTGAGATAAAAACAACAAAAATTTGTATGGAGAAAAAAAGTTTAGTACTCAAGCTGCTGGAGATCTTGCTCAGCTTTTTTGTAATATTCGTTTTCCGCGGTTACGATCTTGAGAATGGAGCGGAGAAGTTCTTTCGCCTTCGTCGGGTTGAAGTTCTTCGTTACGCTCGCCTTGTCGTAGATTGCCTTGACGATTTTGTCTTTCGAGTTGAGCCAGTCGCTGCACTCGGTTTTTTCAGGATCGATTTCGACGCACTTTTCAAAAGCCTCGTTTGCTTCGACATATTTATTCGCTTTTTCCATCTCTTTTCCGCGTGCGAGCCAGCCGGTAGCTGCATACTGGTCAACTTTCTGCGAAAATTCGGTTCCGCCTTCGACTATTTCGTTGTCAAGAGCTTTCGCCGCTTCGATGTTGTCAAGAATGAGCGATGAGTTCTTTACTTCGATACCTTTAAGAATCTGCTCTCTGGTTCTGTTGAAGTTGAGAAGCTGTGTTTTGAGAGCGAGGATTTTCGCGTCTTCTTCGCATTCACACCTTAAATTGCTGACTTTTTCGCTGGTAATCGCCTTGATTGCGGCGTTATATTTACCTTCGGTGCACATCTCAAGAACAAGTTCACGGGCTTTTTCCAGCTTTTTCGCATTGTCTTTGAGAGACTGTTTCTTGCTGGCCTGCTCTTTTTTCTTTTCAGACTCTCTTCTTGCGCGCTCTTTTTCAAGACGTGCTATTTCCTCTTCCTCTTCCCTTCTCTGTCTCTCTTCCTCCATGCGCTGTTTTTTCCTGCGCTCTTTTTCGAGACGTTCTTCTTCTTCGCGCTGTCTCTCAAGCTCACGCTCTCTTTTCTTGCGCTCTTCCTCAAGTTTCTTGGTGCGTTTGTCGACCTCTTTGTCGTTTTTCGACTTTTTACCGCCCTTGATGTCATCGTAAACTGAAAGTCTCTTTATCTGCTGCGAGAAAAGAACCTTTTCCGTTACACTGTCGACATCGTCATAAGTCTTTTTATTGTCGTCGACGACGTCCTCATCTTCAATGTTTATAAGAACAAGGCGGACAATAACCTCCTCGTCTTCGTTCATGCTTACAAGCGAAAGGAGAACATACTGGAAATCCTCGTCGGAAGCGTTTTCAGACCAGCATTCAGCCTTCATTCCGCATTTGCCGAATTTTTTGAGCTTTGCCTTGGAAACATCTTTGTAACTTACAATGTTGAGTTTTGAAGCGACAACCGACTCAAGATTTTTTACAATCTTGTTGGCATCCGATTTTTCGATTTCTTTCGTTACCGGCTTCATGAATAGAACTGTATCTGCATAAGCCGGAAGTATGAAAGAAATCATCAAAGCGAGCATAAAAATTTTCTTTTTCAATCTCTCCTCCAACAATCACTCTGAAAAAAAACTGCGAGTATTAAACCGACTTTTGTTTTTTTTTCAAGTTTTATATTTAATTTTTATTGTAGGGACGTAACCTGATACGTCTCATGGAATTTTGTGGGGCACTGGCTGATACGTTCAAGTCGGAAAAATACGACTGCACCGATCTTCTTTACGACAACACGAGTTCCTTGTTCAAAAGCAAAGATTTCAATGTCGTTTTATATTCGGCGACGCCTTTGATTTCCATGATTGTTGTGATCCTGCGCCCCGCGTCTTTGCTGCTTGCGCCGCAGTGATAGAGCTTTTCGGTTTTTCTGCTGAAATCAACTGCGATGTAGCGGTCATGGACCCTGTTTGACGAAGCAATGAATTTGATTTTGACATCGGGATATTCTGCCAAAAAATCGTTATATTCCGAAAGTTTGAGAGGAGATTTTCCTTTGTTGTCGCTGACAATCGTTATCTGAACGCCGTTTTTCGTGTGTGCAAGATGACGCAAAGTCTTCAATCCGATGTAATCATCAATCACGATGACGCTTTTTTCCGCTTTTTCATATATTTTCTGGTATGCGAGGTCGGCTTTGAAAGGCTCTCCGTCAAGAATCAGGATTTCATTGCTGTCGATTCCTGTGTCGAAAAGCTTCATAAAATCAGAAAGTTCGTCTTTTGAAACCATGTTTTCTTCGACATTCTGAACCCTTTCGGAGAGTTGTTCCTGCTTGTGCTGCAGCAGTTTCAGTTCTTCGTAAGGAATCAGCGGCGTATTCTGCCTGATATAGTGCGCTACTTCGACAAAAACTTTTACAATTATTATGCCTGCTTCAATGGCTCTGTCTGTATGAAGAACCGAAGTCAGCATTGAAACCCCGTGTTCTGTATAAACATACGGCAGATATTTGGAATATTTGCCCTGCTCCAATTCTAAGATGCCAGTTTGGCATCTTAGAATTTCGTGATACTCGTCTCGTGTAATCTGAAAGCAGAATTCCTCGGGAAATCTCTTGATATTACGCTTCATTGCTCTGTTCATGGCACCGGTGTCCACTCCGAAATATGCCGCGATATCTTTGTCAAGCATGACACGCATTCCGCGGATTTCGTAAATCTGTGTTTTTACTTTATTTTTGTCTATAGGCTCAAATATTGTCAATTCATTTTTGGCAATCAAGTTTAACTCCATAAGTCAATTTCTTGCCAAACATCTTATTGTGATATAATTTTAAATCAAATATTTATGGCATATTTTTTGATTTATATTTGCAAAATGTTTTTATTTAAAACTTGAAAATTGTGGAAAAAGATTATTCCTCAAACGGGCATACGCCCTCTTCTTTGCAATAGCAGTCCCAGTCCCGCATAGTAAAAGAGACTTCTCCTTTGTATATTTGCCATTTTCCAGAAAATGTCGGGAAAGCCATGTCCTCTGTAGGCCAATCATGTTTGACAGGACAGTAAAGTTTGTTCTTGTCAAAACGGTAGAAACACCCGACAAGGTTGCTCGGTTCTTCAGGAGGAATTGATGTTGCCATCATCAAATTACCTTCGATTTTATTCGGTCTTGCCAGCCTTCCGACAACAATTTCTTTGTAAACCGGTTCTTTTCTGTCTTCGAATTTGACTTCAACGAGAACTCCTTCTGTCCGCGTATAGCTGTAAAAAACAAGTCTGTTTTTGTCGTTCTCATCAATTCTGGGACTGTGACCGAGTTCATAGCCGCTATCAAGTTTTCTCGTCACTTTTGTGCAATCTTTTATGTTTGACGGATATTTGCTCAAGTCGCAGTAGTATATCTGTCTTTCTGCAATATCATCATTTATGATGAATGAAAGTCTGTCATCAACGATGTTGCCTTCCTGAACCTTGCTGATATTCAGGCTGTGCCATTCCCAGTTATCAGCTTTTGCGTATTTTACATCACACTTATTTCCTTTGCCTTCGCATACCTGAATCAAAGCCCAGTCTTTGCCGACAAATGGCGGACGGGAGAAATTTGAATTGTGATTTTTATTGTCGTACACAAATTCATAAAAATATTCATCTCCTTTTTTTAAAATAGAAATAACGTAAGTTTGGTGTCCTGAATCGTTCCATGCTCTAGTGTTGGAAACGAGAACCACATATCTTCCGCGATTGAAAATATGGGGAGCGAAGTTCGCCCCTAAGGTTGTATATTCATCTTTTTCAGGATCATATTCAACAGTCCTGCCTGCATGATAGCTATACTCCATTTCCATTCCCACAAGGCCTTCGCTCATTCCGTGACTCCAAATACCCCCCATGTCTGCTCTATACCCGTGAACCGTAACATTTCTGTCACAAACACTTCTTAAGCCAGAATCGGTGTCTGATGTCATATCCGGCAATTTACATGGCCAAGGATAGCATTCCCGCTTACTGTATTGACCTGGGTTCTCTTTTTCAGCTTTAAGATAAACCTGATATTCGTCCCAGTTGTCCCATTCCCAGATGTTGCGGACACACTGTGGATCGTTTTCGGTCGGAGTGTCGCAGCCGGGACGGCAGAATGTCGGCTTGCCGTTCGCATCTTTGAACGGAAACGGAGTTTTGATCGTGTTTTCGTTATAGCGCAGATCGAGACATTCCACTTTTTCTGGCATATCAGAATCGGAATCTGCATCATTATCAAGATCCGGCATTTCATCAGAATCGTCAATAAAATCAGAATCTTCTTCAAAATCAGTGTCATCATCGGCAATGCTTTCAGAATCATCGGAATCTGAATCAGGAATTATGTCGGAATCTGCGGAAGAGTGCGATGAGGAGCAGGAAAACAGGCCTGAAATAATCAGAAAAATTACAAACAAGAGATATTTTTTTGTCATAGCATCTCTTTTAATCACAAAATGCAAAAGCCGGAGAATTATACAAAAAACATAAATTCTAACAAATATTTCAAGTACGTACATTCAAACAAGATATATTATACAATTAAAAGTAAAGGAAAATTGACCGCGGAACGAGAGCGGATATAATCCGCGCCTGAAATTTTTTGCCGGTTTCGGCAATTCTTTTTTTGAGGTGTAAAATGAGTGAAGAAATCAATGAAATCAAGAATCAGGAAGAAAAAAGCTCCGTAAACTTCATCCGCGCCATCATCGATGCCGATCTGGCGAGCGGCAAACACAAGGAAATCCAGACCCGTTTCCCGCCTGAACCGAACGGATATCTGCATATCGGACATGCAAAGTCGATCTGCCTCAACTTCGGTCTGGCTAAGATTTACGGCGGCAAATGCAACCTCCGTTTCGACGACACGAACCCCGAAAAAGAGGATGTCGAATACGTCGATTCGATTCAGGACGATATCAAATGGCTCGGTTTCAAACCAGATAAAGTGCTTTACGCTTCAAGTTACTTCGACCAGCTTTACGAATGGGCGGTCGAACTTATAAAAAAAGGAAAGGCTTTTGTATGCCAGCAGACTCTTGAAGAGATGCGCCGCGACCGCGGAACGGCTACCGGAGCCGGCAAGGAAAGCCCGTGGAGAAACCGCTCCGTCGAAGAAAACCTCGAACTTTTCGAAAGGATGAAAAACGGCGAATTCAACGAAGGCGAATACATGCTCCGCGCAAAAATCGACATGGCTCACCCGAACGTTCTGCTGCGCGACCCGGTTATGTACAGGATCAGAAAGGTCAACCACCACAGAACCGGTAACAAGTGGTGCATTTATCCGACTTACGATTTCACCCACGGCCAGAGCGACGCGATCGAAGGGATCACTCACTCGATATGTACACTTGAATTCGAGGCGCACAGGCCGCTTTACGAGTGGTTCCTCGAGGCAATCGGCATCGAAAAGAAACCTCAGCAGGTCGAATTTGCCCGCCTCAACCTCACGAACACCGTAATGAGCAAGAGATTCCTCAAAAAACTCGTCGACGAGAAGTATGTTTCAGGCTGGGACGATCCGAGAATGCCGACGATCGCAGGTATCAGACGCCGCGGATATACGCCGGAAGCAGTCCGCGATTTTGCGGAAAGAGTAGGAGTAGCCAAGAGAAACAGCACAGTTTCGCTTGCACTGCTTGAGCACTGCGTAAGAGAAGATCTCAACAAAAAAGCGGAAAGATTTATGGGTGTCCTTGACCCGTTAAAAGTCGTTATAACGAACTATCCCGAAGGTCAGACCGAGCAGTTCGAAGCTGTAAACAACCCCGAAGACGAAAACTCCGCGACAAGACTTGTTCCTTTTTCGAGAGAGCTTTACATCGAACGCAAGGACTTCATGGAAGAGCCGCCGGCAAAATTCCACAGGCTCGCTCCTGGAAAGGAAGTCAGACTCCGCTCGGCTTACTATATCACCTGCACCGAAGTCATCAAAAACGAGGACGGTTCGATAAAGGAACTTCACTGCACCTACGATCCCGCGACAAAAGGCGGCTGGTCGAGCGACGGCAGGAAAGTCAAGGGAACGATCCACTGGGTCGATGCGAACAACTGCCTTAAAATCGAGGCGAGAATATACGAAAACCTTTTCGAGATGGAAGACCCGTTCGAAGTCGAGGAAGGTCACGACTTCATCGAAAATATGAACAAAAATTCGCTCCAGATCGTTGACACTTACGCCGAAATCAACCTCAAGAACCTTGAAATCGGCAAGCAGTTCCAGTTCGAAAGAGTCGGTTACTTCTGCATCGACAAGGATACGACGCCTGAAAAAATCGTCGTAAACAGAATCGTCACCCTCAAAGACAGTTTCGAGAAAACTCTCAAATAATTGGAGGATTTCATGAAAAAATCTCTTTTGATTATTGCTCTCGCAGGAATTTTTTTCTTCCTTTCCTGCAGCAGCAAAGAGGAAAAAAAGATTGAGAAAGAGCCTGATACTCAGGAATCTGCTCAGAAAGAGGAAATTTACAACGTCGATTTAGGTTCGGCGGTTTTCCGCGGTCCGGAAGACGCCCCTGTCACGGTCGTCAATTTTTCCGATTTCCAGTGTCCTTTCTCTAAACGCAGCGTCGATCTGATGGAAGGCCTGCTCAAAAAATACAACGGCAAAGTAAGATACGTCTTCAAGCACTTCCCGCTCAGTTTCCACAAGTGGGCGAAGCCCGCTTCCTATGCGGCTATCGCGGCACAGAACCAGGGCAAATTCTGGGAGTATTACGCAAAAGTCTACACCGATGTGAAAAACATAAACGAAGAGGTACTTATCGGCTACGCGAAAGAGCTCAAACTCGATATGGACAAGTTCAATGCCGACAGAACATCGGCTGAGACTGCTGCGAAAGTTCAGGCAGACATTACGCAGGGTTCGCTTTTCGGAGTCCGCGGAACGCCTACCCTTTTCATCAACGGTATCAGAATTGTCGGCTCAAACACCGCAAAAATACAGGAAACACTGATCAAACAGATCGCGGCAGGCGAACAGCTCAAGGCGAAAGGCGTCAAAGATCCCTACTCCAAAAACGGAAAAACAAAATTCATACCGCCGAAAAGAGAGGCTCCGGCTGTTTCGCAGGATGTCCACAAAGTCGTGATTCCTTCCCACGCTCCAGTCTGGGGTGCCGATGACGCTCTTGTCACCGTAGTTCTTTTCGACGACTTCGAGTGTCCTTTCTGCGCGAAGCTCTATGCGACTTACGAACAGCTCAAAAAGGATTACGAAGGCAGAATCAGAATCGCTTTCGTAAACCTTCCGCTCGGCTTCCACAAAAAGGCTAAGGATGCCGCTTACGCAGCTATGGCGGCGCACAAACAGGGAAAATTCTGGGAAGTTTACAGTTTCCTTTTCACCAGGCAGAAAGAGTGGAATCACGTTCCGGACTTCAAAGAGTGGCTTGAATCGAAGAAAGAAGAACTTCCGGTTGAATGGGAGCAGTTCAAGAAAGACATGGAAAGCGACGCCGTCAAGAATATTGTCGAGAACGACATCAAGGCTGCCGGCGCACTCTCTTTGCGCGGAACTCCGGCATCATTCGTGAACGGCAGGTTCATAAGCGGTGCGCTCCCGATTGAATCATTCAAAAAAGTCATTGACGAAGAGCTCAAAAAAGCTGAAGGAAAAGGCTTGAAAGGCGATGAGCTTTACCGTGAAATAATCAAGGACGGCAAACCGGCAGTTGCAAAAACCAACGGCAACAGGGCGGAAAAAGAGGATCCGAACAAAGTTTATTCGGTTAAACTCAGCGGAAACGAGGCTGCTAAAGGAGCTAAGAACCCGAAAGTCACGATAATCGAGTTCTCCGATTTCCAGTGTCCTTACTGCAGCAGGGCGTTCGCCACAGTCGAAGGTGTCGCGGGAAAATACAAAAACGACGTTAAAATCGTCTACAAGAACTTCCCTCTCGGCTTTCACAAAGAGGCAAAACCGGCAGCTCTTTTCGCACACGCAGTAAAAAGGCTATACGGTGACGAAAAGTTCTTCAAACTGGCTTCGATCCTTTATGCAAAGCAGAACGAATGGAAAAACAGCCCTGAGGAAAAATTCGCGGCCTATGCCAAGGAAATCGGTGCAGACTGGACGAAAGTCAAAGCCGAAGCAGCAAAACCCGAAACCGAAAAAGCGGTTGCAGAAGACATCAATGAAGCCAACAGCCAGCACCTCCGCTCCGTTCCGGCATTCTTCGTAAACGGCAAAAAAGTCTCCGGCGCAAAACCGGCTGAATTTTTTGAATCAATGATAGAATCGATACTCAAAGAGAAAAAGTAAAATCCAAAAAAAGCCCCTCCGTAGAGGGGCTGAAAATCAAAAATTTACGAAACTAATTTTCGTATTCATTGTGCGGAACATCGGTATTCGGATCTTCAATATTGAAAATTTCGCCGTTATCAGCTTTTTCAAGAAGCGTTGCGCAGTTCATAGAATCGTCAACTTTTACAAGCTGGAATACACTCTTGCTTGTATCGGTTTCGGTCTCTTTCTTAGCAGCCAAATTTGAATTTTCGGTTGCCGAATGAGCATACTGTTCGTCTGTCCATTCAACATTTCCTTTAATTTTGCCTTCAGAAACAACTTTGCTCGTAAATATATGACTAAGTCTCTGAACATAATACATTTGACCGCTTGCAAGTTTGCTTGAGAAGAGAATGGTAAATGCCGGATGAGTGTCAGCATCATGATCAAAAATTCTTTCATCATTGTCGCTGTCAATCATTTTTTCGGTTGATGGATCAGTCATCTTCGCACCGCGAAGCTCCCAGTCTTTGTTGAGTTTGAAAGTTTTTTCTCCGCCGTTTTCAGCGATCTCAAGGTACGGGTCATTTTCATGGCCAGGGATATCATAAGGTTTCCAGTGGAAGAAAACTGTGTTGAATTTTGAACCGTCAAAATCGTTAAAACCGACTCTGCCCTTAGTTAAGCTGCTGTCACCTGTGCGGTTGTCGGTCCTGCAGAGCTGATTGTCTTTTTTGAAGAAATCAAGTTTGCAGTCTTTATTCGGTTTGATCTCAGCGACAAGATAACGGGTCGTTACACTCGGAACTGTTCCAGCAAGTGCTCCTATGCCGCTTGTAGTGGAAGCGGAACGAAGAATGATTTTCATAGCCCAAGTTCCTACAAATTCTTGTTCAAGGTCGCTGAGTTCGCAGTTTTCAGGAGTCGTATCGGTGTCGGTATCCGTTGCTGTATCGGGATCATCAGTATCAGTTGCGGTGTCGGCATCAGTATCAGTTGCCGTGTCGGGATTGTCGGTATCGGTTGCGGTGTCGGGATTGTCGGTATCAGTTGCGGTGTCGGCATCGGTATCGCCTGAAGGAGTGGTATCGCCTTCACCGTTGTTGCCGCTGTCGGAATCGGTTTTGTCACCTTCATTCCCGGTGTCGGTCGTGTCAGTATCGCCTTCGACTTTTGTAGGGGTCTTGCTGTCACCGCCGCATGAAACAAAGAAAAGTGTTGCGCAGATTGCAACGAGTGAAATCATAAATTTTTTCATTTTTTTCTCCTTAAAAAGTTGTTAAATTACCATATAACTTCTGCTGAAATTCCTATATTCAAAAGAAAACCTTTGCTTGTCCAGCCTGGAAATCCGGGATTGTTTGTCTGTAAACCCTTGCGTAATTCTTCAAATTCTGCTCTTTGTCCTGAACCGTTGGGACCGTTGTATTCCGCGTCATCAGGCATTTCGTCAATAAGTCCGCCGTCTTTTTGATCGCGTTCCTCATCTTTCGTTTCTGTTCTGCTGAGAAGCCACTGAAGTGAACCGCTTATTCCGGCACCGATCTTGACCTGGTCCGTAATGCCGAAGTATTCGTGATATCCGAGAGAAAATCCGAATCTGTCGTTGTCGACATAGTTTTCCCTGCCGGTCTGTGCCGGAACAGGACTCGGAACATAGTTAAATCCGAATGCTGCACGACGTTCAGGATGGCGCATAATCAAACCTGCCGTTGTGGAAAACGTATCATCCCATTTGTCGATCGGTTTTTCTCCGTGTCGGTTTACATAAGTCGACCATCTTGACCACTCGAAAGAAGCCATCGGGGTGATGGTATAGTCTTTGACCTTGAAATCATAGTAAGTTCCGATTGAAAGTTTTATCGGCTGATAACCTGCCGTCATCGAAGATTCAGCAGTGAGCCATCTTTGATTTTCTTCATAATCCCAGCCGTTTACCTGCATTTCATTGTTGAGTTTTACGATACCGGTATTTGTCGGGAAGTGAAAAGTTCCGGTGAGATGCCATCCGGCTACGGGATTCGCAACAAACGAGAAGTAAGGCATAACCGATGCACCGACATTCATTTTTGCATTGATAAGCTGAAGCGACGGATCAGTGGTGTTCGGAACAAAAACACGGTTCTGTGTCTTTGTGTAGGTTGAAATAGCAATACCTGCGCCTATTCTGAAATAGCGGCCGAAACGTCCTGCAATAGCAGCGGCAGCACTGAACTGTTTCAATCTGTCGCCGTAAAGCTCGAACTGCACACTGTTTGAAAAATACTGCTCTCTTTCATCGTTAAAAAAAGGTTCCTGTGTCTGGATTCCCGAAATCGGAAGAAGGGCATAAACGCCGACAGTAAGCTGACCGCCAAGTTTTTCAAGGCTCTTTTTCGCGATATTTTTGACAGCTCCGAGCATGATCACTCCGTCAAACGAATCGTAGTCAGCGGAACCTCGTTTATTTATAAGTTCCGAAGTGGGAAGCGGAGAATAAATTCCTGCTTCCGCATCATTTATATTAACATAGTGCATATGTTCGGTGACATCATATCCGTCAGGACGCGCCTTGTGGCTTATCGACTTGTTCTGGATCGTCATTCCGAAACCGATTTTGAAGGAGTCGTCCAAAGTTGCAAGATCTGCCGGGTTGAAGTAAGCCGCCTCCGCACCGGTCGAAATTATTCTCGAAGTGAACGGATGAACCGAATCCTGTGCTCCGACAAGCTCTAGAACGGATGAAGCAGCAAGATTTGCAGCAAAAAACGCAATAAAAACAATGGATAAGAATTTTTTCAAAAACATTTTTCCACCACTCAGTATAAAAACAACTTAAATTTCAACAAACAATGAGACTTTTCAAACAGTCTCAGGTTACATCATCCCCAAATATTTCATCGCCTTCTTAATGTCCTCCCAGACTGGACGCTTATATGCTTCGTTTCTGAGCAGAGCACTCGGATGATACGTAACAAAAACCTTTATTCCTTCGTATTCGTAAGTCATTTCGCGCGCTTTCGTTATCGCGCCTTCTATGCCGAGCAGATTTTTCATAGCGACTTTTCCAAGCAGAATCAAAATCTTTGGATTTACAATCTTTATCTGTTCTTTCAAAAAACCGATGCAGCACTGCGCCTCGTCGGGCATCGGATCCCTGTTTGCCGGCGGACGGCACTTCACGATATTGGCGATATAAACCTGTTCACGCGGAATTTTCATCCCGTTTTCAATGATTTTCGTGAGAAGCTGTCCAGCCTTTCCGACAAAAGGTCTGCCTGACAGATCCTCGTCTTCGCCCGGACCTTCTCCGATAAACATGATGTCTGCATTGAGGTTTCCTTCGCCGAAGACCATATTCGTCCGTTTCGCCGCAAGACGGCACGCCGTGCACCTTTCTGCTTTTTTCCGTAGCCTTTCAATCGGCGTAAGCGAGCTGTCATCTTCTTCCGGCACCAGAACTGCTTTTTCAGGCGCCGCAACCGGCGAAACAGCCGGTTTTATACCGAAACTCGAAAAATCGGGTTTGGGAAATTCTGAAAGGACTGCATTTGTAAAATTTTCATCGAAAGTGAAAGGCTCAAGCTGCTGCTGCCACAAAAGCCATGCTTCGACAGACTGTTGGATTTCGGAAGGAATCAATCTTTTTCTCTGCCGTATCTGAGAATAAACAAATTATCTTCGATAGCGTTTGCCGCCTCTTCGCGGACTTTCGGATCAGTTTCATCGCTTACAAGTTTTTTAAGATATTCCTGAACCGATTTGTCGCCGATTTTTGCAAGAGACTGGATACCGATTGACTTTGCAAGAATAGATTTTTCGCGGACAACAAAGTCATAGAGCGGTTTCGCGCCGCCGGCATTGCCGAGCTGTCCGATTGACATTGCGGCAGTCGTTCTGATTTCTTCTTTCGAATCCTCGTTCAGAACCTGAATGAGGAAAGGAAGCGATTCTGCGAACTGGTATGTTCCGACAACCGAAAGAATTGTCTTTTTCCAGTATGAATCAGCGCTTTTGTTGAAAAGCGAAACCAGCGTCGATGCAACGTCTTTCGATTTAACCTTGTTGAAGTAGTTGCTGAACTCAAGCTTTCTCTCGGAAATCCTCTCGTTTGTCGCAGCCTTGAGAACAAGCTCGACCAGATCGGCGCCGTCGTATTCAGCAATAATCGCAAGAACTTTTGCAAGCCATGCCGCGTCTCCGCTGTCGAGCTGGCTGGCAAGAAGCCTGATCGTGTCAGGAGAATCGATTTCGATAAGCGCTCTGACAAAAACCTCTTTGTTCGTAGCCGGCTTCTGATACGGGAAACATTCGCTCGAAGATGGTGCATAAAGATCAATCTTGTTAAGCAGTTTTCCGATTACCGGAACACTCTGCTTTGAGTAAAGGTTCATAGCCGCGAAACCGAAAGCGGTCTGGTTGTCGGCGTTGAAACTCTCAGCCTTTGTGAGAATGTGCTGGTTGAAGTAAAGATCACCCTTTATTTCTCCGGAAAATTTTACCGCGAGGCAGGAAAGCGTATCAGTTCCGCTGATAAACGCGGTATATTTGTCGTCATCGATCGAAAGACCGCCGAGTTTTGCAACAGCAAGTGCCGTGCGGAGCGAAGCCGTATCCTTTTTCTCGACAAACTCGTTTACAAGCTGTTCGAAGGTCTCTTTTGTCGAATCGTTCTGCATATTGTCGGCTTTTTCGCGGATCGCCTTTATTGCAACTTCCAGAAGCCTCTCGTCAAAAAACTGCCAGAAATTGATCTGATACGGCGTATTGAACGAGAAATTAACCTTGTTGTCCCGCGTTACCGGAATCGTGATGCTGTCAGGAAGAAGTTTGTAGTCTTTCGATCCCTTTTTCAGGATAAAAATATACGCATCGCCTTTTTTGTAGGCATCCCTTTTGTAACGGAGCCTGATTTTTTCATTGTCAAGACCGGAAATTTCAATATCACCTGAAATATCACCGACATAGGCCTTCTCAACCGTAACTTTCGCCTTGGTTTTGCCGCCCTGGATATACCTTCCCTGAATTATCGTGTCGGCTGTTTCAACTGATTTGATGAAATCTGTGTCTTCCAACTGGACTTTGTCATCGAGAACCGACTGTCCGAAAAGCGAAGAACTGAAAAAAATCACTAATAAAAACACAATCTTAAACATAATACCCCCCCTTTTATAGGTAAGAACAAAATAATAATCCTTAATATTTATACAATAAAAAGGAATTTGTCAACAAAAAGGAAAGGATGGTTTAAATAGTGTATGTGTATTTGAAATCAATCTGACCGTC
>CAJOFY010000034.1 GCA_905233945.1 uncultured bacterium | reverse complement strand
TTCTGGATCCGTCTCAGTTTCAGGAGTTTCAGCCGGTTTCTTTTCAGTCAGAAAAACTTCGTAGAATGCCGTAACTCTGTGACCTGCGCCGATTTCACCCGCATCTTTCGTGTCATCGTTGAAGTCTTCATTCGCCATAACGCGGTTTTCGTAGCCGATGAGACGGTATTTCGCGATCTTTTCCGGGTTGAAAACGACCTGAAGCTTGACGTCTTTCGCGATCGTGAACATCGTTCCCATAAGGTCATAAGTGAAGATCTTGTCGGATTCCCTTTCGTTGTCGACATAGAAATAGTTTCCGTTGCCGGCGTTGGAGAGCTGTTCCATCCTGTCGTCCTGATAGTTGCCCATTCCGAAGCCGAGAATCGTGAGATAAATTCCTTTGTTTCTTTCGGTTTCGATGTATGAAACAAGCTCGCTGGTATCATAAATACCGACATTGAAATCACCGTCGGTAGCAAGGATTATCCTGTTATTTGCATCTTTGCTGTAATTCTTTTCAGCAAGTTCATAAGCTGTCTTGATTCCGGCAGCACCGTCCGTAGAACCGCCGGCTTCAAGTTCGTCCAGAGCCGAAATAATCTTATCCTTTTTATCGCCGCTTACAGAATCAAGAAGAACACCTGCACTGCCGGCATATGTCACGATCGAAACCTTGTCGTCCTTGTCGAGCTTTTCAACAAGTTTTTTGAACGATTTTTTAAGAAGACCCAGTCTGTCTTCACCGAACATCGAACCTGAAACATCAATGAGGAAAACTAAATTGTGAGCCGGAACTTTGTCTGGATCAAGCGCTTTTCCCTGAAGTCCGAACATAACAAGTTTTGTCTCCTTATTCCATGGAGAATCAGTCATTTCCATCGTTACCGAGAAAGGTTTTCCTTCTTCTGGCTGCGGATAGTCGTAGTCGAAATAGTTGATCATCTCTTCGATTCTGACTCTGTCTTTAGGCGGCATATAGTTCGATTTCATAAGGTAATTACGGATCAGAGTGTAACTTGCCGTATCGACATCTATCGAAAAAGTGGAAGTGTTTTCCTTTGCGGTTTCAACCCAGCCGTTTTCGATAAGATCTCCAGGTGCCGGTTCTTCAGACGGTTCAGTCGGCATATCGTCTCCGGACATCTCACTATCACTGCTTTCCCAGTCTTCATAACCGGGTTCTGCCGGATCGGCACCCGGTTCATAAGATGATCCGGTATCCGTCGAATCTTCCGGATAAGGAGCATTTGAATCTCCAGTGTCATAATTGTCGTTGTAACCGCCGTTGTCACCGGACTCGTAATAGCCGTCGTCACCGATGTCGCCGTCAGCTTTGGTAGCACTGCCGTCACAAGCGGCCACAAAAAAGAGCAAAACAATAAAAAACATTGAAATCACTGACTTTTTCATAGAAAGACCTCGACAAAAAAAGTTAATAACACCTATTTAGTTCCACCAAGTGCCGATTTTTCTGACTTGAAATCAAAAAAAATTAAAAAAAGTGATTTTTTATTCCAGGTGGTCGAAAATTTTGATTTTTGAGTCGGTGTTTTCGATTTTACTGTCGAGTTTTTCGCGGATCTGGTCGTCCATTTTCAGCACGGAAAGCGCCTCGACATCGTCCGGAGCATATTTCAGAACTTTGTGGTAGTAGATATTTCTGTAAATCAGATTGTTCTGCTTTGCATAGATATTTGCAATAACCTTGAATATTTTCACACAGTTGCCTATATCACCCATCTGTTTGTAGACAAATGCCTGACGCTTGAGGAAATTGACATTTTCCGGGTCTTTAGAGATGAGTTTTTTCAGCAGAACCATAACGCTGTCATACTGTCCCATCTCTATTCTCGCCTCAATCAGCTCGCCCAGAATGACATCGTCATCCTTTTTCATCGAATAAAGCATAAGCAGGCACGCCTCAAGGTCACGGACATTGCTGATTTCCCCTTTTTTGTGGCTTTCACGGATCGCCATGAGAATTTTTTCGGCCTCGTCGCTCATATTTTCGTGAATAAGAATGCTCGAAAGGTTAAGAAGATCGCGCACAGTCGCCTTGTTCATCTCCTTTATTGTATGCAGGAGATAAATCGCAGTCATTCTGTCACCTTTTTTAATATAATAGTTGACTGCGGCGCGGTATTTGTCTGCGGCATCGGAAAATCTTCCGCGGCGTATGTCGATATCGGCGCTGAATTTGTTCAGCAGACCGTTGTCCGGAGCGACATTAAGCCCCATTTTGATATAGCTCAAAGCCGAATCAAGATGTTTGCTCTCGAGTTCGCGCTGCGCGAGACCGAGATAGATGTCAACAGCTTTGTCGATTTTGTTTTTGTAGCGGTAAAGCTCAGCGAGTTGAATATAATTTTCAACTTTGTCGGGATTTTTTTCGATTTCGGCAAGAAGTTTGGAGGCTTTGGCGTCTCTAATAAGGTCGGAAACATCAGTGTTTGCGAGCTGACCGAGAGTTTTAAGGGTCTCGGCTGAAAAAATTCCTCCGACATCCTTTTTTATGAAGCTGACAATTTTGTCAAAAACACCCTTTGCCATGAAGCCTCGAACCAACCAACCGCAACATAATATACACTTCGGAAAAGTTGTCAAAAAAGTGTTTTAAAGTTCATCGAAAATATCAGGTTCATCGGATTTCGGGGCCTCAAAAAGAGAATCAGGCGTTTCTGCTGCCGGATCAAGGAACTTGTTTTCAAAAATAAAAGCAGGTTTTCCGCGGTTCACCCCTATCCAGCGCGAAGACTTTCTGACAGCGTTTTTACCTTTGTTTTTATTTCTGCCGCTGCGTCCTTTGCCTGACGGAATACCGGTTTTCTTTTCGGAAACAATGTAGAGGTCTCCGCTTGCGATTTCGGAAACTTTTCCCTTTATGATTTTGTAGTAAATCCCGTTCTTCCGGCACAGTTCAGCCCCGTTTTCAATCTCGGCGCACTCGCCTTCAAAACGGAAGCGCCCGCCAAGCATTACAGAAAAAAGATCTCCGTCAACCGAAGCGTTGAAAAGCTGCTTTGAAATTTCGCCCCACGGTGCGGTGTCCCACACTCCTTCGTGAAAAATATAGGATGAATCTCCGTTGATTATCACTGTCGCAACCGCAATATTGAACGGCCCGGTGATTATCATACGCCACTTTTCAGGACTTGCGGAAAGAATCTGGTAATCGCCTGTGAATTTGCCTTTGAACTGCTCGACATCGATCCACATTGTTACCGCGCCCTCAGCAGAAAAAGCGCTGTTCTGCTGATTCAGCTCAAAAACTTCGTGTTTCCACGAATAGTTTCCGTTCTCGTTCACAGTTTTCTGCGGAACACTTGAACATGCGGCAAAAAGAGAACACAAAAAGAGAAAGAGAAATAATTTTTTCATTATTTCACCGCGATACACTCGATCTCGACCATCGCTCCGAGCGGAAGTTTTACGACCTGAAAAGCAGCTCTCGCCGGACACTCGGAAGTGAAATATTTCGCATAGACTTCGTTCATATCCTTGAAATTATTCATATCGCTGAGCAGAACCGTGGTTTTTACGACATTTTCGTAGCTGCATCCGGCAGCCTTGAGAATCTCGCCGATATTGTAAAGCGCCTGCTCAGTCTGTTCCTTTATTCCGCCTTCGGCAAATTTTCCTGTTTTAACATCGATCGGAAGCTGCCCCGAAACATAAACCGTGCCGTTTGCCTCAACTGCCTGGCTGTAAGGACCGATAGCTGCCGGAGCGTTCGGTGAACTGATGATTTTTTTCATTTTTTTCTCCAAAAAATAAGTTTATAAACACCAAAAAACTACGGATTATAGCCGCTTTTTACCGCGCCGCAAATTCTTGCATTCTCCAAAAATGTTTATTTTTCAGA
Source organism: uncultured bacterium (assembly GCA_905233945.1). Taxonomy (GTDB): domain Bacteria; phylum UBP6; class UBA1177; order UBA1177; family UBA1177; genus UBA1177. The sequence continues at coordinate 13,160 of CAJOFY010000034.1, read as the reverse complement.
GTTCAGGATTAAATTTACGGTTTTTTGTAATTTTGGGATGGTTGACATGGGATATGCCGAAATAACTTTGAAACTTCCTACAGATTATTCGGAAAATCTGCTCAGAAAAAGGATTGCGGAAGAGATTTCAGACAAAAATTTTTCATTCAAAATCATAAGAAGAAGCCTTGACGCGAGAAACAAGCGCGACATCCACTTTTTGACAAGAATCGGCGTAACTTCAGAAAATATCTTAGGAAATCCGCCGGAAATCCGTAAATTGGAAATCCCTGAAAGGCAGCCAGATAAAAAAGTTGTCGTCACAGGCTGCGGCCCGGCAGGAATTTTTGCAGCTCTCGTTCTGCAGAAAGCGGGTTTTTCGGTCACGATCATCGAAAAAGGGACTGAAGTTGCAAAAAGAAAAGAGAAAATTTCAGAATTCGAGAAAACGGGGACTTTCGACTTTTTCGGCGGCTACTGCTTCGGCGAAGGAGGTGCCGGAACATTCAGCGACGGCAAGCTGACAAGCAGAACAAAAACCATAAGTCTCGAAAAAGATTTCATTTTTGACACTTTCATAAAAGCCGGAGCGCCGGAAGAAATCGCTTACGAAACCTATCCGCATGTGGGGAGCGACAACCTCAAAAAAATTATTCCGGCAATAATTTCGGATTTTAAGGAACTCGGCGGCAAAGTTATTTTTGAAAGCGAAGTCACCGAAATTTTCAAAAGCGGCGACAGAATAAAGTCAGTCGGAATTTCAGGGAAATCGACCGGAAAAATCGAAGGAGACTACTTTATTTTCGCAAACGGTCACAGTTCGTTCAAACTTTATAAGTTATTGATTTCAAACGGAGTTTTATTCTCGACAAAACCTTTTGCGATAGGTTTCAGAGTCGAACATCTTCAGGAAGAACTCAACTTCTCGATGTGGCGGAAACGTTTCCTTCCCGGCGTAAAGGCGGCGGAATATCATCTCACGGCAGACTGCAGTCCAGGAAGTGTTTTTAGTTTCTGCATGTGTCCCGGCGGAAGAGTCGTTCAGTCGGCACCGGACGAAATTTCGTCAGTCGTAAACGGCATGTCGAACTATGCCCGTGACGGAAAATTTGCAAACAGCGCGGTCGTCACCCCCTTTTCTCTCGAAGAACTTGCAGGAAAGGAAATCTCAGCCGGAACCGCGCTGGATCTGCTTGAAAACATGGAGCATAAATTTTATAACTTCCGGAATTCGTTTGACATTCCTGCCAGCAGAATTTCAGACATAATTCACGGCAGAAAAACGGCAGAACTGCCTGAATCCAGCTTTTCGTTCGGTCTTTTCCCTGCAGATTTAAGCGAATTTTTCCCGCAAATAGTTTTTGAAAGATTGAAAAAAGGACTTGAAATCTTCTGCAAAAAACTCGGCTGCTTTGAAAACGGAGTTGCAATGGGTTTTGAAAGCAAAACTTCAGCTCCGATAAAATGCCTTAGAAATCAGGATATTACAGCCGCGCCGTTCACGAATCTCTACATCTGCGGCGAAGGAAGCGGATATTCCGGCGGAATAATCTCAAGCGCCGCCGACGGAATAAAAACCGCTCTGAAAATCGCCTCCTCACTATAAAATTTTAATAAACAGTTTTTTTGAACTAAAATAGTTTATGCGTATAATATTCCGCTTTTTAGGAACTTTTATGGAGTGAAAAATGCTTAGGATTTACAATTCAATGAGTGAGAAAAAAGAGGATTTCGTTCCTTTGAACGGCAAAAACGTCGGCCTTTACGCCTGCGGAATGACTGTTTACGACAAGCCGCACATCGGACACGCAAGGAAGGAAGTCGCAATAGATTTAATTGTTAATTATCTGAAATATTCAGGATATTCAGTAACTTATGTCAGAAACTTTACCGATATCGATGACAAGATCATCGCCCGCGCAAACGAAAGAGGGATCGATTTCCGCGCTCTCACTGAAGAAAATATCGACGCTTTCTACAAGGCGATGGACGCTCTCGGCCTCGCAAGACCTGACGTCGAACCCAAGGCTACGATGCATATTCCCGAAATAATTTCGATGGTCCAGAAACTTGTCGACAAAGGCTTCGCTTATCCGACATCCGACGGCAGCGTCTATTTCGCAGTCGAAAAATTCAAAGGTTACGGCAAACTGAGCGGCAGGAAACTTGACGAAATGATAAGCGGAACACGTTTCGACGTTGAAGAAAGCAAACAGAATCCGCTTGATTTCGCCCTTTGGAAAGCTTCGAAACCTGGCGAACCGAAGTGGGAAAGCCCGTGGGGCGAGGGAAGACCGGGCTGGCACATCGAATGCAGCGCGATGAGCACGAAGTATCTGGGAGAATCTTTCGATATCCACGCAGGCGGCAGAGACCTCATCTTCCCGCATCACGAAAACGAGATCGCCCAGGCTGAATGCGCGACAGGCAAACCTTTCGCTAAATACTGGGTCCACAACGGCTTCCTCACGGTCGAGGGCGAAAAAATGAGCAAATCGCTCCACAACTTCATCACGGTAGAAGACGCGCTCAAGCAGTATCATCCGGAAGTTCTGCGCTACTTCATGCTTTCGACGCACTACCGCACGCCAATCGACTTCTCGATGGCGAATCTCAAAGATACCGAAAAGAAAATCTGCTACTTCTATAACACTCTGAAAACCTTGAACCAGTTTGCGGCAAAGGCTGCAAAACCGGTAAGAAACGAAAAAGCAGCTGAATTTATTAACGAATTCAAAGAAGCTATGGATGATGACTTCAACAGCGCGAGAGTCGTCGCGGCGCTTTTCAACCTCTTCAAGCATCTGAACGAAGTCCTTGTTTCCAAAAAGACAAGACCGACTCCCGATGAATGCGCAGGTTTTGCGGAAGCAATCAAAGAAGTCGGAAGCGTTCTCGGCGTCCTTCTCAGAGATCCAGATGAAATCACAAATGAAATCAAAGAGATACAGCTCAACCGCTATGGCATCAAACGCGAAGAGATCGAAGGAATGATCGAGAAAAGAAAGGCTTACCGTGCCGAGAAAAATTTCGAAATGGCCGACAAAATGCGCGAAGAACTTCTTGAAAAAGGAATTTCGATCCAGGATACCCCGAACGGAACCGAGTGGAGTTTCAACTGATTGACCTCACCGTCATGTTGAACGAATGTGAAACATCTCAAAGATTCTTCGCTCCGCTCAGAATGACGGTAAAAAAATTTTTTTGATTTTGAGTCAGAAAAATCAAAGGTATATGGAACTAAATAAACGTGAGAGTTTTTTTGCAGTTTGAGTAACTTTTTTGGATGGAGATCAAAATGAAGAAATTCATGATCCTTTTCACGGTTTTGGCAATGTTCTTCCTTGTTTCGTGCGGCGGAAACAGCAAAGACGGCGACAAGACAGACACCGGCGACACAACGGTTGACACGGGTGACACTGACACAGAGCCGACAGATACCGGTGATACCGATACCTCAGAACCGACAAATCCTGCAGATCCGACTGATTCTACTGATCCGACAAATCCGACGGATCCGACTGACGATCCGACTGATCCGGAAGAAGGCGGCAGCTGGGAAGCAAAATACAAAAAGGCTGACGAACACGCTGAAAAAGTTTCTGAGGATGTCGTAAAGGCAAACAACGACCTCGGAATGAAGATATTCAGCAGGCTTGCGGCTGCCGAAGCCGGTAAAAACATGATGATTTCCCCGCTTTCGATCTCTATCGCGATGGCGATGAGCACAAACGGCGCATCGGGCGAAAACCTTGACGAAATGAAAGAGGTTCTGGGATTCGGCGAAATGGAGTTCTCCGAAATCAACTCACAGTTTGAACAACTTATCAAGAGTCTTGTCGAAGCGGACAAGGATATGGTACTTGAAATTGCGGATTCAGTCTGGATGGATGACGAGTTTGCTCCCGATGTAAAACAGGATTTCATCGATGTTCTCACTGAATTTTATGACGCGGCTTTCTTCACCGAGGATTTCCAGGATGAAGCGACTGTAACAAAAATAAATTCATGGGTTTCCGAAAAAACACATGAAAAAATCGATAAAATAATCGAAAAAATCGGGCCGAACGCCGTTATGTATCTCATCAACGCGATCTATTTCAAAGCGGCGTGGACGACTTCTTTTGATAAAAACAGCACTTCCGAAGGTATTTTCATGCTTTCCGACGGAAGTGAAGGCAAAGCGGACTACATGGGATTTGCGTATGATCAGGAAGAGCCGGAATTTTACAGCTATTCATCCGACTGGGGCGATGAAAACGGATATTCCGTCGTCAGAATTCCTTACGGACGCGATGTTTTTGCTTTTTACGGCATAGTTCCGAACATGGACAACAAAACAAATATCGATGATTTTATCGCAAAAATCGCTGCTGACGGGCTTGAAAATTATTTCTCGCAGCTTACAGAGCGCAAATTCCCTGTTCAGCTTCCTAAGTTCAAATTCAAATATGAAAAATCGCTTGTCGATGTCTTCAAGGAACTCGGCATGCAGAAGGCTTTTGTTGACGGTGCGCTTATGAATATCGCAGACGGACCCCACGCTCCTTTCATTTCCGATATTTACCACAAAACATTTGTCGAAGTAAACGAAGAAGGAACCGAGGCTGCGGCAGTTACATCGGTTGAAGTCGGCGAAAACGCGATGCCTTCCGGATTTTTCGCAACACGCCCGTTCGTATTCGTGATCCGCGACGACAGAACCGGATCAGTTCTTTTCATCGGAAAAGTAGAAAATCCCAAAGCTGAATAATCTTTCATTCTTATCGATTAAGTTCGTTTTTTTCGACGCCGCCTGATTTTTTTCATTATAACGTTATTCCGGTATAACGGTATACCGTTCTTGTCGAAAATAACGACCTTGAGTGAGTTAAAAATTTACAAACTTTGGTTCTGTCTGCGAACTATCTTGTCTTTTCGGCGACTTCACTGTCGATAGCTTCGCGGTCGGCAGCAAAAATTTCAAAAAGAACGGGATCGAGTTTTCCGTCATCGACCTCTTTTTTGAGGATGCCAGACGCGATTTCGGGCGAAATTGCCTTTTTGTAAGGTCTGTCCTTTGCGGTCAGAGCATCATAAATGTCGGCAATAGCAAGAATTCTCTCGATAATTCCGAGCTCGTCCGCCTTTTTGTGGAACGGATATCCGCTTCCGTCGAGCTTTTCGTGGTGCGAAGCAGCGACATTCGGCACCGCCTTGAGTGAGAGCGGCCAGTCGATCGAATTCAGAAGCTCGTAGCTGTAAAGAACGTGCTTTTCCATATCGGAACGTTCCTGCGATGTCAGTGTTCCTCTCGGAATACTGAGATATGAAAGCTCTTCCGCAGTGACAATCTCTATTTTTTCGCCGTTCGCGTTGACAAGAATACGGGCCGCCTTTTCAATAAGGTGCGTCTCGTTCTCGTCGTGCGGACGCGGCATATCAAGAGAGTCAAGTTTTGATAGGAACTCTTCCGCCACCGCTTTGTCTTCACTTCCGTCTTCCATGAAAACAAGGGCATACTTTATGCGCCATTTCATAGTTTCTAGCTCTTCCGGATAAAATCTGTGCTGCTTCATAAGCAGTTTTTCGCGGACGCCGACCTTGCCAAAATCGTGCAGCAGCGCGGCAGTCTCGGCAACCTTGACTGTGTTTTTGTTCACATTGTAAAGACCGTGGATTTTCGGATTCTGCAAAGCACGCTTCAGGATCGCCATCGTGTATGCCGCAACGCGGATGCTGTGGCCTTTTGTTATCGGATCCCGCTGTTCGATAGCTTTTACCGAAGAAATTATCATGTTGTTGAGAAGTTTTTCGGTTTCAAGAAGGAGATTGTTGTTGTCGACCGAAACCGCAGCGAGAGTGGAAAGGCTTTTCAGCATTATCGTATCAAAATCACTGAAAGGGACCGGCTCCTGCGAATTGCTGTCGAGCTTGTTTATCAGCTGAACCGCGCCGAGAACTTCGCCGGACGCTGTCTGCATCGGCACTGTGATGATTGAAACCGTCCTGTAATTCAGTTTTTTGTCGAGATCGCTGTTGAAAGTATAAGGGGCGTCTTCCGGAATTTTGTATGCATCAGGAATATTCAGCGTCTCGCCCTTGTCGCAGACATAACCGACAAAGCTCCTTTTGTTGAAAGGAATCTCGCGCTTTTCAAAAACTTTCGAACCGAGACGGCTGTTCTGGCTCGAAACGAAGAATATTTTGTCGTGTTCCTCGTTCATCAGATAGAGAGTGCCCGCCTCGGCGTTGGTCGCCTTGCGGAGAAAAGTCAGGATCTGCCCGTAAAGAGCGTTGGGATCCTTTTCGACGCTGAGACTTATGCCTATCTGTGCATTTTCAAGGATTTTGTTGTATAAATCTATGGTTATATTGATGAAATCGAGGATGTATTCAAGCGAAAAACGGTCAAATTTCTCGCCGTCGACAAGAAACACATGCTGGTCAAGCTGCTTGAAATTACAGTCAAAAGATACCACCAGAGTCGCTTTGGAGTTCTTGACCAGACGAAGTTCCGGCTGGTAGTCGCGCACCGCCGCGATAAGAACATAGGGTACACCCGGCAGCTCCGCGAGCTTTGCCTCGACTTCGGCAAAAGTGTCGTAAACAACAGGCGTCCTCTTGTCAAAACGCTCGATTTTAAGAAATGACGGAATAAACACCAGATCATTGTTTGCCACGACACCCTCCATAAATTAAAAACAAAAAGCTATTGATTATAGTTAAAAAAACAAAAAGAGCAAAAAAGTCGTTCTTGTCAATTAAGTTCGACGCGCCGAAAATCAGGATCGTTCTTGTCGATTAGAATCGTTCTTTTCGATCAAGCAAACTTCAGCACGATATTTTCAGGCAGCGGGTCTAGTTTTCTCATTCTGACACCAGCCTGGGCAAGCATCAGTTTTGACGCTTTCACCGCATCGGTTTCTGCGTATTTGTCTGAAAGGTAGACGATTTCTGAGATTCCGGACTGAATTATCGCCTTGGCGCATTCGTTGCACGGAAAAAGGGCGACATAGATCGTACATCCGCGGAGATTCTGGATCGAGTTGAGTATCGCGTTGAGCTCGGCATGGACGACAAAGGGATATTTTGTGTCAAGATACTCCCCTTCTCTGTCCCACGGAAGAGCATCGTCGCCGCAGCCAGCCGGAAAACCGTTGTATCCGACGCCGACAATACGGTGTTCGCTGTTCACGATGCAGGCTCCGACCTGAGTGTTCGGATCTTTGGAACGCTGCGCGCTGAGAAGCGCGACCCCCATAAAATACTGGTCCCACGAGATGTAGTTTTCTCTTTTCGCCATGCTTCCTCCGCAAAAAAGGACAAACAATCAAAAAAACGCGCTATTTTTGTTCAAAAAAGGCAAAAAAGCAAATCCCAGCCGTGAACCGTGCGGTTTTTCCTTTTGACTTATTTCCGTTTTCTGCTAAAATTTATAGTTTTTAGGTCTTGAATTTTTAAAGGAGAGTTGAATGAAAAGATTTTTACTGTTTGTTTTCATCCTTTCGGCGGTGTTTTCTGCATTTGCGTATGAAGGTACGACAATCGGTCCCGAAGTTTCGGAACTTGACGGCAAAAAACTTCAGTGGGAAGCTGGAAGTTTTGACCATTTTGTCATGTTCAAATCGTTGATGGGCAACGATATCCGCGAGATCTGCACCAGCGAAAGCTCGCCTGCCGGATGTGACTGGGACGACAACCCTGAACCTGACAGCTGCCTTCCTTCGAGCACTTTCCAGCTGACAAACCACCATGTTCCCGAGGATGCTTACGTCGAGGCGGCATACCTTGTCTGGACTTCGAGCTTGGATCCGAACAATGTCTTCAACACTGACAACACGGCGACACTCAACTACGTTTCGAATGACGGTCAGATCAACGAAACTATAAATGTGACCGCTCCGAGAATCGGAACAGCCGGAACCGACGCAAATCCCGGTCAGCAGGATTTTACGTTTGAAGGAATCACTACTGAATCAGGCGGCACGATTTACGGCGGATACTACACTTACCGCGTCGATGTCACCGATTTTTTCAGCATTATCCATGCTCAGGGAAGAAACCTGGGTTACTCATCTGACGGTCTTTCACTTTACGGAAACTACACTGTCAGCGATGTCGAATGTTCGAATGATTCCGGCTATCTTTCGCAGATAGTAGGCACCAGCGGCTACAGTGCTTCGGTAATGTGCGGCTGGTCGCTCATCACAGTTTACCGTTCTACGAGAGTAAAGCCGAAAATGGTCTACATCTACAACGGTTTCGGCAGATTCTGCAAACAGGAAGTCAACCTCGGTATTTCGGGCTTTGAGTTCCCCGACAAACCTATCATCAAAATGACCATGGCGGTTCACGAGGGCGATCCCGGTCTTGCAAGTGCGACAGGCTGCGGCGGTTTGCTTGGCGGCGGAGCATGTCCTCCCGAAGGTCTTCAGGTAACAGGCCAGACCACTCCGGCGGAAGATCTTGTTGTTCTCCAGAACCAGTGCAACCCCGGGAAAGGAGTCGATCAAAGCGGGACTCCGTTCAACTATTCCGATACATACAACTCGATTTCAAGTATTTACGGCTGGGATGAAGACTTCCCGACCTGCATCGGCGGTGACCCGAACGCACCGGATCCGAACACTCTTGAATACACGATGGATGTCGATACATTCCTTATTGATGCCGAAGCTGAACCGCTGTTTGACAACCAGTTCAAGAAAGGCGACAACTCCATGTTCATAAAAATCGGAGCAAATCAGGACTGCATCTATCCGAACTATATGGTTATCTCGCTTGACACCAAAGCTCCGAGATACGATATTCCGGAGAACAGTGCGACTCCGAACGGAAGGGAGAAACACTACTGCTCATGCTCGGAACATGCTGATTCAATCTGCGCGACAGCTCCTTTCTACTTCACGATCAAAGTACAGAACTGGGGTGACGATATTTCAACAAACGTCACGGTTCAGGATACACTCTCATCGAAAATCTCCTACGTTCCTGGCACCACCGAAATGTGCAAAGAGTGGAAAAGCGACAATGTCTGCAAAAAATGGATTCCGATCGAAGACGTGAACGGCGCTTTCCCGCTTGCAAATCCGTACAAAGTCGCAGACATGCTTGATTACTGCGAAGAAAGCTCTGATTTAGACAAAATCAAAGAGTGCAACGAAACGATCATGATCCGTTTCAAAGTCAAACCGCAGGAAAATCTGGCTAAGAACGAAGTCATCGAAAATACAGCGATAATCAACGATGACAGCAACCGTCCGTACAAATCGAACACATCGATTCCGCTCAGACTGACACTCGGCAACTGCCCGTCTCCCGCTGCATGCGAAAACCCGGATCTTACTCCGTGCGGAGGCTACGGCGACGGCGGCGGCTGCGAGAAAAACGAAGACTGCGGCGCCGGCAAAATCTGCAAGGACGGTGCTTGCATCACTGACGAAACAAGTTTCGCAACCAGCGCGAAAATCACAGTTGCACAGGGCAAGAACTCACCTGTCAGCGAATCTGCGATTATTGTTCCGGCTCCGACAAACAACCTTGTCATGGGTCAGTTCTCCGTAATCGCATCGACTGAAGAAAAAGACAAAAACTTCACTTTCGCATCCGTAACCACCAGCGTCTACATCAAAGACCAGGCAACGACTCTCAACAACATAAGACTCGTTTACGACAAAAACACCAACGGGCTTTTTGACGAAGGTGAAAATGTTGTGGCGGAAGCAGCGCTGAACTCAAAAACCGCAACTTTCGCGCTTAACGGCAACTATACGAACTATCCGGTCAACGAGCTTCACCACTTTATCATTGTCGCTGACGCATCCTACCAGACACCCGATTCCGTTCCGGTAAACACAAGTTTCTACTTCTATATCGAAAGCATCGACACATTCAATTTCAGCAACATAAAGAACATTACCTCCGAAATGGATCCCCAGCCTCTTAATTTCGCAGAGTTTTCGCTCGAGCCGACAACAGAGGCATTCGTCTTCACAAAAGGGGGAACAGAACCCGCTATCCCGGCACTTTCAAAAATGAACACGAAACCTGTTTCGGTTCTTCAGATAAGGGCTAAATCGATTGCAAACGGCAACTCGCTCAAGAAGTTCACTGTCAAAACGACTTCGAAATCGGTAAAATTCAAAACCGGCATCAAAAAACTTTACCTTTACAATGACAGCAACAAGGATGCCGCTTATGAAAACGAGCAGCTGATTGCGACAGTTGTTCCTGAAGAAGCTACGAGCAGTGTCGAGTTTGTTCTTGACACACCTATTTATTTCGAAGCAAACGAAGAGAAGACGCTCCTTCTTGTCGCAGACTTCAATATCCCGAAAGACCAGATGGCCCAGATCGAAATTTCAAAATCGAAATTCAAACTCGCATCCGACATGGAAGTCATCGGTCTGCCTGTAAGATCGAAGGAATTCAGCTACAAGTGCGAGGAAGGCGATCTCTCCTGCATGGGAGACGATGACGGCGGAAGCTGCGCGGTAACGGTAATTGAAGACAACAACACCGGCATTTTTGCAGTTTTCGCTGCAATAGCCGCACTCCTTATCGGCTTAGCATTCTCGTCGAAAAAACATTTTTCCAAATAAGAATTAATTCCACTCAAGAACCCGTTTTTTCATTCCTTCCACATCAAGCACTCCGCAGGCGAAACCTTTTCTGACAAGTTCAGCCGGAAGATACTCGTCGTATTTCTCGAAAACGGGATTTTCCGCAGGATAAAGGAGATCCATCGGGTCGAAATCCTTTGAAGCCTCTTCGGAAACGATTTTGTAAAATTCCTCATCGCTTACCTGTATCGTGAACTGAAGATAGTAGGGTCTTGCCGGACTCATGCCTTTGAGACCGAGCCTTTTGGCGCATTTGAGCTTCAGAAAACGCTCGAGCGCAATGAAAGAGTAAGTTCCGAGCCACGGGAAAAGGACCCGCATTTTTCCGCCGAGTGAAACAAGCGGTTTCTGCGTAATTCCTGCATTTAAAAAGGTTTTTCTGGCGTCGGCAAGCCTGCATACGGCGTGACGCATGAGATAGGGATAATTTTTCTCTTCGCTGAGAACCCCTTTCATCCGCTCAAGAATGTGAGTGTGGATGTCACCGGCTACATCGCCGAAATAAGCGGGAATATTTCCTTTCACGAGCGTGCAGTAAACCTCGCGCCGTTTGTGGTCGACCTCATCCACTGCCCAGACACGCCCTGCGATCGCGATTTTTTCGCCGGCTGGCGGCGGTTTCACGATCGTTCCGAGTTCTTCCGAACCTGAATGGACGGTGTATTCGATATTTTCCTGGAAAACAGCTAAGAATTTGTAATTATTGACGATTTTTTCACCGGTCAGTCCTAGGATCACACCGCCGTTTTCAGTTCTGTTTATGTGGTCGGTTTCAATGAGATGTTTGAGAAGAATACGGTAGTCATCCTTAGTGATTCTGCGGAAAACCGAAAGAGGCAGCACTCTCGAAGCAAGTTCCGCCGGAGTCATCTCGCCGCAGGATGCAAGCGTGCTCATCGTCTGGTGGTAAAGAAGCGAAAACGGCATTTTTTCGGTCCGCGGCGGCTCGACGAAACGCTCTTCGGCATAAAGCTGAACAAGCGCGATCCCCTGAATCAGATACCACGGAATCATCTCGGGGAGCATCGCCCTCGCCTCAGGATGATCCTCGCGCATGACGAACCGCATTTCGGAGGGATTTCCGCGCCTTCCGGTTCTTCCCATCCGCTGCAGGAAGCCTGAAACGGTGAAAGGTGCGTCGATCTGGAAAGCCCTCTCCAGCCTGCCGATGTCGATACCGAGCTCAAGTGTCGCAGTGGCGCATACATTCATCAAAGAATCGTCGTCCTTCATCTCTTCCTCGGCGCTTTCGCGGTATGATGCCGAAAGGTTGCCGTGATGGATGAGAAAGCGGTCGGGTTCACCGTTAATTTCGCAGTAGTGCCTTAAATTCTGGCAGACTGACTCGCATTCTTCGCGCGAATTTGTAAAAACAAGGCACTTTTTTCCCCGTGTATGCTCAAAAATATAGCCGATTCCGGGATCAGCCGCAACAGGTGCGGTGTCTGTCGCCTCTTCGGGTTTCGGTGCAGTTATTTCAGGCTCTTTTCCTTCGTCAGCCTGAGGCGGAGTATTGAAAAAATGCTCCATCGAAAGGCGCCACACCTCTTTTCCGCCGTCAAATTCGGGAATCAGAGTCCCTTTTCCGCTTCCTGCGGCAAGGAATTTTCCCGCTTCGGCAGGATTTCCGATAGTCGCAGAAAGCCCTACCCTTCTCGGGCTGCACTCAGCCATGCGGCAGAGCCTTTCGATCAGGCAGAAAGTCTGCCCGCCTCTGTCACCGCGGAGAAGCGAATGGATCTCGTCAATCACGATAAAACGCAAATCTCCGAAAAGACTCGGGATTTCCATGTGCTTGTTTATGAGCAGCGATTCCAGCGATTCCGGCGTTATCTGCAGAATCCCTGACGGTTTTTTGATCAGTTTTCTTTTCTGCGACTGCGAAACATCGCCGTGCCAGCGCGTGACAGCGATCCCCGCCTCTTCGCAAAGCCCGTTAAGTCTCTCGAACTGGTCGTTGATAAGAGCTTTGAGCGGCGCGATGTAAAGAACCCCGACCGTAGAAGATGGATTTTCGTCAAGAAGCGTAAGGATCGGGAAAAACGCCGCCTCGGTCTTTCCTGAAGCGGTCGAAGCGGTGAGCAGGACATTTTCGTCGCTGTTGAAAATCGCGTCTCCGGCAGCATTCTGCACCGCCCTGAGCGTCTTCCAGCCGCTGCGGTAGATGTAATCCTGAATAAACGGCGCGTATCTGCTGTAAATGTCCACGGTCTGCATACCTCCTTCCTCTCTCAAGGCGTATCATTAAGACAGATTTCAATTGAAAAGGCAAATTTAAGATACCGCCCGAAAGCCGCTCCTGACGCTATCCTGTTTTTATACATAATTCCAGAAAAAAATTTCTTAATATTTCAGCCGCAGTCAATAAAATTTCATGTTTTTTTGTTTAAAAACTCAGTTGTTTTTATAAGAAAAGTTGTCTGTACATTAGGGGGAGAAAAAATGAGAAGATTGATTTCACTCTGTTTAATTTTTTCAATGGTTGTTTTCGCCCTTTCCTGCGGTGAAAGCAAAAAAGAGAATGTTTATAGCTATCCCGACGAGGATAGTAACGATGCCGACACAGTCACCGACGCT
>CAJOFY010000033.1 GCA_905233945.1 uncultured bacterium | reverse complement strand
GCCGTTTTCTGAGTTCGATAAAAATTCGCTGCTTGAATTGACCGATTTTATGCCGGCTAAGCCTTTAATTCCGGTTCCGCGGTCAAAAATCCGCATCAAAACTGTCTCGACCTGGTCATCAAGATGGTGAGCAGTTGCCAACATATTGAATTTGCTGGTTTTTGCCAAATCGAACAATAGTTCATAGCGTTTAAGACGCGCCCGTTCTTCGATATTTTGTTGTTCGTTTTGCCAGAAATCATCTTCAAACTCAAGAGAAAAGCAAGTGATTTCAAGCTGTTGACAAATTTTGTCAACAAATTCTGCCTCATCAGCCGATTCAGGACGAAGTTTGTGATTGACATAAGCGGCAGAAAGCGAAAAGCCGAGCAAATCTTTGATTTCATTAAGCAGAAACAGCATTGCAAGCGAATCTGCACCGCCAGAACATGCCGCCAGAACCGAAAAATTTTTGCCATGGAAACCGGTTTCAGAGATTATTTTTTCAAAATTTTCCTTGAATCTGCTTTTAATATCCATCACAGCCTCACAAAAACTGTCATTTTTTAATATTTGACACAAAAAAGGCAAATATTTAGCTTTACACTTGTCTTTTCAGTTTCCGGCAATATATTTCGGGGGAGATGTTGGCTGCTGAGCGGAGTCGAAGCAAGTGGCAATCGCCGCAGAATTAGGGAGTCTAGGGAATCTAGGGTGCCTAGGGAATTTAGGGAGCGGCAGAGAGGTTAGGTTTTAGGAGGTTTTTCATGCTAAACATCATTAAAAGTGGACTTCTGATTGTCCTGATGTCAGTTTTTCTCGTTTTTGTCGGCTCGATTGTAGGCGGGACCGACGGTGCGCTGATTTGTTTCGCGATTTCGCTCGTTTTTAACTTTTTCAGCTATTTTTTCAGTGACAAAATCGTACTTGCATCTTACCGTGCGCAGCCTGCCGATCCTCAACAGTACGCATGGCTGCACGAAGCTCTCGCAAAACTGGCGAATGCGGCTGAACTTCCGGTAATCCCTAAGCTTTACATTATTCCAATCGCCGAACCGAATGCTTTTGCAACCGGCAGGAACCCGAAACACGCGGTCGTTGCCGTAACACAAGGATTGCTTAACGCGCTTCCTCATGATGAAGTCGCCGCAGTCATGGCTCACGAACTCGGCCACGTTAAACATTACGACATTTTAATCCAGACTATCGTTGCCGCAATGGCTTCCGCAATCATGTGGCTTTCCACAATCGCAAGATGGGGAGGCGGATTTATTCTGCGTGGCGGCAATGACCGCAACAACAGCGGAGTAATCGGCTGGCTTTTTGTCGTGATTTTGGCTCCGATTACAGCAATGCTCGTCCAGGCTGCAATAAGCCGCTCGCGTGAATACATGGCCGATGACTACAGCAGAAAACTTATGGGAAGCGGTGAATACCTTGTCAACGCACTGAGCAGAATATCGGGCGCGGAAGAAATGATAGTTGAAGAGCAGCAGGGAAGTGCTATTTCGCCCTCGACCGCTCACATGTTCATCTATTCACCAAAAACAAATTTCCTTTTCAAAATCTTTTCGACACATCCGAGCCTTGAAGAAAGAATCGATAATTTGAGGAAATAAATAGTTTCCCCCGCTAAGTTAGAGGGGGTGTCGCTAAAGCGACAGGGGCGTGTGTCGTCATTTTGAGCGGAGCGAAGAATCTCAGAGAGATGTTGCACATCGTTCAACATGACGATGACACACTCCTCAGTCAATAAAATTGACAGCTCCCCTAGCTTAGGGGAGCAATAAACTTAGTCTTTTTTGATTTTCTTTTTAAGGTCACCGAAGATTTTCTTTGCACTTTCTTCTACGGTCTTTTTGAGTTCGCTGTTTTCGACAGTTTCTTTGAAGTTTTTGATGCTCTCACCAGCTTTGCTGTAAACGTCTTTTGCGGTGCTTTCAGCCTTTGAGTAAGCATCTTCGGCGGTCTGTTTGATCTGGCGGACAACATCGTTATTGATGGCAGCCTGAGCCGCAGCGAGACGCGCTATCGGAACTCTGTAGGGCGAGCAGCTGACATACTGGAGCCCTGTTCTGTGGAAGAAGTCGATCGAAGCCGGATCGCCGCCGTGTTCACCGCAAACGCCGAGTTTGATGTTAGGTCTTGCCTTTTTGCCGCGTTTTACCGCGATTTCAACAAGCTGGCCGACACCTGTCTGGTCAATCGAGCGGAACGGGTTTTTCTCAAGAATTCCTTTGTCGATATACTGATATATGAACTTATTCGCATCATCACGGCTGTAACCAAGGCACATCTGGGTGAGGTCGTTTGTTCCGAACGAGAAGAACTCTGCGTGTTCCGCGATTTCGTCGGCTGTGAGAGCGCCTCTCGGAACCTCGATCATCGTTCCTACCAGGAACTCGACGTTGATGCCCTTTTCTTCAAATACTTTTGCCGCGGTTTCACGGATAATTTTTTCCTGATATTTGAATTCCTTGACGTTTCCTACAAGCGGAACCATGATTTCCGGGAACACTTTAACACCTTTCTGAGTGAGTTCGCAGGCAGCTTCGATTATCGCCCTTGTCTGCATTTCGGTAATTTCCGGACGGGTAATTCCAAGTCTGCATCCTCTGAGACCGAGCATCGGGTTGATTTCGTGAAGGGCTTTTATCTTGTCGTTGATTATATCTTCGGAGCAGTTCATGATCTCTGCCATTTCTTTGATCTGCTGCGGTTCGCTGGGAAGGAACTCGTGAAGCGGCGGATCAAGAAGTCTGACTGTTACCGGAAGTCCTCTCATCTCCTCGAAAATAGCGAGGAAATCATTTTTCTGGTGACCGATGAGCTTTGCAAGAGCAGCCTTTCTTCCTTCCAGATCGTCGGCAAGGATCATCTCGCGGACAGCTTTGATCCTGTCGCCTTCAAAGAACATGTGCTCGGTTCTGCAAAGACCGATTCCCTGCGCTCCGAATTTGCGTGCCTGAGCAGCATCTCTCGGCGTGTCGGCGTTCGTTCTGATTTTGAGCGTACGGCGGTTGTCTGCCCAGTTCATGAGCTTTTCAAACTCCTCGTTGAACTTCGGGGTTTCTGTCGCGACTTTGCCAAGAAGAACTTCGCCAGTGCTGCCGTCGATTGAAATCCAGTCACCCTCTTTGAGAACAAGGTCACCCGCTTTTATTGTTTTTCCTTCAACATCGATGTTGAGTCCGCCGCATCCGCTGACACAGCATTTTCCCATGCCTCTTGCGACAACCGCTGCGTGGGAAGTCATTCCGCCGCGTCCTGTCAGAATGCCGTTGGCAGCAACCATTCCGGTAATGTCTTCGGGACTGGTTTCAAGTCTGACCAGGATGGTCTGCAGACCGTTTGCTTTCCATGCAGCCGCATCCTCTGCGTTGAAGACGATCTGACCTGTTGCAGCGCCAGGGCTTGCCGGAAGGCCTTTTGCGATAAGTTTTGCACTCTTTTTGCTCTCTTTGACGAACTGCGGGTGAAGAAGCTGGTCGATCTGATCAGGAGTGACTCTGAGAAGTGCGTCATCTTTCGTGATAAGCTCTTCGTGAACCATATCTACCGCGATTTTTACAGCTGCAGCAGCAGTTCTTTTGCCGTTTCTGGTCTGAAGCATCCAGAGTTTTCTGTTTTCGATCGTGAACTCGATATCCTGCATATCGTGGTAGTGAAGCTCGAGTTTTTTGTAGATATTGCAGAGATTTTCGTAAACTTCAGGCATATATTCCTCGAGTGACGGATATTTGCTCTTTCTCTCCTCTTCGCTGATATTGTGGTCAGCAGCCCATTTTCTACTGCCGGTGAGAGTAACCTGCTGAGGAGTTCTGATGCCTGCAACAACATCTTCGCCCTGAGCATTGATAAGGTATTCGCCGAAGAAAATGTGCTCACCGGTCGCCGGGTTTCTCGTGAAAGCAACGCCTGTAGCACAATCGTCGCCCATATTCCCGAAAACCATCGCCTGAACGTTGACAGCTGTTCCCCAGTCGTCGGAGAAACCGTTCATTTTGCGGTAAACAATCGCACGCTCATTCATCCAGCTTCCGAAAACTGCGTCAATCGCGCCCCAGAGCTGCTCTTTCGGGTCGATCGGGAACTCTTTGCCGGTCTGTTCCTTGACGATGACTTTGTAGTTTTCGACAAGTTCCTTCAGGCTTTCGACCGTCATTTCGAGGTCGTTTTTGATTCCGTACTTATTTTTAAGGCTGGTGATCGCCTGCTCGAAATGCTCGCCTTTGATCCCCATGACGACATTGCCGTACATCTGCATGAAACGGCGGAGGCTGTCCCATGCGAAACGGGTGTCAGACTCTTTTTTGATAAGACCGTTAAGCGTATTTTCATTGAGACCGAGGTTAAGAATCGTGTCCATCATGCCTGGCATCGAAGCGCGTGCTCCGCTTCTGACAGAAAGAAGGAGAGGATTTTCGGGATCTCCGAATTTTTTGCACATAACTGCTTCTATTTTTTTAAGATTTTCATCAACCTGTTCTGCAAGTTCAGGCGGATAGTTTTTGTCGTTTTTGTAGTAAACCGTGCACATATCGGTTGCAATCGTGAAGCCGGCGGGAACCGGAATTTCCATGTTGCACATTTCGGCAAGGTTGGCACCTTTGCCGCCGAGAGTGTTTTTCATCGAAGCGTTTCCTTCAGCACCCTGCGGTCCGAAGAAATAGACAAATTTTTTTGCTGCCATTTTTTTCTCCAAAATTTCAATTATTAAGGGTTACAAACATTATTTTTTTCAAAAAACTTAAAAACGCGTGTTTATACTCAAAGAGTTGGGAATTGCAAGTGAAAAGTGAATTTAAGGAGTAGGGTATTTAGGGAAATATTAGGGAGTTAGTTTCTTCTCATTCTGAAAGCAAGTGCGGAAAGGAGAAGCGCAAGAGCTGCGACAATGGCGATAAGAGCCGCATTGCCGTTGTCTTCAGCAGCAACTATCGAACAGCCGCCGTCACCGCCGCAATCTTCAAGATTCGGATCACACATGTATTCGTAAGGTCTTGAATCAACCGGAAGACCAAGAACAGTAAGTTCGTTTACAGTAATGCCCGAAATCTGAATTTGTGCCGTTTCGCCGTCGCTCAGAGCGAGTTCAGCCTTAACCGTGAGATATTTGTCGGTGTTCTGCGGAACATCAAAATTCAGTGTGAACTGATGCTTCTGAACACCTTCAAAACTGGTGGTTGAAGCAAGTTCAGTGTCACCTTTTCCGTCATTGTCCGTGTCTTCATAAACAGCAAGTTTTGTGATACCCTTGCCGAAAGAAGCCATGTTGCTCTTCGGAACTTTGATTGTCATCTTTTTGATCGTTTCGTCAGCACCGTTGGCCTTTACGCGGATCTGGAGAATGTCACGGAACTTGTTCATTTCAGATTTAGCAGGAACTTCAGGATCGTGCAGGCCTTTCGTTACGATAAAGCCTTTGTCCGGCTCGAACTGGAACTTGCTGAAATCGATCGGAAGACCGCTGACAACAGGTTTTCCGCCGTCGGAAATGGTTATGCCGCCGTCCTTCTCGATAGAAGGCTTAAAGAACGCGCTGTTGGAAATTGACGAATCATCTTTGTATTTCGCGCTGAGAGCAAAGAGAATATTGTTCTTTTTGTTGCTCCAGAGCTTGTTGTCCTTCGAAGGCGAGAAAATCGCGTATTCGGAGGAGAGAGAGTCAGTGGATGCAAGAAGAACATCTTCAGCGTCAACGGTACCGTTGCTGTTGACATCCTTAAACATTTTAAGGTCTGAAATCAGAATATTGCTGTCGTTGATGCTGACTTTAAGTTTGACCTGATCAAGGTTGAAGTAGCATTTTTCACCGTTTCCGGCAAGTTCAAGCTGGCCGATGACAAGGTCGGTCTGAGGATTGCCGATGAAGATAACTTCGCTGTTGATGCTGTTTTTGCCTTCAGATGCCGTAACTTCGCTGTTCTGGCATTTTACGACCGCAGGATCTTCGATGCATGCACCGCTTGCGTTGTCGCAGACATATCCTTCGCCGCAGTCTTCGTTCTTTGTGCATGCCGCAGCACCTACTCCGCCGCACTCCGAAAGATCTACAGCATCCTGCGAGCTGACGCAGCCTGCTGAAACCATTTTGAGTTTGACGGGAATGCCGAGGTTGGTTTTGTAGTCATTTACACCTGCGGTTTTGTAGAAAGCAGTATTTTCGATGACCTGGTTCTTGGGAGTATCGTTTTTAACCTTCGCTCTGAAACGGACCATGATAAGATCCTGGCAGGAAAGATAATCCTGAGCTTCCGAGTCGCAGAAGTTGAGCGAATCGGCAACTTTGAAGCCTTTTTCAAGCGGGAAACCGCCTGAATCGGGTATCGGAATCCAGCGTGTCGCGATTTTTTTGCCTTTTTCAACTTTGAAGCTGGTAGCATATTCGGTCGAACCCGGAACATACTCCATTCCTGCCGGAATAGCGTCAACAACGGTGATGGCACCGGTGAAATCGGTTCCCCAGTTCTGGATCCTGAGCGCAAAAGTGTGCTCGAGACCGTTCTGGCACCATTTTCCTTCGAGCGAGTTTTCGTCACTAGCACCTGCCGGTGTGCAGGCAACTTTTTCGGGATAACCCGGAATATCGAACTGCGGAGACTTCGTATCGACCGAAACTATCATGTAGTTCGTGATGACAGAGTCTTTGTTTGCACCGATTCTGAGAGCGATTTTGTTGTCGCCTTTGTGGAAATGCGCAGCGTATGAACCGTCCGCGGAAGAATCCATAACGAAAGTATCGACATCCATACCGAATTCAATCTCTTCTTTGTTAAGTATGGGGGGCTCACCTCCGATACACGTCGGTTCTACATCATTATAACCGTAAACAGAAGATATCGAGTTGAAAATCTCGGTATATTCAAGGTGTACATAATTATCGTCTCTGTAAGCTAGCGGGTTGCATTTATTTGAAATAAGCAGCCATTCTCCTTCAACAGGGGGTTCTCCCTGAACCTGAATACCTTCAGGAATAGCCTGGTGATCTTCGGGATCGGCATTGGCAAGTCCCGGGTCACCTTCGTGGGTGGCAAGAGTGATTCTGATTTCAGGTTCTAGCGGAAACTCGAAACCGGTTACGTTGATCTCCGCCTGCTCGTACCAGTACACCTTGAAACCGTCATACATGTAGATTTTCTTGGGACTGATTTCAACAGATGAATAGATGAGAACTATCGACCAGTCGGCAACCATCTCGGTAGAACCTCTGTAAACATCGTCTTCGGTGCATTCAAGGCCGGACAGTGTGTAGTTTCCGATAAGGGAGTTACCGTCGTAGATAGATGCGCCTTCGGGTACCAAAGCTCTCCCTTTCTCCTGGATCGACTTGAAGAAATCAAGAATTTTAACTCGGTATGTAAACCAGTTTTTGCTAGGATTATCGACATCCCTGATCGCATCGAACTCGAAATCAACGTTGCCGGCTTCCGAAATCTTGTAAGCCTTTTTGCCTTTGATTGTCTGGGTTTCACTGATCGTTCCGTCATCGGAAACGAAAGAAAGGTTTACTTCATCGTCAGTAGTACTGTCCTTCTTCGCTACCGGCTGCGCAGCAGTCCAGATCAGATATGCGTCTTCTATTATAGCGTCGGACGGAATATGCGAAAAGTCGAGAGCGTAAGTGCTCGCAGTCTTGCATCTGTCGCCCTGAGGGTTGGTTCCCTGCTTTTCCTCCTCTGTGAGCCTATCTTCGTCTTTAAGAAGCGATTTGAACATTACGTGATAACCGTAAGCGCCGTCTTCCCATTTGAGTTCGGTCCCTCTGTACTTTGAGACAGTCGGACCGATCGCCTTGGCTGAAACAGCGAACGGAAGCAGAACCGCCAACAATGTTAAGATAAGAATTTTTTTACTCATTAATTCACCTCGACAAGTAAAAATATTAAAAGGTACTGTCAAAAAACGCCGGATATAATAATACGCACCGCCATTTTTGTCAAAGTATATTTTCGATTACTTGATTTTTAAGAACAGTTAATATAAAAATCGCGGTTTTGATTTATTGACATGGAGAAACTTATGTCTGAACAAAAAGAATTGCTTTATGAAATTCTGAAAGGCTGGGAAGATTCGCTTCCGGCTGATATCGTTCCGCTTGTCCGCAGTTTCGTCGACTCTCAGCCGGACAGTGCCGTTTCGGAATTTTTCAAAAAATACGAAGTCGCCGGCGAAGACTGGGGTTATTCGGAAGGTTCAGCCTTTGTACGGGACATCATGAAGTTCGTTCTTAACAAAATGCTGAAATTCGATATAACCGGAGCTGAAAACATCGACGCTGCTCTGAAACTTATCGCCGACGGGAAAGCAGACAGGCTTGTTTTCGTGGCAAATCACGTAAGCTACTCCGACGCCAACATTTTCGCCGCCGCTTTCGACGACAACTTTGCAAAAGCGGGCTTTTCCGGAAAACTGGCCGTTATCGCAGGGCCGAAAGTCTTCTCGCATCCGGTGAGAAAATTCGCAAGCATGCACTTCGACTCGCTCCTCATCGCCCAGTCGCAGACCGTCGCATCAGTGCCTGTTGCATACCCGATGCGCGTTATCGCACGTGCCGCGGCAAAGGTAGTGGAGGACATTAAAGCCCGCGTCAAAATTTTTCTAGTCTTTCCGGAAGGCAAAAGAAGCCGCAGCGGCCAGATCGACCACTTCCTCGCCGGAGTATACAGGATGATTGACAGCGGGGAAAACGTCATTGTGCAGCCCGTTTCGATCCTCGGCGGTGAAAAACTGCTCCCCGTTTCCGATATGACACTTCACCCAACCGACATACGGATAAATGTCGGCAAAGCTGAATATGTCGCTGATATTATTGAACAAATCGGGGAAACACAGGGGCTCAAGCAGGCTTTCATGGACAGCCTTGGTAAAAAAGTGGCCGCCCTTCATCCCGAAGAGCTGCGCGGCGTATACAAATAAAGGAGATGTTTATGTCGAAACTTTTTCATTTCGCGGTTCTGGCGGTTTTCGCCGCGCTTTTCGTTTCATGCGATTCCAATGCGAAACTTGTATATCCGCCCGAAAACATCGTGAACCGTGTCACTGATTTCTATATTTTTGACGACGGAAAAACTTTTCTGTACCTCAACAGCAACATGAACCGCAGGTATGATTTCGGCGAGATCGTCCTGATGGAAATTGATGACGAAGGCGATTTTGTGTTCAAGAACTCGATTCTGGTTCCTTCCATTTCGGGAAAAATGACCGTCTCTTCCGATGAAAAGGAAATTTTTGTCACAACGCGCGACAAACACGGCGTGATCAAAGCGAATATCACAGGAAAATCAGGATCTTACAGGCTTCAATACGATACCGGGACAAAAGGTGACTATCCGGAAATCCTGAAAACGAAAAAGGAGCCTTACGCGCTGGTTCTGAACGAGGACGAGTCCAAACTTCTCGTCACGCACATACTGAACGGCGAGCTTTCTGTAATTGACCTCGATGAATGGAAAGTGATAAAGACCGCAAAGCTCAAATACGGAGTCACCGAGATTCTGCGTGATGACGTTTCCGGTTATTTTCTCGCTTCGCACAAAAGCTCGGGCAACATTTCGCTTATCGAGGCGAAACAGACTCTCGAAAATTTCGTGGTTGCTGTCAAGGAGCTTCCGGTTGATCTGCCGACAAAAGGGCTTGACGTCCGCTCTCTCAAGCAGTCTGGCGACAAGACAATGTTTTATGCCGCATTTCAGAACACTTACAACGAAGACACTTACGAATACACCTACGACGAGGACACAGCTCCACAGATTGTCACTTTCAAAATCGAGGACAAGGAGCTTGAAATCGTAAAGACCCTTGCTGTAAGCGGAAATCTTGGAGAAATGGCGGTGCTTCCGTACAGTTCCGAAACTGAGGATGAAACAGAAGAAAAAAGCGATGACGACGCTGCGGAAACTGAGACAAGAGCGGCTGACAACGGCGGTGAAACCGAGGAAGAAACTGACGAAGAAACGGCTGACGACACCGATGCAGGGAAAGAATCCGCAGAAAACCAGACGGCGTCACGTACCGGAGATCTCCTGTTTGTTTCGGTCACGAACGAGGAAAAGGTGCTCATCATTGATTCGGCGCGCAACTCTGTCCGCGACACAATATCCTACAAAGACGACAAAAAAGAGTGCAAGCCCTATCAGCTTTACGCAAAAAGCACAGGAAATACGACAGGTTATCTTTTCGTTTCGTGCTTCCAGAACGATCGGGCATACCTTTACAAAGTTGATCTGATGGCAGAGGAAATCATTAAGAAAGTCGGAGTTCTCGAATGAGATTTTTCAGAGAATTATTCATAATTTCCGCCGTTTTCTCAGTTTTGGTATCGTGCAGTTCCGGCGGTCCGAACTATGTTTTTGAAAGTCCGGCAGCTTACACGACCGTTCAGGGAACACTCTGCAAAAACGGAAAACACTCCTATATGGCGTTTGTCGTTGACAACACTAAGAAATACGGTGCCAGAATAAAAAAAATCAGCGGCTGCGAACAGAAAATCGACAAAAGCCTGAAAGACAAACGCGACAAGAAACGCGGAATATATGTCGGCGGAACAGGTGTTTCGATTGACAAAATAATCTCCGGCGGAGAGGCGATAGTCGCAGTCGCTTCTACCGGACGCGTCCTTGCCGATCACAGGAAAGACGATAAAAAAGAGGAAATGCGCCTTCCTGACCACAAAGGAAGGATCGTTCTCCGGAAATTCGACAACGAAATCGAGCACGATAAATTTTACAACCGCAGTTTTCTGCTCGATTTTTACCCTGAAATCGTGAAAAACTATAACGACGAAGGATTTTTCTTTTCGGGTTCGGACTTCGCGGCATACTATATCGGCTTTGTCGATACAAAAGGGGTCGGAAGCTGGAAAGAGATCGATTTTCCGGTTTCGGAAATTGCCGTTATCGGCAAAACAGTATATTTGTTTGATGAATTCACCGGAAAAGTCTACACCGCCGACACCTCGCTCGAACCTGAGGAAGCTGCGAGTCTCGACGATTACAAGGAAGGGCGCATGGTTCGTCTTTACGGCGGCAAACTCGCGTTTTTCAAGGACAACAAACTTGAAATATTCGATGCAGACCTAAATTCGCTTCACACGCTTGAAACTCCAGAAGGGTTTGACATTTCGGCGGTGAATATTTTTCCATACAGCAACGGCTACAAATACAGAAAATTTGCAGGCGACGAAGTCATTTCGGAAAAAGTCCAGGTTTTCAAAAAAGACCTTTCCGACGAGGAGAAAGAGGCTCTTTCGGAAGAAAACATCTCGAAGTCGTCCGAATGGGAAACCGTTGAGGCTGAAAGCGGCGACATAATCTGGATAGGAATGAAAAACGGATATGTGAGAGCTTACGATTTCAATGCTGAAAGCTGGCTTGTCGAGCCTTTCGATTCGACAGTCACTTCGACTTACGAAATGGAAATGCGGCCTTATCTCGCTTCAAGTTACTCGTCATTCCCGAAAAACAGCGTCACGACTTACGACAATGCACCTTTCGTTGATAAAGTCGAAGTTGCACGCGGGATCACCTCGCCGATGATCTACAGATTCGTCTACGAAGGTCTGGACGATAAAGGATCATTCTCAAAAGGTTCTTATACTGTAACTCGAGAAACATTCGGCAAAAAAGAGTTTGTCGGCACGGCGACAGAGTTCGGAAGCGGAGACACAGGAGACTCGGTTTCGTTCGAAGACGACTACATTTCAGTTGTAATAAAACGCTCCGACGACAGTTTCGAGACGGAACCTGAAACTTCGTTCTATCTTTCGCTAGGTCAGGGCGTTCCGTTTGTCGGTTTCGCTTCGGCAGACATAATGACCGAAATCGAAAGTCCGGCTCCGCTCAGATTTTTCGGTTTCTCGTCTCTTACACGCAGATTCGTCGAATATAACATGTACAAAGATCAGGTCGAAAAAGTTTACAAATAGGAGGTCAATATGAAATTCGTGAAAATTTTATTAGCTCTGCTTTTCGCGTTTTCACCGCTTTTTGCAGCAGAGGCGCCGAAAAATGACGGCGAAAGCATAGCGGCAGCGATTTTAGGGCAGTATAACAATCTCAAAAGTTTTTCCGCAAAATTCGACCGCGTCACGACACAGAACGCGACAGGAAAAAAGAGCCACGACAACGGAACAGTAATGTTCATCGCTCCGTCGGACATCAGAATGGACGCTCTCATGGGCGGAAAAATGGTCGAGCAGATCATAGTCGATTCCGAAAAAACCTCGATCATCAACTTCGAGAAAAAGAATGTCATGGTCAAAAAGTCCTCGAACGAAGCGGCGGAATACCTCGCTTTCCTCAAAGGTCTCGATGAAGTGAGCAAGAAGTTCACGATCGGCGATTCGACCGGCACGATCGAGAAGGCTAAAAAGACCGGAATGGTCATAAAAGACGGCTCGAAAATGCTCAAACTCACCCCGAAAACGCCGAACCAGCAGGTAAAATACATTTTCATAACCGCGATCAACAACGAGATCGACAGCGTCATCATCATCGATCTGATGAAAAACATGACCCAGTTCACTTTCAGCGACATCAAACGCAATCCTGCTCTCGACAAAAAGGATTTCAAAGCCAATATCCCCACCGGATTCGAAGTAACAGATTTCTAAAAAATAAAAAATCACCAAATATTTCAAGGAGTTGAAATGATTCAAAAAATTCCTGTAATTGAGTATAAAAAGGATTTTTCATACACTGAGATCACTCTTTGTTTTCCGGGCGGAAGTTCGCTCGAAGACGACAAAACGCTCGGTTTCGCCCATTTCTGCGAGCATCTTGCGTTCAAGCTCAAATTCAAGGGAAAGTCGATTTTCGAATTTGTTTCGGAACTCGGCGGAAGCAGCAACGCCTACACTTCAAACGATGTGATCGCGTTTGAAATTTCGATCCAGAGCAAGTACGCGCTCAAAGTTCTTGCGTTTATGGAAAAGCTTTTTGCCGAAAGTTTTCTGACTATCACCGACGCCGATTTCAACGAGGAGAGAAAAGTCGTTCTCGAGGAAATGGCGATGTATGACGACAACCCGACCGATTCTCTGCACGAAAGCCTGATGCACAACCTTTACAGCTCACACATCTACGGGCAGAAGATTCTGGGCGAAGAAAACACAGTCGGAAAGGCGACGAAAAAAGAGATCGCGGACTTCTGGAAAAACCGCGTTTTCAATGCACCTTATCTTGTTATCGCAGGCGGCTACGACGGAAAACCTTCGATGAAACTCGATGTGAACCCCGAGTGGAAAAAGGGAAAACTCACTCCGTGGAAAGGGGAAAAACGCTTCGAAACAAGCCACAAACAGAACAAATGCTACTTCGCCGCAGGGTGGAAACTCCCTTCGCAGACGGGAAAGACCGAGGCGGTGATGAACCTCATCAGTTCGATAACTTACGGGATGGATAGCGGCGTCCTCTACAACAGCCTTGTCTATGAAAGCAACATCTTCGATTCTTATGTCGAGGCGGTGGAATGCGGCGTTATGAGCTCTTCTTATGTTCAGCTTTTCGCAATGCCGGCTTCAAACATAAAGCGCCGTCTCGAAAAATGGGCTGAGATATGGAACGGCCTCGTTTTCACGCAGAGCCAGGTCGCAAAAGCGCGCGAAGTGCTCCTCAGCAAGGAATTTTTCAATTCTGAAGGGCTCGGAAACACTCCTGCGATCATGGGAAAAAGCTATCTTCTCTTCAAAGACGCGGAAAAACTCGACAGAGACTATTTTTACGAACTTTTCCACCTCACAGCCGAGGATCTGAACAGTTTCAAGCGTGAACGGCTCGGTTTCGACAAGGTCTTCACAGGCTTCATGAAGTCGCCGAGATGTAATTTCGACATAAATTCGTTCGAATTCCCGGCAGAAAAAGGCGACGACAAAAACAAAGAGCGCGAAATCATAAAAAACGGCAGGACGAAGTGCTTCGTCAAAAAGCTTGACGCTTCTCCTTTCATCAGCGGCTGCATCCTTAAAAAAGGCGGTGCGGCCATGGATCTGAAAGGGCTTCCCGGCTCTTTCAAACTCGCGGTCTCTTCGATTTTCGCCTCTGCCGACGGCATGACTTTTGACGAGACCAACAGTTTCCTCGACAAGTTCGGAATAAAGATAAAACCTCTCAACAGCAATTCCTACGCAGGGCTCGAATGGACGGCGCGCGACAGCTTCACCGAGGAAGCGACGGGTATCATCGAAAGATTTTTCAACAACAAGATCAAAGAGGACGACTTCGAAAAAGAGCGGCTCAACGCCCTTTCGAATATCTCGATGATGAAGGAATATCCGGGATATCACATTAAAACTGCGGCTTACAAAGAACTTTTCGCCGGAACGCCGTGGGAATATCCTTCCGACGGAACCGAAGAAGCGATTTCGAAGATGACGCTTGAAGATGCAAGAAAAGTCCGAGACATTTTTATGGAGAAAAACGATTTCGCGATCTCTATTGCGGGTGCTGCCGACACGGAAACCGCAAAAAGCCTGCTTTCAGGCTTCAGATCAGGAAAAAGCCGGCTTGCATTCCCGGCGCGTCTCACCAAACCTCTTAGCGGGAAAACGATAAAGATCCCGCTTAAAGGCAAAGATCAGGCATATATTTCGAAAATTTTCAGAGGCCCCACGCACTACGACAAGGATTACGAAACGATACAGCTTCTCGAATGTTATCTCACCGGCGAAAGATCGCCTCTTTTCACCGAACTCAGGGAAAAAAGCGGCCTTGTCTACACTTTCACTTTCTACGGAACGAATACTCCGGTCGGCGGAGCAGAAATGTTCGCCGCGATAACAAGCCCTGAAAAAATCAAGGCGGTTCAGGAGGTTTTTGAGAAAGCGGTCGACGAGATCAGAAACGGAAAACTTGTCGAAGAACGCCTGAACGAAACAAAAAATACCCTAGCCACAAACTTTGCGAAAGTTCTCCAGAGCAGCAGTTTTTACGCAAAAAACATGGCGGTCGAAGAAGTTCTGGGAATAAAAGCAGGCACTTATCTCCGCCAGCTTGAAATCATAAACTCCATCACTCCCGAAATGATCCGCGCAGCCGCAGAAAAGTGGCTCAAAAAAGGAACCTGGATCCTGAGCGGAGCAGTATAAATTTCATATAATTACGCATAATTTTATAAAAAATCTGCAAAATTTAGCAAAGAATTGAGTAAAAAATTTGCAAAAATATTTTTTTTGATTATATTCGCGCCGTTATTTTTTTGTTTTCTTTATAGGAGGAGAAGATGAAACGCTTTATGTTTTTGATTTCGTTTATTTTTATTTTTGTTTCTTTGACAGCTCAGGAAGCTCCTGTACAGGAAGCTCCGAAAGCTGACGAAAACCAGCCCGCAGCAGAACAGGCTGCTCCGGCTGAAGAACCCGCAAAAGAAGAAGCTCCCGCTGAACAGGCTGCACCCGCTGAAGAACCCGCAAAAGAAGAAGCTCCCGCTGAGCAGCCAGCTCCGGCAGAAGAGCCAGCAAAAGAAGAAGCTCCCGCTGAAGAAGCTCCCGCAGCTGACGCAAATGCTGAAGCTCCGGCTGACAACTGCAACTGCCCGAAATGCGACGCTCCTGCTGAAGAAGCTCCGGTTGCTGACCCGCACCACTTCATTTACTTCAAGCCCCAGATTTCGGCAAGCTACACCCACAACCGCTATGTTGCTGGAAAAGCTGACGGTCACTACTTCCAGGCTGATGCGAACATCGTGTTCAACTACAAGTACAAAAAAGACATGCACGAAGTTCTTACCGACCTCAACTGGAAAGAAGGCGCAAGCTACACTCCCGCATTCGACGGCTGGGTAATCGCAAACGACCTTTTCAAAGTTGACTTCCGTTACAACCTTATGTTCCACAAGATCGCAGGTTACTACCTGAAAGCCGGTCTTGAGACACACTTCCTTCCTGGCTACGACTACCGCAGCGACGAAATGACCTATCAGGATCAGGAAGAGAACGAACTCAAGAAAGGTGTAAAAAAATATAAAACCGCAAAACCCGGCAAACCTTTCTATCTTAACGAAGGAACCGGTATTTTCGTACGTCCGGTTGAAGAAGAGTCGGCAAACCTTGAAATTTACGCCGGTCTTGCAGGCAGAGAAGTTTTTGTCGGCGACGAATCTTATGTAGTATCCAGTGTTGACGGCGATCTCGCTACTCTTAAACTTCTTGACGATGTTTACGAGCTTGGCGGCGAGGCAGGTCTTCTTCTTAAAGGCTACCTCCACAAGAGAGTCCTTTCCTACGACCTTACCTCAAGAGTCATCCTTCCTTTCGTATTTGACAAAGATACATACAGAGACAGCGAAGGCGAGTTCAAATACAGCGACGCAATACAATTCGAAACACGTTTCAGACTTGATGTCAGCGTTCACGAATACGTTGCTTTCTTCTATGAACTCAATGTCAAGAGAGATTACTCCACGGTTCGCGACTGGCAGGTTTCGAACGGTCTTTATCTCTCGGTATTCTACGAACTCGACAAGAGATTCAACTAATCAATATGTTTGAGACGTTTCAGGAAACGTCTCTACAGATTTGTTGATAATTCCAAAATTTCTTCAGGATTTTTCCAAACGACATAATCACGGTTTCTAAGCCATGTCAGTTGTCTTTTCGCAAGATGTCTTGTATTCTGCGCGATAAGTTCGGAAAGTTCTTCAATTGACGCGATTTCGCCTTTGAGATAGTGCTCAGTCTCGACGTAGCCGATTGACGCAAGAGCCTTGCAGTTTGAAGAATTGAACCCTTTTTCGTTAATTGTGCGGACTTCTTCGATAAGTCCCGAGTCAATCATGGTTTTTGTGCGGAGATTTATTCTTTCGTAAAGTTTTTCACGCTCCATTTTGATTCCAATAGCGAGAAATTCGCCTTTATAAGCGTTTATCCGCCCAGTTTTATTCCATTCTGAGAGAGTTTTGCCGGTAGTTTTCGCCACGAAAAGTCCGCGTTTTATCCGCTGTCTGTCGTTCGGTGACGATATCTTTGCCGCCCATTCGGGATCGGTTTTCTGAAGTTCGGCAAAAAGTTCTTCAGTTGAAAAACGGCTGAATTCTTCTTCGCATGAGCGCATTGTCTCTTCATCCGCCGCGGGAACAGGCGAAAGTCCGTTTATCAGAGCGTCGACATAAAAATTCGTTCCGCCGACAACTATCGGAGTTTTCCCCGATTTTTCTATTTTGCCGATTATCGGAAGGGCCGAGGAAATGTAGATCCCGGCGCTGATTTCGTCTTTTAAATCACGGATTCCGATGAGGTGATGCGGGATCCCCTGCATTTCACCTTCAGTCGGAGCAGCCGAGCCGATCACTAAATCTTTATAGATCTGGACCGAATCGGCGCCGATGATTTCCCCTTTCAGCTTTTTTTTTCGCAAGTTCGACTGAAAGGCTGGTTTTTCCTGATGCTGTCGGGCCTAAAATGAATATAAGCGTCATCGTCTCTGCACTTTTTTCTCGAATTCGTTCTTGGTCATCGTGAAGAAGAAAGGCCGGCCGTGCGGACACGAAAGGAAGTCGCTTTTGTTCACCGCGTCAACAAGCGCGTCGATTTCTTCGTCAGGCAGGACATCATTGCGTCTTACCGAGGCTTTGCAGGCGGTCTGAGAGAGGTGCGATACAAAAAACTGCTCCATTTCCTGCGAGCCTGCGTATTCGGAAAATTCTCCGAGGATCTCTTTTATGACTTTTTCCCAGTCTGTCTCGAAACCGAGCGCCGGAGTAGCTCTCAAAGCTGCCGAACTTTCATCGAAAAGGTCGATTACAAAACCTGCTTTTGTGAATTTATCGCGATTTTCTTCAAGAGTCGCAGCTTCAGTCGGGGAAAGCCTTATCAGAAGCGGAGAAATCAGCTCCTGCGAAAGCCCGTTATTCATAGAAAGGGCTTTTTTCAGGCGGGTATAGGTTATCCTTTCATGCGCCGCGTGCTGGTCGAGAAATACGATTTTGTCCTTCATCTCAAGGACAAGATATACACCGAAAACGACACCGATTTTTTTATAGTCGCGGATTTTCATGCCGAAAAGGTTCCCGTGTTCCGGCTCAGGAACATAAGTCTGTTCCGCAAACTCTGTCCGTTCATGATTTTCAGGTTCGTATCTGCCGGCCGAGTATGGCGCTGTCCGCTCTTCGATTATAAAAGGTTTTAGCTGCCTTCGGCTTTCATAACTAATATTGCTTCCGGTAAAACCTGCTTCAGTAGCGGGTTTTATTGAAATCTTGCCGTGAACAAGACCGTCATTTTCCAACAAATCCCCGTTATTAAAAGGCTTCGCCGGATTTTCGTCCGGAATTGTTTTTGACATATCTTGTGAAACCTCGTTGTGAAAGAGGTTTTGTGCTGACACTGTGTCAGCTTTATTCTCGTTTTCCTTTCCGCCCCTGATGTTTTGAAGTGCTGCAATAATCGCTTCGCGGATAAGCGAGGCAACAAGCGCCGTATTAAGGAAACGGACTTCAAGTTTCGCCGGATGAACGTTGACATCGACAAAATGCGGGTCTGTTTTTATAAAAAGCATGACAGGAGATTTGAACTCTCGCCTCTCTGAAAGTACCGAAAACAGCCGAGTTTACCGCACGGTCCGAAACAATTCTGCCGTTCACCGTAGTTACGGAGTGCCCGGGAACTGTTTCAAGCGGGCTTGGCACGAAAGCCGTGACCGAAACCAGGTTCTGATGCTTTACTTCGGCAGAACCGATCAGATCCTTCGATATTTTCCACACAGAAGAAATCCTTTCAAGCCGGGAATTTGACGCGGCGTAACTGAAAATTGTTCTGGAATCGCTTTTTAACGAAAAGGCAGTGTTATGGTATGCGACAGCAAAATTAGTAACAACTTCGCGGATCTTGGCATACTCGGTCTTATCTTCTTTTAAAAATTTCCTGCGCGCCGAAACATTGAAAAATATATCGTCGGCGACAATTTCTGTTCCTTTCGGCATTGAAACAGGAATATTTTTCACGATGGAATTATTTTTCGCCTCGATTTTAAACCCGTCGCCGTTGATCTGCGCGCTTGAAATCGAAAACTTCGTTACCGCCGCTATCGAAGGGACTGCTTCGCCCCTGAAACCCATTGTTGCGATATCTTCCAGGTCCTCGATTTTTGAAAGCTTGCTCGTGGCGTGGCTTTCCAGAGCCATAAAAAGGTCGTCCTCGCACATTCCGCAGCCGTCGTCACGGACAAGAATGTGTTTTTTACCTCCGCCTTCGATTTCGATTGCAATGTTCTTAGCGCCGGCATCGATACTGTTTTCAATAAGCTCCTTGACTATTGAAGCGGGTCTTTCGACCACTTCGCCGGCAGCGATTTTGTTGATAATGCTTTCCGAAAGCTGTCTGATTATTCCCATGATAGTTACGCCAGATTGTTAAGAAAATAGAGTAAACCGAGTATAAAAAGCGCGAAAAACGCAAGCGCGCAGATCGCGATCGCCCGCTGTTTCGCAAGTGAGTTCGATATCACTTCGCCGTCTTCGTCTTCTACGACTTTGATGTTTTTGAACATAATGTAAGCGAAGAGAGCGAAACCGAGAATTGACGAGATTATGAGCATTATGCGATATGCCGAAAGCTCCTTGTCACGCGCCGCGTTGAACTCTTTCTCAAGTTTTTCGCCCGAAAAAATCATCGAAAGTGGCTGGAAAAAAGAAGAATTGTATGCAGTGACGAAAAATCTCTGCGCCGAAGGCGAAAATTCGGGGAGAGCTTTTGCGAGCGGTGCGAAGTAGGGGTCGTCGATGTTGCCCTGAAGGTTTTTCACGCTTGAAAGGACCGCGAACATTGTTCCCGGAGAAGCCGAATTCATGCTTGCCTGCACCGTATCGCAGCGTGAGTACGGTTCAGGCAGAACGAGCCCTTCGTATCCTACTGAAACTATATCAGTGCCTATCCATTTGCCCTCGTTGAAGCAGTCGATGTGGACGTTTCTGGTGTCGCTGAGAGAAGCCAGAGTGAGCGAATTCTGCGTTTTGTAGAATTTGAACATTTTTCCTGGATACGGAATGGGAATGTAGCCGTTGTCGCCGTTTTCAAAGGAGACATTGACTCCCTGGTCTTTGCCGAAAACGGTCGTAAATTTCATAAATCCGTTTTTCAGTTCCTGCTGCGAACCGTCAAGGAATATCGAAGTGTCGGCGCAAGGTTTGTCGTTTTCTGTGCAATAGACTCCGACAGTTGTCTCAAATTCCGGAACAGCCCTGAAATTTTCGGGAAGAAGGAAAATTTTTCTGTTTCCTATATTCACAATCTTCGCGTTATCCGCTTCCATTTTCGTCGGACGGAGCTTTTTCTGCGGAACGAAATGATAATCCGCGACATTCTTGTATTTCAGCGGGAATGCCGCTTCGGTAGTGCCGAAAACAACTTTTATCTCCTTCATGTCTGGGCGCAGATCGATGAGCGACGAGAGCTGCTTCACACCGTTTATATAGACCACAGGATTCGAGACAAGTTCGCCGTCTCGCGACAGTACCTTGATTAAAGCCTTCGAACCGGGAGCCGTCGATTCACCGTAAAGATAGATGAAATAGTCATATTTGTTCATCTGCGCATTCACGAAAAGGCAGACAGAAACAAATGCCGTAAGGTAAATGACAACTGATACGATTTTCAGAATCAACGGGTTTTTGGACATTGCCGCTATTGATTTTTCAGAGATCTTATGTAGTTCGCCAGTTTGTTGATGTAGAGGTATGGTTCAAGGACAGCGAGAAGCTCATTTGCCTTTTCGTAGTCGTTGTTGTCGAAAAGCAGCGAAACCATTTTATCGGAAAGGTTGAAAACGCCGGCAATTTTTTTGTTGAGGAATATCGGGATCGACATGAAATAGTCTTTCGCATAACCTGAACCCGACTTTTTGAATCTCGGGTCGTTGTCGATATTTTCAACGAAAACCGGTTTTGCCGTGTTGATGACTGTCCACGCGACATTGTCGTTTGAAGGCGGAATCTCAAGACCGATGATGGCTTTTTTCGTGGCGGCCTCGACAACAAGGTTGCCCTTTTCATTGAGAAGCATGATTGAACCTCTTTCGGCGTAGAGCATGTCAAGGCTCATCTCAAGCGCATCTGCGAGAAATGCTCTGAAATCGAGAGCTGATTTTTTGAATATAGCAGATGTTGTTTCCCTGAATTTTTTTACAACGAGATTCCGGTGTGCCTCCGCCAGAGCAGACATCGTCTCTATTGTCTGAGTAGCTATCATTCTGAAGTTCATCAGACCGCAGTGAAAATATTTTTCGGGATACTTCACTCCTTTTACCCAGTCTTTGAATTTTGAGTCCGGCGTGGAAAGAACAACCGTCGGAATAAAATTAAGATAACACGAATTGTGGTACTCAACCAAATTCAGAATTTGCGCGTAGTTGTCTTCGACAATAAAAACCTGACTTGCAGACCTGTGTTCGTTCACAATGTCATCAATGTTTACATTTGAATGCTTCCAGCCCGCATTTTGGATAATCTTGATAATTTCATCTTCTAAATCTTTGTTTCTGATTGCCGTACAGATTTTTAAGTTTTTCATAAAACCTCCCCAAATCAATATCGGCGGAGTATATTATTTCTTAAATTAACAGCAAGTTTTTGGCACAGATTTTCATCAAAACAGTTTTTTTCACATCCAACCATCGAAAGGGGGCTAAGGAACTAGGGAGTCTAAGGAGTTTAGGGAGTCTAAGGAGTTTAGGGAATCTAAGGAGTCTAAGGAATTTAAGGAGTCTAGGGAGTCTAAGGAATTTAAGGAACTAAAAATCTCTAGATTCACTAGACACCCTAAATTCCCTACTCCCTAGAAGCCCGTGTTTCTAAA
>CAJOFY010000032.1 GCA_905233945.1 uncultured bacterium | reverse complement strand
ATATAAACTTGCATCGAAATTTTTGATTTCAGCGGCGATTTTTGTTTTGAAATCTGATGTGTCGAATGATGAAATCAGCGAGACTGCCGATTTTCCGGCAACGAGGCTCTCAAAAAACGCGCACCTCCCGATACCGAAAGGTGTTACACATCCAAGACCGGTGACAGCGACTCTTTTAAGCATGAACTAAGACTCTTTTACCGATTTCACATACTCTGCTATATCGCCTAAATTGCGGAATTCCTTGAGTTTTTCATCAGGGATCTCGATTTCGAAGGCGTCTTCTATTTTCATAATGATCTCAACCACATCCAGAGAATCGATCTTCATGTCCTTCAGTGAAGTTTCAGGAGTGATCTGAACACTTTCGTCAAGAGCGAGGTGACTTTTAACGATGTCTGCGATTTTTTCGAAATACATGACTTTCTCCTATGATTCCAAGTTTTTAAATGTTTCCATATTTTCAACATTTTGAATTTTCACTTCAATTCCGGCTGCCGCGGCAGTTTTTCTGACAAGCCCCGAAAGCGAAGTTCCCGGCCCTATTTCGACAAAACTGTCAACTCCGTTTTGCAGCATGAAATCGACCGAAGGTTTCCAGAGGACCGTGCTGTAAAACTGCTTTACGAGTGCAGGTTTCACTTCGGAAATATCGGTGTAAGGCAGGCCCGTGGCATTCGAAACGACAGTTTTATTCAGTTCAAACACACTGTAATTATTGAGTATTTTTTCAAATTCATTCGAAGCCTCGCGAAGCATAGAGGTGTGAAAAGGAGCGCTGACGGGAAGAAAAAGCGCTTTCACCCTTGTTTTGGCGTTTTTCTTTATAAAATCGACTGCCGCCTGAACAGCCTCGATATTTCCCGAAACAACGACCTGCGACGGAGAATTGAAATTTGAAATCTCAACTACTCCAAGATCTTTTATTTCCTTAATAAATTCAGCGACTTCGTCGTAAGTAAGCCCTACTATCGGAGCCATCGCGCCGACACCTTCCGGAACAGCTTCCTGCATTATTCTGCCGCGCTCTTTCGCGATAACGACCGCATCTGCGAAATCGAGAGCTCCTGCATGGACAAGAGCTGTGTATTCACCGAGACTGAGTCCCGCCGCGAAATCGCACGCAAGCCCGGTTTCCTGCGAAATAACCTTGAGAATAGCCGTCGAAACGGTGAGAAGCGCAGGCTGCGTCACTTCAGTCCGCATCAAGTCTTCAGCAGTCCCATCCATCACGGTTTTAAGCAGATCTATTCCGAGCCTGTCTGACGCTTCTTCAAAAACTTCTGAAAATACAGGAAAATCCTCAACAAAATCGCGCCCCATTCCGGCGTATTGCGCCCCCTGACCGGGGAAAATAAAAGCTCTTTTAGCCATATCACCTCAAAAACCGCATTCCGGCGCTTTTTTATTAAAAATAGTGTGCTTTTGTCAAGAATTTGCCGCTATACGGCGGATACAACAAGCAGAACCGGCGATATATTTATTCCTTCAAGCAAGAAAATGGTTGTGAATTTTAATAGCACCTTGTATCTATACCAGTCCAGAAACAGTCAAGATCGGGAATTTCATCAGGATTATTAACTATTACATCAACTCTTGCTTTCCTTTCGATTTCGCTACCGTCTTCGGCTTTCTCAGTCCAGGTAAAAACTGCTTCATTGCCTAGACCGGGATTGAAACTGGATGTAAAAGATGCCGTTCCGTTGTCCCCTTTCATGAAATTTTTGTCATCGGAGTCTGCTCCGATATAGACTGTCGGAAAACTCAGGCTGTCGGTTGAAAAATAGAGGTCGGCACACGGCGCGATGCACTCAGACTGTGGATCGATGCTGTAAACTTCGCATCCCTTTATTTCTTTCAAATGCAGATCAAGCGGAACAAAATCAGGGCAGTTTCCTGATTCGTTCGTATCAAGATATGTGCAATGAGTTCCGCTGATTTTTGCAAAATAAGTTCTAAGTTTTTTTATTTCGGCAATACGCTCTGCCGCTTTTTGTTCATCAGCCTGCCATGAGCACGCCGGATAGTAGGCATCGGCGATTTCCTTGATGCAGTAACTGCTGATTTCTGATTCCGAAAGATCTTTTGTCAGCGAATTGGTGCCGATTGACTTTGATGTTGTGCATCCGCTTTCTCCACCTTTTTCGCCTCCGGAATTCTCGCTGCCGCCGCAGGAAACCAGAACAACCAGACTTAAACACATTAAAAAGATAAAAAACTTCTTCATATTGCTCTCCTCAATCAAAAAATCGAATAATTTTAATGAAAACGAGATTTTGTGCAAGAAAAGATTTCTTATCCAGAGATGATTTCAAGCATTTCATATGCTTAATACGGAACGCACTCTTCACCGTTCCAGTAATACTTGTCTTCACAGGAGCAGTAGTATTCAGTATCGTTTTTCGGGACGCATCCGTTTGCATGCGGAATAGCGTCACACGGGTTGTTCTCGCAGACAGTTATGCATCTGCCATTACTATAATCCCAGACTTTTTTTTCGCATTCGCAGGAATATTTATTCCACTTTTCGCCTATGCATTGCCCTGTCGAATCCGGCACATCGCACGAGACTCCTTCGCACGGATCGACACATTTTGAACCGTCCCAGAACCATCCTTTTTCACAGTCACATTCGTATTTTGTTGCACTTTCAGGCCAACATTCGCTTATAGCATGAGGAATATCTCTGCACGGGTCGGAGTTGCAGGGGCTGTAGATGCATTTTCCCTCAAACCAGAAATATCCTTCAAGGCATCTTGTGCAGCGGCTATCGATACCAACAGCATCTTTATTTTCCTTTTCTTCTATCGCAGCATTGCCGAAATTTACTACCAAATTGTAAAGAGGAGAATGGTTATAAGATATCCAGGTTCCAGACCTCAACTCCTCTTTGTCGCCGAATTTGCTGTATCTGCCGCTATCGCTCTCCTCGCATGATTCACAGTTTTCAAGGTACCCGAAGAAGGGGAAGCTGTCCCAGACCAGACTGCATTCGCCGCCAGGCTCTGTGTTCGGACAGTTCTGAATCAAAGTCCTCAGCTGGTCAATCAAAGGCCATTGCCAGTCGGACATTCCGCCTTCGGACACATTTAAACAGTGGTTCAGCTGGTTTTCGGATAATTTTGACGACCACGCAAGCCAAGTGGATGAATCTTTGCACGGAGTCACGTTTTCAGGGCTGCATTCAGGCAGTCCGGCGCATTTTTCGCCGTCAAAATAGTATCCCTCTTCACAGTAGCAGCTGAAATCAGTTTTAGATAAAGGTCTGCATTCTCTCAAATGCTGACCGTCTCCGCAGGGTTTTGCATCACACGGGTTGCTGCATTTTAATTCGTCCTTGTTCCAAAAATAGCCTTTTTCACATCCGCATTCGTATTCATCGTAGCTCAGCGAAGTGCACTCGCCTGTTGAATGAGCTATTTTGCACGATTTGCTGTCGCACGGATTTACGCATGCATCCCTTGTGTCCCAGTTCCAGAAATAATTTTCCTCGCATTTGCAGTAAGCATTAAAGAAACCCGGATCGCAAACTCCGGTAGAATGACTTACAGTCTCACATTGTTTAAGTTCGCAATCTGTTTTCCAGTCCCAATCAAAGAGTTTGCACGCTGGAAGTGAAAAAATCAAAATCAGTGCAAAAAGCAGAAAGAGTTTTTTCATTTTGGCCTCCGCAATCAAAAAATCGAATAATTTTAAGGAAAATCAAGAAAAAAGCAAGGAATTTAAAATTACAAAAAGGAAAGTTAATAATGTCGTGTTCTGCAAGAAAAAGCAGACTACGCCGACATATTCCCGCAATCTCCCGAAATCTCTTGTTTTTTAAGATTTTTCTTTGTATAGTGCGGCGTTTGAGCTTTTAGATTCCGGTGAAAAATATGGACTGCAGCAAATTAACTGAGAAATTCAGCAATTCAAATTTCAACCCTGTTTATATCTTCATGCTTGTCTC
The DNA here is from genome assembly GCA_905233945.1 of uncultured bacterium. Taxonomy (GTDB): domain Bacteria; phylum UBP6; class UBA1177; order UBA1177; family UBA1177; genus UBA1177. The sequence continues at coordinate 13,817 of CAJOFY010000032.1, read as the reverse complement.
GTTCGTGCTCAGGCTTGTGACATTCATGGGAATATCGGAAGGCGACGACCTCTCCTACACTCTTCTCGCGCATCGGTTTGCAGAAGGCGATTTCGCGGCGAATTTCATTTTCGACATCCGCTGGGTGGTTTATGTACCGGTTGCGCTGCTTTACAAAATTTTCGGAGTGAACGACATCACTTCGATTGCCCCGACCTTTATTTACGGCATAGCAGCCGTGTGGCTCGCATACAAAGTCGTGCTTGAGGAAACCGACAAACTGACAGCATCACTAGCGACTCTGCTCTACCTTTCATTTCCGATCGTTCTGATTTACGCCAACTTTTTACAGGTTGCGCCGTCGCTTGAATTTTTCACGCTTCTCACGGTTTATTCATTTCAAAAAGGACTAAAAAGCGAAAAAATCGGGTGGTTTATTCTCGGCGGAGTAGCAATCGGCGGCATTTTCCTGGCCAGGACCACCGGACTTTTCATCGCTCCCCTCGCCTCTTTTTATGTGTGGTATAAAAAAGGTTTCAACAAAAAAACTGTAATCTGGATTGCGTGCGCGGCTCTCTGCTCGCTGGTTATGCCGATAGTCCAGGGTTTTGTCTATCTCAGCGTCCACGGAGACTTCTTCCACCACATTGCGATAAGCAGGAAAGGGGTCGATTATATGGACAGAATGACCGATGTTGACCCGAAAGACCTCTTTTTCTACATAAGAACGATGTTCGTCAAAGGCGACTTCGCAAACTGGAAGATGTACGGCCTCAACGGATACTTCATCACAGCATCCGTCATCGCCTGCATTGCCGGAATTTTTATGAAAAAGGCCGGGAAAGAGGTACTTTTTTTCATCTGGTATTTATCCTACTTCCTTTTCATGACGTTCGCCCCGACAAGTTTTTCCCCTTACACAACTCTTATAAGAAATATCAGATACGGTATAATATTTCTCCTTCCGATCAGCGCTATATACGGAATTTATTTGGCAAAAATGCTTAACAGCAGCAAAAAACGGCTCAATATCGCGGCTGTCATCGTTTTCCTAACTATTTTCATAAGCAACATCGCCTTTTCGGTTTACGACAGCCAGAAATTCAAGGAACGGAGAAGAACCCAGAAAAGTTCTGTAGAAACGCTTCTCGAAAAATACCCGAACTCGACGATATACCTCGCCGACAAGAACACAGGCCGGAGAATCGCCTACTATTCAGGCTACACCAACAAAAATTACAGACACATAAAATCTTTGAAACAGATAAAAAAACCCGGGATTTTTCTCATTCTCAACTCCATGCCGTCCAGTGTTTCCCGTTATTACATCCCGAAGAACGAACTCAAAAAAATGAAGAAAAATCCCCCGGAAGGAATGGTTTTGAAGGAAAAAACGCCCTTTTTCAACATATACGAAGTTGACCCTCAGATTTTGAACAAGGAAGAACAACAATAATTACAGGTGTTTGTCATGGAAAACTACAAATTTTTCGCCTCTTGTCCACGCGGATTGGAAATCCCGCTCTCGCTTGAACTTTCGAGAATGGGAGCCGCCAAAGTCAAAATAACTGACGGAGGAGTCCATTTTGCAGGCGACCTTGAGATGTGCTACAAAGCGAATCTCTATTCCCACACCGCAGGAAGAATATACATGGCGCTCGCATCCGGCCCTTACAGAACGGAACAGGACATTTACGATCTCTCTTTCTCGACAGCATGGAACGAATGGTTTTCCATAAAGCGCAATTTCAGAGTTGACGTGGTCGCGACAAACTGTCAGCTCAAAAGCCTGAACTTCGCGGCGCTCAGAATAAAGGACGGAATCTGCGACAAGTTCCGCCAGACCGACGGCATGCGTCCGAACGTCGAGCCGCACTCGCCTGACATGCGTATTCGTGGATTTCTTGACGAGAACCAGGCAACAATCTTCCTTGACACAAGCGGAGAAACTCTTTTCAAACGCGGCTTCAGAGAGCAGACCAATATCGCCCCGATAAGAGAAAATCTGGCCTGCGGGCTTCTTTTTCTTGCAGGCTGGGAGCCGGGAATACCGCTGCTCGATCCGATGTGCGGAAGCGGAACTTTCCTCATCGAAGCGGCAAGAATCGCACTCAATATCGCACCGGGCAGTTCCCGAAAATTCGCATTTGAAAAACTTCTGAATTTTGATCAGCAGCTTTGGAACGCGACTCTTCAGGAAGCTATCGAAAACGAGCTTGACGACGCAGATCTCCCGATTTTCGGAAGCGATGTCTCCGCCACGGCGGTTGAAGCTGCAAAAAACAACCTTGAAAATGCCGGACTTGCCGACATGGTAAAACTCAGGAAGGCAAATATCCTTGACATCACCGCTCCGGCGGAATCGGGCGTAATGATCGCCAATCTGCCTTACGGCGAACGCATGGGCGAACTCGACGAAATGCGCAGACTTTACCCGAAAATCGGGGATCTGCTGAAGCGCAACTTTGCCGGATGGAGCGCATATTTCCTTACAAGCGACCTCAAACTGCCTCGTTTCATAGGACTTGCGACAAACAAAAGAATCCCGTTCAGAAACGGAAGTCTTGACTGCCGGATGTACGGCTTCAAAATGGTCGAAGGAAGCAACAAACCGTCGAAACAGCATCCCGTGGAAGAACCGGAACAGCCTGAAAACTGAAAATCAGCTTTTGACCTGGTCGCCTGTCTTGCCGAAACGGCGTTCCCTGCCGGCGAAATCCTTGAGAGCCTTGATAAACTCCTCTTTTTTGAAATCGGGCCACAAAGTGTCGGTGAAATAAAACTCGGAATATGCGATCTGCCACAGAAGATAGTTTGAAATCCTGTATTCGCCGCTTGTCCTGATGACTAAATCGGGATCAGGCATATCGAAAGTGTAAAGATTTTCCGAAATCAGTTTTTCGTCTATTTTTTCGGGCTGGATTCTGCCGTCAGCCGCCATTTCCGCGATCCTGCGAACCGCAGATGTGATTTCCTGACGAGAACCGTAGCTGAGAGCGAGAGTAAGGGTCATTTCGGGCTCGTATTCTTCAGTTTCGGCAATAGTTCTGTTCATAATTTCAAGCAGTTCAGGAGAAAATTTGTCCTTGCTGCCGATTATGTTGAGGCGTATTTTTTTGTCGATAAGGAGCCCTTTTTTGGAAACCAGAAACTCTTTGAAAAGTTCCATGAGCCCAGAAACTTCCGATTCAGGACGGTTCCAGTTTTCGGTCGAAAAAGCGTAGAGAGTAAGATATTTAACACCGATTTCGCGGCACAAAGTCGTTACAGCATCGACCGCATCGGCACCTGCCCTGTGTCCTTTCAGCCTGTTCCAGAGCCTTTTTTTCGCCCAGCGTCCGTTTCCGTCCATGATTATCGCGACATGGCGCGGCAGACGCTCTTCGTTCAATCCGTATTTTACGCAGTATTCGTTCATTTATTCCCTGTTATTTTGACAGTTTTTGTGTTACTTCCTCGATAAGACGGTCGATATAGGCGTTGTTTTTCTCCATCGAAGCCGCCATTTTAAGCTGAGTGAGAGCCGATTTGTAGTCCTGCATTTCGATAGCTTTTGTAGCCAGAATCGCAAAACGGCGCGCCTGACTGTTCTGAATAGTGTCCTCCGGCGTTTCGTTATATGCAACTTTTATCCTGAAATCGAACCGCTTCGTCTCGGGATTTTCCTTGAGCATCTTGTCGTAGATGACCTTTCTTGAAGGATTCATCAGAACAGAATACGCCTCGTTCGCCCGCTTTGTGATTTCATACGCCTTTTCCCTTATGTCAGCGGGAATATTGCGGAATTTGTCTGGGTGATACTTCCGCGCCATAGCGATATATTTTTTCTTGATGTCGGCAAGCGGAGCATTCTGGGGCAAACCAAAGAAAGTGTAGTAGTCGTAGGAATCCATATTTTCAGAAAAATACGAAATTTCCTCAAGCATATCGGCAGAAACTGCCGACGGAATCTTCGTTTTCCCGGCTTCACTCTCGACGATTTCCTTAATTTTCACAAGGAACTGCTCACTGTTGAGAGGCAGCTTGAAAAAGGCCGCAGCCCCGTATTTTGCAGCTATGTCGGCGTTGAGTTCGGGACCTTCCGAAACAGCTAAAAGAACAAAACTTCTCGCCTTGCGGATAACCGGCAGCGCTTTGAGCCATATTCCGTCCTGCAGAGCGGACGAAACAATTATAGTATTATATGTACCGAGATCCTCCGTAAGCAGCTCCCTGACATCCTGCGTAATGAAACATTCACACTCATCGATTTTTGAAGTCAGGAATTTTTCCAATGATTTCAAATACTTTTCATCTTTCATCAAAATTGCTATTTTTTTTCTCATTTGCGCTGCTCCAAACCAAGAATATTCAATGAAATTTTCTGCATTCTGCCGGTGTCGAGATCGACCGCGCTGACGTTGAGGACGCCGTTCGTGTCGATTTCAAACTTGACCTCGATTTTGAGTTCCCCCCTTTTCGCCTTTCTCATTTCTGAAAGGGTAAGCTCCCCCATCAGGTGAGAGTCACGCTTGCTTTTGGCGTCTCCCTGGAAAATCTCGATTTTAACAGAATCGACATTGTCGCCGGCATTCGTAAAGACTTCCGTCCTTTCAAGCGGAAGCGGTTCGTTTTTCTCGACTAAAATCTCAATATAGTCCCCTACGCTGCCGACGCCGATCGAAAGCGGAACGACATCAAGCAGGACAGGCGCCTGATCGCTATAGTCGCTGACGAGCGAATTGCCCATGATGCTTGCTCCCATCGAAATGACGAGAACCGACTCGATTCCGAAATAAGGCTGCTGTTTGAAGAACTCCGAAACACGCTCCTGCACTCTCGGAATCTTTGACGAACCGCCGACAAGAATGACTGCGTCAAGAGCTGACACATCAAGATGGGCACTCTCCATCGCATCCCGGCATATATCGAAAGCCTGTGAAACTATCGGGTCGATAATCTGATTGAAAAGTTCTCTGTCGATTACTCTCTCATAATCGGCATATCTCTCCTCGCCCAGCGGAATCATGCTGCGGATAAGAACCTTTATTTTGTCCTGTGTCGAAAGTGCGATTTTGATACGCTCTGCCTCGGCAAGGAAAATCGTCATCATTTCGCTGTTCATCGAGATTTTGACGCCGTAGTTGACTTCGATGTCGTACATCATGAACTGGACTATGGCCGCATCGATGTCGTCGCCGCCCAGAAAGCTGTTGCCGGCAGTCGAAAGGACCTCGAAAACATTGTCCTTGACCTCGAGAACAGTGATATCGAACGTTCCGCCGCCGAAGTCGAAAACGGCGATTTTTTCATCTCTGTTGCTTCCGAAACCGTAAGCAAGAGCAGCGGCAGTCGGCTCGTTTATAATGCGCAGAACATTGAGTCCGGCGAGTCTTCCCGCTTCCTGAGTCGCACGCCTCTGAGCCTCGTTGTAGTTCGCCGGAACGGTGATTACGGCATCGTTGACCTCTTCACCCAAATATTCGGCAGCCGCCTTTTTCGCCTTTTTCAGAACAAGCGACGAAATCATCTGCGGCGTAATGCGTTTGCCGTAGATCTCGATTTCGACTGAATCGTTCTTGCCTCCGACAACTTTATAAGGAAATTTCCTCGCATATTTTACAGTTTCAGGATGACTGAAATTACGGCCTATAATCCTCTTGATGCTGTAAATCGTGTTTACAGGATTCAAGTGACGCATATCTTTAGCCTTTTTTCCGACCACGATATTTTTGCCCTCATTCACGAAAGAGACAACCGAAGGCATTATTTTATCGTCTTCCTCGCCTTTTATGGGAATAACCGTGGAAAGACCGTCCTGAACGACAGCAACAGTCGTCGTCGACGTTCCTAAATCTATTCCGAGAACATATTTCGACATTTCATCTCCGCCAATAAAAAAACAACAAGCACCCTTTGCAAAGAAGGGGGCGAAATTATACAGTTTTTTATTGTCTTGGCAACTATTATTTGCGGATTTTTTCTTGACATTCGTTCTGAAAACGCTAAAATACCCCGTTTTCTTAAAAACTTTTTTTGTGGAGAGCACAAATGATGGATGTAATCGTATGTGCGAAGTCTCTTTCGCATGAATTCTACTGGGGTTTTTCTGTAAGCAGAACAGGTCAGCTTGATTTCGGGGGCAAAATCACTTCCCCTAAGGCAACGGAACTCGCGAAAATGCAGAAAATCGAGCCGAGCGGCTATTTCTCGCCGTCGTGGTACACTTATCTGCCGGAAACAATGCAGGCAAAAATCACGCTTTTTATTAAAAACAGCATGAAACTTGAGGACAGCGACCTTTTTTCATACATCATGCACATCGGCGCACTGCTTCTTGCCGTCGAAACAGGGGATACTCTTCTTGCGGCTGAGCTTTTCGACAGAAGAAGCTATGTTTTTATGAAGTTCTACCCGCTCACCGCCTATATTCTCGAGGATATTGCACCGGAGATGCTTTTCGCATGGCAGTTCGGGCGTTTCACGGACGGATCAGAGCCTTTTGCCAAGGGCCGCTATGCAACATACGAAGAGAAGTCAACCTCTGCCCAGCTCTTCAAGCTCGCCGAGAAAAAGCTGAGCAGCGGGAAGGCGAAAGAGAGTCTGGATGAAATGTTTGTCCGCTATTTCGAAAAGCAGAAAAAAATTGATCTCACCATCGGAATCGTCGGCGCGAACTACCGCAACTGGGACAGCGGAATCGACTATCTCGACAACATTCTGGCCAAGCACATCGGCGAGGATCTCCTGAACGGAACAACGAAAGTGCGCGACACGAAGCAGAGAATCTACGACAACCTCAAGGCAAGCGTCCAGGCCGAGCCCTACAACAATTACGACATGAACGCTATTGCCGTTTTGCTTGAGGATATCGAAAGCGTCGCTGCGGGGAATCCATGCATGAAAAAAGCGGGCTACATCCGCGCGACCGGAGCCGCGATACTCCGCAAAGCTTTCCCATCAACAATGTCTTTTTCCGCAGCTCTGGCAAGAATCGGAAACCTTCAGGACGGCAAACAGGGCGTTGTTGTAAGAATCAAGATATAGGACTTTTTATAAGGAACCTTTTTCCGAAAAGCTCGCAGCATCAAGATAGATTCCGGCTGTCCCGCGCGCGATTTATTTGCTTTTAATTTTGATTTAAGGATAATAGGCGGTTTTTTGGCGGGGTCTCCATGTTTAAGCCGGTTTTTGTGTTTTTATCTCTCTTTTTTTCATTTTTTGTTTTTGCCGAGACAAATGTCTACAAAATCTCGATGATGGGCGTTGAAATAGGCAAAAGCACCGAGACATGGAGCGAAAACCGCGCGTCGGACGGAAGCTGCGAACTCACTCTGCACTCGGTTTCGGAGATGAGTCTTGCACGCGGAGTAGATGCGATGACGATTTCTTCCGACACTACCCTTTCAGCCGACTGCAGAACGTTGGAGCCCAGGCGGATAAAGGGAACGACATCCGAAGGGGGCGCGAAAATCCTGTTTGAAGGAGAGAACTCAAACGGTGTCTTCAAAACAAAAATGACAAAAAACGGCAACAGCGAGCTTTCAAGTTTTCCGCTTAACAAAAATGCAGTATTTTTCGGGATGATTTTCCGCAAACTGAATGAAAACGAGTTTTTAAAAGGCGGAAAGACTTCAATAATTTCCGAAGAAAGTCTCACTGAAAGCGAAGTTTCCTACTCTGCCCAAAAAAATGCGGACGGGACTCTGTCGGTCACCCTTGTTTTCCAGGGAATTCCGATAAAATACACTCTTTCCGGCAGAACAGTACAGAGATCGGAAATCCAGAACGGTCTTATTGTCTACACTCTGGCTTCTCTGCCGGAGACAAAAACCGCGCCCGCTGCGGGAAGCACCGATATTCTGCAGAACACGAAACTTGTCAACAGCGGGATTCCTGTAAAATCTCCGCGCAAGGCAAGAAACACAACTTTCCAGATCGAAAACGCCGGTTTTTCTTCCATTCCTGAAACGTGCTTCCAGAAAAAAGTGAGCGGGAACACACTCTTTGCAAGCTCCGATGCGGCGCAGTGCCGGACACGACCGGCCCCGGAAGACACAATGTCCAACATCATCGAAGACAGCAGCAACCCTGAAATTATCCGCGCGGCGCAGAAAATCGTCCTCGGCGCCCCGAATCAGCATGAAATGGTGAAACGGATTGCGAAATTCGTCTACAAGCACATAAGCAACAAAAACTATCTCCACGGAAACATGTCGGCAAGCGAGGTTCTGCGCTCAAAAAGCGGCGACTGCACCGAACATTCGGCTCTTTTCGCGGCTCTTGCGCGTGCGGCAGGGATTCCGGTAAAGATGGTTTACGGCGTCGTTATGAACCAGAACGGCGAATTTTTCTTCCACAACTGGAATGAGGCTTTTGCAGACGGAAAATGGATTCCGATCGATGCGACTTTCAACATGGATCACGCAGATTCTGCAAGAATTACGCTTAGTTACGGCGGTTCTGACAGCAAGTCGCGCGAGCAGGTTTCACTTTCTGTCCTGAGATTTTTAAGCAATACCGAAATTTTTGTAAGAGGCTTTTCCTATGAAAAGTGACAATAGTGCACTCAGCGATTTCCTGATAAAAACAGGGCACGAGATCGTCAACATAATGACGCCGCTCGAACACATCGAATACCTTGAGGATGATGTTGTCGCTGCCCGCGTGGCAAGAGGCGAAAGGCTCGGCAGACAGCTTGGAAGAATCGGAAGAATCGTAAGCTGCGAAAAAAGCGCGGAACCTTACGATTTCAGCGAATTTGTCTACGACATCAGGGAAAAGTGCCGCAAAGCCGGCATCAACGCCTCGATGGAAAACAAAAACTATCTCTCGATAGACACAATAAAGAACAAAAAACTGCTTTCGGCTGTGATTGACGAAATCGTAATGAACTGGAAAATGCACGGCAAAAGCGAATTTTCAATAAACATTGCTGATGAGAAGACTATCGTTTTCAAAAACGACTACGACAGTTCTTCTTTAAAAAATACCGGCACCACAAAAGACGAGCTTTCGAAACCTTTTGTGAAAAGCTCTGCTTCAGGCTCCGGACTTGGTTTGTATATAATCGAACTCGCTTCCCGCGAAGGAGGTTTTAATTGGAATTTATCAGCAGACGAAAAATATTTCTCATTGTCGCTCTCATTCTGACGTTCTGCCCTCTTTTTGCAGAAAATCAGATTTATGATGAAGACCCGCTTGCACCTGTTTCGGACACATCGTGGGGAAACCGCTCCAGAGAGCTCAGACATGCAATAGACACGCAGAACTGCGGCAAAGGCTGCGGCGCGCTGCTGAGCCACAATGCCCATTTCGTTATGAATCCGGCTGCGCTTATGATCAACAAAATGTTCAGTGTCGCGGCACTCTACCAGTTTGTCAAGGCGATGTCGGTATCGGTCAGCGACTCACAGACCTCGGTTGTAGGCGGCGGAATCATGTACTCATACAACTACGGGCTGCATCACATAAAGACAAACTTCGGTTTTCCTATCTGGCCAGGCTTTATTTACGGAGGAATAAACCTGAACAACTACATCGGCGAATTCGCTCCGACACAGAACAAGGATACAAACTCGCACTCGTTCGATGTCGGTATTGCGGCTCAGATAACCCCGTTTGTAAACCTCGGTTTCGCGGCTCTCGATGTATGGACTTTCTACGGGCGCGACATTCCGCGGAAACTCAGCTGGAACTTTGAAACCAATATCCGCGACATGTTCTTCATCAACACAGGCTGGCAGTATCATCTGCAGCAGGGAAAGGAAAAGTTCAAAAACAAGAGAACCACTTTGAAAGGATTCGACTTCTACACAGGCTTCGAGTTCAGATACTCCATGTTCAGAGCCGGACTTGGCTTCAACAACCTCTCTTTCAGCAAAAAACTGACCTGGAGTACAACGACGAAAACCTTTTCCCTCGCCTTCTACAAGCCTGGAGCCGGCGGAATTTACGGAAATTTCATGTACAATGAATCAAAATATATAACTTTTTCTATAAACCTTGTTTGGGAGCCGTCTTTCGGCTGATTGAGGAGGAAAAATGAGAGCTTTATCGGGCATAAAGCCCACAGGAACGCTGCATTTGGGCAACTACTTCGGTGCCGCGCGGCAGTTTGAGATCATGCAGGAAAAAAATTATGAAGGATTTTACTTCATAGCCGACTATCACACTTTGAACACTCTGCCTGATCCGGCGAAACTTACAGAAAACACCTGGAATATCGTCCTTGACTACCTCGCTTTCGGACTTGACCCGCAGAAGAGCGTGATTTTTCTGCAGTCGCTTGTGCCGGAAGTCGCGGAACTTGCGTTCATACTCGGAAACTACACGCCGATGGGACTTATGCAGCGCGCCCACAGCTACAAGGAAAAGACTGCGAAAGGCGAACTTATAAACGTCGGGCTTTTCTACTATCCGCTTCTTATGACGGCTGACATTCTGCTTTACAAATCGAACATCGTTCCGGTCGGCAAAGATCAGAAACAGCACGTTGAAATCGCCCGCGATATCGCCGAAAAATTCAATCTTTTCTACCAGAAGGAACTTTTCGTCATTCCTGAACCGGTTATTCCCGAAAATGTCGCCGTCGTTCCTGGAACCGACGGGCAGAAGATGTCGAAAAGCTACGGAAACACGATTGAAATGTTTGCGCCGGATCCGGTTCTGAAAAAACAGATTATGGGAATCGTCACCGACTCGACTCCGCTCGAAGATCCGAAAGATCCCGAAAAATGCAATGTATACAACATCTATAAACTCATAGTTTCAGCCGAAAAAGCTAAAGAAATGGCTGACAAACTTTCTGCCGGCGGATACGGCTACGGACACGCCAAGAAAGAACTTCTCGCGGCTGTGCACGAATTTTTCGACCCGATGAGGGCAAAACGCGCAGAGCTTGAGAAAAATATGGACTATGTCAGAAAAGTTGTTGCCGAAGGAAGCGCAAAAGCGCGCGAAACCGCGGTCGAAACAATAAAGGAAGTTAAAAAAACAGTTGGTCTTGTCGGAAATATTTATTAGGAGATTGAGATGAAATTAAGAAGAATCTTTATATTCTCGGCACTTTTTCTCTTCTGCGCCCAGACTCTTGCAGCCGGAGATTTCGCAATTGACGGCAACCGTTTCAAAACATCGCCGTTTGCCGACGGATTTATAACGGTTTACGGCTCAGAAGGGCTTGAAGAAGGATTGCTCGGCGTTGATTTCATTATGAATTTTCAGCATGAGCCGATACTCGTTTCCGGCAGTAAGGGAACAAAAAACAAAGTTATCGCAAACCAGCTTGCAGCCGACATTTCGATTTTCTACAGCGTTGTGAAATGGTTTGACATTGCCGTTTCGCTCCCGGTGATAATGTTCGAGAACGGTGACGGCTGGAACAAGGACGACACTCTCGCAAAAGGCGGCGTCGGAGACCTCAGACTTGTTCCCAGATTCCAGCTTTTCAGCCTTTTCGACAAGGCGATTTCGATGTCAGTGATCACCGAAGTCACGGCTCCGACAGGAAAACAGATCCACTCGGCTCTTGGCAGCGGCCAGTTCACTTTCCGCCCGGCGATCGCTCTCGGAACCCAGACAAAATGGGTCGATGCTGCACTTAACCTTTTCTATCAGATTCTTCCGAAACAGACTTTCGCGACATCGAAATTTGATGACGAATTCGGCCTCAAGCTCGCCCTCAACGTCCACGCTGTCGAGAATCTGCTTGACGTAAACGCTGAATTTCACTCGGCGACTTCAATAAAATCCCCGTTCAAGAACGATGCCCAGGACAATATTGAGTTCGGCGGCGGTCTCCGCTTCAAAACTCCGGCAAACATCGATGTCATCGCCGGTGCTTTCGGAGGTTTCGGCAAAGCGGTTGCAGTCCCGCAGTACCGCATTTACGCCGGAATTTCATGGAACATGAATGTTCTTCCGCCTGAAGACGAGCGCAACAAAGACGACTTCAAACTGAAAAAGAGAGAGGCAAAACAGGAAGAGCAGCCGAAACAGGAAGAGAAAAAACCTGAAAAGAAAGTTAAGAAAGCTCCTAAGAAAGAGGCTCCGAAACCTGCCGAAACTCTGCCGCAGCCTCCTGAAAAAACCGGTGAAAAACTGCCGAATACAGTCAACTTCCTGCACGAATCAGACTACATCCAGAATCCGGTTGAAATCGAGAAAGTCGCCCTCATCCTGACAAGGAACTTCATGCTGAAAATCAGAATCGAAGCTCATACCGACAAGCACGAGAACAAGGCTTACGCTCAGAAACGCGCAAATGCCGTAAAGGCTATGCTCATCAAAAACGGCGTTGAAGCCAACAGAATCAAAGTAAAAGTCATCGGTTCAAGCGAGCCTGTTTCGACCGGCGACACAGAACCCGATATGGTCAAGAACAGACGAGTCGAGTTCTTCATCATCACCGATTAAAATCTGAAAAAATCAAAAAAATAATTTCTCTACCCTTTTCTTTCGGCAAAACGGAAATAAATAAAAAGGCCGGATTGTTTGTTATGCGTTTTTTTTGTGGAGGAAGATATGAAAAACCTGATTAAATTTTTGTTTTTACCGTTATTTTTGCTTTTCTCTTTCACCGGAATGAGTGCTTCTGACATGCACGGTCTCGAAGACGAGCTCATCAAAATTTCAGAAAAGGCGAAAAAAAGCGTTGCTTCGATCAAAGTTGAAATCACAGAGCAGCAGAGAATGAGGGACCCGTTTTTTGACTTCTTTTTCGGCAATCCGATGCAGCCGCGCAGCAGAAAAAGCCAGGCTCAGGGCTCGGGTTTCGTAATCGACGACAAAGAAGGTTTCATCGTCACGAACAACCACGTCGTCCAGAAAGCGGAAAAAATCGAAGTCATGATCGACGGCAAAACATTCACAGCCAAACTTATCGGTACTGACCCGCACACCGATGTCGGACTTATCAAAATCGACGAGTTCAAAAAAGGCGAAATCCAGGAGCTTAAATTCGCCGATTCCGATAAAATAAAAGTCGGCAGTTTCGCAATCGCGATAGGAAACCCGTTCGGTCTTTCGAACAGCGTTACATTCGGGATCGTCTCGGCAAAAGGACGTTCCGGGATGCGTGTCACTGACTACGAGGACTTCATCCAGACTGACGCTGCGATAAACCCCGGCAACTCGGGCGGACCGCTCCTCAACATCGAAGGCGAAGTCATCGGCATGAACACCGCGATCCTTTCGCAGTCAGGCGGATACATGGGGATCGGCCTTGCAGTTCCGGCAAACATGGTCAAGGACATCACACAGCAGCTCAAAAGCGGCAAAAAGATACAGCGCGCGATGATGGGGATCGTCATTCAGGAACTCAACGACGACATCCGCAGCTACTTTGAAATCGACAAAAGCGTGAACGGAATCCTTGTTTCCAGCGTTGAAGCAAAAAGCCCGGCTGCAAAAGCGGGACTTCAGCAGTATGACCTCATCACGAAGTTTGACGGCAAGGAAATCGAGAACGTTTCGCAGTTCAGAACAGCGGTCGCCTTCAGCCCTTACGGCAAGAAAATCCCGCTCGAAATCATCCGCAACGGCAAACCGATGAAACTTGAAGTCGTCCTCGACAAAGACTACCAGCTTTCGGAAAGTCCGCAGGAAATCGACCAGAAAGTCATGGATGAAATCGGCATCACACTCACCGACAACAAAGGAAAGATCACCGTTTCCAACGTCGAGCAGGGATCGCTCGCGCAGTCGGCAGGCATCATGCAGGGAGACGTGATCGTCGCGATCAACAAAAGACGAGTCAAAAACGCGGCGGAAGCCAACAAGATCATAAATTCGTCAAAGAAACTTCTCTTCACGATAAACCGCAACGGACGTGATTTCATCGTGGTAATCAACAGATA
>CAJOFY010000031.1 GCA_905233945.1 uncultured bacterium | reverse complement strand
CCGGCTGGTTCTGGTCTTCCTCTACCTACGTCGGCGATACCTACTACGCGTGGGGCGTGTACTTCGATGGCGGCTACGTGATCAACTACGGTAAGACTCACGACATCAATGTTCGTTGTGTGAGGTCAGATTTACCTGAATGCAATGAAAATACGACTTCGTTCCCGTGCAAGGATTCAGCAAGCGGTTTAATTTGGTCGTCTAGATTTTCGAACAACGTGAAGTGGGAAAATATGGAATCGTATTGTGCGGGCTTAAATTCATCAAATTACGGCGGTTTCAGTGAGGGCTGGCATTTGCCGACAATCAGCGAACTTAGGACTTTGGTTAAGAACTGTGAGAAAACTGCAACCGAAGGCCTTTGCAACGTTACAGACGAATGCACTTCTTCAAGCTCGACTGCAAATCCTATATGCTACGACATAAATTTGTGCACAAGCACAACAGCCGCCGTCGGAATCGAAAGATGCGAAGATAAAACCGACGGCTACTACAGCAAACTCGGTGACGGTGCTGTTTATCTCTGGTCTTCCACAACTTCCAATGATACTGGGGACTCAGTATGGGATATCTATTTCAAAAACTCTAACATCTCAAGTAAGAAAAAAACATTGACCGGAATGGGTCGTTGTGTGAGGTAATTTCGTGGCTGATTCCCTCTCCGTCACTATGTGACACCTCTCCCGAAGGGCGAGGCAAGGTTTTGACTTGGCTCCCGCTCAGGGGGAGCTGCCGCAAAGCGGCTGAGAGGGCATCCCGCCGCAGGCGGATCGAAAATTTTTAATTTTTTAGGAGATGCAAAATGAAAAAACTTTTTCTCGTTTTCACTTTGATTTTAAGTGTTATGTCGCTTTACGGCGCACCGGAGCAGAACCAGCAGCCGGCAGCACAACCGCAAGCGGTGCAAGCTCAGCCGCAAACGGCGCAGCCTAAAACCGTTATCGCGAAATCCTACGGTTTCGCGGAAGAACTCATCGAACTTCCTATCAAGCCTTTCGAAGTGCAGAAACTCGCCGATGTGGACCTGATGAACATAGATCCGCAGGCTCTGAAAGTTTATGAAGCAGCCGTGAATACAGAAAAGTGGCCGGAAATCCTGAAAACGCCTGCAAATGCAATCAAAGCATGGAAGGATGTGCTTAAAATCAATCAGAAAAATCCGTTTCTGAATACTGCAAAAGCACGTCTTGAGGAATGGAAAAAATGTATAGAGCTTTTCAATGCACACAAGGAAAATACCGGCAAACTGAAAACCCTCCTTGCGAGTTCCATTCTTGCCGACGAGCAGAAAAAGGGGCTTCTTCTGAAACATCTCGACAGTTTCGGAATCACTTTCGGAACACTTGAAATTTTTGAACTCTCGAAAAATGCGCAGGGACTTTCCGCAGCCTTGAAAGCGGAAGATTTCCAGGCAAAAATCAAAGCGGTAAAGCAGGCACGGTGCGAGAAAAATTCGGGCAGAGACTGCTACGAATGCGGCAAGGATTATGCTCAGACCGGCGAAGAAAAACTTATGCTTTTCACAAAATCCTGCGATCTGAAATATCAGCCGGGATGCGACGAAAGCAGAAAAATCAAAGCGGCGCAGGATGATGAGAAAGCACGGGTCGCCGCTGAAAAAAAGCGCAAGGAGGAAGAATTTGCGACAAAAACCTACAATCTGACAGAAGAACCTCTCGATTTGATAAAGCCGTTTGTTCTCGGCAATGTGAGCGAGCAGGATATTCTGAACACAGATCCTGCGGTTTTGAAAAAATTCGAGGCGGCAGTTGCAAAGGAAAAGGAAAAAGATTGTGTCAGAACTCCCGGCGCCATGACGGTAATGTGGGAGGAAATAGCCGGCATCAGTGAAAAGAATCCGTTTCAGGAGACTGCAAAGACAAGAGGTGCCGAGTGGAGAACCTGCGCCGAAAAAATGGCAAAACACGAAAACAGCCTGAATCTCATCAAAAAAAGTATTCCGGAAAATTCGGTTCCGGCTGAGCAGAAAATATCGCTTTCACTCAAACATCTCTTTGAATACAGCTTGATTTTCGGAGCACTAGAAATCGAAAACGCCGTGATTTACAGCAATGAAATCGCAAACAATGAAATCATGAAAACCAAAATCAAAGAAGTGCGAAAACAGCGCTGCGACCTCAATTCCGCACTTGACTGCCAGACTTACGGCCTTAAACACGCAGCAAACGACGAGGAAAAAGCGGCATATCTCAAAAAAGCGTGCGATCTGGGACGCAAAGCGGCATGTTCAGGCGAACAGGCGGTCGCAGCGGAAGCAGCTCCCGTTGCAAACACACAGCCGCAAGTCGCGGAACAGCCCAAAGAACCCGAAAAACCGAAAGAACTTACCGAGGAAGAAAAATTCAAAAAAGAACTCAACGATGCCGGACGCAGAACAAGAATGATTGCCGGAACGACCACACTCGTTGCCGGAGTAGTCATCGGTGCACTCGGCGGAGTTTCATTCTACGGCATGAGCAAAGCAAAAAAAGATCGCGACAAATATCTTGACGCATATGGCTACAGCACAACTCAGGAAGAGATGAACTATTTCCGCACAAAAACAAACGATGCCGATAAAAAGCGGAAAACATACCTGGGTCTGGGAATCGCCGGAATAGGTGTCGGAGTCGCCCTGATCGCAACCGGAATCACGTTCTACTGCATCGAATTCAAAGACGAAAAAGAAGTTAAGAAAAAATACAACGTCTCATTCGGCGCAAGCCCGATGGACGGAACTCTGCAGTTCGCACTTAACTGGTAAAAAGATCTTTCCAATCAAACTCTTAGTGTCAATTTCCATTTTGCTGAAAATTATTCCTTCTCAAGAGCCTTCACATCTTTCAAAAACAAATCAAAGTCACTTTTAAGGTCGGCGAGTTGTTTCCGACGGAAAATTTCGTATTCCTTTTCAGCTTTTTGCATAGCCTGATCGTGGCTGATAGAACCTTTTCCTTCTAAAATCTTACGCTGATGAGCAACAATCTGATTATCGAGAGCGTTGATCCAATCCTGCATTTTCATCGGCTTTTCTTCAAGTGCCTGAAATTCCGCAAAATCCAGAAATTCAGAAACAAGAAGGTTCAGACGCTGCAATTCGACTTCGGAAAGATAGTTTTTGGCTATTTTCACATCGTCTTTTGTCACATAGCTGCCTTTAAAATTGGTCATACCGACAAAAGGTTTTTCTCCGTCGACACGCTCATAAATCAGTTCCGTAGCAGTGTGTTCATGCACGGCATAATGAAGTTTGTTCTGCACTGTGGCAAAGAAATCAGTGTCGTTTTCGAACGCGGATCATAGTCTGTCGCCGTAGCATAAATATCGGTAACCTGCTGATAAAAATCGATAGCAATAATGACATCCAGATTGTAGTGATCTATCTCGCGTTTTACCTGACGTGTGCCCTCTTGTTGAACTATAAAGAATTTCTTTATAGTTGCCTCACGCGGTAATTCAGCATCTTTATAAATATTATCTATATGTTGACCGATATTCTGTCTCGTTGTGTTATATATTTCAGCAAGTTGAACCGCTGTTACCCAGACATCTTCATCGGCGAAACGTACCGAAACATTGGTCTTGCCGTTTTCATCCGTGTATAAAACTATTTCGTTTTCCATGATCATCTCCATCTTTATTCACAATTTTCACATTTCACCAACAAAACAAAAAATTATACAATAACAAATTTATGTTTTATAAATATTTGTCAACAAAAAATCTAATATTTCAATAAAGAACATTGTTGCAAGAAATTTCCGAATGCGACCGGGGCAGACGGCCCCGCCATTTTTTTTGCAAGGAGCTGGTAATTTGGGAACCCGCAAACCTCCTCTGTAAAATTTCTCATAAAACCAAAATAAAAAATGGAACTTTCCGAAAAAATTTTTTATAGTGTGGCGGTTTTTGATTATTAACAATCTTCGGAGGGAAAAATGGAATTCAAATCGATCAAAGAGTTTATCGCTATGGCAAAAGGACATGAGACCAGAAGAATCGCTGTTGCAGCTGCAGAAGACGAGCCGGTACTTGCGGCTATTAAAGATGCGATGGGCGAAGGAATCGTAATTCCTGTTCTTGTTGGCCACGAAGAAAAAATCAAAGAGATCGCGGCAAAAATCGGACTCAACCTCGACGGGATCAAAATCATCCACGAGCCGAAACCGAAAGTTGCATGCCAGAGAGCCGTAAAGGTCATCAAAGACGGCGAAGCTGAAATTCTTATGAAAGGTCTCGTTCCGACAGCTGATCTCCTCAGAGCTGTTCTCGACAAGGAAAACGGGCTCAGAAAGGGCAGCACTATCAGCCACATCGCATTTTTCGAAACTCCTTACTACCACAAACTCGTTGTTGTCACCGACGCTGCGATGAACATCGCGCCTGAGTTCAAAGAGAAAGTCGCAATCGTCAACAACGCGGTCGAAGCTTGCCACAGAGTCGGCATCGAAAACCCGAAAGTCGCTGTTCTTGCAGCTGTTGAAGTTGTCAACGAGAAGATGGAACCCACGGTTCACGCTGCAATGCTCACAATGATGAACAGACGCGGACAGATCCCAGGCTGCATCGTAGACGGTCCTTTCGCAATCGACAACGCGATTTCGAAAGAAGCG
Source organism: uncultured bacterium (assembly GCA_905233945.1). GTDB lineage: Bacteria > UBP6 > UBA1177 > UBA1177 > UBA1177 > UBA1177. The sequence continues at coordinate 14,428 of CAJOFY010000031.1, read as the reverse complement.
TGCACCCACAAGAAAATCGTTACAGAAGTCGGCGGAGACGCTGATGTTCTTATGTGCCCCGACATCGAAGCTGCAAACATCCTCTACAAATCGATGAACTTCCTCGGTGGAGCTCATTCGGCGGCTGTAATCATGGGAGCAAGCGTTCCGATAGTTCTTACAAGCAGAGCTGATTCAGAAGAATCAAAACTTTATTCAATCGCACTCGCTGCGGCAATGAAATAGGAGAAAATCATGAAAATATTGGCAATCAACCCCGGATCAACTTCCACAAAAGTGGCGGTTTATGAAGACACAAAAGAGATTTTGACTGTAAACATCAAACACGATGTAGAAGAACTGGCTGGTTTTACCTGTGTTTTCGATCAGTATGACTTCAGAAAAAATATCGTTCTCAAAAAACTTGAAGAAGAGGGAATCGATGTCGCATCCCTTGACGTGATCGCAGGCAGAGGTGGTCTCCACAAACCTATTCTCGGCGGCGTTTACGAAATCAACCCGCTTATGATTGACGACATCAAACATCCGAAAATCGGCGAACATGTCTGCAACCTCGGCGCTCCGATCGCTTACGAAATCGCGAAAGAGGCATCGAAACTGAGCGGAAAAGATGTCAAGGCTTACACCGTTGACACCTCTGTCGTCGACGAAATGGAGCCTATAGCAAAAATTTCCGGTATGCCCGAAATCGAAAGACGCAGCATTTTCCATGCTCTAAATCAGAAGGCAGTTGCAAGAAGATATGCCCGCGAAAGAGGCAAAAAATATGAAGATCTTAACTACATCGTAGCTCACATGGGCGGCGGAATCTCAATCGGCGCTCACAAGGGCGGCAGAGTCATTGATGTCAACAACGCGCTCAACGGCGAAGGTCCTTTCACTCCTGAAAGAAGCGGCGGAGTTCCGGTAGGACAGCTTGTAAATATGTGCTTCAGCGGCGAATACACGAAAGCTGAGATCATGAAAAAAATCAAAGGAAACGGCGGTCTCGTCGCTTACCTCGGCACGAACAGCGCTTATGAAGTCGAGCAGCGCGTAAAAGCGGGCGACAAAGAAGCAGAGCTCGTTTACAAAGCAATGGCTTATCAGGTTGCAAAAGGAATCGGCGCACTCGCTGCGGCTCTTGACGGCAAAGTCGATGTTATCATCCTCACCGGCGGAATCGCTTACGACAAAATGTTCGTCGGCTGGATCAAAGAGAAAGTTTCATTCATCGCTGATGTCGAAGTTTTCCCTGGCGAAGACGAAATGAAAGCTCTCGCAGAAGGCTGCTACTACGGAATCAAAGGAGAGATCCCGGTTCACGTCTATGAATAAAATCCAGGACTTAGTCCAAATTTTCAAAGAATACATTTCAAAAACAAGTTCAGAAAATCCCGAATTCTTTCAAGCAGTTGCAAAATTGTGCGAAAGCTACGGATATCCTCTTTCAAACGCTGCTGTATTCAACAGAAATCTGCTGAAGATCACAAATCTGAAATACATTCTTGTTGCAGACAATCCCGGAGTCACAGAGCAGCATGAAGAGTGCTATTTAGTCGGAAAAGCGGGAAAAACAGCGCGGAATTTTTTCAAAAACAATTCTCTCGTCAGCGATTTTGACGAGGAAGTTGCAGTGCTCAACAAAACTTTCATCCACACTAAAAGCACGCTCGACCTCAAGAAACTCAGAGATTTCAAGGATTTGTTTGAAGATTCTGAAAAATTCATGGCAAATCTTGCTGTTGATATGCTTGAAGCAACTGATGCTGAACTCTGGATAACCGGATGCAGCGAACTCGGCGAAAAAAAGCTCTTTTCAGAATATCTCAAAACTCTGAAATCAATATGCGCGCAGAATCCAGCCTTGAAAGAGCGGATTTTCTTCTACCCCCACTTCTCTTTCGGAAATTTCAGCAAAAACCTCAATTCAGTTCTCGCGAAAAACCCGGGAATGAACGTAAAAGAGGCTTTGAAAGCGGCATCGCTTGAAATTCTGTAAGATAAAACCGGATTTTAGAATTTAGATATTGAAGTAAAGTTCGTATTCCTGAGGTGTCGGAGCATTGTAGACGTAGCGTGCTTCCGCTTTTTTCGCCTTGATCCAGAGGTCAATCAAAGCCTTAGGGAATGCCGGAAGAAGGTATTCGTTGTCTGCAGCAAGACCGTCAAGGACTGCGTTCAGGTTGAGCGGGAACATTTTGCCGTTTTCCTTGTCGTGGTAGTTGCTTTCAAGCGGATCGCGGCCTTTTTTGATACCGTCAACACCGGCAAGAATCATTGCGCTCAGGAAATAGTAGATGTTTGCCGTCGCGTCGCCTGTTCTGTATTCGATCCTCTCCTCGCCTTTCGCAAGGTAGCCGGGGATCCTGATCGAAGCTTCACGCGAACCTTTTGCAAATGTCGCGCTGACAGGAGCTTCAAAGCCCGGGACAAGGCGTTTGTATGAGTTCGTGCTCGGGTTCGAGAAAGCGAGAAGTGAACCCGTAAGGCTGTGGTCGAGAATTCCTGCCGTGTAGGAAAGAGCTTTTTTCGAAAGGCCGTGCATGCCGTTTCCGAAGAAGATCGAAGCCCCTTTCTTGACGAGGAACTGGTGGACGTGCATGCCGTTTCCCGCGATATTGTAGACAGGTTTCGGCATGAAAGTTACGAAAATTCCGTGCTCGCGTGCAACACTGACGATTATCCATTTAGCCAGAGCAACTTTGTCGCCCGCTTCGGCAATGCTTATGAAGTTGAGCTCGATCTCAAGCTGGGACGCGCTTACTTCGTGGTGGTGATATTTAACAGGAATACCGACTGCGCCCATTGCAGCGACGATGTCGTTTCTCATTTCAAAGTATTTATCTGCCGGAGCAAGCCTGTGGTAACCGTTCTGGATGCCGAAACGCGGGGCATCGCTGTAGTCAGGGCCGATACCTTCCTGGCTCTGGACTTCGTAGAAACTGTGCGAATATTCGCTTGAATAGCGGACGCTGTCAAAAGCGTGGAACTCGAGTTCGATGAGGACTTTCGCGTCGTCTGCGATCTTCTGTTCCTTGAGATATGCCGCAGTTTTCTTCGCGATGTTGCGCGGATACTGGTCAAAAGGCTCGCCTGTCGTAAGGTATACGTCGCAGAAAACGTGAACTATCGTGTGTCCTTCCTTCTCCTCGACAAATGCGGTCGAAAGATCTGGTTTCGCAACCATGTCGGACTTGTCGACTTTCGCGTAGCCGAAGTTGGAGGCATCGAAGCCTATTCCGTTTTCAAAGATTTTTTTAGAGATGTAGTCTTTAGGAAGCGTCACATGCCTGATCGTGCCGTTGATGTCGATCATCAACATGCTGAGAAAATCAATCTTGTCGAAATTACCGTCAAATTTTCTGAAATTCATATCAACCTCCTTTTTAAAGAAATAAACAAAAACATCGGGCAAAGGTAGCAGATAAAAACTTTATTTCAAGAATAACATACTTTTTAAGTTGAAAAAAACGCCGCGATAAATAATATTTTCCGGTTTTATTCTTTTTTATTTTGGAGGAAACAATGGAAGCAACGAACAAAGCTGTCATCGAAACGACAAAAGGCAAGATGGTCATCGAACTTTACGGCAACGAAATGCCGATAACCGTCGCAAATTTCATCAAGCACATCGAGGCGAAATACTACAACAAGCTCATTTTCCACAGAGTCATCAAGGATTTCATGATCCAGGGCGGCGGAATGAACAAGTTCATGATGGAAAAATCGGCAATGTCAGACCCTATCAAACTCGAGAGAAGCCCCGAAGTTCTCCACAAAAAATACGTCATCTCAATGGCAAGAACATCTGATCCCAACAGCGCTACAAGCCAGTTCTTCATCTGCAACACAGACTGCGACTTCCTTGACGGCCAGTATGCCGCTTTCGGAAAAGTAATCGAAGGAACGGATGTCGTTGATGCAATTTCCGATGTTGCGACCCAGTCTGTAAAAGTTTACGACGATGTTCCAGTCGAACCGATAATGATCACTGACGTCTATATGGCGTAGGGAATACATCATCCCAACTATCAAAAACAGGGTTATTTCTCATTCTTTATACGATCGACTACTGGACACTTTTATAATTTTTGAAAAATCGTCCAGTAGAAGTGGACAAAAACAACAATTTGTGGTAAATTGTCCAGTAGGAGTTCTTTTGTGGAGGAGAAAATGATTAAAAGAGAAAAATACATTCAGGCCATCCGCGAATTTTATGACAGTGATTTGATAAAAATAATAACAGGAATCAGGCGTTGCGGAAAATCGGTTATTCTCGGTGAAATCCATGACGAGATAAAGGAGAAATCCGACAACACGATTTATCTGGATTTTGAAGACACGGCTGTTCTTTCGGCTATACCGGATGAAACGGCTTTGATTTCATATATCGAAAACAACCGCAAAGATTCTTTATGTTATGTGTTTCTTGATGAAGTGCAGCGTGTTCAGGGTTGGGCCGGAGCCTGCAGGACTCTCAGAATCAGGAACTGTTCAGTTTTCATCAGCGGTTCAAACTCCAAACTTCTGTCACGTGAATTTACAAAAGAACTTTCCGGCCGGTATGTCTCGTTCAGAATCCATCCTTTCGTATACAAGGAACTTGCAGAATACGGGCGCGAACTCGGCAAAGAAATTTCGCTGACGGACTATATTGTCTGGGGCGGATTCCCGAAACGAATCGAATACAGCGGCGAAAGCGGTCAGCGGATATATCTCAACGAATTGAATGAAACCATCATCCTGAACGACATAATAAACCGTTACAGCATCAGAAAAACCGAGATTTTCAAGCGGCTTGCGAATTTCATTTTTCTCTCGAACAGCAGGATTTTTTCAGTCCGCTCCGTGGCGAAATACATGAAAGGGGTTGATTTGCCGTGTTCCGTAACGACAATAGCAAAATATATAGGATATCTTGAGGAAGCCTACGCGATAGCGACGATAAAACAATATTCCACGAAATCAAAACGAGAACTGGAGTATTATTCGAAAGTCTACAATGAAGATGTCTCCTTGAATTCGATCCGCGTGATGAACAACAGATACGACCTCACGCACAACTTCGAAAACATTGTTTACAACGAACTTGTTTACATGGGTTACAATCTTCAGGTTTATTCGGACAGCAGGCACGAAATCGACTTTGTGGCTAATAAAGGCAACAAACAGTACTATATCCAGGTGGCATACAGCGTCGCCGAGGAGAAGACTTACGAACGTGAGTTTTCCGCATTCGCCAAACTTGACAACACATGCCAGAAAATCGTGATCACTAATGACGATATCGACTATTCAACAAGCACTGTCCGCCACATAAAGTTCAGAGATTTTGTTTTGATGGATGAGCTGTAAGGAAATGTGTGGGAAAAATTAAGGATTATTTTTTTGTTCTTTCGCCAACTACCAGGCTGGTTGCAGAGCCTATTCCGCATATCTTAATATCTTACACAACGGACAAACGTATGGAGACCATTTCTGTTCGTGGTTCTCACGCCCCCATCAGCGAAATACACATACCAAGCGTAATCAGAAAGTTCTGAATCGGAAACAACAGAAGAAGACCAAAATACCTCTCTGTCGCCCAATTTGCTATAGCTGATTTCAGAATTCTGACCACAACCATTACAGACATTTGCATAGTAGCAATCAGAAGACAAACAGTTGTCCTTAACCTCACATGGAACGTATGATGTTGACGGTATTTGCGTGTCAGGGCAATTTTCTATCAGCGTGCGAAGTTCACTTATTGTAGGCAAATGCCAGCCGCTCAATCCATCTTCCGAATAGTTTGAGCAGTAGTCAAGTGCCTCTTGCCACTTCATAGTAAAAGATGATTTTGCTGACCAAATGAGTCCACTTGTTGAATCGTAGTAGGGAGTAGTAATTGCTTCATCAATATTGTTGTCATCACTGCTGCCGCCGCCACATGAAACAGTCAGAAACATCGCAGCAAAAAGAACTGCACAAACAAAAAATCTTTTCATCTTTTCCTCCTAAAAAAATAAAAATCGAACAAAACGTTCCAACCTAAAATCTCAAAAATGTATATTAACGGCTACAAGAATTCAAGAAAAAGTACATCATCAGCTACAAAATCAATAAAAAAGTACATCATCGAATACAAAAAAAGCATTATGTGCATTATCGGATACATACGCGAAAAATTTTTTGGTTATTGTTATTAATGTTGTTGTTTTTTGCTTTTATTACAGCCATGAACGCGCGGGAACAGCTTGGAAAACGCATTTTGTTTCTTAGGAAACAGCAGGGAATGACTCAGAACGACCTTGCTTTCAAATCGGGTCTCGGGCGTGAATACATCAGCACAGTCGAATGCGGAAAACGCAATATTTCAATCGATGCAATCGAAAAAATTTCTCTCGCTCTGTCTCTTCCGTTAAAAGATTTGTTCGATTTTGAGGCTGCAGAGCCGGCAGTCAGGCAGATTCCGATAGTTTAATTTCAAGTTATCGGGGTATTTTTCAAGTTATGGGGGTATCTTTTTACATTTTTGCATTTTTTACCCCCATAACTGCCCCAAAAGTCATTCTTCATTTTTCAGCAGATACTTGTTGCCTTAGGTCCCGAATAGATTTTAGTAAGTTTGTCCTTGAGTTTTTTTACGACTTCGGGGGTAAAAACGGGGCTTCTCCAGGCTGAAATTGAGTTGTTCTGGTAGAGCGGCTCGCGTTTGAAATCGAGCTTGCTTTCCTTGAAATGCTCTTCGAAAAGAGTTGTTTTCGGAACGGGGGAATATTCGTTGAGATAAGGTCTTGCTCCGATTTCAGCAACAATTTCAATGGTTTTATCGACTTCATCAACTGTCTGTCCGGGAAGTCCGCAAAGGAGGTAAACCCCTATCCTCTCGCTTGTAAAACCGTGATCTTTCAGCATTTTGACCACAGATTTAAGCTGGTTGAGCGAAGTTTTGTCCTCGTAGCGCGAAAAAGCGGTTTCGAAGCCGAAACGAAGCTGCGGAAAATCGTATTTTTCGAGATATTTGCACAGATCTTCATTGATTTCACGCAGATGAAGGCCGTTAGGCGTGTGGAAACGGTAAACTCCTGTTGGAAGTCTGTCTAAGAAATCGCGGAGAATCCCGCCGTTTCGCAGCAGCAGGGCGTCATCGTAAAAGGCGACATCGCAGTGTCCGGTTTCGGCGTGCCATTTTTCCAGGTTTCCGGCAAGAACAGCTACATCTTTGTATGAAACTTTCGGATTGAAAATAACGCTTGAGCAGTATGGACATCTGTTGGGGCAGCCTTCGATCAGATTTGCCGGAAAAAAGTGCAGGTTCTTGAGATAGCGCATTCCGGTTCCGGTAATATTTTCAGGAATCTGTGCTTTGCCGGTGTTTACGGTGATATTTTTTCCTTCAAAAAATTCGGGCATAAGAATTGCCGAGGTTCCTCCGACATTTATTTCAACTTCGCCGAAAATTTCGCGGACAAAAGCGATCATTTTCAGAACGCATTTGTACCAGTAGGTCATTCCGGTCGAAATATAGACGATATCGGGTTTTTCAACTTCAGAAAGTGCCTTCCGCACAGTGTCGTCGTTTGCCCCGAAACGGTAGTATTTGCGCGGGATCATCTTTAAACACTCAGGTTTTTCGATTTCGCGCTTCCAGTATGTGTGGCGTTCCCAGGAGCGGTAAACAGGCGGTGTCGCCGCATCGTCGCCGACAAAACTTCCATCCAGAAAATCGAGATAAGTCACGCTGTCGCCGGTATTTTCGTGGTGTTCCATAATCCTGAAAAGTCCGAGCGGAGCCGCCCAGAGGTTGTATGCCGTGAAATCTTCGACAAACGGATTTATGAAAAGAAGTTTTGCCGCCAAAAAAACCTCGAAAACAAAAACCGTGCTGGAATAGTTTCGAAGCGGGATTTTGTCAATAAAATCCCGCTGTCGTTAAGTTCGTTTTTGTCGACGCCGCCAAGATCTTGTCGAAATATCGAAATTTCGAAATATCGATATATCGAGGGGCGGCGAATCGAAATTTCGAAAGGCGGCGCGATAATTTGAAATTCTTAAGGTTTCCGTGTAACATCGCATGTTTTTTGATTTTTTCACTTTGGAGATGAATCATGTTCAAAGAAAGCAATATCCTGAGATTAAGCATCTTCGGCATTATTGTCGTTGCGGTCTTGATGATCGCAGGAACGTTCTGGGAAGGTCAGAAGGCAAGACTCGACACGGAGAAAGCCGTAAGATCGGTCAGCCTTCTCTATCTCGACGAGCTTGCCGGCAGGCGTGAGCAGGTCGTCGCCGCAAACCTGCAGGGAAAAATCAGCAACCTGAAGACCGCCGTCAGCCTTATGACGGATGAAGACCTGAGCGACGAGGAGCATCTTCAGACCTTCCAGGCGAGGATGAAGAAGCTCTACAAACTCGTGAAGTTCGCTTTTGTCGATTCCAACGGCATAATCCACACCGCCAACGGAAGACAGGACAACATCAGCGACTACCATTTCGACTACAAAACCATTTCCAAGCCCGAAATATCGATATTCAATCTGAAAAGCGCGGACAAGAAAGTCATCATCGCTATCCCTGTCGAAGGACTTTCTGTCGGGAACGAAAAGCTCACGGCGTGCTTCATGGAGATCGAAATGGAGGAAATGCTTCAGGGCGTTTCAATGCACTCGAACAAGGACGCAGCGACTTTCAGCAATATCTACACGAAAAACGGCATCGCTCTTTCCAACACGGTCCTCGGAGGTCTCGCAGTGGAAGACAACCTGCTTGAAGCCCTTCAGCACGCTGACTTCGAGGACGAATACTCTTATGAAGATATCGAAAGCCATTTCAACAACGCCCAAAAAGGCATAGCCTCATTTACCTATAACGGGATAAGAGAGACTTTGAGCTACGTTCCGGTCGCGGGGACAGACTGGTTCCTCACCTACCTCATCCGTGAAAACGTCATCGCCGACAACATAAGCTCTATCTCGGACGCCATCATCACGAGGAACCTTATGCAGTCGCTCGCAGCCACGTTCCTCCTGATGATCATTTTCGCATTCATAATTTTCCAGCAGAAAAAGAACACGAAACTTCTGGTCGAAAAAAAGGCGGCCGATATCGAACAGCACGAACTTGAACACAGGCTCGAACTTCAGGAAAAACTGCTTGAAGAAGAAAGACAGAGAACGCAGCAGACAAGGCTCATAACCGCATTGTGCTCGGATTACTGGAGCGTCTACTATCTTGAGCTCGACAAAAACGAAGGTGTCTGCTACCAGGCTCACTCCGATATAGAAAACGGATTCAAAGTCGGCGAAAAGTTCAAATATCTGGAATCGGTCACAAAATATGCGGAACACTATGTCACCGAGAAATACCGCGAAGAATTTCTGAACTTCATCCAGCCTGACAACATCAGGGAAGGGCTCAGGGAAAACAGAGTCATCTCATACCGGTACATGGTTTTCCGTCACGGAAAGGAATCGTACGAGATGGTCCGCTTCGCCGGAGTACGCCACCCCGAGGACAGGGATGACCACTTAGTTCACGCAGTCGGAGCCTGCTTCACCAACGTCGATGCCGAGACGCGCCAGACAATCGCGAACAACGAGGCTTTGAGCAACGCTCTTGAGGCTGCAAAAGAGGCAAACAAGGCAAAAACGGCCTTCCTTTCGAATATGAGCCACGAGATCAGGACTCCGATGAACGCGATAATCGGCCTTGACAACATCGCCCTCAACGACCCGGACATATCCCCGAAGACACGCGAATATCTCACCAAGATCGGAGATTCGGCGGAACATCTGCTGAGCCTGATAAACGACATTCTCGATATGTCCCGCATAGAATCGGGGCGCCTGATACTCAAAAACGAGGAATTCCAGTTCTCGAAACTGGTCGAATACATCAACACGATGTTCAGCAGCCAGTGCTCCGGGAAAGGGCTCGACTACCACTGCCACATAAACGGGCATGTCGATGATTTCTACATCGGCGACAACATGAAGCTGCGTCAGGTTCTTATCAACATTCTCGGCAACGCGGTGAAGTTCACTCCTGCCGGCGGCAGCATCAACCTGGATATCGAAAGGACGGCTCAGTTCGACGGCAAATCGACTCTCCGCTTTGTCATCAGAGATACAGGGATCGGCATGAGCAAAGAGTTCCTGCCGCATATTTTCGACACATTCGCACAGGAAGACTTGTCAGCGTCCAACAAATACGGCTCTTCGGGACTGGGACTTGCGATCACGAAGAACATCGTCGAAATGATGAACGGCAACATAAGCGTCGAAAGCGAGAAAGGAAAAGGTTCGACATTCACCGTGACTGTGACCCTTCTCGACTCGGCAAGAAAAGATTCCGTCAGTGATGATTTCGAGATCAAACCGCAGGAAATGAGCGTCCTCATCGTCGATGACGACCCTGTTGCATGCGAACATGCCAAACTCGTCCTCGAAAAATCGGGAATAGCCTCGGAAACGGTTTCTTCCGGCAGAGAAGCGATAGAGATGGTCAAGCTGCGCCACGCAAGGCAAAATCCCTACAACCTGATCCTTGTCGACTGGCAGATGCCTGAAATGGACGGAGTCGAAACGACGAGAGAGATACGCAAGATCGTAGGAAACGAGTCGGCCATCATCATCCTCACGGCCTACAAATGGGACGACATCCTTGACGAAGCTGTCCAGGCAGGAGTCGACAGTTTCATAGCTAAACCTCTCTTCGCATCGAATCTTCTCGACGAGTTTCAGGATGCAGTAAGACGCAAAAACACCATAAAAGAGAATGTCGGATACAAAGCCGAACTTTCAGGGAAAAGAGTTCTTGTAGCGGAAGATGTCCAGATCAATGCTGAGATTCTGAAAATGATTTTGCAGATGCGAGGAATAGATTGCGATGTCGCTGAAAACGGAAAGATCGCAGTCGAAATGTTCTCTTCAAAACCGGAAGGAACCTACAGCGCGATCCTCATGGATATGCGTATGCCCGAAATGGACGGACTTGAAGCTACAAGAGCGATCCGCGCAATGAAACGCGCCGATGCGAAAAAGATCCCGATAATCGCACTCACCACAAACGCATTTGACGAAGATGTGCAGCGTTCTCTTCAGGCAGGGCTCAACGCACATCTCAGTAAGCCTGTAAAACCCGAACAGCTCTATCAGACACTTGAAGAGCTCATCGGAAAGACTGAAATTTAACGGAGGAAGCCATGCCGGAACAAAACTTCGAACTCAACGACCAGACTATTCAACTTGCGGAAAAGATCGGCCGCCACATGCCGGGAGGATTTTTCATCTACAAGGCGGGCGGAAACGAGGAGCTTCTTTACGCGAACCAGGCAACGCTGAATATTTTCGGCTGCAAAGACCTTGAGGAGTTCAAAGCCCTCACCGGCTGGACTTTCAAGGGGATGGTTTATCCTGAAGATTATATTGAAATCATAAAGGCGATAGATGTTCAGATAGAGGAGAGCAGTGAAAATCTCGACTATGTGGAATACCGCATCGTAAGGAAGGACGGAAGCATCCGCTGGGTCGATGACTACGGCCACTATACCGAAACCAAGGCCTACGGCGGAGTTTACTACGTCTTCATTTCCGACATCACAGAGAAACGCGCACAGAAGGAACTGACTCTCAAACAGGCTCTGACTGCGGCTAAACAGCAGGAGATGGAAAAACAGACTGTTCTGCAGGACAAACTTCTCGAAGCACAGCGGACGAGAGAGCAGTACGACAAAATGATAACCGCCATGGCTTCGGACTACCGCAGCGTCTACCATGTCAATCTCGATACCGACGATGCAGTCTGCTACCGCGCCGATCCCAACGACAAAAAGCAGCACAAGGCTGGTGTTCACTTTTCCTATAAAGAGGCTTTCACACACTATGCTGAAAATGTCGTGGCGGAACCGTACCGCGAAGGTTTCCTGCATTTCATCGAACCGGAAAACATAAGAACCGGGCTTGCGGAACATGAAATCATTTCATACCGCTATCTTGCACAGCGCGAAGGGTGGGAATACTACGAGATGATCCGCGCTGCCGGTGTCAGACACGCCGAAGACCGCGACGACCACAGAGTCCATGCGATAGGTCTCGGTCTTACGGTCATAGACGAAGAGATGCGCGATTCGATGGCTAAAAACAAGGCCCTTGCCGATGCTCTTGCAGCCGCTAAAGAGGCAAACAAGGCGAAAACGGCGTTCCTTTCGAACATGAGCCACGAGATAAGGACCCCGATGAATGCGATAATCGGGCTCGACAGCCTTGCTCTGAGAAACGACAAGCTCCTGCCGGAGACACGCGAATACCTTGAAAAAATCGGAGAAAGTGCAAGACATCTGCTTGGTCTCATCAACGACATCCTCGATATGTCGCGCATCGAATCGGGAAGGATCGTGCTGCGCAAAGAGGAGTTTTCGTTCCGCTCGATGTTAGAGCAGATCAACACGATGGTGATATCACAGTGCGGCGAAAAAGGGCTCAAATACGAATGCCGCATGACCGGCGGAGTCAGCGACTACTACATCGGCGACGACATGAAGCTGAAACAGGTACTCATCAACATTCTGAGCAACGCGATAAAGTTCACGGAAAAAGGGGGCAACATCGTTATGGAGGTCGAACGGAAAGCGACCTACGGCGACCAGTCAACGATCAAATTCGTGATAAAAGATACCGGTATCGGCATGGAAAAGTCGTTCATTCCCAAAATTTTTGACTCTTTCACGCAGGAGGACAGCAGCCGCAACAACAAATACGGCAGCACCGGGCTCGGCATGGCAATAACAAAAAACATCGTCGAGCTTATGAACGGCACGATTTCGGTCGAATCGGAAAAAGGTGTCGGAACTGAGTTCACGGTCGTTGTCACGCTGAAGAACTGCGAGCATCAGGGGCCGGCAACAAGCTACATCAAACCTAAGGATATGCGCGTGCTTATCGTTGACGACGAAGAGATCGCAGCGGAACACGCAAGAATGGTCCTTGACGAAGTCGGGATCAGCGCCGACTGCGCCTCGAGCGGTGCCGAAGCACTTAAAATGCTCGAACTGCAGCACACGAAGCATGAACCCTACAACCTTGTCCTTCTCGACTGGAAGATGCCCGAAATGGACGGTCTTGAAGTTTCAAAAGAGATCAGAAAACGCTACAGCAAGGAAACCACAATCATAATCCTGACATCCTTCAACTGGGATGAAATCATGGATGAAGCACTGCATATCGGCGTTGACAGCTTCCTTGCAAAGCCGCTTTTCGCATCGAATGTCATCGACGAGTTCGAACGCATCGCGAGAAAGAACAACATGAGTCTTTTCCGCGAAAAAAGGCGTGCCGACCTCAACGGCAAAAAGATCCTTCTGGCCGAGGATATCCAGATCAATGCAGAGATAATGAAACAGATCCTCAAAATAAAGGGAGCCGATATCGACCACGCAGAAAACGGCAGGATCGTGCTCGAAATGTTCGCGAACAGCGCTCCGAAACACTATGACGCGATACTTATGGATGTCAGGATGCCGGAGATGGACGGCCTCGACCTCGACCGCAAGGATGCAAAAACGATCCCGATAATCGCCATGACTGCAAACGCATTCGACGAAGACGTGCAGCGCAGCCTTCAGGTCGGGATGAACGCACACCTCTCAAAACCTGTCGAGCCCGAGCACCTTTACAGCACACTTGAAGAACTTATCTGGGAATCGGAACAGACCGACTGATATAAAAGAGAACTTCTCCCGCTTTATGTATGAAGAGTAAATCGACGGCTGTTCGATGCTGTTTGTCTAATTCTCGTAATGTCCTTTGCATGAAGCGATGATGATGGCCCCGTTTTCTTCCTTATACACGATACGGTTTTCATCATCAATCCGTCTGCTCCACCATCCTGTCAGATTTTCTTTCAGAGGTTCAGGCTTTCCGATGCCGTTGTAACGGTCTCTTTGAATGTCGCGGACAAGCGCATTGATTCTTCTCAGAGTTTTCTTGTCCTGATTCTGCCAATAGATGTAGTCATCCCACGCACGGTCATCCCATAAAAGTTTCATGAACTAATCCTCAATCAGTTCGTGCTCGTGCAGTTCAGCTTTTCCGGAATCAATATCAGAAATCACTTTCTTCAAATAATTCATGTTGGAATCAGAATAAAAAGGATCAACCGAAACCTCGAACGGGATTCTTTTTTCGCGCGTCATCTTTTTTGCAAAGATCGTGAACGCCGTTGTCATGTTCATTCCGAGTTCCTGGCAGGTCTGCTCCATGTTTTGTTTTAATTCTTCATCCATTCTGAAATTAACCAATGTCTGTGCCATATCTGTTACCTCCGTCAATTTTTCTGATAACAATAAACAAAATAAAGATATTGTCAATACACAATCTTTATCGAGGATTGATGCAGACCAAAAAACTACAAAAATTCATGTAAAAATTTCTTAATAAAATCAAATAGTTATCAACTTTTTCGGGGG
>CAJOFY010000030.1 GCA_905233945.1 uncultured bacterium | reverse complement strand
TGTCGTAGAGTTTCAGTTCGCTGCTTTTACCGGACAGGGCGATAAATTCCCCGTCTTTTGAAAGGTCAGCGTCGAGAATCTCGAAATCTGCTGTATTCTCAAAGATTAAATCGTTACTTTTTGAAACAATTGAAAATCTGCTGCCGCTGAAAGCCAGAATCCCGTCAAAACCTTTTGCTGAAGCGGCTTTCCTCAAAGTATCACCGGCAAATTCAAGAAGCAGGGTGTCTCTTTTGCTGTGTCTTTTCCAGATCCTCAGAAGTCCGTCTTCGCCGGCTGTGACGATGTAGTCGCTGCCTGCAAAAAAAGCTGAGACGACAGGTGAATCATGCCCGTCAATAGCAAATAGCGGAATTTGTTTCGTTGCATCCCAAATAACTGCCTTGCCTTCTTTTGAAGCCGTTATGAAGTGGGAACCGTCTTTCTGGAAATCTATGCCGGTGAGAGGCGAACTCCTGAAAGAAAGGACATTTGAAACTTCGCCTGTTTTTGCTGAAAATACGGCTATTCTTCCTTTTTCTGTTCCGGCAAAAATATATTGTCCGTCCGGAGAAACGGCTTTTGAGACAATTTTTTCGTTTTCTTTCTGATACCATTTTGAAAGCGGCTCCTCCGAAACGGGTTCATTTACGTCAAACCCTTTTGCAGAGGAGGTTTCAGCGGTTTTGTCGCTGATGTTTATCTCAGCGGAACGCCCGTCCGAAAGCAAAACGTCAAGTTTTCTGCCGTCTGAAGAAAAACGGAACTTTTCGATTCCGTTTTCGAGGTCGAATTTATAAATCTGGGAGAGTTCCGGAAAGTTGTAAAGCGAGACTTCACCGTTTCCGCATCCGGTTGCGACAATGTTTTCACTGTCAGAAAGTGCTGCAGCCGTGATTCTGCATCCGGTGGAGACATCCTTGTCGAAAACAGCGCCTCTGTGAAAATTTTTTATGTAAAATTTTGACGCCGCCCCTGAAAGCATTGCCTCGGCATCGCCGGAAGAAGCGGTGAAATGCGGGCTGTATTCGGGGCTTTTTTTGTTGACAGGGTTGTAGTACATCGCGGCTGCGGCGTAAATTCTCGATGCAATGTAGCTTTTGCCGGCATCAAGCCTGTCCGATTTTTCGCTGAAAGCCTGAGCTGTGCGGTAGTTTGCCGTCACTTTGCCGCGTTCAGCCTCGTTTTTTGCCGCTGTCGTCCTGTTGAGGGCGATCATAATCTGCAGAGCTGCCAGCAGAACTATCGAAATAATAAGGATGGATGAGACCAGAGCCGCTTTATGGCGCGTCGCGACAAGTTTCAGGCTCTCGAAAACGGAATAACGGTAAACTCCGACTTTTCTTCCTGACATATAGGCGGTAAGGTCGTCAATAAAGGCGCTCACCGAGCTGTAGCGCTCGTTTTTGTCCTTGGAAAGGGCTTTTTCGGCGATTGCAGCGAGCTCGGGCGGGATCCTCTTGTCTTTTTTTACCGCATTTTCCGCCTTTTCGTTCAGAACTTTCTGGATTATTTCATCGACTGTTCTGCCTGTGAACGGCGTTCTGCCTGTCAGAATCTGGTAAAGTATCGCTCCGAGCGAATAGATGTCGGAAATTTCGTCTATTTCGCCGATTTTTCCTTCAGCCTGTTCCGGCGGCATGTATGACGGGGTTCCGATTGCCTGTCCGACAACTGTTTTGCCGAGCCCTACATCGTCGTGGCGCACAAAAACGACCTCGTCGGAATCCTTGATTTTGGCCAGTCCCCAGTCAAGCACGACTGTTTCGCCGAATTCCCCGATCATAACGTTTGACGGCTTGAGATCGCGGTTTATCACCCCTTTGCTGTGGGCGTATGCCACAGCGTTGCAGACATGGTAGAAGTGGGGGAGAAGTTCAAGCCTTTCCGAGACGCTGCGGCACTTTTTTATTGCACTGAGGAGCGTTTTTCCTTTGACAAGGCGCATTGTGTAGTAAAAAGAGCCGTCGGTATGTCTGCCGATCTCGTAAACCGGAACGATTGAAGGGTGTTCCAGCCTTCCTGTTACCCTTGCTTCGCGCAGAAAGCGGTTCCGTATCGCCGTTTCCTGAGGATCATCGGTTTTTGCCGGATTTTTGTTGATGTCGGAAAGGAGTTCCTTCATGGCGATTTTACGCCCGACATGCCTGTCGAAAACCACCAGGATCCGCCCTGAGCCTCCGCGTGCAAGTTCTTCGACGACCTCGTATCTTCCGGGCATCTCGTCTGTAACGGTTTTTCCGGGATCCGGTGCCGGAATCGGATTTTCTACAAAAAATTCAACAGTTTTATCGCTCATTTTGTCTCTTTACTGCCTTTCTTTGGATAAAATCTTGCCATAAGCCTGCAGATTTCCCTGATATTCTGCTCAGGGAAGTTTGCTAGTAGGCGCTCTCCCTGAAGCATGAACTGTTCGGCTCCGAGAAGCAGTTCAGGGGAAGCGTAGGAATAGGATGTCCCCTTTTTCTGCAGTTTCTCGCTGAAAAATGCGGTGATTTCCGCTGCAATAGCCGGTCTGGAAAGGTCGAGTTCCCCGTATTTGTCAGATTTGCTGTAAAGTTTTTCGATAAGCCCGGGGTCAAAAAGCGGCATTACGGTTTTTGCGTCGTTCCAGAGTTTCACGAATCCTGTCAGGCAGGATAAAGCCTCGTTTTCCGGCATTTCATCCAGTGTAAAGCTGTTTTTGTCGGCTCCGAAACCGTACAGACGCGTGCTGAGTGCAAGACCGCAGGCGTTTGCGGTTAAATGACGTACCAGAGCCTCTATCTGATATTTTGTGCCGAGTTTGGACACAGGGAAAACAAGCACCGCATATCTGTTTTTCCAGTCTATATTTGTTATCCGGCCTTTCAGTTTTACTCCGTAAGCAGCGAAATCGAGTGAAAAATCCTTGAAACCGAGATCTTTTCCGGCGATAAGAGAGAGTCCTTCGTTTGCTGCTGCGCACTCTGCCGGATCGAATAGCGCGGCCAGCTCAGCTTTGCCGATAGCGCCGAACGGGCAGCTGCCTTCACTTTTCAAGAGGCCTGCGAAAATGTTTATGAAATTTTTCTTCTCTTCGAATTCGTCCGGCATGATGAGGGCTGTTTTGATGTAGGTTTCCCTTGCGCTGTATGCCGTAAGCGGATCTGAATAGTCGAAAAGCTCGGTGTCTCCGGTATCGGATTTGTTGTCCGGAAGAGTGATTTTCAGATTGTTTTTAAAGTAATTTCTTATCGGATCTCTGAAAAATGCTGCGAACTGCTCAAAGTCGGCAGTTTCGGTTTTCACTTCTCCGCAGGAATCGGTTCTTTCAGCAGAAAGGTGTTCTAAAGCGGGGTTCTGCTGTGGTTGTTCCGTGTGAAGTATCATTTTTGCGGTTTCAAAATCTTTTTTGGAGAAGGTTCTGAATTTGCTGTCCTTTTCGAAATATTCCTGCGAAAACGGGTAAACGGGGTACTTTGTCTCGGGATCCGGCGTTTTTTCGTCAGGTTTTTTGTCACTTTTCGTTCCGATATATTTTTTGAGAATTTCCACCGGCAGAGACGGGCTGCGGTGTTTTTTTGAATCTTCCGAGAGTGCACCGGCATCGTAGCTGATAAAAAGTTTTTCCCGGGCTGAAACGACTGCTTCCACGAAAAGATATTTGTCGTTGTCCCTGACAGAACGGGGAACCGGCGCTGCGTTCTCGCGTGACAGCTTTCGTGTGAGGTCGAACGAGTATCTGTTTTCGCTGCGCGGGAAGCTGTTGTCGCCCATTCCTATGAGGCATATGACCTTGAAAGGCAGCGCCCGCATGGGTTTCAGTGAACAGAAATTCACTTTTGCGGAGAGAAATCCTTTTCCGGATCTTTCTCTGCCGAGTTCTTCCGTCAGATACTGACGCAGTGCCTTGAAGGATATTTCAGACGAATATTTTCCGGCAGTTTCGGCAAAATCATCGATGACGCTTCTGATATGCCGCATCTCTTCGACGGAATTTTTGTCGTTGTAGTCTTTAAGAAAAAAGAAATCGAGCATCTCTTCAAGGATGTTTTTGAATTCGGAAGGACTTTTGTCTGACGAGGAAAGGAGTTCCAGACGGCGGAAAAGCTCTTTCGCGAATGTTACGAATCCGGACAGAGTTTCGAGGGTTTCTTTTGAAGCATGAGGCAGCGGCTGGATATTCCTGAATTTTTCTCCGGTTTCTGAAAAGGGCATTGCAAAAGTCATCATTATCCTTGAAAGACCGAAATCCCAAGTGTTCTGGTCGTGGACGGCACATTCACCGTTTCTTGAATCAGCGTCAAGTCCCCACCGCACGCCGCTTTGAGTGACAATCTGCTCGATTCCGGCAGCAGTTTTTTCGTCGGTATTGAATTTCGCGCAGACGAGCGGAGAATTGAAAATTGAAAAAACTTTCGACTTTTCAAAATCGGATCCGCACAGGCCTAGCATTTCAAGGAAAGTCGAGGCTATCCTGCTTTCGTCGGCAAAAGTTCTGTCAGAGACCACCCACGGGATAAAAGTTTCGTCGTCAGGCGGAGTGTTGCCGAAAACAGAAGTGATGTAAGGAATATAGTCGTTTATTTTAGGCGCCATGACCGCCACTTCCTCAGGTTTCAGCGAGGCGTCCTTATTGAAAAGATCAAGCAGAAAATCTTTGACAACCTCGATTTCACGCATTTTGTCGCGGCAGGCGGCTATTTTTACGGAATCATCCTTGTCAGGATCGTAATCCGCGACTTTTTCAGGAGTTTCAGTATCGTTCAGAATGTCGCGCTGGATCGAGGCGAGCATTGTTTTTCCGTCAGGTTTTTCTGATAAATCGGTTTCGTCAGGCAGATTTTCCGCCGTAAAGTTTACGAATTCAAGCCCTGCGGCACAGAAGCGCCTGAAAAAAGTATCGGGAGTTTCAGCTGAAATTCCGGAAGTTTCGTGGGTGTTGTTGAAATCTCCCTTGTTATTTGAGACGGAATCGAAAAACTCACTGCTCGGGCTTACCGCGAAAAGACGGACCGGAACAAGGCGCGAAAGATTAAGGAACATTCCGAGCTGACAGCTGTTCATAATCGAAATGCCGAACAGTATGACTTCCATGGGACTGTCGATGCTCGCATCCGCTTTCATGCATTTTTCATTGAAAAGTTCCGCAAAGCTGCAAAGCTGCATTCCTTTGCCTTCGGCCAGTCCGCTGAATATCTCAGACTGCCACTTTTCGTCTGGATCTCCGCTTTCGGGTGTTCCTGCAAGCCATGACGCCATCATTTTCGGACGGTAGACGAAATACTGCTCGAAAAGATCGGCTAAAATGCGGCTCATACTGAAGGCGCGGAGATCGTTTTTTTCCGTGTCTGCACCGCTGTTCGGAGAGCGGAGTATTGAATATAGCGCCCATTCTGCATTTTTTTTGCTGTAGAC
Organism: uncultured bacterium; assembly: GCA_905233945.1. Lineage (GTDB taxonomy): Bacteria > UBP6 > UBA1177 > UBA1177 > UBA1177 > UBA1177. Next base: position 14,379 of record CAJOFY010000030.1, on the reverse strand, counting down.
CGATTTTTGGCTGATTCTGAAATGTTTTTCGGCGAAATCTTTTAGAAACTTGTCGGGAGAGACGAACTCGAAATTTGCGAAAGCGCCCGATTCCGAAGCTGCTTTCAGCGTGAGCCAGCGCGCCATTCCGTCACTCTGGACAACAATGCTTTTCTTTTTCAGCGGATATTTCCCGGAAAGTTTTCTGATAATTCCGAGGACTTCGGGCAGAAAGTTGTCAAGCCGGTTGCTTCTGTAAATTTTAAAGTCGAAATCGCGATATCCGTCCATCGGGTACCTACACTGAAAGTTTTTCAAAAACGGAAAATATTTCTCTTATTTGTTTTTTTGCTTTGCAGAGTTCCTGTTCAACCTGGGCTCTGATGTTGCCGGTGCCGTTGTCGGAAACAAGCCTGACTGAAAAAAAATGCTTGCGGAATTCGAGGGCTATATTGCGGAAGCGCAGTGTTTCCATCGTGTAGAGGAGCGGCATTTCAAGCAGATCAGCCCAATCGTATTCCCCGCCGCTGTAAAGCCGGTCGTCGCCTGTCACGGCTGCTGTCGGAAGATCGGTAAAACTCTGCGCCGAGGCAATGATACCGCCGTTGAAATCGCAGAAAGTCGTGCATTCGTAAATTCTGCCGATTTCTCCTTTTGAAACGGAGGCTGCAGTACCGAACTCACACACAGTCTTTATTTCGGGGTATTCAGCAAGCACTCTGCCCAGATTCATAACGCCGCTGCTACCCATTCCCGAGCAGCAGATCATCAGCCTGTCGTCGATTTTTGCGACGGAACCCGTTGAAACCTTTACGGTAAAAGGGTTTTCATGCTTCAGTGGAAAAACTACAAGATTCAATTAACTCTCCATATTCTTCAAAAGCGCAGCTCTCTTTACCCGGTAAAGCTCGCGGACTTCGAGCAGAAACGAGCGCGCCGGTTCGAAAAGATAGTCTCGGTAAGTCCACGGCAGTTCCTTGACAGCGTTTTTTTTGCCGAACATCAGGGTTACTTCGGCAAAGACGCCGCTGCCTAAATAAATTCTGTGGCTGTAATTCTTGCCTGTTGCCAGAATAAAATTTTCGAGTGTCAGAAGACCGGGATCAAGGTTCAGCAGCCGGCTGCCGTTTTCAGAGTATTCCAGTTCCGTTGCAGCGCAGAAAAGTTTGACATCCTTGAGGATTCCGCGCGGAACCGGCTCTTTGAAACTGAAAATTATTTTGTTTATATTTTCCCCCATTTCCGGGTCGTAGTATGGTGATATTGCCGAAAAACTGTAAATTTCCGACTCGGCATCGATTTCACCGTAGTTTTTCTCAAGAAGTTTCCTGACTTCCGCAAGAAGTTCAGGGTCTCTGAACATGACAGAAACAGTCAGATTGGCTTTTACAGGTTCATTCAGCTCGCTCATACCGCGCCTTTATCAAAGTTTTGAAACAAATTTGCAGCCCTTAATATACTTGCGCCACGGCTTGTCCTTAAATTCCCCGGCATAGTCGATGTTCACTCTCGGCGCCGAGACAATTTCAAAATCGGGAAGTGAGAGATTCCGCTCGATGTAAAGCTCCTTTCCCCTGACAAGGTCGCATCCGTTGAGATTTTTGTCGATCATGAGCGCCTTCGCCAGTTTTCCCGGTCCGTTTGTCAAATCCTGCTCCTTAACAATGCCTTTACGGTTTTCTTTAATAAAATCAATGCCTTCGACTGGTTCGACTGCACGGATCAGAACCGCCTGCGGATCGTTCTTTGCCGCCGCTACGACATTGAGGCAGAAATTCATTCCGTAAATCATGTAGATATAGGCATGACCACCCGGCAGAAACATCGCTTCCGTACGCTCTGTGCGTCTGCCGCCGAAAGTGTGGCATCCTTTGTCTTCAATGCCGCAGTAAGCCTCTGTTTCGACGATTTTGGCAACTATTCTCTGTTTTCCAGTCTGTCTTACCAGAAAGTGCCCGAGCAGCTCCTCGGCTACAACAAGGGCGTTTCTGCTGAAAAAAGAAGGTTTGAAACGCATTGTCTCCTCAACCGGAACTAAAAAACGCGCCACTATACCATTTTTTGCGCGAAATTCGATATTTTTTTGCAGTCAGACATGTCTGAAATTCGTTTTTCGGCGGCTGAATAAAAAAAACCCCTCCGAAGAGGGGTCTGAAAGGAAATAAATTACGGAAATTATTCTTCGTCTTTGCCGGAAGGAATGTCTTCGGTTTCGCTGAAACCTTCCTCGTCACCTTCCATGCCGTTGGAGATGTTGCTGAAATCAAAAGCACCGTCCATATCTATGTCTGATGCCAGTCTTCTGCTCGTCCTGAAGGAACTTCTCGCGACTCTTGCCGTTACATCGTCGTCATCGGATGGAGTTTCGGTATTTTCCATTCCGGGGATTTTGACTTCGTAATTTGCCTCGCTGTATTTTGAGAATCCCGTTCCTGCAGGAATTATCTTGCCGATGATGATATTCTCTTTGATACCGCGGAGAATATCTCTTTTTCTCTCGACACTTGCGTTGGTGAGGACTTTCGTGGTTTCCTGGAAGCTGGCTGCCGAGAAGAAGCTTTCGGTGTTCAGAGCCGCTTTCGTGATACCGAGAAGAACAACGTCCCATGTTGCGGGTTCCTTTCCCTGTTCTTCGGCGATGCGGTTGATTTTCTCCAGTTTTTCCTTCTCGACAAGCTCGTCTTTCATGAGCGAGGTTTTGCCAGGATCGATGACTTTTCTCTTCTTGAGCATCTGTTTTACGATGATTTCAATATGCTTGTCGTTGATCGGAACACCCTGGAGTTTGTAGACTCTCTGAACTTCCTGAACGAGGAATTTTGCGACTTCGACTTCGCCTTTGATTCTGAGGATGTCGTGCGGATCGATTGTTCCTTCGATAAGAGCGTCGCCGGCTTCGACCATATCTCCGTCGTGAACGTTGATATGTTTTTCCTTAGGAATCTGAATGGGTTCCATCGCTTCTCCGCCTTCAGTAGGAATAACCGTAATCGTTCGTTTGCTCTTAGCGCCTTTGCCTTCACCGTCAATTTTGACGACACCGGAAATTTCAGAAACTTTCGCCGGATTTTTGGTTTTTCTCGCCTCGAACAGGTCGCTGATCCTGGGAAGACCGCCTGTGATATCCTTTGTCTTTCTGGCAGCTCTCGGAACTTTTGCGATAACATCACCGGGCTGTACGCTGTCGCCGTTCTGGACTTCGACATAAGCGTTTACAGGAAGGTGGTATGCCGCTTCGCCTCTTTCGAGCTTTTTCGCTGTTTTTCTTCCTTTCTTGCCTTCCTCGGTGATGAGGATTTTCGGAGACAATTTGGCGTCGCGGGAAGGAATGACGACAGTTTTTGTTCTACCGCTGTTGTCCTGTTCTTCCCTTATCGTAATACCGTTTTCGAGGTCTTCGTAAGCGATGATACCGTCGGTTTCGGCAATAATAGGATCGTTGTAGGGATCCCAGTCGGCCAGAATTGTTCCTTCCTTTACTGTATCGCCTTCGGCAACTTTAAGATTGGTTCCGTAGGTTACCGGATATTTTTCCCTGTCTCTTCCTTTGTTGTCCTGAATGATTATTTTTCCGTTTCTGTTCATTACAACATAGGTGAAAGTGCCGTCTTCCTGCGGCTTTTTGAGAAGTTTTATGTCTCTGAATGCGACAATACCGGCTCTTTTTGCCTCATGGCTTGATTTTTCACCTTTACCTGAAGCTACGCCGCCGACGTGGAATGTTCTCATCGTGAGCTGTGTTCCGGGCTCGCCGATTGACTGTGCCGCGATGAATCCGACAGCTTCGCCGACATTTACGAGATGACCGCGCGCCAGATCCCTGCCGTAGCATTTCGCGCAGACACCGAAAGGACTTCTGCAGGTCAGAACGGATCTGATGCGGACACTGTCGATACCGAGCTCGACTATCTTGTCTGCCGCTGCCTCGTCTATCATTGTGTTGGCTTCGAGAATGATTTCGCCTGTATCCGGATCTTCGATGTCATCAAGAGCGACACGACCGAGGATTCTCTCTTTGAGCGGAGCGATGATTTCGCCCGATTCATTAAGCATGGCCTCGACATCGACACCGCTGTTGGTTCCGCAGTCTTCTTCAACGACGATGACATCCTGGGCAACATCGACAAGTCTTCTTGTGAGATAACCTGAGTTTGCCGTTTTAAGAGCCGTGTCGGCTGAACCTTTTCTCGCGCCGTGAGTTGAAGTGAAGTAGTCAAGGGAGTCAAGACCTTCTTTGAAGTTCGCAAGAATCGGGGTTTCGATGATGTCGCCGTTCGGTTTCGACATAAGACCACGCATACCGCCGAGCTGTCTGATCTGATCCTGGGAACCTCTGGCCTTCGAGTCTGCCATGACGTATATCGGGTTTTCGGAAGGCTCTATGATTTCGCCCCAGAGCGGATGGTTTATCTTCTTTTCCTTGAGTCCTTCCATCATCTTCTGGGTGACTTCTTCGTTTGCTCCGCCCCACAGGTCAACGATTTTATTGTATCTTTCCGACTTCGTTATGCCGCCGCCGACATAATACTTCTCGATTTCCTGAACCTGTTTTTCGGTTCTTGCGATGATTTCCGCTTTTTCCGGCGGAATTTTTATATCGTCTATGGAAATCGAATAAGCAGCCGTTGTGGAGTATTTGTAACCTAAGTTCTTGATTTTATCGGCAAAAATAACAGTGGCCTTTCCGCCGGCGGTTCTGAAGCTCTTGTCGAGAATCGATGTCCAGTCGCCTTTTTTGAGCTGTCTGTTGATTGTGTCGAAACCGAGTACTTTCGGTGTTACAGCCCAGATAAGCAGACGTCCTGCCGTTGTAACCTGGAGTTTTCCGTCAACTCTGACTCTGATTATCGACTGCCAGTCAATGATGCCCGAATCACGCGCCATCAGCGCTTCGGTATCGGAATAGAAAACCTTTCCTTCGCCTTTTGAGTTGGGTTTGGCCGTAGTCAGGTAGTAAAGACCGAGAACCATATCCTGTGCCGGAGAAATGATCGGAGTTCCGGAAGCCGGCGAAAGAATGTTGTTCGTTGACATCATGAGAACGCGGCTTTCGAGCTGAGCCTCGATGCTGAGCGGAAGGTGAACAGCCATCTGGTCTCCGTCGAAGTCTGCGTTGAACGCAACACAAACGAGCGGATGAAGTCTGATCGCCTTTGAATCGATGAGAACCGGCTCGAATGCCTGTATACCGAGTCTGTGAAGAGTCGGTGCACGGTTGAGAAGGACCGGATGCTCTTTTACGACTTCCTCAAGGATTTCCCATACAACGTCTTCGCCCGCTTCAACCATGTTTTTCGCGGCTTTTACCGTGCTTACAAGGTTTCTTTCGGAAAGTTTGTTGTAGATGAAAGGCTTGAAAAGTTCGAGAGCCATGACTTTCGGAAGACCGCACTCGTGCAGTTTAAGTTCCGGACCGACCGTAATAACGGAACGGCCTGAGTAGTCGACACGTTTTCCGAGAAGGTTCTGACGGAAACGACCGCCCTTACCTTTGAGCATTTCGCTGAGTGATTTCAACGCTCTGCCGTTTGCGCCCTGAACCGGTCTGTGAACTTTCGTGTTGTCGAAAAGCGCGTCGACAGCTTCCTGAAGCATTCTTGTCTCGTTTTTGATGATTACGTCAGGAGCGCCGAGATCCATCAGCTTTTTCAAGCGGATATTTCTGTTGAGAACTCTTCTGTAAAGATCGTTGAGGTCGCTTGTTGCGAATCTGCTGCCGCCTTCAAGCGGAACAAGCGGTCTGAGATCCGGCGGAAGAACGGGAAGGTGGGTGAGAATCATATTTTTCGGTTGTTCTCCCGAACGGATGAACTTGTTGAAAACATTGATTCTTTTCTGCAGCTTTGCCTTCTGGTTCTTGTCATGGCAGTCTTTGGCTTCTTTCTCGACTTCCTCTTTGAGGGCAACGAGATCCATCTCTTCGAGAAGCTGTCTGAGCGGAGCCGCGCCTGTCTCGGCGTAAATCTGGTCGGGGCCGTATTTTTCGAGAAGTTCGTTGTACTGCTCTTCTTCGAGATACTGACCTTTGACAACGCCTTTTATTTCGGAACGGAGAACGACATAGCCCTCGCAGTAAATAACGCTGCTCAGGTTCGTGTTGCTCATTCCGAGAAGGGTATTGATGTAGAACGGGGAGGTTTTCACATACCAGATGTGGGCAACCGGGGTAGCCAGCACGATGTGTCCCATTCTCTCTCTTCTTACTTTGGATTCAATAACTTCGACACCGCATTTTTCGCAGACGATGCCTTTGTATTTCATCCTTCTGTATTTGCCGCAGAGGCACTCGTAATCGTTGATCGGTCCGAATATTTTGGCACAGAACAGACCGTCCTTTTCAGGTTTGTAGGTTCTGTGGTTGAGAGTTTCGGGCTTCTTGACTTCACCGTAAGACCATTCAAGAATTTTCTCGGGTGAAGCGAGAGATACCTCTATAGCATCGAAATTTGAATCACCTTTCGACTTGTCAAAAACTTTGTAAATGTCTTTCAAGGTATCCTCCTATCTGTTCTGTTTAGAATTTGAAAGCAGCTGGACATCAAGGCAGAGACTCTGCATCTCGTTTACAAGAACGGAGAACGACGCAGGCGTTCCCATCTCGTATTTTGTCTTGCCTCTGACAATAGCTTCGTAAAGTTTCTTTCTTCCTTCAACATCGTCTGATTTGACGGTGAGGAATTCCTGAAGACAGTAAGCAGCGCCGTATGCTCCGAGAGCCCAGACTTCCATTTCTCCGAGTCTCTGGCCGCCGAACTGTGCTTTTCCGCCCAGAGGCTGCTGTGTGACAAGCGAGTAGGGGCCCGTGCTTCTTGCATGGACTTTCTCGTCTACAAGGTGGTGGAGTTTGAGGAAGTACATTACGCCGACAGTGACATCCGACTCGAAAGGCTCGCCTGTTCTGCCGTCGAAAAGTATCATCTTTCCGTTTTCCCTTTCGCCTGTATTCTTGAGAATCTGTCTGATTTCTGATTCCTGCGCGCCGTCGAAAACGGGAGTTGCAGTGTAGATACCGCCTTTCATCGATTTGATGAAGCTGCGGACATCGTCTTCATCGGCTTCATCAATGATTTTAGCGACTTCTTCGCTCGGATCAAGAATCTCCTTGAGTTTTGCCCTGAGCTTGTCGACGCTGTAGTTTTCCGCAAGATAACGGTTGATCTGCTCGCCGAGTTTTCTCGCACCGAGACCGAGATGAACCTCGAAAATCTGTCCGATGTTCATACGGCTCGGAACGCCGAGCGGGTTAAGAACTATATCGACCGTTCTGCCGTCTTCCATGTAAGGAACATCCTCTTCCGGAAGAAGCATCGAGACGACACCTTTGTTTCCGTGACGGCCCGACATTTTGTCGCCGACCGAAAGTTTTCTCTTGACAGCGACAAAAACCTTGACCGATTTTACAACACCGGGGGTGAGATCATCGTCGCGTGAAATCTGCTTCATCTTGTTGTCGTAGATTTTCTTGACGGTGTCGACTTTTCTTCTCATGTTGAGAATAAGCTCTTTCGCGTTTTTGAGAAGTTCTTTATCCTTTACGCTGAGACCGGCAATGACGCTCTCGGGAATGGAATCAAGGATTTCCGGAGTAAGCTCGGTTCCCTTCTTGACAATAACGGCCTCTTTCTCGTTCCTGAGGTCGGCATCGGTCTTCTTGCCGACAAACATCTTTCTGATAAGCTCATAAGTATGTTTCTCGATGATGCGGACTTCGTCGTCGCGGTTTCTCTTGACGGCATCCATCTGTTCCTGCATCTGCTCTTTCATGCGGTTGTCTTTCTTGACACCCTTTCTCGAGAAGATTCTGGTGTCGATGACAACGCCTTCCGTGCCGGGATGTACATAAAGCGAATTGTCCTTTACGTCGCCCGCTTTTTCGCCGAAGATTGCCCTAAGCAGCTTTTCTTCGGGGGTGAGAACCGTTTCGCCCTTAGGCGTTACCTTGCCGACAAGAATGTCGCCCGGTTTTATCTTCTGGCCGATTCTGATGATTCCGCTTTCATCGAGTTTTCTCAAAATCTCGTCTGATGCGTTCGGAATGTCGGCAGTGATCTCTTCAGGACCTCTCTTTGTGTCTCTTGCTTCGCAGATGAACTCCTCGATGTGGACTGATGTGTAGTAGTCATCCTTGAGAAGTCTGCGGTTGATAAGGACCGAGTCCTCGTAGTTGTATCCGTTCCACGGCATGAAAGCGATGAGAACGTTCTTGCCGAGAGCCAGTTCGCCGCGGTTGATAGCGGGACCGTCTGCGATGACATCGCCCTTTCTGACAAAGTCGCCGACCGAAACGACCGGACGCTGGTTGATCGCGGTATTCTGGTTCGAACGTTTGAATTTTATAAGGTTGTAAATATCGACATCGACATTGGTGTCGTCTCCGACTTTTACAACGATTCTGCTTGAGTCGACTTTTACGACAGTGCCGTCACGCTGCGCGAAAAGAGTGTATCCCGAGTCTCTCGCTACATATTTTTCCATTCCTGTTCCGACAAGCGGAGCATCCGTTCTGATAAGCGGAACAGCCTGACGCTGCATGTTCGATCCCATCAGGGCTCTGTTTGCGTCATCGTGTTCGAGGAAAGGAATAAGGGCGGCTGAAACTGAAACGAGCTGAACCGGTACAAGGTCAACGTAAGTAACCTTTTCCCTCGGAACTCTGGCAACTTCGCCCCCCATTCTTGCATTTACGATTTCGTCAATGATTTTGCCGTTTTTGTCAAGTTTGATAGAAGAAGGCATAATAATTTCACCTTCTTCCTGGATAGCGTTGAGATAAACGACTTCATCTGTAACTTTGCAGTCTTTTACGACTTTGTACGGGGTTTCGATGTATCCGAACTTGTCGATTCTCGCGAAAGTCGTGAGAGAAACGATAAGACCGACGTTCGGACCTTCGGGAGTCTCGACCGGACAGATACGTCCGTAATGTGTTCTGTGAACGTCTCGGACATCAAAACCTGCGTGATCACGAGTCAGACCGCCGGGTCCGAGAGCCGAAAGTCTTCTTTTGTGGGTCATTTCAGACAAAACGTTTGTATGATCCATAAACTGGCTGAGCTGACCGCTCGCGAAGAAGTCTTTCAGTACAGCGGAAACCTGCTTATAGCTTATGACATCGTAAGGAGTCGGGTTGTCAAGTGTGCCGCTGCTTGCGATTTTTTCCCTGATGCTGTGCGACATCTTGAGAAGACCTGTCTTGAAAACATCTTCAAGAAGTTCGCCGACAAGGCGAACTCTTCTGTTGCCGAGGTGGTCAATATCGTCTATTACGCCTCTGTGATCGGTAAGTTCAAGAAGCGCAATGACCGAATTCATGACATCTTCCTTTCTGAGCTGTCTTTCGGAGAGCGGAACGTTTTCATGGAATTTATAATTCATTCTCAAACGGCCTACTTCGCTCAGATCGTAGTTTTCCGGATTGAGGAAAAGTGCATTGAAATATCCCTGCGCAACTTCCGCTTTTACCGGATTTGAGGGAACCATCATCTTGTATATTTCAAGCAGTGCGTCTTCTTTCGAGTTGGTTTTGTCAGCTTTGAGAGTGTTGGAAAGATAAGGCGAGTAATTCATATTTTCGAAATAGATTATCGAAAGTTCCTTAACCTCTTTTTTTAATATGTCACTAAGAAGCTGAGGGGTTATCTCGTCATTGACGTTGGCAATGAGATCGCCTGTCTTGGGATCGTAAACGGGCGAATAGAGTCTTTTGCCGTTCAGGTATTCCGCACTGAGATTTATCTCTCTGATTCCGGCTTTTTCGAGCTTTTTAAGGACTCCTCTGGAGAATTTTTTACCCTCTTTCGCGATCTCTTTTCCGTCAGGACCGACAACATCTACAGGAACATTCTGCTTTTGAAGATTTTCATATTCCCTGAGCTCTTCTTCTGTCTGCTTGGGAAGATCTTCGTTTTCATCGTCGGAAGCGCTCTCTCCGAAAGTGAGCACCTTGGCAATAGCGCCGTCGTGGATCGTGATTTTTTCCGGTATATAAAAGGCTGAAATTATTTCCTGATTCGTGTATCCCCATGCTTTCAGGAAAATAGTCGCCAGAAATTTCTTTTTTCTGTCTATCTTGACGTAGAGCAGACGCTTTGAGTCGAACTCGAAATCAAGCCAGGAACCGTGATACGGAATCAAACGCGAAGCATAGACTTCGTTTCCGCTTGTGGTTTTGAGCTTGTCGCAGTCAAAAAAAGTTCCGGGGGAACGGTGGAGCTGATTTACGATGACTCTCTCTGTTCCGTTGATTATAAAAGTTCCCCAGTCTGTCATGCACGGAATTGAACCGAAGTGGATTTCCTGTTCCGTAATGGAGTTGAGCTTGGTTCTGTTTCCGTTTTCGTCAATATCATAGGAAGCAAGTGCCGCCTTGATTTTCAAGGGAAGTTCATAGGTTGTTCCTCTGAGTTTGCACTCTTCCACGTCGTATTGCGGTTCTCCTACGGAATAACCCAAATACGAAAGCTCGATGGCCTTGTTGAAACTTGTTATAGGAAAAATCGACAGAAAAGCGTTATGCAAGCCGATTTTTTTCCTGTCCGCAGATGCGACGTCCTTTTGAAGCAAATCTTGGAAAGAAGCCTTCTGCACCTCAAGAAGATCTGGAATGTCCGTTACGTTTTTTGTGACACGGCCAAACCATTTTCTTGTTCTGTAATTCTGTTGTCCTAAGATCCCCATCATTACCTCTCTTTTGTTTGGTATCTGATCTCTTCCGGCATCCTGAATAATCCGAATAAGCTAAAAATAAAAAAGCAGGTAAGACAGCACAAGACTGCCTTACCTTCAAAAAAAATCATAAGTTCTGCAACAAAAATGCAGAATGTTTTCAGCAACTTACTTGATCTCTATCTCAGCACCGGCTGCAACGAGTTTCTCTTTAATTGCTTCTGCGTCTGCTTTCGAAACGCCTTCTTTTACAACGCCGTGGCTCTCAACGAGGTCTTTCGCTTCTTTCAGGCCAAGACCGGTGATTGCTCTGACTTCTTTGATGACGTTAAGTTTGTTTGCGCCTTCCGATTTAAGGACAACGTCAAATTCAGTCTTTTCTTCTGCCGGAGCAGCAGCACCGCCGGCAACAGGACCAGCTGCAACAGCTACAGGAGCAGCTGCGCTTACGCCGAGTTCTTCTTCGAGTTCTTTAATAAGTTCCGAAAGTTCAAGGACGGTCATTCCTTTGATGAATTCTTTTACTTCTTCTTTTGTCATTGTTTTCTCCATAAAACAAAAAATTAATAATAACTAAGCCTGTTCAAGTTTGTCTTTGTATGCAGCAAGCAAGCGTACGAAAGTCTGCGGAACAGCGTTAAGCAGCCGCACGAAATTCTGAGGTACAGCAAGCATTGTTGCAAGCAGCTTCGCCTGAAGCTCTTCTTTGCTCGGAAGGTCTGCGAGGACTTCCACTTCTTTCGCCGAAAGGATTTTTCCATCCAGTGCGCCGGCTTTTACAACGATGCGTTCGTCTTTCTTTGCGATTTTCTTGACGACTTTTGCACCGCTTACCTGATCTCCCATCGTAAGAACGAGAGCCGTCATTCCGCTGAGGAACTGCGAAATACCCTCGTATGGAGTTCCTTCAACTGCGTGTTTCGCAAGAGTGTTCTTTACGACAAGCAGTCTGACCTGCTCTTTCGCACACTCTTTACGGAAAGGAGTGAAAGTCTCCATGTTTACTCCGTTGAAATCAATTACAACGCATGACGAAGCTTTGGAAAGTGCATCTCTGATCTCCTCGATGATCTGTTGTTTTTTGCTTTTTTCCATTAAGCAACTCCATCAATTTACTTCTGGTCATCGAAGAACAATGACAGGTCTCAGACAGGAAATTAAGCCTTTCGGCACCCGACTTCTACGACCAGAAACGATTATTAAAAAACTACTTAGCCTCGTTTACGAGAGCTGATTCATCAAGTTTGAGTCCAGGTCCCATCGTGCAGGAAATCGTGACTTTCTTGATGAATGCGCCTTTTGCCGTTGCCGGTTTAAGCTTCTGAAGGTCTTTGATAAACTCTACGACGTTGTCATAGATCTTGTCTGGACCGAAACTGAGCTTGCCGACCATGCAGCAAAGGATACCGGCTTTGTTGACTTTAAATTCAACACGACCGGCCTTTACAAGTTTGATTGCCGCGGTGATGTCGTTGTTGACAGTACCGAGTTTCGGGTTCGGCATCAAACCTTTTCTTCCGAGAACTTTACCGAGTTTACCGATTTTGCCCATCATTGCCGGAATTGTGACCAGTTTGTCGAAATCAGTCCATTCTTCCTGCATGATTTTGTCGATAAGCTCTTCGCTGCCGTAAAAATCAGCGCCTGCGTTCTTAGCCTGCTCGACCATGTCTGCAGGAACGATTGCACAAACTTTTACAACTTTGCCGACACCGTGAGGGAATACGGTGGCGCCGCGAACCATCTGATCCGATTTCTTCGCGTTGATACCGAGGTTAACCGCGAGTTCAACCGTCTCGTCAAATTTTTTGGATGCGCTTTTCTGAAGAATCGTTACAGCTTCCTGAACGGAATACTTGGCGTTTCTGTCGAAATTTTTAGCTGCATCTGTAAGTCTTTTTCCACAAGCTGCCATTTTCCCCTCCTTACTCAACGGTGATGCCCATGCTGCGGGCAGTTCCGATAATAATTTGTTTTGCAGCTTCAAGATCTGTCGTGTTGAGGTCGACAAGTTTCATCTTGGCAATCTCACCGATCTGATCCATCGTCAAAGAACCGATTTTCTTTTTGTTGGGCTCCCCGGATCCTTTACTCTTGTCAAGTGCTTTCATAAGCAGCTGGGAAGCAGGCGGAGTTTTCGTGATGAATGTGAAGGATCTGTCAGCGAAAATCGTAATAACGACAGGAATTACATAACCTTTCTGTTCCTGTGTTCTTGCGTTGAACGCTTTGCAGAACTCCATAATGTTTACGCCGTGCTGTCCGAGTGCAGGACCAACGGGAGGAGCCGGATTCGCTGCCGCAGCAGGAATCTGCAACTTTACGTTTGCGACTACTTTCTTAGCCATTGTTTCACTCCTCTAAAATTGTTAATCCTCAACCTTCTCAACCTGTGAGAAGTTAAGCTCGACGGGTGTAGAACGCCCAAAAATATTAACCAGAACTTCCAATTTTTCCTTTCCTTCCTTAACATCGTCAATAACGGCTTTGAAACCGGCAAAAGGACCGTCTTTAATGAGGATCATTTCGCCTTTTTCATACATCGTTGAGGAAGAACCGGAAACTTCACCCTCTTCAAGCATCTTCTTGATTTTCTGGATTTCAGCTTCCGTAATAACCATAGGCATTGCAAAACTCTGTTTCTGCTTTGCCGTCTGGAATCTCTTTTTTTCTCCTATAAAAAGCGGTTTTCTTGAGAAAGGAACCTCTTTAACGAGAAGAAGAGCGTCTTCCGAGAATTCCATCTGAATAAAAATATAGCCAGGATAGAGATTCTTTTTGACGATTTTCGCTTTGCCGTCCTTCTTCTCTTCTACTTCGACTTCGGGAACGATGATTTCACCGAATGAATCCTGCATCCCTTTTTCAACAATGAGATGTTCGATAGCATTCTTCAGCTTGTTTTCATCGCCGGTCTGAGTGTGGATTGCATACCATTTCATGAAAAAACCGCCTGATTTAGTAAATCAATCTGGAAAGATTCGACCAGATAAGATCGAAAACAACAAAAACCACCAGCATTATGCCGACAAATACGAAAACAGAGATCGTTGTGACTTTTGTCTCTTCTTTGGTCGGAGTTACGACTTTTTTGAGTTCGTCGATAGCTTTATTCAGTTCGTCAAGGTAAAAACCTTTTTTTCCTTTCCAGAAGTAAAAAGTGATTCCTGCCGCAAGAATAAAACCGACAAGGTTTTTGACAGGAAGAACCGAAAGCAGTTTTACATCAGCGATGTCAATCGCCCTGATTCCGAGCAACAAGGAAAAAAACCGTATAAAGCCCAAGGACTATCTTTCCGTTTTTCATAAGACCCTCAATCAAAAATGGCAGGCCAGGCAGGAATCGAACCCGCAACCCCCGGTTTTGGAGACCGATGCTCTACCAATTGAACTACTGACCTGCCTCACGCCAACTTAAATCTTAACCTCTTTATGCACAGTATGCTTTCTGTCATACGGGCAGTACTTTTTAATTTCCATTTTATCGGCGGTGTTCTTTTTGTTCTTCATGGTCGTATAGTTTTTTCTTTTGCACTCAGAACAGCAGAGAGCAATTTTAACTCTTGCGCCGACTTTTTTCTTAGAACCCATCGTTTACTCCAAACTTATTCAATTATTTTAGAAACGACACCAGCGCCGACCGTTCTGCCGCCTTCTCTGATAGCGAAGCGGAGACCTTCGTCCATTGCGATCGGAACGATGAGGTTTACATTGATTGTTACGTTGTCGCCCGGC
>CAJOFY010000029.1 GCA_905233945.1 uncultured bacterium | reverse complement strand
TTCGGCGATTTGCTTTATCGCATTTGCGTCAGCAATCTTCTTCTGCCACTTCTTCGGCAAGTCGCTGAACTTATACAGCTTTTCCGGCTTGCCGTTGGCTAAGATACGACCCGAAAGTGAAAAAAGACCTGCGTCGTTGCGTTTCTTGATTGCGTCATCTATCCCTCTTTGAGATATTTGACCACAAAGAATTTCAACTAATTCAGATCTTGAGAAAAGGTTTTTCATTATTTTTATTCGACTTCGTTTGCATCCCACCATTGAACACAGTATTCCGGTGCGTTGTCGAATCTTTTCATTCCGCATTCGCGTTTAACATCTTTGTCAATGTCGCGGACAACGACCCATGCGATCAAAAATGCAACCAGACAACCGAAAACAAACGCGATTAAATTTTCTTTTGTGCTTTTACTCATGCTTCTACCTCTTTTTTAATAATGTTTTTATCCCACCATTCAGCGAAAACGCCGTCTGTGAATTTGCCGCGTTCAATCATCATGGAAATTGTTGAAACACTGATTCCAAGTTTTGTGGCTAACTCTGACTGCGTGATTTCGTTCATTATGAGCCATGTTTTAAAAGCTATCCATCGTGCCTTCAAAGCTGTTTCTTTTCTTGATTTTTTCACCGCTCCTCCTATCATAAAACAGAGTGAAATTTTTCACTCGCTGTCAGATAATAGAGAAAAAATTCTCTATGTCAACACTTTTTAGAGAAAATTTTATCTAAATTGTGGAGGTAGTGTTTTGAGAGGAAAAAGAATTAAGGAAATCAGAGACTTGTTAAAAATGACTCAATCTGAGTTTGGTGAAAAACTTGGTTTTAATTGGTCAAAAATTAAAGATTTAGAGTCAGGAAAACTTCACACAACGGCGGAAATTGCTCTACTTATAGAGAAAATTTATTCTGTTGATTTGCGTTGGCTCTTAACTGGAGAAGGACAAATGTTTCGTTCCTCCGAACCGGCTGTTTTGGATCCTTTGTTGGAAGAAATCATACATATAATAGAAAAGCTCCCGGAAGAACGGAAAATGGCTGTTCTTAATTATGTTCGAGATCAAAAAAAACTTTCAGATCTGCCTTAAAAACTTCAGTTGGATTATTCAGAAACTTCAGTTGGTTTGTTGAAAAACTTCGGTTGGATTTGTGCAAAAACTTCGGTGGGATTTTTTCTTAAGAATTTTGTTGTTTTGTCTCTCAAAACAACTGAAAAATGCAATATTTTTGCCACCTTGTAAATTTTAAGAATTTTTAAGAAACTTTAAGACACCCCGATGCCCGATCCCAAAAACTGGTCGAAAAACCCAATATTTACTAATTTTATTCTCATAAATTCCAACTCTGAAAACATTGGTTTTTCTTAATAATTTCAAAATATTAGAGTATTTTTTGTTGAGTCTAATAATTAGTGAAAAATACCAAAGCCCACCTTTTGCGAGTTTCGCTTCAATTCGGTTGCCTTCACGAAAATCCGATATGTTCAAATCTTTATTCATTTATATTTCCCCCAAATTATCACCACTTTATCGCCGATTTCAGTATTTATCGCCAATTCCTGAATTTATCGCCGATTCAAGAGTTCGGCTCTCGCCGGATTTTATTTCATCGAGTAAGGTCATTGGTTTTGCTCCGTTTTCAAACGATCTCAGCAAAATTTGTTGTGTTTGCCAAAAAAGTCAAAATTTTTTCAAGATTGGACTAAACGATGCAATTTTCTTAATGATGAAATTTTTTGTTGATATATATTAGAAAATTAATATTCTTAATTTGCAAAAACTGTTTGATTAAATAATGATATGCAAAATTGTATGGCTAATCAATTTGATTCCAAAGAAAACGAAATAGTTTTGTATCAACCGTTATCTGCCGCAATTTTTTCCAGCCATGACTTAACCTTCGGGAGCGCAGCCGTCACCTCGTCGTCATAGACTGCTAGTGCATCGGGACTGACCTTCGCCGCAGTAAATTTTGCAGTATTCTGAATGGCTGAGCCGAAGCCGCTGCCGCCGTGAGTGACCAAAGAATAAAGTGTTTTGCCCTCAAGTTTGTTTTCAGTCAGAAATTTCTGCACAGGCATCGGAAGCGTCCACCACCAGAGCGGATAGACCAGAATAACGGTGTCATATTCCAAAAGTTCGGGCACATCGTTCTCCAGTTCGACACTTCTTTCCCCTCTGAACTCCTGCCCTGCTTCGCTGACTGTGCCGGAATAGCTTGATGAGTATTTGTCTTTCGTTTTTATTGCGTATACAGGATAACCTGTTGCATTTGCTAACATTTCAGAGAGAAGTTCGCTGTTTCCGACGAGATTTGCACCGTCGGTCATAAGAGATGCGCTTGAAACGGCATCGACATCGTCCGCAAAGGCTGTGTTCCCTACTCTTGTGAAGTAAACGATGATCCCTTTCTTTCCTTTCATGTCTATCCTTTCAGTACGAGTCGCCTCGGCGCGGTCTACATTCACCGGCTGGAAATGCCTTCTGATATAAGAAACTCCGAAAATCGCAAAAAGCACTGCAACAAGCACCAGAATTCCAGAAATAACTGAATAGCGCATTTTGTGTTCCGTGATGTTCCGGACCGCGTTTCCTGCTATTGTTTTCAATCCGATCGCAAACAGTTTCTGCAATAAAAACGCAGACATAACAAAAAGAAACATGATCGCTGCATAATCGAGGAAAAACCAGAGCGGCAGCTCCTCATAATCAAAAAAAGCGAACATCGAGCTGCCTGAAATATATCCCCAGAAATTTCTCTCCTTCAGAGCATATACCCCGTAGAAACACGCCGCAGCAACCGACAAAACGAACAAAACCCGGATAAAGCCGAGTCCCTTTTGTTTTTCAGAAAACAACTTGATTTTATTACATATTTTCCCAAACACACCACGTATATGCAGGCCGATGTGGAAACTTATCAGAAGAAATCCTGCATAAGATGCGATCAAATGGATGCTTCTCGCCGAAGGGATCGAAACGGAATCGGGAAGAAATTTGAAAACATAGAAAGACATGCTTATTCCCGAAAGCATGAGCAGCAGGATATCGGCAATAAGCAGACAGTTAGTGACCAGCATGAAGACCCGCGCCGCATTGTACCGGCCTTTTGCAAGCGACTTATACCACCTGTAATTCAGTGCATTGTGGACGATAAAAAGGACGAACATCGCCGTTCCCGTTATTTCATGCCACATCGGACCGGTATAGTGATAAGCCATCACGACCATCAGAAGCAGTGTCATCAGAATATTTACAACTGTTTTTATTCTTTTCATCGCTAACACCATACCTTAAATTAAACGAACATTATTTCCTTTTCACACCGTTCTTCTCAAGCCACTTTTCAACATCTTTCGGGAGGCTGCTTCCGCCGGAATAATGCACGGAAAGTCCTTCCCCGATTCTGGCTTTCGGCGCAAGTTTTGCTATAGCCGTGACACTCTGGCCGAACCTTCCGCCGCCATGAGAACAGAATGGAACTATCGTTTTCCCCGAAAAATCGTAACTTTCAAGAAATGTTGCTATCGGCATCGGTATGCTTGCCCACCAGTTCGGGTAACCTATGATAATCGTGTCGTATTCAGCCCATTTTTTGCCGTCGATCTTCGTTTTGAGCGCTGGACGGGACTGCGTGTGCTGGTCGCGCTGGGCTTCGTTCAGAACCTCGTTGTAACTTGTCGAATAAGGTTTTTCCATTTTCAGTTCGATTGTGTCAAAGCCTGTCTGACGCTCGATTTCCTTTGCAACGCCGCGTGTGTTTCCACTCCATGAATAGAAAACAACAAGAGTTTTACCATTTGCGGTTTTCGTGAGAGCCTCTTCATGCGTTGTGATGGTGCCCTTAACGGAGTTCCCGGCGTTTAAAACAAGACGCAGCCCGACATTGTATGCGCGGCTTGACTGCTGCATTGCCGCACGATAGGCACTTCGGAGATTTTTGCCGAAATCGTTCCAGCCTCCGCCGCGGTATACCCTGCGTGTTCCGCTTGCAGTACCATACGGATTTTCCACGGTGGTTGAGCCTGTCGAAACCCCGTAAGAACCGTAATAGTCGAAGCACCATTCACCGACGTTCCCGTAAATGTCGTAAAGTCCGTTCGGATTAGGTGAAAAACTTCCGACAGCAAGCGTTTTTCCGCGGTAAACACCCGGTTTTGTCTCCAGAACCTCATCGTTGAAATAATTCTGTTCGATCTGGTAGGGATAATGCCCGTAAAAATTCACATCGTCTGCTCCCGGCACTTTTTTCGAATAAAACGGGGTTTTTGTTCCTGCGCGGGCAGCATACTCCCATTCCGCTTCGGTCGGAAGACGGTAACCGTCGGCACTGCGGTCCCAGACAATAGTTTGGCCTCCGTCTTTAACCGAATACGCCGGAGTTTTTCCCTCCCGCTTTGAAAGAGCGTTGCAGAACTCCACAGCTTCAAGCCATGTCACATTTTCAACCGGCAGATTGTCGCCCGTAAAAGATGAGGGATTCTTCCCTGTAACCTCGCGCCAAAGTTTCTGGGTCACCTCGTATTTCGCCATGTAAAAAGAGGCAACCGTAACTTTATGCTGCGTCTCGTCGTTGCTTCTCCAGTCCTCGTTTTCAGGGCTTCCCATCATAAAAGTCCCGCCCTTGATAAGAACAAAATCCTTAGGCGGAGCAGGAATTTCTTTAGCGTTTGACTGAAGAGCAAATACAAGAAAAATCAGCATAAAAACGAGTTTTTTCATAAATCCTCCATGAACGAACACTCTTTCGGTTTATCACATACTCTCTTTCAAAATCTGAATGATTTCATCTTTCGTGAACTTGT
The DNA here is from genome assembly GCA_905233945.1 of uncultured bacterium. Taxonomy (GTDB): domain Bacteria; phylum UBP6; class UBA1177; order UBA1177; family UBA1177; genus UBA1177. Next base: position 15,223 of record CAJOFY010000029.1, on the reverse strand, counting down.
GATAGCCTGAATTGATGAGGAAAGTCCCTTTAGCGATTCCTTCGAACATCTCTTCTGTAACGCCGAGTTCCGCAATATGAAGGCAAAGACCGAGTTCCTTCATCCAGTTTTCCATCGCCTGAAGTCCTTCTTCCGCGATTTTCTCGTCATTTTTGCCTGCGCAGTCAACGTCCCAGACATTTTTTGCGAAACGGGCGAATTTCCACGGCGCGTCTTTCATGGAAACGCGGTAGTAAGGAAGCGACACGCCCGAAAGAGTCATTCCGTGAGTCGCATCGGTGAAAGCTCCTATCGATTGGCCGATCATGTGGACCATCCAGTCCTGAGGTTTTCCTTTTCCGATGAGGGTGTTGAGTGCCCATGTCGCGATCCACATGATGTTGCTTCTCGCCTCGTAATCCTCAGGATTTTTGACAGCGATGCGCGATGAGTGAATGAGCGAGCGCATGAGACCTTCAGCGATATAGTCGGAAGTGTTGTCGTCGTCGCCAGAGAAATACTGCTCCATTATGTGCGACATGATGTCGAAAAATCCGGCGATCATCTGCCTTTTCGGGATCGAGAAAGTGTATTTCGGGTTTAAAATCGCGAATTTCGGGTAGAGTTCCTCGCCGAAAACATGGCCGATTTTGAGTTTCTGCTCATGGTTCGTGATAACCGATCCACCGTTCATTTCGCTCCCTGTTCCGACCATAGTAAGAACGCATCCCAGAGGAAGGATCCTGTTTGCCGGATTTTCCATTTTAAGATAGTATTTTTCCCACGGATCACCGTCATACCATGCCGACACAGCAACGCCTTTTGCATAGTCGACAACAGAGCCGCCGCCTACCGCAAGAATGAAATCGACATCGTTTTCGCGTGCGATCCTGCACCCTTCGAACAGTTTTTCAACAGTCGGATTCGGCATAACACCGGGGTCCTCGAAAACCTCCTTGCCTGAACTTTTGAGAATTTCCATGACAGCATCGTAAATCCCGTTCTTTTTGATAGAACCGCCGCCGTAACTCAGCATGATTTTTCTGCCGTATTTGGCAAGCTCGTCTTTCAGGAAATCAAGAGATTTGTCACCGAAATAAAGCCTTGTAGGGTTTGAATAAACAAAGTTTCCGTTCATAAAAGCCTCCTTTTAGTTAAAACGAACATTATCACGTCACAGCGTCAGAATAAATAAAAATGACATCGTGTCAATTATTTATTTTGACATCGTGTCAGTTTTCTATAAAATACGGCGTTCAGGAATGCTTTTGAGCATTGCCGGAGAGTGAAATCAAACCGTTTTTTGGAGGATCGAATGAAAAAAGTTATTGTGATGTTAGTCGTTGCACTGCTTGCGGCTGTTCTCTTCGCTCAGGGAAAGTCCGAAACGAAAAAACCGGCTGCGGAAAGTACAAAAAAGAGTGTTCAGCAACAAAATGATGGAGGAAAGAAGATGCCGAAAAAATTAGTCGCCTATTTCAGCGCGAGCGGAACGACTGCAAGAGCGGCGAAAGAACTCGCGGAAGCCGCAAAAGCCGAACTTTATGAAATCAGGCCTGAGACAAAATACACAAGCAACGATCTCGACTGGAGAGACAAATCATCGCGCTCCAGCGTTGAGATGGCCGACAAGAAAAGCCGCCCGAAACTTGCCGACAAAAATGCAAAAATCTCAGATTACGACGTGATTTTCATCGGTTTTCCGATCTGGTGGTATGTTGCGCCGCACATCATCAACAGTTTTCTTGAAGCTTACGATTTCAGCGGAAAGAAAGTAGTCCTCTTCGCAACGAGCGGCGGAAGCGGTTTCGGAAACACCGTGAAGGAACTTCAGCCGAGCGCACCGAAAGCACAGATCATCGAAGGAAAACTGCTCAACGGCAGGATCGACAAAGCAGAACTCGCGAAATGGGCTGAACAGTTCTGAAATTTATTTTTCCAAGATATAGAGTCCGTGCTGCAGAACTCTATCTTTATCGAAGCAGTCTCTGATAATTGAGTAATAGGAATCATCCTTATATTCGAATGCTCTGAACAAAGCGAAAGCAATAAGATCCGCGACTTGGATGCTTCTTGATATTGCAGAATCCAAAAACAGAGGAACTTCAGCGAAATTGTTCAATTTTTCATTCCAGCGGTTTCCAAGTGTCTGATAAATTTTTGACCAATTCTGATACTTGTTTTCCATTTTTGATTTGTCAAAAATTGCAAGTCCTCTGGCCGATTCATCGTGTTTTAAAAACCTGCGTTTTAAGAATTTGTCAAAACGGCTTGTGAGCTGGGAAAACAATTCTTCCTGAACATCATCATTTGTGTTGTCTATTACAGCACCGAACAAGACGAACTGACGCGGATAGTTATCTTTTATATAATTCAGCGTATCTTTTATAACAGCTTCCCTTTTGTCTTTGGGAAATCCGCGCAAAATACCCTTACCGCATCGGATCGGGCTTGTATGCAACTCCAAATCTGCACGACCTATATGCTTAAGCATGATTTCATCTACCGCTTTTTGAATCCAGAAAGTCTGATTTTCAAAAGTCGCAAAACCTGCCAAAACACTGAATTTTACATTGGAATCTGATGAAACACCCGAATCATCCGCATAAAGAAGATACATTAAACCCTCTCAGAAAAAAAAGAGGGCCAAGCGAGAAACCTCGACGCACCACATAAAGGCGGCACTCTTGACCCTTCAATACAAATATTAGTTTGAAATTTTTAAAAGTCAATATAAAAATTCTATATTTTTCACTCCTCCTTTTGCTTTGCGCACCGAAAGCGCAGATCATCGAAGGAAAACTGCTGAACGGCAGGATCGATAAAGCCGAACTCGCGAAATGGGCTGAAAAGTTCTGAAATTTAGCGTCATTCTGAGCAGAGCGAGTTCCCCTCGCCACACTGGAGACGGCTCGGATATTCCACCGATTTTCGGCGCCCCTGAAGCAGGGGAGCTGGCTCTCAGAGCCTGAGGGGTTAGTCAGGTCAGAGATGTTTCGCTACGCTCAACATGACATCACCGCAAAAACTTGTCATCACTATCAAAAAACCTAAAATGCCGCGTTTTTTCGGTATTTTAAGGAGAAAAACCAGCGATGAAAGACATCATCATAAGAGCGAACTGCGAGTCAGACCTTTACAACCACTACAGCGGAAATCCGGAACTCAGCACGGATCTGCGTGAATACATCGAACTCAAGCAGCGCAGGATCAGTCAGCATCAGGATATGCGGATAATCATCGTCACGAAGCAGCCTGTCGATGAAGAGCGCATGAAACAGGCATTCGCAGACTGGAATGACGAGGAGTGGCAGCTTCTGAAACGCGAAGCAAGAACCAATATTACGCGCCAGCTGTGGATGTTCTTCCTCGGAGCCATATTCATAGCAGTCAGCATCAGCCTCGAAAAATTTGTCGACAAAGTCGCTTTCACGATCCTTTCTACGATCGGCGCCTTCGCGATGTGGGAAATGGCAGGCGTCTGGATCATCCAGAATCCGAGACTAAGGCAGAGAAGAAGGATGCTGCGCCAGCTCCGCGACAGGTGCACAATAGAGTTTCACTGCAAAGAATAAAAGAAGTTCTGAAGTTTTTCGATAGCTTCGTTAGTGGCTTCCTGCCAGTCCTTGACCGAGTTCGAACCTACGACATCGCTCACAACTTTCACCGAAACGAACGGGATTTTGTGCTTTTTGCAGATGTAGGCGATGCAAAACGATTCCATATCGCACACATCCGAATCCATTTCACCGGCGCTTGTGACAAAAGTATCGCCCGTGCTGCATTCGCCCACCGGCATTTCGGCAAGCTTTTGAAACGCTGGAAGAGTCTCACTGCTGAGATCGATATAATCTATAATTTCAGGAATTTTCACTTTGATAAGGTCCCTGTCTATAAATTTGCGGCAGACAACGATATCGCCGACTTTATGGCGGAAAGTTCCCGCCGTACCGATGTTCATAACCATGTCGGGTTTTTCGGCTGCGATAGCCTCGGCCGCCGAAACAGAGGCCTGCATTTTAGCAATTCCCATCTGAAGATACTTGACTTCGCCCTCAAAAGGCACCGTGATTTTTTCGCATTCAAGCGCGTAACATACCAAAAGTTTCATGTTGACTCCTTTTTTTCATTTTTTACAAGCAATAACACATATATAATCCTTTTCCGCAATTTCATCGACTGTGATTTCAGCAAAACCTGCCGATTTCAAGGCCGAACTTATCTGTGCGGCATTGTAGATTTTAAGCCCTTTTATTGTTTTTTCCCACTCGAAATTTTCGGGAATGCGGCCGGCAGCTTCGTTTGTTATCATGAAGACGCCGCCCTTTTTAAGGACTCGGAAGACTTCTTTGAAAGAATCCTCGAGCTGCCAGTAATATATCGTTTCGAATGCAGTCACTACATCGAAAGAACCGTCTTCGAACGGAAGTTTTTTCACGTCGGCAAGAAAGACCTGGCATCTGCCGCTTTTGACCTCGTTTTTGTTGATTTTTTTCGTCTCTGCGACCGCCACTTTTGAAAAATCTGCTCCGTAAACGCGACCTTTCGTCATGCCGAGAAGGCGTTTAACGTTCGCTCCGCCGCCGCAGCCGCAGTCGAGACAGTCGGCGTTTTCAGGAACTTTCAAGTGCGAAAATCCCCAGTCGGCAAGGACTGCGTGACGCTCTCCGTTGAGCTTTTTCACCATGATCTTTCCCAGAATCCCGACCGGTTTTGCCGCCATATTTTTGAATCTGCGATAGAGCCAGCTGCTCATTCCCTACTCCTTTATCTTTAAATTCTTCAAAAAAACGCGTGATCATAGCCGAAAAACGGATAATCTGTCAAAAACAAGCCTCCTATATTGAAACATCTGAATTTTTATTGTATCATCCTGCGGTTTTTTTAACTGTAAAAGGTGTGATATGACATATTCGATCATAGGAATTTTAGCAGCAATCATACTGGTGATCACGAACCGGGATGTGTTTCTGACCAGGAAGGACGCTATTGCAGGCACCCGGAACACTTACTGCTGGTTTCTTCTGGCAGTGCTCAGCTACTATGTCACCGATGCACTGTGGGGTGTCTTCGACGAATACCGGATGACAAAGATACAATTCGCCGATACGACGCTCTATTTCGCGGCAATGGCGGCTGCAGTGCTTCTGTGGACGCAGTATGTAGTCGATTATCTGGAAAGAGGAAACGTTTTCGACAAGATACTGCGGTATACCGGATGGGCGTTTTTCGTATTCGAGATCATTGTGATAACGCTCAATATTTTTCATCCTGTCATGTTCTGGTTCGATGAAAACGGCGTTTACCACGCGGAAAGTATCAGACACGTCACTCTCGCAATCCAGATCCTGATGTTTCTGCTCACATCGGCCTACACGCTTCATGTCACTCTCAGAACCGAGGGAAAAGTGCAGCGGAGAAACCTTACAATCGGCCTCTTCGGAATCGCCATGATCGTTCTGATAGCTTTCCAGATCATCTATCCGCTGTGGCCTTTCTACGCGATGGGATATATGGTCGGAACATGCCTGCTCCACACTTTTGTCGTTGAGGACGAAAAGGATGAGTACCGCAGAAAGCTTGAAAAATCGCTGCTTCGCGAACAGGCGCAGAAAGACGAACTCGCCGAAAGCAAAAAGGCACTGGTAACTGCACTGGCCGAGGCGGAACGCGCCAACAAGGCGAAGACGGTATTTCTATCCAACATGAGCCATGAAATCCGCACCCCCATGAACGCGATCATAGGCCTGAACACTATCGCCGCCAGCGATCCGACGGCAAGCAGTGAAGTGAAAAAGCATCTTGAAAAGATCGGGGTTTCCGCCCGCCATCTGCTTGAAATCATCAATGATATCCTCGACATGAGCCGTATAGAGTCAGGACGGATGACACTCAGGACCGAACCGTTCACCTTCTCCAGGGCTATCGATCAGGTAAACAGCATAATCGGCGGGCAGTGCAAAGACAAAGGGCTTGCATACAAGTGCACTCTCAACGGGCAGTTTGACGAGTGCTACATCGGTGATGCCATGAAACTCAAGCAGATATTGATCAACATTCTGGGAAATGCCGTCAAATTCACCCCTGAGGGCGGGTCGGTGAACTTCGAAGTCGCGGAAGATTCCCGTTCTGACGGTAAAGTCGTGCTGAAGTTCGTTGCCAGTGATACCGGAATAGGGATAAGCAAAGAGTTTCTGCCTCATATTTTCGACACTTTCAGCCAGGAAAATTCTTCAGCAGCCGGCAGTTACGGAAGTACCGGTCTCGGCATGGCGATCACAAAAAGCATTGTCGAGCTGATGAACGGAACTATCTCCGTGGAAAGCGAAAAAGGGAAAGGAACGACTTTCACTGTAACAGTCACACTCGAAGAATCTGCCGCAAAGAACTCTGAAACAGCGGGCGGAGAAAAGTCACAGAGCGGCTGCGGGAAAAAATACGGCAGCACCGGAGTCGATCTGACCGGATGCCGCATACTTTTGGCCGAAGACGTACCGGTAAATGCCGAAATCGTGAAAATGATTCTTGGAATGCGCAAAATCGAAGTCGATACAGCGGAAAACGGAAAAATCGCGGCGGAAATGTTCGCATCGCACGATCCTGGATACTACGCCGCCATTCTGATGGATATGCGTATGCCTGTGATGGACGGGCTTGAATCTACAAGAGTGATCCGCTCCATGGAACGCTCCGATGCAGGAACCATTCCGATCATCGCTCTGACCGCCAACGCATTCGACGACGATGTCCAGCGCAGCCTTCAGGCGGGACTCAACGCGCATCTGAGCAAACCGATAGAACCGGCGGCTCTCTTCAGAACACTTGAAGAACTTGTCAAACTGCCTGATCCAGAAAGAAAATCCTGAGCTTTTTTTCAGTATAAAAACTTATTTCGCTTCGCCGGAATCGATATCGAATGCACAGCCCACAGCTAAAATCGCGTTTTTGATGCAGTCGGGGCAGCTGCACAGATAGTGCGTGCCGTCGATCCCTTTAAGATCCTTACAGATCGTTGCGCCGCAAAGCTCTTTGAATTTATCTACGATGATCCTTGAATATTTGAGCGTTCCGTTGCCTTCGGAAAGTATTCCGGCGACCATGATCGCTCCGACAAGCGCGCCGCATGTCCCTTCCATGTTTCCCATTCCTCCGACGAATCCTGCTGTCAGCGAGGCGAGCTCATTCTCGTCGATTTTCACGATGTCGCTGAATGCCGCTAATACCGATCTTGTGCAGTTGTAACGTCCCTCGGCTTTGTATGCCGCACCTTTTTCCGCTCTTTCCTGAATACTCATTTGTTTCCTCCAATCATCCTAAAAGTTTGCTGTAAATTTTATCATATATCACCACACGAGTTTTTCTTCCAGAAGCCGCACCAGTTTTTCAAGCCCGGTTTTGTCGGCTTCGGAAAATCGGTTTGTCAGGGGACTGTCGATATCGAGAACGGCAACGAGTTTTCCGTTTGAGTGGATCGGAACGACGATTTCGGAATTCGAGGCGCTGTCGCATGCGATATGCCCTGGGAATTCGTGGACATCGTGAACAAGCATGGTTTCATTTTTCGAAGCGCAGGCTCCGCAGACCCCTTTCGAAAGCGGAATGTGGATGCACGCAGGCTTCCCCTGGAAAGGCCCGACTGTAAGAACGCCGTTACGCATGATGTAAAATCCTGCCCAGTTCAGGTTTTCAAGCGAAACCATGATGAGCGATGAAAGGTTGCTTAGTGCCGAAACCGCCCAAAGCTCGCTCTCAAGCAGCTCAGTTGCCTGTTTCAAAAGAATATCGTAGTTGGTCATGTCTCCTCCTTCAATTTATTCGGTTGGTGAGCCTGTCGAAGTAAAAATTTCCTTAAATCAATCTGTAACTTTTATGAACCTGCTAAAACCGGCACAGAAATACTTTTGCAGGTATTTTTGTCAATATTTCAGGATTCTGTCAAATATGTCATCCCGCCCGTTTCACGATTTAAAATTTGACTTTCCGGATTTCATGAGTATGCTATCGCGGTTTTTTGGTTTGGGTCATTTATTTATGGAGATTTGTTATGAAAAGAACATATCAGCCGAGCAAAATTTCGAGAAAAAGAACTCACGGCTTCAGAAAAAGAATGAGAACTGCTGACGGCAGAAACGTCATCAAAGCACGCAGAAAAAAAGGCAGAAAGCTTCTTTCAGTTGCTATATTTGAAAAGTAGTCGGCGAAAATCTTTTGGTTTTTTCTTTTTCCAAACAGGATAAAATCAGAAAAGGTCATGATTATTTCCGGTTAAAAACTTCCGGAAATGTTTTTAAGACCAAACTGCTTGTCTTCAACTTCATGGAATCTGACAGAATGAGACTCGGTCTTATCGTCACGAAAAAAGTCGGTGATTCCGTCACGAGAAACAGAACAAAAAGGTGGATACGCGAGGTTTTCAGGCTCAACCGCGCCGCTTTCAAAAAACCACTCGATTTAGTGATAATTCCGAGAAAAAGCGAGTTCACTTTTGAGGATATCAAGCGCGATTTCCTCTATTTTGCGGAGAAATTCAATGGCAAAGTTTCTGATATTTCTCGTCAATCTTTATAAAAAATTCCTCTCGCCATATTTCGGCGGGCAGTGCCGTTTTTATCCGACCTGCTCGACCTACATGATCCAGGCAATCGAAAAATACGGCGCTTTCAAAGGCTTAGTTTTGGGAATCTGGCGGATCCTCCGCTGCAATCCTTTAAACAAAAACTGTGGTTACGACCCTGTAAAATAGGAGTTTGACATGAACAAAAACTTCATAATCGCAATGATCCTTTCTGTTGCAGTAATGTTCATCTGGAGCGAGTTTTTTGCCCCGAAACCCGATCCTGAAGCTGTAAAAAAGCAGCAGCAGGAGCAGGCTGAACAGGCTGAAAAAACGGCTGACGGCGCACCGAAAAATATAATCATCACCGAAAAACCGGCTGCAAACACAAATGTCGCGACGGCGCAGCTTACGGCGGACAAAACCAACCCCGAAAAAACTGGAAGTATTGCGAACGAAGCGCTTGAACTCACTTTCTCGACTTTGGGCGGAAAAGTCACGAAATCGCTCATCACAGAGGAAAGATACAAATCTAAGGAAGTCGATCTTTCAATCGGTCTTGCACAGGGCGCATACTTTCCGGCAATGAGCTCCGTTTTCGGCACCGAACCAGCTTACGAACTCGCTGCAAAAAGCGCCGATTCCGTCACTTTTGTCTATGAAAACCAGGGTGTTACCGAGCAGAAAACGATCACTCTGAAGGACAATTTCAACATCACGGTTGCAAAAACGATAGTCAACAACGGCGAAAATGCTGTTGAGTGGACCCCGGCTGTTTCTTTTGATTCGCAGTTTGAAAACTCCGACATTCTTTCGTCCTACAACAAAAAATTCAAAATCGTCGCCCAGAATTCCGACGGAAAGTTCGACGAACTCGAAGACAGCGGCGACATCAAGGACTTTTTCGAAGCAGGAGATTCGGTAAACTGGATCGGTGTGAACTACGGATACTTCATTTTTGCTGTTATCTCGCCGGAAAACAAACTTCACGCGGCGGCTGAGATCGATTCCAAAAAAAATCTTTCGCGCTTCACGGCGACTGCTGAAAAGATCATCGTCAACCCCGGCGAAAGCGTAACGAAAGAGTTTTCGGTATACTACGGCACGAAAGAGCGCGAACTGCTGAAACAGAAAGAGCTCGGGCTTGAAAAAACCATCACTTTCGGCTGGACTTCATTCCTCGCAGAGCCGCTTCTTCTCGCACTCAACTTCTTTTACGGCTTCCTCGGAAACTACGGTCTTGCAATAATCCTCCTCACGATTGTCGTAAAACTCCTGCTCTGGCCGCTTTCGAACGCAAGTTACAAGTCGATGAACAAAATGAAGGCGCTTCAGCCGAAACTGAAAGAACTTCAGGAAAAATACAAAGACGACAAAGAGACGCTGAACAAAGAGACGATGCTTCTCTACCAGAAAGAGAACATCAATCCGCTCGGCGGCTGCCTTCCGATGTTCATCCAGATGCCGGTTTACATCGCGCTTTACTACATGATCCAGAACGCGGTCGAGCTTTTCAACGCGCCGTTCCTGCCCTTCTGGCTCACCGACCTTTCCGAAAAAGACCCGTACTACATAATCCCGATCTCACTCGGCGTGATGATGCTTCTGCAGACCAAATTCACACCGCAGACCGGCGACAACAAGCAGGCAAAAATCATGATGTACACCATGCCGATAGTTTTCACCTGGATTTCACTCATGCTTCCGAGCGGAATGACCCTTTACTGGTTCGTCAACACGCTGCTTGGCATCGCACAGCAGTTCTACGTCAACAAGAAATACAAAAACGCCTAGAGCGCGAACAAAACATCTTTCAGACACATTTCCTGAATAAAAAAAGCTCCCCTAAGGGAGCCAGTAAAATCACGAAAAGCTGAAATACCGCTTATTTTTTTAATTTTCCACTTAATTCCAGCAACTCTTCCAACTTCGCGACAATCCTCTTCTGCTCGGCCAGTGGTGGGAGAGGAAAAGCTAATTTGAGGACATTTTCTCTTTCTATGCCGGGAATCATACTTTTTGCCTTAAATTTAAAGCTTTCGACCTGATTCTCGATAAAACGCTGTACATAGATTATATCCAGCAAAATAGGTGTTATCGCCATAAACTGACGAGCTATATGAACTTCTTTTTCGGTTAAAACTGCGGTTTTACCAACAGTCCCTTTACAAGTTAGAAGTAAATCGCCAAAATGTGCTATATTCTTTGGATTTTCAGTCCAACGATTTATTAAAATGCTGTTTTCTTCAATATTACTTGCTCCAGTAAGATATGGAATACCTTTTTCCGAAGCATTATACTTGTTCGGTGTCAAATCAGCACCAGATAACAAAGAAATAACTGTATTAAACCTTACCCACTTCCAGCTTTCTGGAATCTCAAACGGTAGTTCATCTTCTGAAATTGCCGGCAGAGGCTTTTCTTTTTTTATTTTTCCTTCTTTGATGAGTTTCTGCTTTTCAGCTTGAATCTGCTTATACAATTCTTCTGCTGTTCCTTCTTCGGGTAGTTGCGGCACCAATTTGCCTTGAATCGCATATTGCAGGATGGATTTCTTCATATCTTCCGGGAAGCATTTATCAATTTCGACCAATCGTCCTAGTGCGTTCTCTGCTGTATTCGGCAATGGATTGATTTTTTCACCGTTTAAACCTTTGACTATATTTTTTAAAGCATTATCGACAAGAGCACTAAGCGAGGCACGCTCTTCCTGATAGCGTTGAATCAAATCCATAGGTGCGAGGATTTCTTCTTCAGCATGCGGATAGCCGCATTGATCAAGGTTGTATCCCAAATCTTCAGAGAGTTCTTTCACAGTGAATTTTCGTGCTTTGTCAAAACCGTCTTCATTGATTGCGACACGGTTGTTCCACCATTCCACCGCAGGAGCGAAATGTTCCAGTTTCATCGGCTTTGTCTTTGAAAAATGCTTGTACCCTTCCGGCATATCGAGACGATAAAACCAAGTCTCCGTTGTGCGTCCGGTGCGTTCAAAGAAGAGAATGTTCGTTGTAATCGATGTATAAGGCGAAAAAACACTCTGCGGCATACGAATTACGGTGTGAAGATTGAACTCCGAAAGAAGTTTTTTCTTGATGTTGATTTTTGCGTTGTCTGTACCGAAAAGAAATCCGTCCGGAATGATCACAGCGCAACGTCCGTTCTTTTTCAAGCGGTACATGATGACAGAAAGAAAGAGATCAGCAGTTTCGGAACTTGCAAGATCAGCCGGAAAGTGGTTCTTGACCTCGGCCTTTTCACTGCCGCCATAAGGAGGATTCATCAGCACAACATCAAACTGGTCATGTTCCGTGTAGTCAAGCACATCATGAAGAAGACTGTTGTCGTGGAACACCTGCGGAACATCGAGATCATGCAGAAGCATATTTGTGATGCAGAGCATATACGGGAACTGCTTTTTCTCGATACCGTAAACTGAAGTGCCGAACTCGGCACGGTCGGCAGTTGTTTTTACCTTTTTTTCGAGCTCTTTCAGCCAGCTTGTAAGAAAGCCGCCTGTTCCGCATGCGAAGTCGGCCATTTTTTCACCGATCTGTGGTTTTATCATCTGAGCCATAAAGTCTGTAACAGCACGCGGCGTATAGAATTCACCGGCTGAACCCGCACTTTGCAGCTCTTTCAAAATCGATTCGTATATTTCGCCGAAAGCGTGACTTTCCTCGTAATCGGAAAGATCAAGTTCGTCAATGATATTGATAATTTGACGAAGCAGAACTCCGTCTTTCATGTAGTTGTTCGCATCGGCGAAAGTCGTCTGCACGATAGCCTGTTTTATCGGCGTGGAAGCATCGACCGGCAGTTTTTTCAAAGTCGGGAAAAGCGTATTGTTGACAAAATCAAGAAGTCTTTCACCAGTCATAGCCCTGCCGGACTTGTCATCATGCGCCCAGTTCACCCAGCGGCATTCTTCAGGAATGATCGAAACATAATTCTGATCGTCAAATTTCCAGTCTGATTCCTTGGAGTCATATACTTTGAGAAAAAGCATCCATGCAATCTGTTCGATACGCTGAGCGTCGCCGTTGATACCGGCGTCGTTTCTCATAATATCGCGGAGACGCTTTACAAAACCCGATAAATTGCCCATATTTAAATTACCTCATCCATATAGATTTCTTCTTCCAGTTTCTTAACCGCTTCCAGATATCCTTCTCTACCGCCGAAAAATTCAGAAATTCTGGAGGGTTTCCCGTATTTCAGGAAAGGCTCGAGTTTCAAAATTTCCGTGTTGCATATATCGGAAATTCCGTCATTCATATACTTGTCAAGCAGTGCTTCAAGAATTTCTCTGGCAACACCGTTGTATCTGCTGAGGAAATCGCGTTTTTTCACATTGTTCGCCCTTTCTCTGCGTGTAAGAGGCTTCTTGTCATAAGCTACATGGCATATAAAATCGAAATCATCAACATCAGACATACCGTTTTCGGTCTTCATCTGTTCAATATTGATGCCGCGTTCTGAAAGCATGTTTATAATTGTTCTTTTTTCAGGATCTTTACGCCATTCGCGGATGAAATTATCAAGAGAAGCATACTCTCCGACAATGTTCTTTTTTGTGTAGTCAGTGATACTTTCCTGCCTGAGCAAAATACCGTGCGGATCATAAACAGACACAGTTTTTTGAATTATCTCAACACGGCAGCCCGATTTATCAACAATCGGTTTGATTTTAGGCTCTGAAACCGGAGGTTCCGGAAAATCAATCGGCGGAAGACTAGGATCATTGGGTTCCGGCTTTTTTACAGGCGGATAATCGGGATCAATTACAATAGGACCGTCCCAGTCAGGATCGGAAAACAAGTTCGTGACATTGCGGAAATCCATAATTGCAAAACTGAGTTTGCCGTCTCTTTCTCTTAAACGTGTTCCCCGGCCTATAATCTGCTTGAATTCTGTCATTGAACCGATTATCTGATCCAAAACAATCAGCTTCGTCATTTTGCAGTCAACTCCCGTGGAAAGCAGTTTCGATGTCGTGGCTATAACAGGATATTTCGAAGAAACGGAAATAAAATATTGGAGTTTGTTTTTGCCGTAATCATCGCTTCCCGTGATCCTGACAATGTAATCCGGATTCTTTTTCACCATATCTGAGTTCAGATTGATCAATGCGACACGCATCCGCTCTGCGGCTTCTTCAGTAGCGCAGAAGACTATGGTTTTTGCCATGCGGTCTGTAAATTTAAGATAATTCGTGATTTCCGAAGCCACTTGCTGAATGCGGTCTTCAATAACAATGCTGTAATCATAATCTCTGTTGTTATATACCCGGTCTTCGATCGGATTACCGAATTTATCAAGCTGCCCCGGCGCAGGCCGCCAGCCGTCACCGATGTTTGTTTTGATATTTACCACTTTAAAAGGCGCAAGAAAACCGTCGTCGATTCCTTTGTTCAGGCTGTAAGTGTAAACCGGTTCGCCGAAATAATCGATGTTCGAAACATACTTTGTTTCTTTGGGCGTGGCCGTCATACCGATCTGTGTGGCGGAACTGAAATACTCCAGAATCCTGCGCCAGCGGCTTTCTTCTTTCGCTGATCCCCTGTGACACTCATCGACAATAACAAGATCGAAGAAATCCGGCTGAAAAAGTTCCGAAAAATGTTCCTGATCATCATCCCCGACAAGCTGCTGATACAATGAAAAATAGACTTCGTAAGAAGTGATCCTGGTTTTGTCGTCTTTTGCGACATTGACTTTATGAATAACATCTTTCAGCGGAGAAAAATCCTGAATAATCGACTGATCCACCAGAATATTGCGGTCTGCAAGATAAAGAATTTTGCTTTTCATTCCGCTTTTCAAAAGGCGGTAAACTATTTGAAACGCGACATAAGTTTTGCCTGTTCCCGTTGCCATGACGAGAAGCAGCCGGTCCTGACCTTTTGCGATGGCATCCAAAGTCCTGTTGATGGCAATACGCTGATAATAGCGCGGCGGATATGTGTTCTGACTGCTGTAATAGGGCTGCCCGATAATTTTTTCCTGATTTGTTGTAAGTCCAGTACCGTTGTTTTGCTCGGATTTATATCTTGAAATCAACTCATCAGCCGTCGGAAACTGCTCAAGTCCGAATTCGCGTTCCTCTCCGGTAAGAAAATCATGCTCAACGAAGCCGTCACCATTGGAACTATATGCGAACGGAAGATCAAGCATTTTAGCATATTCCATAGCCTGCTGCATACCGAAAGAAACAGTGTGGGTATTATCCTTTGCCTCAACTACCGCAATCGGGTTGTTTACACTCAGATAAAGAAGATAGTCAGCAAATTTAGGCTTGCCGCGAACAGCCATTTTGCCCTTACTGCCGAGATGGATTCTGCCATCTGTAATCGCTGTTTCCATTGTAATTTTGTCATGCCAGCCTTTACTGTGAAGTGCCGGAGTAACAAAGTTGAGCTTGATATCTTCTTCCGACATCTGTTTTTTATCTAACAGCATGAAATCCTCTTAATTTGACCGCCCAAAATTTTCTCGATGATGATATTTATAGCTTCCGCAGTGTCAACTATTTGATTTTATTATATATTTTTGAATACTGATTAAACTAACAGATTAAAAAACTGCGAAAAAATTTATTTAAAATCCGACATCGTTCAAGGCAAAACAAGGTTTTGTTTAGTTGTTTTTAGATAGCCGGAAAGATGATCTTGTTGATAGATTGTTATT
>CAJOFY010000028.1 GCA_905233945.1 uncultured bacterium | reverse complement strand
GAAATATTTGAAATATCTTCACGATTTCTGCAAGGAAGTATACTGGCAGCCTGTCGGTTATGAAACAAAACCTTATCTTGGAATTCTTGTGGAAGACAAAGGGAATGAATACGTGATTCCGCTTTCTTCCGCGAAGGAAAAACACAAATCCTGGAAAAATGTCGATATTGACCGCTTTCTAATTTTTGAAAACTGCGAAAGGTCTGAAAAAGCACTTAACGGCATCTATACGGAAAATCCCGACGGTTCGCTGAAACACATCATCTCAGTCATAGATCTGAAAAAAATGATTCCTGTAAAACCAGGACTTTACTCCGAGATAAACTTGAATTTTTCTCCCGATGATTCGGAAGATATGAAAAAATATAAAGTCCTGTTAAACATCGAATACTCTTTCTGCATCAAAATTATCGATTCAGTTGTTCAAAAAGCCTCGAATTTATATGACAAGCAGGTTTCCACCGGCAAAATCGCGAAATTCTGTTGTGATTTCAAACTTCTTGAAAAAAAGAGCAAGGAATACAACACTAAATCATAGAAACCGGACACACATAACTCCCCAAAATAATTCCCATTTCCGTTCAAGGTCATAGATGTTTCGCGTTGCTCAACATGACGGAATACCTATTTTTTTCTGATTTAATGAGACGTGTCGGGTCACGTCTCTACCGATTTTAGGCGCCCCGTCAAGGCGCCCCTGATTTCAGGGGAGCTGCCGAAGGCTGAGGGGTCTGTAAGGATTGCAAATTCGTAGACAAAAATTCCAAAATAATCTTAAAATAAAAAACAAAAAATAATTTGATATTTTAGAATTTAAAAATATGATTTTTGAGTTTGTTTAGCTTTTTAAAAAAATATTTTGAGGTGTAAAATGAATAGTAGTTTTGTGAATCTTTATCTAAATATTAGAAACATTCTGGCAGATGCTCGTGTTTCATCATACAGAGCCGTGAATTTTGCGATGGTTTCAGCCTATTGGAACATAGGCAAGCTGATTGTCGAAGACGAGCAGAACGGCAACAAGCGGGCAGAATACGGGAAAGCTGTACTTGAAGAACTTTCAAAAAAGCTGACGACTGACTTCGGTAAAGGGTTTGATGTCCGGGAATTGAGGAAAATCAGGCAATTTTATCTCACATTTCAAATTCGGGATTCACTGCGTCCCGAATTGACGTGGAGTCATTACAGAATGCTGCTGCGCGTCAAAAACGAGGCTGCTAGATTGTGGTACATGAATGAAGCTGCGGAGCAGTTTCTGCTTGAAACTCGGCAAACTCACTCCGGCTGATGTCGGGCAGATGGACAGCTATATCCGCATGTTTGACGCACAGTACAAGCTAAAAGACGACAACCCGACAATAGGACTCATCCTTTGCTCAGAAAAGAACAATGCGGTTGTAAAGTATTCTGTCCTGAACGATGCAAAACAGATGTTTGCTTCAAAATACGAACTAGCGCTGCCGAAACCTGAAGACCTGGAAAAACAAATCAAAATAAATCGAAGTTTCCTCGAGGAGAGGATAGACCAGAAAACAGAGAAATAATAAAAGATAGGATGGGTTGAAGTTCCAGTATCGAGGTCAAAAATCCCTTATCGAGTTATGAAAAATCCGAATCCATTGCAAAATCTGGTCAAGGTCACAAATTGTGATTTTGGAAAATATGCTGCGATTTTATCTCTGTTACCAAATTTCCGAAACACCGTCTCGGAAATTCACGTTGAGCTGGTGACCAAAGGTCGCCTGAGAGGTCAGAGATGCACCACGGCATGGAGACGTCATAATATGGCGTCTCTATAGCGAAACCAGATAAAAATAAATCTAAAATTTATTTGACTTTTTAAAATTTGTGACTATATTCTTGTTTTCGGTGAGTCCTACCATTAAGTGGAGTCTTTAAAAGCAGTGAACCCTACTGTGAGTGGGAACTTTAAAAGCGGTGAGTCCTACCGGAAGTGGAATTTTTGAGCCGTATCGGTTTTGACTGATACGGCTTTTTTTTATGAGGAAAAATGAAGCAGGAAAGATTGAATCTCTATTCTTTGGACATGAAATATGTCCGTTCTCTGCATAATGCCGATGATAGGGTGCAGTCGGTTTCACCGCAGATTCATAAGAACAACCGCCCGTTTGTCGGAATCATCGTTGTTTGTGAAGAACACAAATATTGCGTGCCGTTGGATTCAGCGAAAGAAAAGCATAAAACGCAGAAAAACGATGTCGATTTCACTCGAATTTTTGATGGTGAAAGATTGATAAGCGTCCTGAATTTCAACAACATGATTCCTGTAGAAGAGAGATTCGTCACCAAAATAGATCTGAAACCGTCTGACAAAGACACACAGGCACAGGCAAACTATAAGAAATTGTGTATAAAAGAAATTGAGTGGTGTCGCAAAAATCAAGATTCAATAGTGAAAAAAGCCAATAAATTATATCGGTTAGTGCAAACGCCAAATTGCAGCACGATGCTGAAAAAAAGGTGCAACGATTTTAAGAAACTCGAAAAAGTTTTGGAAAAATTGCTGGAAAAACAACTCTAAAAACCAGCATTTTTCCTCGCTCATTACACACTTTTTCTTGTATCGATATCAGAAATTGTGGCCTCAAAAATCAAGTGAAAACCCACCCGAATGCATTTCTGAATCTGGTCTTAAAACCACACACGCCCCAGTCTGCATTCGCAGCCAGCCCCTCTAACTTAGAGGGGCAATCAAAGAGAGCACACATGCCCTCGTCAAGGCTCCCCTGAAACAGCCTCTCCTGAAGTAGGAGAGGTGTCACGCAGTGACGGAGAGGTCAGAGACGCACCACGGCATGGAGACGTTTCATGAAACGTCTCTACGGGAATGCGGGCGGGCAGAGGCGCTCTGGCAAAAACTTGACACGGTGTCATTTTTGTTTATTCTGACACGGTGTCAGGATAAGTTCATTTTAATGAGAAAAACAATAACCATAAACAGGGGGAAAAATGACAAAAGTACTTTTACTGAACGGCAGTCCGCATGTTAACGGCTGCACGGCGGCAGCTCTGAATGAAATGATAAAAGTTTTTGCTGAAAACGGCATCGGGACCGAGCTTGTTCATGTCGGAAACAAAGATATCCGCGGATGTATTTCCTGCGATTCCTGCAGAAACAGCGGCAAGTGCGTTTTTAACGATCTCGTGAATGAAACTGCGCCGAAATTTGAAGAGGCTGACGGTCTTGTTATCGGAAGTCCGGTTTATTTCAGTTCGCCGAACGGAACATTTATTTCCTTCCTCGACAGGCTTTTCTACAGCACGATGAGCCGTTTCCCGAAACATCTTAAGGTCGGTGCAGCCGTTGTAAGCTGCCGCAGAGGCGGAAATACTGCTTCGTTCGATGTCCTCAACAAATATTTTTCGATAAGCAGCATGCCGATAGCGACAAGCACTTACTGGAACATGGTCCACGGTCTTACTGCAGAGGATGTCGCAAAGGACGGCGAAGGGCTCCAGACGATGCGGAATCTGGCGGCGAACATGTCTTTCATGATAAAAGCTATTGCTGATGCGAAGGAAAAATATGGTATCCCGGCACTTGAAATGAAAGTTATGACGAGTTTCCCGGACGGGAAATAACCGGCACGGTGTCATGATAATGTTCATTTTTTAATTGGAGGTTTTTATGAAATTCAGAATTTTGGCTGTCGTTTGCGCTGCACTCATCGCTCTTGTATCCTGCGGCGAAAAAACGGAGACAAAGAACACGGAAAACAGCGAAGGGGCGGTTATTAAACCGGCGAAAGAAAAGGAGGAAACTGTGAAAAAAGAGACGGCGTGAAGAGAACGAAAGTTCATTTCAAAAATCATTTCGGAATAGAGCTTGCGGGCGATCTTTACACTCCGGAAAACGCGGCTGAAAAAGGGAACGCGGCGATCGCGATTTCAGGTCCTTTCGGTGCTGTGAAAGAGCAGTCAAGCGGTTTTTACGCGAACGAAATGGCACGCCGAGGCTTCGTTGCTCTCGCTTTTGATCCTTCGTTTACAGGTGAAAGCGCAGGTGAGCCGCGTTACATGAACAGCCCAGACATCAATACCGAAGATTTCATGGCGGCAGTCGATTTCCTTTCGACAAGAGCAAATATCGATCCTGAAAAAATCGGTATAATCGGCATCTGCGGCTGGGGCGGAATGGCTCTGAACGCAGCCGCGGTCGATACGAGGATCAAGGCGACAGTCGCAAGCACGATGTACGACATGAGCCGCGTCACGGCTAACGGATACAACGACAGCGCGGACAGTGCGGAGGCAAGAAACGAAATGCGCAAAGCTCTGATGGCGCAGAGAATAGAAGACTTCAGAAACGGCGCATATAAACTTGCAGGCGGTGTCATCGATCCGCTTCCCGAGGATGCTCCTCAGTTCGTGAAGGATTACTACGCTTACTACAAGACTCCGCGCGGCTACCACGAACGCAGCCTCAATTCGAACGGCGGCTGGAACATCACGGCGGCGACATCGCTCCTCAACACGAAACTGCTTGCCTATGCCGATGAGATCGAAAACGCGGTCATGGTCGTTCACGGAGAAAAGGCACACAGCAGATACTTCGGCGAAACAGCGTTCAAGAAACTCAAAGGCGATAACAAGGAACTCGTGATAATTCCCGGCGCAAGCCACGTTGACCTTTACGACAATCCTGAAAAGATCCCGTTCGGCAAAATAGACGAGTTCTTCAGAAAGTATTTGAAGTAGCCGGAAGTACTGGAAACGGAAAGACAAATATAAGGTAGGAAAAAGTATGAAAAAACTGATTTTTTTGCTGATTCTGGCACAATTCTCAATAGTGTGGGCTGAAGCTGTTCCTTCCGACAATTTGAAAATTGCGAAAAAGGAGCAGGTAATGGAGAAAAATATGATTGGAGACGGGTTTATAGTGCGTATTGCCGAAATAGAAGTCCATCCTCAGTATCTGCAGGAATATCTGGCTTATGCGGAAGAGGTCGACCGCCTTTCAATAGAGCGTGAACCTGGAGTTATATGCCTTTTCCCGATGCAGCATGCTGATGATCCGAATAAAATAAGCATACTGGAAATTTACGCTTCCGAAGAGCTCTACAAACAGCATCTGAACACCGCGCATTTTCAGAAATACAAAAAGGGGACGCTGCACATGGTCAAAAGCCTGAAACTGCCCGAAATGCGCCCGCTCGATAAAAAAACGATGAACCAGATATTCAAAAAACTCAAGTGATTTTGGTGAAATAGTTGGAAAAACAGGAGGAAAAAATGAAAAAATTTTGGTTCGTTTTAAGTATTTTGGTGCTTGTTTTCTTTGTTTCATGCGGCGATTCGGATGATGAAGAAACGCAGCAGCCGGCTGACGGAAATTCGGAAACTGAGGAAAATACGGAGCCTGAGGAAAAGGATGATGCCGGAGAAAACCAGCAGGACGGAGAGGAACAGGAAACTGAAGAGGAGACAACTGACGACAATCAGGAACCTCAGGAAACAGGAAAGATCCTCGTTGCCTACTTCTCTTACACAGGCAACACAAAGCTGCTGGCCCAGTACGCAGCAGAGCTGCTCGGAGCTGATCTCGCCGAAATAGTTCCGGCTCAACCTTACACTGCCGAGGATACCGAATACAACAATCCCGACTGCCGCGCAAGAACGGAATACAACGACCCCGCTTCACGCCCTGCGATAAGCGGAACTATCGAAAATATGGCTCAGTATGACACCGTTTTGATCGCGCATCCCATCTGGTACGGAGACGCGCCGCGGATCATGGACACATTCATGGAAAGCTACGATTTTTCGGGAA
Organism: uncultured bacterium; assembly: GCA_905233945.1. Lineage (GTDB taxonomy): Bacteria > UBP6 > UBA1177 > UBA1177 > UBA1177 > UBA1177. The sequence goes on along the minus strand of CAJOFY010000028.1, from coordinate 20,295 downwards.
AAACTCTCACGACATTCTGCACCTCTGCGCAGAGTCCGCTTGGTCCAAGTGCGGAAAACCTCAAAAAATTCGCTACTTCCGCAACATGGCTTGAAAGCAGACGTTTTGAAATCGGTTCCAGCAAAGAACAGGTCGGCGAGTGGCTTTCATCGATCGGCCTTGCGGAATAATCTGCTGTCGCATTTGAAGTTATCTTCCCGTTGATCAACGGAGTTGTTGTTTGTAGAATTTATCTGTTTTCAAGTGAAAGATTTTTGATAAAAGAAAAGTGTTTGTCGGCTGTTACAAGCGTCAGGTCGTAAGCAATGGCGCAGGCGGCAATCCATATATCATTTTCAGGAATCGGATGCCCTTCCTGCTTTAACTGAGCCTTTATCTTCGCATAATATGGTGCGACTGCCGAATCCGGTACTATCTCTTCAAGTTCACTGCAGAAATCAGAATATACGGCTGCATTTTCGGCTTTTCTGGAAGAACATTCTGCCCCAAAAAGCAGTTCTCCGAGCGTTACTGAAGAAAAACAGAGTCTTTCCTCTTCAAAAATATCATCAAGAGAAGTGTCATTTTTAATGTAGCGGATAATTATGTTTGTATCGACGAGTTTACCATTCATCGGAATCCACCTTTCGACCGTCAGAAACAGCCTGTTCTATTAAATCGGAATCGGATTCGCTTATTTTTCCGACAAATTTTTTGAGATCCCGTTTCGGATGCACAAATTCATCGAGAAAAGTTATTATAACCCGCTGATTTGTTTTTACGGCAACATCGCCTTCGGTTACATAATTTTCACCGTCAAAATATCCTTTTACTGACAGCATTTCCTCACCTCCCTGCAAAAAAACACTTCATTATACTCAATTTTTCGGAAAAAGCGAGAGTTTGATTTTCCAGTTGAAGCAAAGGAGCACTTGAAGGACTTAATTCTTCTCCAAAAACTTGCCATCACCCTGAAATCTCCTAAAATATTGCGTTTTTTGGGATGATTCGTTTTTTTGAGGTCAAAAATGAAAAAAATTTTGGTTTTTGCAGCTGCATTATTTGCCACACTGATGGTTTTTGCACAGGCATCAAAAAGTGTTCAGGATCAACAGGCTTGCGATTATGCGAGAAAGAAAGGAACTGTTGAAGTTTGGCAGGATTACCTGAGACAGTTCCCGCAAGGAATGTGTTCTTTTGAAGCAAAATCAGAGATTAAAAATCTGAACAAAAGACCTCAGAATAAAGTATTGCAGTGGTCGAAAAAGGCACCCGGCGTAATGAACTGGGATGATGCCGTGAAATATTGTAAAAACCTGAAAGAGGGCAAACACAACGACTGGAGACTGCCGGATATCGACGAATTGAGAACACTTGTCCAAAAGCATCCCGGCACACAGACTGGCGGCTCATGCCCGATTTCCGAGAGAGCAGGAAAACTTGCAGATAGAGATTGGACGAATGACTGCTACGGCAGAGACGGAAGTAATTTCAGTAAATTGGGCGATACTGACTGGTTTTGGTCTTCCTCTACTCGGTCAGGTAATACGATTAACGCGTGGTACGTGAATTTCGGCGATGGGCTTGTGGTCAGCAGCTATAAGGGCTCCAGCAGCCATGTTCGTTGTGTCAGGTAGGCACTGAATAAAACAGCAAAATTAAGAAGATGTTTTTTTTAGAAATGCGTTTTTATGGAAATTATAAGACAAAGAAAATGAGAACGAATAAGGAACAAGTCATGAATTTTATAAAAAGTTTGTGTTACAAGATTTTAAAAAATTTAAAAATCCAAAGGAGGAATTAAATGAAGAAGATTAAAAATGAAAACAATGTGGTAGAATTGCCATCAGAAATAGAAGATGACTATTCTGATGATTCGCTTTTTAACATATCTTCGTGGGGCGCAGATCTTTCTTTCAGGGAACTTATTTCAATGTATGAAGAAAAGGAACTTGTAAAACCAGAACTTCAGCGCAAATATGTTTGGGATAAAGTTGAAGCAAGCAGATTTGTTGAATCGATCTTGATTGGTTTGCCCGTCCCGAGTATTTTTTTGGCGCAATCTGGTAGCGAAAGGCTAATCGTAGATGGCTACCAGAGGATAATGACGGTCTATGATTATGTGAGAGGTATATTTTCAGCAGATGGTAAAACTTTTAAATTATCAAACTCTGAGAAAATAAATGTGCGATGGAGAAACAAAGCATTTGCTGAACTTTCGACCGATGATCAGCGAAAAATAAAAAGTACAACCATTCACGCTATAATTTTTGAACAAAAAAAGCCTGAAAATGACGACACGAGCCTTTATCAGATATTTGAAAGAATAAATACTAGCGGAAGGACTTTGACTGCTCAAGAAATTCGAAATTGTGTGTACCAAGGAACATTTAATAAGCTTTTGTTTAAACTTAATGACAATAAGAAATGGAGAAAACTGTTCGGAACAGATATTCCAGACAGCAGAATGCGAGATATTGAATATATCCTCCGCTTTTTTCTTATGAAATCCAAAAAAATCATAGATAGCGAAAGTGTACAGATACCATTAAAAAAATCTTTGAACGATTTTATGCACGAACACCAGTATGAAATTCCAGAAAAAATTGAAACAATGAGGAGCGAGTTTGAGGAGACGATTGATTTTGTCTATAATTCTCTTGGGGAAAGAGCATTTAAAAACTATTCTCGCGGAAAATTTACTAATAAGTTTCATCCGGCAATTTTTGATTCTATTATGGTTGCAGCTTTTAATGCTAAAGAAAGAGGAAAAGAGTCATCGATTATTAGTGAAGAACTACACAAACAATTGTTGTCGAATGAAGATTATGCATTGTCAATTAGTATGCGTACAACAGATGTCGAGAATATCAAGAAACGAATCAGTATGGCTGGACAAATCTTGTTTGGGATAGAAAAATGAAGAAAGAATTAAAAGATTTGATTGATGATTGCAATTCAGACATTAAATATATAGAGCGCAAGATAAATTATATTAAAAAATCCAATCTTTTAGATAAAGAAATTAGCTATCTTACAAATTATGTACTTATTCGAGTCTCTGGTACAGTTGAATTAGTATATCGGTCTATCATAGCTGATTATTTTTCAACAAAACTTTCAGATAATAGAATTGATAGATATCTAAATTCCACTATTAGGAATGGTTCTATGAGTGCTGAATACGATAACATGTGTAATTTACTTGATAAATTTGACGAAAAATGGAGCAAAGAATTTAAGCAAAAAGTTGAAAAGAAACTCAATAAAGAAAAAATAAAAAGCACATCGCATTCTCTTGTAAGCAATCGGCATCTTTTTGCACATGGCAAAACTCCCTCAGCAACTTTTAAAGACATAAAGCAATATTACGAAGATATTTTAAAACTTATTGAAATATTTGATTCGGTTGTTAAGTAACGTTGCGCATCAGACAACTACAGTGAATCTATAGAAACACTAATGTTAGCTGTCGTAAAATTATGTGCGAAAAAGTCAAAACTTGAAGAAATTCTTTTGCCGAAATTGTCGGAAAATTTAACCGAGCAGCAAAAGAAAACCAAGATAAAAAATATTCTGCAAATCCTTAAACGAACAGGAAAAATAAAGCCTGACGGAAAAGAATGGATAATGTCTAAATGCGATGAAAATTAGACATTTTTAGACGAGATTTTAGACATTTTTAGACGAGATTGATTAGAAATCAAAATAAAATCAGCAAGTTAAATTTTCATAAAAAATCTGAAAAACTTTGTCGATTTAGACATTTTTTAGACGAAAAACACGGAATTCAGGGTTTGAGATTATCCCCCTCTCTTCCATTCTATTCGAACGTTTGATTGCAGTCTCAATATGCCTCTGTCAAAATAAAAATTGACACGGTGTCATTTTTATTTATTCTGACACGGTGTCGGGATCGTGGAGAGTGATTTGACAGAAATTTACAAAAAACTTTCGGACTTGCGGAAACTTCTGAAATCTTTCGGAAGTGCCGCTGTCGCCTTTTCGGGCGGGGTCGATTCGACTTTTCTGCTGAAAGTCGCGCACGAGGAGCTTGGTGAAAAAGCTGTCGCGGTTACTGTTTTTTCGCCGCTTATTCCTAAAAAAGAGGCTATCGATGCCGCGAATTTCTGCAAAAATGAAAATATCAGGCAGTTTGTTCTTGAACTGGATCCGCTCAAAATCACCGGTTTTAAAGACAATCCCGAAAACCGCTGCTATATCTGCAAAAAAGAAATCTTTAATAAAATCAAAAACTTGGCTTCAGAAAAAGGAATTTTCACGGTCTGTGAAGGAAGCAACGCCGACGATACAGGCGACTACCGTCCGGGAATGCAGGCTATTCGTGAGCTCGGCATAAAAAGCCCGCTTCTGGAATGCGGACTTACGAAAAACGAGATCCGGATCCTTTCAAAAGAGATGGGTCTTCCATGCTGGAACAAACCGAGCGCGGCGTGTCTTGCTTCGAGATTCGTCTACGGCGAGGAAATCACGGAAAAAAAACTGAAGATGGTTGAAAAGGCGGAAGATTTTCTGCGCGAAAAAGGCTTTTCGCAGCAGCGCGTGAGGATCCACGGCGAAAACTTGGCGCGTATAGAGGTCAACAAAGAAGATTTTGAGAAAATTCTTGCCGTAAAAGATGATATCAACAGTTTTTTCAAAGAGTTAGGTTTTGTCTACACAACTTTGGATCTGACCGGTTTCAGAAGCGGCAGCATGAACGAGGTGATCAATGAGCGGAACTGATATTTTAAACTTCGCAGAACTCGACCTTGAGCGCAAAAAACGGACAGGTTTCGCCGAAGTGGTCTTCTGTCCCGGAAAAAAGGATGAATTTCTGAAAAATATTTTCACAAAACTTTATGCGGAAAACGGCGAAGTGCTTGGAACAAGGGCGACGAAAGAGCAGTTTGAAATCGTGAAAAGCGTCCTTGAAAACGCAAAGTACGATGAAATTTCGAGAATCATAACTGTGCGGAAAGAGAAGAAAAATCTTATCGGAAACATAGCGGTCTGCACTGCCGGAACTGCCGACATTCCCGTTGCTGAGGAAGCTGCGCAGAGTGCCGAATTTTTCGGCTGTTTCGTCGAAAGGATTTACGATGTCGGTGTCAGCGGGATCCACAGACTCCTTTCCAAAACCGAACTTCTGCAGAAGGCTAACTGCATCGTAGCGGTTGCCGGAATGGAGGGGGCTTTGGCGAGTGTCATCGGAGGTCTGGTATCGGTTCCCGTCATTGCAGTTCCCACATCGGTCGGCTACGGAGCGAGCATGAAAGGACTTTCGGCACTTCTCACAATGATAAATTCGTGCGCAAACGGCATTTCGGTCGTCAACATCGACAACGGCTACGGAGCGGCCTACATCGCGGCGCAGATAAACTTTTTGGCTGAAAGGGGAAAAGTAAAATGAAGGAAAAAAATTTATATTTCGAGTGTAATTCGGGAATAAGCGGCGATATGGCTGTCGCCGCGCTGCTTGACTTGGGTGCTGATAAAAAGGCGCTTCTCAAAACGCTTGATTCGATCCCTGCGGAGGGTTTCAGGATAGAGATCACGGACGTGGTAAAAAACGGGATAAGGTGCTGCGATTTCAACGTGATTCTGGATCATAAGCACGAAAACCACGACCACGACACCGAGTATCTTTTCGGTCATAAACACGCAGATGAAGAAGAACACCACCATCACCATGAGCACAGGCATTTAAGTGATATTATTGAAATTATTGCTAAAACAGATCTTTCGGAAAATGCGAAAAATCTGGCTGAAAAAATATTCAGGATAGTCGCAGAATCAGAAGCCAAAGCTCACGCAGTGCCGCTTGAAGAAGTCCATTTCCACGAAGTCGGCGCGGTCGATTCAATCGTCGATATTATCGCGTTCGCGTTCTGCTTCGATAATCTTGGTATCGGGCGCGTTTTCATTCCTGAACTTTGCGAAGGACACGGTGAAATCAGGTGCCAGCATGGAATTCTGCCGGTTCCGGTTCCTGCAGTAGTGAACATTGTTGAAAAATACGCTTTGCCGCTTCGTATCACCGGAACTTACGGAGAACTTGTTACTCCGACCGGTGCCGCTATCGCCGCCGCAATCAGGACTGACGGAACACTTCCAGAACTTTTCAAAATCGCAAAAACAGGACTCGGCGCAGGGAAAAGAAACTACGAAAAACCGAGCATCCTCCGCGCGTTTCTGATCGAAGAACCTGAAAGCGAAGAAGAAACGCACGAAGAAACTCCTAATAAAATCACCAAGCTGGAAGCCAATATCGACGACTCTACAGGCGAGGAACTCGGTTTTGCGATGGAGCAGCTCTTTGAAGCCGGTGCGCTTGATGCATTCTACACTCCCTGCTTTATGAAGAAAAACCGCCCGGCATACATGCTGACAGTCCTCTGCAAAAACGAGGATGCCGAAAAAATGGAGGATGTGATCTTCAACAACACTACGACAATCGGTATCCGCCGCTGCGTGACGGAGCGGACAGTGCTCGAACGGGAGTCGCTTCTTATTGATACTCCGTATGGCGAAGCGAGAATAAAACTCATTTATCACAACAACAAAAAGCGTTTCGCGCCGGAATACGAAGATGTCGCCGGAATCAGCCGCAAAACCGGCATCTCTTTCGGCAAAATATACAATGAACTCGTGGCTTTCTGCAGAGCGCAGTTCTGAGATTTAGGGAAAAATAAAATAGAGCATTTAACGATTCAGAAAAGAAAGGAAATGTGCGAAGATATTATGATTTTATTCGCAATATCCTCTCTTGTAGTCATGCTCGTCCGGAGTTTCGATGTATTTTCTGTATTCTTCCGCATCCCAGATCGGAATCAGCTGGGCATCCGAGTTGTCATAATAGCAGACAGGGTGGTGTTCCGGATCTGTTGTTATTCCTTCATAACTCATTGCGCTGTCAGTGACAGTAGCATTGCCTGAATCCCATTTTATAACGGCAACCGCTTTCCATTCGTTGAGCTTGATTTTGAAATCTTTCGTAGTTTCGGAATACATGTCGTATGTTCCGTTTCTCGGAACTTTTTTGCCGTCGACAAAAATTTCGACTCTCGCATCGATTTCGTAGGCAGAGTCATCTTCATTGTATGAAGGATCACACCGGTCGTCCGGGTAGTGTGATGAAGAGCAGTATATATATCCTACGACAACAAGATACTGGTCATTGACAATGTCGTCTTCTCCGGTTGTACCCATAACTATGATTTCCGGGTTTTTATAGTCGCCGCCGCCCCAATAGTTGTCGCCAAGAAATTTGGCGTTCCACTGGATTGATTCGGCGGAATCATTGTAACCCTGATCGGTAAAAGAACAGTCATCGTGACGCCAGTATCTTTCACATACAGGGACTGTCGGAGAACAGTCATTAATAGGCATACGCTGAGCTGTCCCGAGCAGACCTTCTGTATAATAAAATCCGTAAGTTTCAGCTTCAAGGCTGTTCCTTTTGATTAAATGAAGATTAAGGTCAACCATTTCACCGTTGTAATTTATTTCCGCTTCGGCTTCTGTTTTGAAACCCTGCTTCCATGTGAGTTTTACAGCTACGCGGTTTTGCCTGATCAGTTCCGCAAATTCTTCATCTTCTTCATTTCCGGGATTGCATTGTCCTGTGACGGAATCGCAGCCGTTATCGCACGATGCATAAAAAATCCAGCCGTTGTCGCATAGATATGAATTGTCATCTTTGCATTTGTATGAGCCTTGACTGCAGTCTGCATTGTTGTTGCTATTGCCATTGCCATTGTCATCATCGTCTTTATCTTCATTTTCTTTGTTTTCTTCATTCTCATAGTCCTCATCTTCTTGCTCCGGAGAGTCGGATGAGTTTGAATTGCCTGGATTTTTGCTTTCATTTTTGTTATCCGATCCGCATGCAGCAAAGAAGAACACAAAAATGACCAGAGAAACCGCGAAATTAAATTTCTTCATCAAAAACTCCTTAATTAATATCCGCTTATAAAAGGACTAAAAAACGGGCAAAACAATGAATTTTAGTTTCTATGGCCGCGATTGCAATTTTTTCAGTTTAGATCATTCTCCGCCTGAATTTGTTCCCTTTGCCACACTGGAGAAGGGTCTGGGATGAAGTCTGAGACGCCATACTATGACGTTTCTGCAAATTCTCAAACAAAAATTTTGAAATTATCTTAAAATAAAAATCTAAAAATAATTTGATTTTATTTTTGTTGCATACTAAATTATATAGATATTAGTTAATTATTAAAATGGAGAATTTTTAATGACAAAAACAAATGCAATTAAACTTTTTGAAGACAAACTTGTGCGTTCTGTCTGGGATGATGAGAAAGAAGAGTGGTTTTTTTCAGTTTTTGATGTGGTGGAAATCCTTACAGACAGCAAAGATCCGAAGCAATACATAAAAAAGATGCGGATGCGGGACGAAGAACTGAATTTCAACTGGGGTACAATTTGTACCCCGCTTCAAATGATCGGACGTGACGGAAAACGGCGTGAGATTCAATCTGCCGATACAAAAGGCATTCTGCGCATAATTCAGTCAATTCCGTCAAAAAAAGCAGAACCTTTCAAATTGTGGCTGGCACAGGTGGGTGCAGAACGCATTGAGCAGATGACGGATCCGGAACTTTCAATCAAACAGGCATTGCTTGACTACAAGCGGCTTGGATATTCCGACAAGTGGATAAATCAACGCCTTAAATCGATTGAAATCCGCAAAGATCTGATGGACGAATGGAAAGCCCACAACATCAGCGAAGGGGTTCAATACGCCACTCTTACAGACATTATCTATCGTGCATGGGCAGGGAAAACTGCCAAAGAATATAAGGAATTCAAAGGTTTGAAGAAAGAAAACCTCCGCGACAACATGACGAACGAGGAACTGATTCTCAATATGCTTGCCGAACTCTCGGCAACAAGCATAACGAAAGCAAAAAATCCGCAGACATTGGAAGAAAATGCGAAATGTGCGCACGAAGGCGGCAATGTTGCGGCCGTTGCACGGAAAGAACTCGAATCGAAAACCGGCAAAAAAGTCGTAACACCGCTGAATGCCAATATTTTTTTAAAAGGTCAGCTGGAAAACAAAGAAAAAATCGCAGAAATTCCAGATAAAAAAAGTAATAGTGACGATAACTCCCCAAAATAATTCACATTCTCGTTCGAGGTCACAAATTTCGACCTTAGACGAAGACCTATTTCTTTCTGATTTCGCGAGACGTGTCAGGTCACGTCTCTACGGTTTGTTTTCGTTCCCTTCGCCACAATGGAGAGGGGGTAGTGGTGAGGTCTTAAACAAAAAAATTGACACGGTGTCACTTTTATTTATTCTGACATGGTGTCGAGATGAAAGTTCGTTTTTAACAGATTTTTGGAGGTTTCAATGGCATGTTTCACAGTTCCGCTTGCCGAGGCTGTTATTGTTTCGGCGGCAAAAAAAGTTGCTAAAAAGGCTCACTGCAGCGAAAAAACGCTCGAATTTATCGACAAAAAAGTGGGCTGGCTCGAAAAAATGCTCTACGGCGGATCGGCTCTGCTTGCTGTTGAGCACCTTTATCACGGTGAAATTTCGGTTTTCCCGCCTTTCCTCACTGCTCTCAATACACCGGAGGAGATCCCGGTAATGCTGCATGAAATGGCGACTTCAGGTGTTGCGATGGCACTTCTTACAACAGCCGTATGGGGAATGATCGTCGGCGTTTCGAGTGCGTTCGAGCGCAGTAAAAAGCAAATCCCGGCGAACGATGGAGGCAGATGATGTGCCTCATAATGACAATTATCGCGGCGGTCGTTTTTACCGCGCTTTGGGCGAAAATGAGAAAGCAGAGCCTTCTTACTACAACGCTCATGTTCTGGGCTGCGGCTCTCATGTGGAGCGTTGACGGTGTCGCTTCGGTGCTTGACGGAGAGCCCTTTTTCGACATCAGTCAGGAAGACACTGTTCTTGGAGCAATAATCATTCTTTGCGGACTTGCGGTATTCGCAGTGCTCGCAGTGTTTGAAAAACGCAGAGTTTTGAAAGCAAACTGAGGAGAAAACCATGAAAAAAATTTTACTTTTAGCAGCAGTTCTTGTGTTTGCAGTAATTTCCTGCAAATCGGCTTCGGAAAAGGCTGAAAGCAAGTCTGAGGCTTCACAGATCCCGGCTGAAAATACAGAAAAACAGGAAGAAGAAAAAGGAGCTCAGAACGAAACTCCCGCTCCTGCGGAAGAGAACAAAACGGAGGAAAAAGCTATGCTTCCCCACCAGACAAACGACGAAAACGCGCCGGTAGTATATTTCATAAAAGAGATCACTCCGGAAGCACTTGTAAAAATCTACGACAAACTCGGCTGGACGCCTGAAGGAAAGACGGGAGTCAAGATCAGCACAGGCGAATCGGAAAAGTCGAACCACCTGAGACCCGCATTGATAAAGGACCTCATCCAGAAAATAAACGGCACGATAGTCGAGTGCAATACCGCTTATCCAGGCAACCGCAACACTAACAAAGCCCATTTTGAAGCACTCAAACAGCGCGGATACCTTGAGATTGCTCCGTTCGACCTTCTTGACGAGGAAGGCGAAATGCTGATCCCGATCGAGGGTGCAAAACATCTGGTCAAAGGCGACTATGTCGGAACGCACTTCAAAAACTACGGCTCATACCTCGTTCTTTCGCACTTCAAAGGGCATCAGATGGCGGGTTTCGGCGGCGCGATAAAGAACCTTTCGATCGGTTTCGGAAGCGGGACCGACGTCGAACACTCCGGAAAAATTTATATTCACTCGGCAGGACAGGCGACAAAAGGCTGGGTCACGGCAGAACAGACAGACTTCCTTGAATCGATGGCGGAAGCTGCAAAAGGAGTATGTATGGCTATGAACGGCGGCAAAAACATCGCTTTCATCAACGTTCTCAACCGCCTCAGCGTTGACTGCGACTGCAACGGAAACCCGACAGAACCCGACATGCACGATATCGGCATCGTCGCTTCCCTTGACCCGCTTGCGATCGATCAGGCTTCGATAGACATGGTTTACGCCGCGACTGATTCAAAATCCCTGAAAGAGCGCATCGAATCCCGCCAGGGACTTCACACTCTCGACTACGCAGCAGAAATCAAACTTGGGAACAGAAACTACAGACTTGTCGAAATAAAGTAGAAATCATCCTGAAAAACTGAAAAAACCTGAAATACTATTTAGTCGTAGATCCCTTTTCCCATGCAGCACTGTTTGAATTTTTTGCCGCTTCCGCATGGGCACGGATCGTTTCTGCCGACTTTCGGAGCAGTGCGTTTGACGGGTTCTTTTTCGAGAGCAGGAGCTGTCGTATTTTTCTGGACTTCGGTCTCCTTTTTCTGCTCTTTCTGCTCAAATTTCTCGACCGCTTCCTGTGTTACGACCTGAACTGAGAAGAGACGTTTTACCGATTCGGTGTAGATGTTGAACATCATATCCTGGAACATCGCGAAACCTTCGCGTTTGTATTCGAGTTTCGGGTTTTTCTGACCGCAGCGGACGCAAGTCATTTTCTATTGATATGTTAAAATTTATGTTGACTTAGGTTCTAAAATTTATATTTTTATTATCTGTTAGTTTTTGTTTGTTGGGTGTGATATGGAAAGCTGCATTGCAATTTACAGCGAAAGTGATTTGAAAATTAAAATTCACATTGTTCAGAAAGATTTGCTCAAAGATGCATGTGCAATTATTGAGCAGGCTCAGGTTGCGGCCTATCGATCAATAGACGAAACTCTTATCAAACGCAACTGGTTATTGGGGCTACGTATTCAGCATGAAGTGTTGAAAGGAAAACGGGCTGATTATGGAGAAAAGGTTGTAAAAATGCTGGCAAAAGAACTGGTAAAGCAATTCGGCAGCGGTTTCGGCCAGGCGAATTTATATCATTTTATCGCGTTTTATAATTGCTTCCCGGACTTTTTCTACGCAGTGAGTAGAAAATCTGAAAATCTTCAGGCAACGCCACTTTCTTTTACGACTGATTTATATGAACAAATTGAACCGACTCGCAAATTGCGCCTCTCATGGACACACTACCGTATAATTCTGCAGGAATCCAATGCCGAAGCCAGAGCGTGGTATGAAAATGAGGCCATAAATGAAATGTGGAGTACGCGCACTTTGCAGCGGAACATCTCGTCCCAATACTATTACCGTCTGCTTCAGTCTCAGAATAAATCTGTTGTTCGTGACGAAATGAAAACGCTGACAAATAATCTGCAGGACAAGCTGGAATTTCTGAAAAATCCTGTTATCGCCGAATTTCTTGGTTTTAAAAACAACACAAAATACTCGGAAACTTCTTTAGAGCAAAGCATAATCGAGCACTTGATATCGTTTCTTATGGAACTGGGAAAAGGTTTCGCTTTTGTTGACAGGCAGAAGTATATCCATACGGAAAAACAGGATTATTATATTGATTTGGTGTTTTACAACTACCATCTGCGCTGTTTTGTTCTTGTCGATCTGAAAACAACAAAATTGAGCTATCAGGATGTCGGTCAGATGGATATGTATGTCAAAATGTATGACGAGCTTGTGCAGCCTGAAGGGCACAATCCCACAATCGGGTTGCTTCTTTGTGCTGACACGGATGAAGATGTCGCTCATTATTCTGTTTTAAGCAGTAACGATCAGCTTTTTGCAGCAAAATATCTGACTTTTATGCCTACGCAGGAAGAATTGCGTCGAGAGATTGAACAACAGAAAGAATTCTTCAGATTACAGAATCAAGATAAAAAACAGTAAAATTCAAAACGTCCAAAGCCGTTTCCCCTCACCACCTGATTTCCAGATCGTCAATGCAGAAACGATCGTTTAATAACCTTGATTTTATTGCGATTTTTGTAGAGACGTTTCCTGAAACGTCTCAATCTCTAAACGTCTCATGTGTCTAAACGTCTCTTTCAAAGAACAATGGTTTTCATTTATGGGATGTTTCGGAAATACAGCCTAAATGTCTGTTTTGCGTGAATTGTGATTATTTTTCTAAAATGGGAATATTTCGTTTTTTATGCGGCAGACGTCCGCCGTCAATTGATACAATAAGATGAATGTGATTTGGCATTATTGTCCACAACGGTATTTCGGCATATGAATAATGTTCACCAATCGTCTGTAATTGCTGTTTAAGATATTTTCCTGTTTCCGACAGAAGCATTTCCGTGTTTTGAATTGTTCCGAAAAAATATTCTCTGTTTTTGGTGCAGATGGTCACAAAATAAAATCCGTTATCATAATCGTGTCATTTCGCCCGTGCCGATTCTATGCGGTATTTATCTTGAAATTTGTCCTTACTCATTGAAATTATTTGTTTTTATTGCATGAGACGTTTCCTGAAACGTCTCATTGACCCTGAAACGTCTCATTGACCCCAATCCGTCTCCTCTATCCTCACCAACTTATTTCCAGATCGTCGATGCAGAAACGGTCGTAGCCGTTATCATTAATGCTGTAGTCTCCAAATGGGGCAACATTATCTTTTTTGTAAGTTAACTTCAAGGTGTGCCTGCCTGCTGACAAACTGTAGGTTTTCTTAGTCCAGCTTATTAAGCTGGTGCTGCCAGAAGTGTTTCTTAATTTGTTATTCGAGTCAATATCAAGAGTAAAGACATCGTAATGGGGTAATAAATTTGATGTTTCAGCCTCTCCTTTTATGTATAAAGATACAACTCCGGCTGCCGGCATATCTAAGATTATATAAACTGTGGATGTTGAGTTGGTACGTTGGAAGTTTGTGGAACAAAATGCGTCTTCTCCTGTTTTTGCTCCAAGGACATCCATTTTGCTCCAATCACCCCAGTTGTCTGTGGCCGGTATTTCCTCATTGTATTCAAAACTCCATCTGGTTTTGCTGCATTGTGAATTTGCCCAAGCATATCCGTCGTCGCAGCCGCAGGTAAAAGTCCCGGCACTTGTTATTGTGCAAATTTTTGTAGCATGAGCAAGACTGTTGCACGGATTCGGGTCGCATGGATCTTTGCAGGTTGTGAATGATTCATCCCAGAAGAATCCGTCAGTGTTGCAGGAGCATGTGAAGGTTGTCGCAGAAGTCGGTGTGCAGACAGAATGTTCGGCAGTTCCGCATATATTGTCGTTGCACGGATTTTCGCAGGCTTTTGTTTCATTATTCCAGAAATATCCTTCGCCGGCACTGTCGCATGAGCATCTGTAAGTCGTGAAAGATTCCGGAACACATTCGGCGTGCTCGTCTCCGCCTTCTTTGCACTGATTCCGATCGCACGGATTCGTAGAGGAGCGGACGCAGCGGACATCGCGGGTGTATGCGTTTTTAGTAGGGTATTGAACAACGGAAATTTTTTGAGTTAGTTTGAGCACTACGCGTCACAATCGCTTCGCCAAAATTCACGTACCAACTTTGGCTTGTGTTATCTGTAACAGCAGAGAGAGACCAAAGGTGTGAGGTGTCACCCAATTTGCTGTATGATGAACCGGATCCGCACCCACTGCAATTTGAATCATGACAGGAGATTTGTTGACAATTATTAGTTGTAACCCTGCAACTACCGCCTGTTTGTGACTTCGGACAATTCTGAATAAGTGTCCTCAAGGTGCTTATAGTCGGCAGCGACCATTGATTTTTGCCGATTCCGGGTATATTGTAGTTTCGACAATAGTTATAACTGTTATCGTGAGTAGAACTTGATTGTCTAGCCGACCAAAGATATCCGGATGACGAGTCAATACAGGGTGTCGTGCTTGAAGAACTGCATGCAGTCATAATGGCAAATTGGTCAATGCAGAATCGGTCGCTACCTTTACTATTACTTCCGTCTTTCTTGTACTGGAATGTCAAAGTGTGCGTTCCTGATGCCAGGGGGAAACCCTTTCGAGTCCAATCATCCCAGCCTGTTATCTCGTTTTCGTAATTTACTCCTTTGCTTGACAGCTTTTCCATTCCGTCGACAAAAAGTTTGAATGTGTCATAATCTGTTGCCTCATCGTTTTCTCCGGTTCCTGTTATAGAGAACGAAAATGCGCCAGCTTTGGGAATATTTACCGTTATCGTCATTGTTGCAGTTGAACTGTCTTTGCCTTTGTTGCTGGAACACATGTAGTACTCACCTGAGCCGGCGGATATTTCTGTCCACCCGGAGCTTCCGCTTCCGTAGTTTACGGAAATCTTAGAATCGAAGTTGTCGTAGTTCCAGCTATCAAAAAATATTGCCTCGCACCGTTTATTGTTGCTGTTCCAAATATAGAAGTCTTTACAGGTGCAGGTATATTCTGTCGGGCTTGTTCCTGTACAACTGCTATGGTTCGTGTCGTTGTTGCATGTCTCACACGGGTTGACGCACTTGCGGCCGTCCCAGAAATATCCCGATTTACAGTTGCAGGTATATGCTGTCGGGCTTGTTCCTGTACAACTGTACGAGTTCGCGTCGTTGTTGCATGTCTCACACGGGTTGACGCACTTGCTGCCGTTCCAGAAATATCCCGAATTGCAACCGCAGGTATATCCTGTTGTACTATTTGCCGTGCATACTCCGGTAGAGTTTGAAAGGCCGCTGCACGGATTGCTTGGTTTACACGGAGAGATGCACTTTTTAGTGCTGCTATCCCAGAAATATCCCGAATTGCATGCGCATTTGTATGTCGTCGCATTACTTGCCGTGCATGCTCCTGTAGAGTTTGAAAGGCTGCTGCACGGATTCGGATTGCACGGGTTGAGGCACTGACTGCTGTTATCCCAATAATACCCGCTCTCGCATTTAAAGCGGCATTCAGTTATGCTGGCTGCTGTATTATATGAGCCTTGGGCTGTAGGATCATATTTGTAGTCTATGTGATCTATTTCATCTGTTAGGTTCCCCCACATATCCCGCTTATACGTAATAACATCCGTTAAAGTTTGGGTGATTTGGGTAGCCGTATTCCAGCTTGCATGTTCCGGCAGTCCTATGCAGTCAACAGTTCTTTCCTCTGCTCCGCATATATAGTTGTCGTTTGGTTCATCTTTTGTCCAGAAGTATTCATCCTCGCATTCGCATTTGGTTGTATCCAGGGTTTCCAGTCTGCAGACACCGGTTGAGTTGTCAAGTTCTCCGCAGCCGCTTCCCTCACATGGATCGACACATTTTTCTCCATCCCAATTTTTTCCGGCACCGCAGGTAGCGGTTCTTACACACATGTAAGAGATATCGGTTGTTGTGCCTTTCGAGAATTGTTGGTAGATTTTCAGTGCCCCATTTCCCCCTGTTTTAAAGTTTACAACCCAGGCCATGGTGTTGTACTTCTTAATTGTGGTGGAAGACCATGACTCTTTGGTTGTGCTCATCCCCGGATAGTCTGAATTGCCTGTGCTTGCTTCAAAGTTGTACAGAGAGGCAAGTTCGTTTTTGTTGGGAAGTCTCCAGTCGTCAAAACCGGCATATTCAAGGTCTTCACATGCCGACAATGCATCCTGCCATGACACTGTGGTGTCGTTGTTATACCAGATAAGACCTGTCGTTTTGTCTGTAACGATAGTGTCTCCGCCGACATTTGCTTGAACAAAGTTTCCGTCACCCTCTTTGGTTCCTTTGACGCAGCGGACATAGAGTGTGGTGCTCTTTGTTACGCGTGATGATTCCCCTGTTTCCAAAGAGACATTGATTCCATTATCTCCGTATGTTTTTGATGACCAGAATACGGGAGAAGCCGGGAGTGAACCGAATATTTCGTATGCCGCATTACTGTCTTTGCTGTTGTCAACAATGCTCAAAAGTTCTTTGACTGTAGGAAGTCTCCAGCTTGGTAGTCCGTCATAATTTAAATTTTCACAGTAACTATTGGCTTCATCCCATGTTCTTTTGTTTGAATCAATCGCCAGCTGCCACATAATATTCAAATTCCTGTCAACGACAACAGTTTGGTTATTGCCAAGAGTCTTTTGCGCGAAGTCTTTCGGGATGCAGACACCTTTCTGAGCATACTGTGCATCCTGTCCGGAGAAACTTTGGCCTACGTTCGAGCAACTTTGTTCGGAGTTTGCGTTGTTGTTGTAGCATTTATCCTGTCCTGTGCATATTCTGCCGAAATTTGCAGTCAGGCATTTTCCGTCATCCCAGAAATATTGCAAGGATGTTTCCGATGATGGTTTACATGCGCAGGTATATTCGTTAAATGCTGTAGCCTCACAGGTGTCCTCGATTGCATTCGGAGTATATTTGCAGGGATCTTCACTTCCCCAGCAAGGATTCATGCATTTGTAACCGTCGTAAAAGTAATCATCCTTGCATTTGTATCTGCACTCATTATTAAAAGTATATGTTTCGTTGTATGCTGCTATGTTGGAAGGCAGGTATTTCTGCTCAGTTTCATTCCATGTCTGATTGATCGTGGGCACACCGTTGGAGACAGCGTTTTCGGGAATATCGCAAGGAACATTGTATCGTATTTCAGGTTCGCACGATACGGTTGCCGGATTCCATTTGTAGTGCGCAATGCATTTGAAGAAGCAGCCGTTTGTACCTTCGGTAACGTCTGATTCGTAAGTTCCCGTGCTTGTCGGAAGCCATCCTTTGGTGTCGTCCCATTTCTGTGTTACATTGTCTTTGCCGTACCACCATTCCGCGTTAGATTTCAGATCGGTACACTCAGCTTCGTTTGTGCCGGGGTCACATGTTTTGTCTTCTTCATTCCACTGGTAGTGTTCTTTGCATTTGAAGCAGCATATGTCGCTGCACTCCTCTTCACTGAAGACGGGTTCTTTTGCGGAAGGTTCCCACGCTTCGCCGTTCCATGTCTGGATTATTCTGTTGTCAACCATGTTCCATTCGGATTTCGCCGGTTTGTTGGAACATTCGGCAAGTGTTGTTCTTGCGTTGCACTTTTTCTCGCCGGAATCCCATTCATAGTTGGTGTTGCATTTGAACCGGCACTCTCCCGTACTTGCGGTCAGGTTATATTCGCCGACTTCGCTTGGTGTCCAGTTTCCGTTACTGTCCAAAGACTGGCTGATTCCGAAGACGGTGTTCCAGTGTGCGTTGTCGGGAAGCCCTGTACATGCTGTGTAGCGCGTCGTTCTGAGGATGCACTTTCCTGAACTCCAGTTGAATCCCGATTTGCAGCCATACGAAGGTGCCGTCTTCTGCTGAGCAGGAGCCGGTCGAATTTTCGATATGGTTGCACGGATCGGCACAGTCGTCACCAAAGCAGGTTCCATCGTTGCGGACGCAGATAACGTATTTTGTGTCGGTTTTGTCTGTTACCGAAATGTTTCCGGATGCAAAATCAACGCTCCATGCCTTTGCAGCAGCATTTTCCGCAGTTGTCGAAGTCCAGAAGCCTTTTTCAGCGATCGACGGGAAGTCGCTCATCGCGCCGCCTGTCTTCTCAAAGTTGATAAGCGATGCAAGTTCGTTTCTGTTTGGAAGTCTCCAGTCGTATCTGTCATCAGTTGAGACTTCTTCGCAGTAGGAAAGCGCCTCGTCCCATGTTCTTGTTGAAACGAACTGTTTCTGCCACATAAGGCCGCTCACATGGTCTTTTACAGTTTCGCTTGTTTCAGAGAAGCGGTCGGTCGTCTGGTCGTAGCTGTTGACACGGACGCAGAGAACGCTGTGGTTTTCTGTTTTAGCGACACTTCCGAGGGAACCGTTTGCATCGGTTCTCCATGCTTTTCCGGCATTCCTTGCATCTCCGGTAGCCCAGAAAGTGTGGCCGTTTGTATCGAAATCGCCGGCAATTGCAGGATCTGCCGCGCCGCTGTCGACAACCGTGAGAAGTTCTGCCGGGCTCGGAAGTCTCCATTGTGCCGTGGAAATGCTGTTGATATTGAGGTCCGAACAGTATTGGTTCGCATCTTCCCAGTTCATTTCCTCTGCACTTGCGGACTGCTGCCACTCGTAGTGGGTGAAATCGTCAATCACTGTGGTTTCATTGCCGGAATTGTTTGAGGTGAGGCTTTTCCATGTGCAGAATCCTGCGTTTGCATACTGGAAATCCTGTCCGAACAAAGGTTCTCCGTAAGCAGGGCAGGAGCTTGCAGAGCTGTTGTCGAAGCAGTCAGTCTGGCCGGTGCAGATATTTCCGAGTGAAAGCGGGTGCTCGACGCAGTTGTTGCCGTTCCACTTGTAACCTTTCTGACAGGAGAAGACGCATTCGTCTTTTGTCGTGCCGAAAGATGCGCTCTTTGCTGCCGGGGTCCAGTCGGTCGCAGAGCCGCTGTTTGTCTGCGTGAATCTGCCGATACCGTCGTTCCAGACCGCGTTGGCGGGTTTGCTGTCGCATGGTTCACTTGTTCTTGAGCAGTTTCCTTCAGTTACCCATCTTGCGCACTCGTCGCACGGAGCCACGCCTCTTGCGTTTTCAAAGCCCGGAATTTCTGAGCAGTTTCTCGATTTCGTATCGCAGATCTCGCCGGGAAGATCGATCACTCCGTCGCCGCAGAGATCACGTTTGCCGCAGCTTGTCTTGTCGTAAACGCATGTTTCGGGGTTGCATGAAGTCGTATTGTCGGGATTTGTCGAAGCAGGGTAGATGTCTCCGCAGCGGACTGCCTGGATCTCGCCTGTCGTTTCGCACTCTTCGTTCGAATCGATTATGCCGTTTCCGCATGCGTTCTTCGCGATAACTGTGATCTCCTTTGTGTTGTCACCTTCGTAAACAGTTATCTCCTCCATGTAGTTGTACATCTCTTCGCCGACAGCAAGAATGGTGTATCTGCCAGAAGGAATTTCGAAATCGGCGTCTCCGTAGCTGCCGCCTGCAAATAGAGCCTCGCCTTTGGTGACTAGATCGATATTTTCATCATAAATCTGGATATAGACTTTTTCGGGATGTTTTGCCGTATTGATTTTGACCTTGACTTTGAGAGTAGCGTAATCAGAAGAGTTGACCTTCTCGTCGAGCCTGATTTCAATGCTCAGAGTCGAGTTTTCGGGAACATAGACATTTGTAGTTTTTGTGTAGTAGCCCTCGGCAAAAGCGTTTATCGTGTATGCCGCCGGAGCAAGGTTTTCGATGTCGATGAGGCCGCTTCCATTCGGATAAAGCACTTTGTTGCCCGGATTCAGGATGATTCCCGGATTGCTGTCAACAGGAAGCTGATGTCCGGAAGCATCGGCAAGGAATATGGAAAGATCCGACGGAATCGGTTTCGAATCGACACCTTCGTTGTTTTCGTTGATCAGAAATTCGTATGTTTTCTGCGTCGAATACGTTTTGCCCGAAACCTTGGAATTTACGACAACAGTCATCTTTCCTGTGATATCTCCGAGTTCGTCAACGTTTTCGCTGCCGAGAAGTTCCTTGAGCGCTTTAAGTCCTTCGGCAAGTTCGCCGGGAGCGAGAACTATCGCTTTTTC
>CAJOFY010000027.1 GCA_905233945.1 uncultured bacterium | reverse complement strand
AAAATTTATTTAAAATCCGACATCGTTCAAGGCAAAACAAGGTTTTGTTTAGTTGTTTTTAGATAGCCGGAAAGATGATCTTGTTGATAGATTGTTATTCATTGACATCTAATAAAAAATCATAAATTCCGATTATCAATATCCCGTCCTCGGTCCGCCACGGTTTTATATGATCCTTCACGACGATAATTTTTTTGAAGCTGTCCGGAATATTGTTCAGCGGTCTGCTTTCCTGCAGTGTTTTTTCATGTGTTTCAAGGCTGAATGCAGACTGAATATAGTATCTGTTGTTTCCTTCGTTGCAGACAAAATCAACTTCTGTCTGAATGCGTTTTCCGTTTTCCCGAATCTCGACAACACCGACATCCACATTGAAACCTCTTGCAATAAGTTCATTGAATATTGCGTTTTCCATGAGATGAGTATCTTCCTGCTGCCTGAAATTCAGCCTTGCATTGCGGAGCCCCAGATCGGAAAAATAATATTTTGACGGTGTATTTATGTATTTTCGTCCTTTAATATCATAACGCAGAGCTTTTTCGACAATGAAGGCATTTTCCAGATGTTCGACATAAGAGTTGACTGTATTCAGGGAAATCTCTTTTTCGCCCTTACTTTTGAAAGTGTCATAAATTTTCAGCGGATTGGTCAGAGAGCCGACAGAAGATGCCAGCACGTTCACGATACCGTCAAGCACATCTTTTCTTTTCACATTATTCCGCTCGATTATATCACGGAAATAGGTTTCTTCGAAAAGTTCCTTGAGATACTTTGATTTCTCCGAATCGCTCTCTTTTGAAAGGATCAGCGGCATTCCGCCGAAAGTAAGATATTCATTCAAAGCATCGTATTTATCTTTGCCGCAAGCCGCCAAGAATTCCGAAAATGTAAGCGGATAAACTCTTATCTGATCGCCACGTCCCCTGAATTCAGTAATTATATCAGAAGAAAGAAACTTCGAATTGCTTCCTGTAACATAAATATCCAGATTCCTTTCATACAAAAGACCGTTAAGCACCAGTTCAAAACCTTCAACCAGTTGTATTTCATCCAGAATTATGTAGTAAATCTGCTCATCCTTTACGAAAGAACGGATATATTTGTCGAAAGCTTCAGGATCTTTGTGATATTTTCTGTTAGCCGCCCTGTCCAGCTCTATTTTAATAATATGATCTTCAGGGATCCCTGTTTCAATCAAATAATTTTTAAAAATAGGATCAAGCAGATACGATTTGCCGCAACGCCTGATTCCCGTCACTATTTTTATAAGTCCGTTTCCCCGACTGCTTATAAGTTTGTCCAGATAAGTGTTTCTTTTTATCCCGTTCATGCGACCTCCGTTGAAAATTTTTGCCACTTTGGGCATTTTTTTTCAGTCGAATATACTTCAAAGCTATTAGAAATCAACTTCCACTGAAAATTTTTGCCACTTCGGGCAATTTTTTTCAATAGAAGCTAACAAAATAAATAAAAAAAAGGCTCCCCTAAGGGAGCCCGTAAAATCACGAAAAGCTTAAATAACGCTTAGTGCGGGATGATTCCGAGCAATATACCTGCCAACGCCTGCTACGTTCGGAGCCATTGCGTGCATAAGAAGGTAGTTCGTGGGATCAGCCTGTTTACCGATATTCTGTGCAACACGTGCACTGTCGGGAACCGCGGAAACACCAGCGCATCCGATGATCGGATTGAGTTTGTTGCCCGGTTTCAGGAAGCAGTTGATGAGTTTCGCGATCAGAACGCCGCCGGCTGTTGAAATCATGAAAGAAAGTGCGCCGAGAGCAAAAATTTTGATCGAAGCAGGTGTCAGAAAGGTCTGAGCACTTGTAGAAGCACCGACCGTGATACCGATAAGAACGGTTACGATATCGATAAGAGCGTTGCTTGCAGTCTTCGAAAGTCTGTCTGTTACGCCCGATTCCTTGATGATGTTGCCGAGAAGCAGCATACCGATCAGAGGAAGTCCGCCGGGAGCGATGAATGTGCAGACGATGAATGCAACTATCGGGAAAAGAACTCTTTCACGCTTTGAAACTACGCGCGGCGGTTTCATGCGGATAAGTCTTTCCTTTTTGGTTTAGAATTTTTTTACAAATATGCTTTTTATAAAGGATTGATAGTTTTCAAACCGCCATATTTAGAATCTGGATACATGTTATGCAGGGGATCGAGCCATATTACATAAAAGATATTTTCATAGAACACACCGTGTATTCCACCGTGTGATTTGTCAATGCGAATTTGATAAAGATCTTTTAGTCTAACTCCGTTAGGTAATGAACATGGCGGTTTAGCATTTTCATGATTGTGAACTCTATAAGTTCCAAGTTTTTTCAAATCTTCAAAGGAAAAATTTGATGCATTTTTAAGCATATCAAACAATTTTGATGCCCAATTCGGATGACTTACATCAAAATCAAAATACTCATTTCTCTCCAAGGCAG
Organism: uncultured bacterium; assembly: GCA_905233945.1. Classification (GTDB taxonomy): domain Bacteria; phylum UBP6; class UBA1177; order UBA1177; family UBA1177; genus UBA1177. Next base: position 35,392 of record CAJOFY010000027.1, on the reverse strand, counting down.
AAAAAGAAAATTTTATCTTGTCATCTGTTGGAATGAAATCAGGTTTTTTTATTTGATTTTGTGAAGGTTTCGTTGCCTTTGGAATATCCTTATTCTTCACTCAACAGACCTCGATAATAAGTTTTCATGTCTTCTTCGCTTATTTCGTTGCCTGAGTTTTGCCATGGTTCAAGTCCTTTTCGTGCATTTTGCCAAGGCATTTCACTGTGATTCAGCTTTTCCAGATCGTCACCTGTCAAATCACCGTATGAGCTAAAAATTTCCCTTGCAAAACTCAAGAATTCTTCCGGCAAATCATTAAGAGAGCCTGTATACATTGGAATAGGCTGAAATCCATAAGCCCGGTATTTTTGATAAAGTTGTGGTTGAACCGCTCCATGAACCCATGCTTCAAAAGGTTCGCTCACTAAATTTGTGTCGTTAATAGCAAGATACCAAGCCTTTGCATAGTAGCACAACTTCTGTAATTTTTTATGCGTCATTGATTCAATGGCCAAAAACGAGTTCGCCAAATCATAGATGTCTCCAAAACAATGATCCGGATTATTCAAGGTTTCACTTATATTCGGTTCGCTCATGGCAAATGATTTGAAGTATGAATTAGTCATTTCTTTCAACTCCGCGCATTATTGTATTGTCAAAATTGTCATCCGATGTTAACAACGAAATAAATTTATCGGTTAAAGAGGATGTGTAGATTTTAAAAATCAGGTCATTCATTTCAGTCATTTTTCCTGACTCACTCAGAAGCAATAATATTTCTTCCGATTTATCCAAATATGTATCTATGTCAAGGCGAACGCTGTACAACGGGTTCCCCTCGAACTTTCCCTGAGCAATATTTGTTATCAAATTAACATGGTATTCGCCGCATTTAAATATATTTACGTGATTGCTTTGAATGGTATCCGCTTCTTCGATACAATTGTAGAAATTAAAATATGACGGGTTGAAATAGTACCCGATTTCGTTCTTGTTTTCAATCAGACATTCATTGATCTTGCGAATTCCGAATCTCGTAACAGAAAAAAAATCGATACTGTTTTTATAGAAATCAGATACTATCGGAATTATATCGCAGTATTCATCAAAAGGAACATAGTGAACCGTGTTGATCTGCAAACAGACAAAAGTATTCGAAACTCCCAAAGCAAAGCCGCGATTTTCATCAATAAAAGAATAGACTTTTTGATTTCTTATTTTATTGGTTGTTTCTATAGATTCCGGGGTTTCATTATTTGTAAAAGCAATATCTATTTGCTTCGTATTTTTCTCAACATATTTAGAGAAACCTCTTTCTTTAGCAAATGGTTTAATTAGGACAAGCACTTTGTCCATTTCTGTTTCCAGCACTCCTTGGAAGTCTAATCTAATTATAACATTTTTAAGAAAATTGTAATGAAAATCTTCTCTGGTTACCATGTCACCACCTCCAAGTTTTGCAGTGTATTTAATTTTTCTTAATTTGCAACTATTTTTATTTTAATTTTTCAATTAAACTCTTCCCAAAAAATTTTCAAATCACAACCTATCTAATCCTATTTTTCCAACTATTGACAAATAACTTATCAAAAATTTTCTCCCGATTACATAGCCATATCTACTCATTGCAAATCATCATCTGATTTAGTATAAAAAATAAATTCTTCCGCATCTATATCAAATTCTTCCATTAGGCTTTTAATAAAACCAACAACACTATCAGCATTGAGATTTACTTCCACATAAATCCCTGTATTCAATATTTCCCTTGCCTCTCTTAATTTATTTGGATTCGTAGTCAGCTTTGGAGTATTTGCTGATTTACCGCCTTTCCAATCATCAGCAGCCAATTCCAGAAATTTTTCGCTATATAACGTGTACAACATTGCAATAAATTTCAGCAACATTTCTCTTGCACTATATATTTCTACATTTTCACCTAAAAATATAAAATTCGTAAACTTTTTATTGATAAAACTACAAACATCATACACATGGTAAGCATTCTTACCATTTACTTTCTTTCCAAAGACCTCAGGAAGCCGTAAATCAGAAAGCAGTTTGCTACTTAATCTATCAGCTCGTGCTAAAATGCATTCCTCATTCCATATCTGCTTATCAATCACATCCTTATTAAGTTCAACAAACTTAGAATTTGCTTTTATCATGTTCACTTTTTCTTTAAAAGTTTTGTCCGACAATTCGCTATTATAGCCAGTTAAAGACAAATTACCCAATGTATTAAGGTATTTATCATAAACCAATTCATAGTCATTCCCCAAGTCTTTGCGCCATTCGACACTAGCTTTATTTTGAGGCATTATATGCTCAATAGTGGTCTCCTCATCAATTTCTACAGTCTCTTTAATAATGCCTATGCCATTTTCTAAAATTGACAGCAAATATTTACATAGATTCCGATTTTTATAAAGATTTTCATTCATCAACCTATCCTTAAAAATCGTATCATTCGGGGTCGCATCCTTAGTATAAGCTAAATCCCTAGCCATAAAAGTATAAATTCTATCAAGATAATTCTCTTTATCTATTTCGACCTTAAATATTCTCTTATACAGGGTTCTATATAGGCCTCTTAACGAATTGGAAGGAACTCCTGTCACCATTCTTCTTATCGTGTAATTCAAATAAAACTGCAAAATCTGCAACAAAGATTCTTCGTTAATTACTGATTGTTCAAAATCATCAAACACACTAAACAGGAAAGGATAAATTGTTGATTGATTTAAACTTCTATATGCAGCTAGATAATTATTAACTTCTCGTGAATATTCGTTTTGTAATCCCACAAATGCTTCATAGAATTTAGAATAATATTTCAAATCTTTCATTATTTCTTCGTGAGTAAGATTTGAGGCATCAGCCCACTTTTTGAAGTATTGATAAGCATAACTTTCTTTAACTTCCCCAAGCTTAAAAATAATAAAAGTCAAAAAATATTTATTAATTTCAACTTTCCCAAGCACACTCTCAACCGGAAGCCAATATTCCTCAAATAAATTATCCATATTTTTATCAGTCATTAAAAGATAATTACGAATAAGATCCGCGAGTTTCAAATCTTCACCGGTCGAATTAATTCTTTCAAAAATTACTTGAGGATCATCATCAGGTTCTTTTAAGGAAATCATGACTACTATGAGACGTTTCAATCCATTCAAAATATTTCTAATTTTATATTCTAAAGCCAATTTAGCATCAATTAAAGAGCAAAAATAATCATAGTTTATCCAAATATTAGAACTTCTATTCATATATTCCTGTTTATTATTCATAAGCAACATAAACTGTTCATTGTCAGTTTTTATCGGTTTTAGTTTAAGTTTGTTTTTTTCCTGCTTATCAAAATCATGCGAGGAAGACTTGTTAAATAACAGTCCTTCTATTTCTTCTTTATCTGAATCATCGGAAGCTTTATCATATAAGGCTTTTAACATAAGATAAATAGAGGTCATCCTCTGTTGACCATCAACTATAATAAAGTGTTTAAGTCCGCATTCTTCATCTTGTTGAACTTGAACTATAGTGCCTAAAAAATGCGTCTTTTGCTTTTCATATGCAGTAATGACATCATTAAACAATTCCAAGCAATTATCTTTCATCCAATCATAATTTCTTTGATAAACTGGTATTTGATACTGTCTTTTGTTATCAAACATTGTATCTATAACATTTTCTCTTTCTGCATTCATTTAAGCACCTATATTTATTTGTTGAAAAAATATATTTCCTCACTCAAAAAAGGCTTCCCGAAGGAAGCCCGTAAAGAATCTTAACAAGCAATGAACCGCTTAGTGCGGGATGATTCCGAGAAACGCCTGCTACGTTCGGAGCCATTGCGTGCATAAGAAGGTAGTTCGTGGGATCAGCCTGTTTACCGATATTCTGTGCAACACGTGCACTGTCGGGAACTGCCGAAACACCGGCGCATCCGATGATCGGGTTGAGTTTGTTGCCCGGTTTGAGGAAGCAGTTTATGAGTTTCGCGATCAGAACGCCGCCGGCAGTGGAGATCATGAAGGAAAGTGCGCCGAGAGCGAAAATTTTGATCGAAGCGGCTGTAAGGAAGGTCTGAGCACTTGTCGAAGCACCGACCGTGATACCGATGAGAACGGTTACGATATCGATAAGCGCGTTGCTTGCAGTCTTCGAAAGTCTGTCAGTTACACCAGATTCCTTGATGATGTTGCCGAGAAGGAGCATACCGATAAGTGGAAGTCCGCCGGGAGCGATGAATGTGCAGACGATGAACGCAACTATCGGGAAAAGAACTCTTTCACGCTTTGAAACTACGCGCGGCGGTTTCATGCGGATAAGTCTTTCCTTTTTGGTCGTAAGTAGTTTTACGATCGGTGGCTGGATAACCGGAACGAGAGCCATGTACGAGTAAGCCGCGATAGCAACTGCGCCCAAAAGGTGCGGAGCCATGAGGCCTGTCGTGAAAATAGCCGTAGGACCGTCAGCGCCGCCGATGATACCGATAGAAGCAGCTTCCTGAATATTGAATCCAAGGAAAATCGCAATAAGGAACGCCGCGAAAATACCGACCTGAGCACCGCCGCCGATAAGGATAAGTTTCGGGTTAGCGATCATGTAGGAGAAGTCGGTCATTGCGCCTATTCCAAGGAAAATAAGCGGAGGATAGATACCTTTCAGAACTCCGAAGTAGAGATAATTGAGAACTGAGCCCGGATCGTAAACGCCGATCTGAACGCCTGCCGCAGTCGGAATGTTTCCGATAAGGATACCAAAACCGATCGGGAGAAGAAGAAGCGGCTCATAGTCTTTCGCAATCGCGAGGAAAATGAAAATGAACGCAACGAGCATCATTATCAGGTTTCCTATCGTGATGTGAGCGACAGCCGTGGTGTTGAAGAAACGGGCAAAGAAACTTCTGTTCTTCTGAAGGTAATATTCCATCGTTCCTGACGAACGGAGCGAGAAATTGATGAAAAGCGGGGTTACTTCATAAGTTTTGCCGAAGTTTTTGATCGAAAGCGTACGTGTAAGCGTTACATCGTTTGCAGACTCGCCGCTCAGCATAACCGGATACTTGCCTTCCGGAGCATCGAAGTTGATGAAAGCGACACCGTTGTCGGCAAGGAGAAGGTCGGAGTGTTTGTAACTCTTCGTATCTCCGTCGGGGAATATCGCCGTGACTTTGTAGTGCTGGTTTTCCGGATTGAATGATTCAAGATCAATTTCCGTAAGATTTGCCGGATTCTTCGCCTTTGTATTGGGAAGAATCGCTTCAAGACCGGTGATCATAAGGTATCTGCCTATCGTCTTTTCGTCGCGGTGTTCCGCAATCGTCTTGAACTCTGGTGTTCCCTCTACAACGTTGTCAGAAACAATCGCCGCGTATTCCGTTTTCTGCTGATGCTGGTTGTCAAGAGTATCGTATTCGATCTCTAGTCTGACAAGAGACGCATTTTCCTTATGTCCAGTAAACATAGCGTTTGCACCCGCTCCGGGTCTTCTCTGCTGGAAAGGAGGAAGATTTCTGACATGGTTCGGATTGCGCAGCTGCACGTTCTGCTGCGGTGCCGGATTCAGATCCTCCGGCGCCGGCTGCTCTTCCTGAGCGAAAAGAAGGAAGCTCAGGAAAAGAGCGAGAATTAAAATTATACTTTTCTTCATTTTAGCCTCTTAACCAATTGTTACAAGCGGCTGGTGTTCCTTGACATTGTCGCCTTCCTTGACAAGAACAGCTTTAACTGTTCCAGCAGTTCCGGAGTTGATGTCGTTTTCCATCTTCATAGCTTCCATAGTCATGACTTTCTGTCCTGCGGTTACGGTGTCGCCGACTTTAACGAGGACTTTCATGATAAGTCCGGGCATCGGAGCAACAACGTTGTTTCCGCTTACATCGCCTGCAGGTGCAGCAGCCGGAGCAGCGGCAACAGGTGCAGCAGCGGCAGCGGGTCTTGCAGCAGCCGGTCTCGGTGCAGCCGGAGTGAACGCAACGGGTTCACCGCCTTTGTAGGTAATGTCAACATCGTATTCGTTGCCGTTTACAGCGACTCTAGCCGTCGCGCCGCCGAAATCTTTGACTTCGACATCGAATTTTTTTCCTTTTATCGTAAGTTCATACTTTTTCATCTCGTCTCCTCACTATTTTTTTACTGCCTGCCATCTTTTGAAACGGCGGGACTGTTTTGCCAAACTTTCGCTTGTCCACGGATTGTTGTTGTAATACTGCTTCGTCTCGGTGAGATATACCTTGTCGGAGCTTTCGGTCATGTAGATCGAAAGACCGATCATAGCTGCGATCTGCTCAAGCTCGCTCTCTTCCGTAGCAGGTGCCTCTTCCTTTTTCTCGGGAGCTGCAGGTGCAGGTGCCGGAGCCGCTACAGGAGCCGGTTTCGCGTCTTTTCCTGCAAGGCGGTAGAACTGCGAAAGAACTATCGCGAGTATCGCCAGACCGCTGAGAACGACCCCGATTCCGATAAACGGAAGGGCTTTGATTACAGCCCAGTCGGACTTCGTCAGGTCAGCCGAGAAAGCGACCGCGGACTGAATTAAACTTATATGCTGAATCATCGTTCCTCCTACAGCGGAATGTTGCCGTGTTTCTTAGCCGGAAGGTCGTCATTCTTCGTGATGAGCATTTCGAGAGCCTTGATAAGACGCGGTCTTGTCGTCTTCGGCTCAAAAATGTCGTCAATGTATCCGTGCTGTGCAGCGATGTAGGGATTTGCAACGTTTTCGTTGTAAAGCTCTTCCTGCTCAGCGAGGAATTTCGCCTTGTCTTCAGCAGCTTCGAGTTCTTTTCTCATAATGATTTCGACTGCGCCTTTTGCGCCCATGACTGCGATCTGAGCGGTCGGCCAAGCGTAGTTCATATCGCATCTGAGGTTTTTCGAAGCCATAGCGAGGTATGCGCCGCCCGTCGATTTTCTGGTAACGACCGTGATCTTCGGAACTGTTGCTTCGCTGTATGCGAAAAGCATCTTCGCTCCGTGTCTGATGACGCCGCCGTATTCCTGGCCTGTGCCCGGAAGGAATCCGGGAGTGTCGACGAAAGTGATTATCGGAACGTTGAAAGCGTCGCAGAAGCGGACGAATCTTGCAGCTTTGTCGGAAGCGTTGATGTCAAGGCATCCTGCAAGAACGTTCGGCTGGTTGCCGACGATACCGACTGTTCTGCCGTTGAGTCTTGCGAAACCGACGATCATGTTGGTCGCGTACTGCGGCATAACTTCGAAGAACTCGCTGTTGTCAACGACCATAGCGATGACCTGCTTCATGTCGTATCCTTTGTTCGGGTTCTCGGGGATGATCTGGTTGAGAGCTTCTTCCATTCTGTCGAAAGGATCAGTCGGCTCTACCATCGGAGGCTCTTCAGCGTTGTTGGAAGGCAGGTAAGACAAAAGCTGTCTGATAGCAGCGATGCTCTCTTCTTCCGTAGCGTGAGAGAAGTGTGCGACACCCGATTTTGTCATGTGGACTGCCGCGCCGCCCAAATCTTCAACCGAAACATCTTCGTGGGTTACGGTCTTTACGACTTTCGGGCCGGTAAGGAACATGTATGAATTCGTATCTGTCATGAAAACGAAGTCGGTAAGTGCCGGAGAGTAAACAGCGCCGCCTGCACACGGACCGTAAACAGCCGAGATCTGCGGGATAACGCCGCTTGCAAGAGTGTTTCTCTTGAAGATTTCGCCGTAACCGTCAAGGGCGTGGACACCTTCAGGAATGTTTGCGCCGCCGGAATCGTTGAGACCGACAACCGGAGCTCCGACTTTCATTGCAAGGTCGAGAACTTTGCAGATCTTTTCGCCGACGATCTTGCCGAGCGAGCCGCCTGCAACTGTGAAATCCTGTGCGAAAACGAAAACTTTTCTTCCGTCAATCGTGCCGTAACCGGTAACTACGCCGTCGCCGATTGCAGCATTTGCGCCGTTTGCGCAGCGGAGAGCGTCGATTTCCTCGAAGCTGCCGCCGTCAAGAAGTTTAGCGATTCTTTCGCGTGCCGTGAGCTTGCCTTTCGCATGCTGAGCTTCGATCCTCTTTTCGCCGCCGCCGAGCTTTCCCTTCTCTTTTTTAGCTCTGAGAGCAGCCAGTTTTTCTTCGATTGTTGCCATTCTTTCCTCCTAAAAAATCACAATCTATGAACTAATGATGAGTTTCTTCGGTGAATTCAATAAGAACTTTCGTCTCTTTCGGATGAACGAAAGCTATTTTCGTGTGGTGTGCTCCGCCGCGCGGAACTTCGTCTATCATTCTTAAGCCCTTTTCCTTGGTCTGCGCGATATCAGCTTCAACATTGTCGCTGCTGACTGCAAGGTGATGGAGACCTTCGCCTTTCTTCTCAAGGAATTTCGCGACCGAACTTTCGGGGGATGTCGGCTCCAGAAGCTCGATTCTGCTTTCACCGATGTTGAAAAAAGCGACTTTTACTTTCTGATCCTCTACGATTTCCTCGCCTGCATACTCAAGGCCGAGAACGTCGCGGTAAACTTTTACGAACGCGTCAATGCTGTTGACTGCGATACCAATGTGATTGATTTTTCTGCTCATAACTTTCTCCTATACAAACTCAGTTCCTAAAAAACCTCTTAACGCGCGCAAAATACCTATGAAAATTGAAATTGCAAGGTTATGAGAAAATAAAAATTTATTTGTTGACATCCTTCAAAAATATGGGATAATCCATAGCGCCACTTTGGATCATCCCACAAATTTTGTGTGGAGTGGAGGTAAAAATGACTTTTTTTGAAAGACATGCGGAAAAAACTTTAGCACGTCTTGAATCTTCGTTTCCGGCAGTTCTTGTAACCGGAGCAAGGCAGACGGGAAAAACCACGCTCCTAAAAAAAATAACGGATGCTAAATCGGTACGCAGCACGACTTTTGACGATATCGCCGAGGAACGGTCTGCACTTTCAGACCCTAAAACCTTTCTCGAACTCCATCCGAGTCCGTATATGTTCGATGAAGTCCAGTATGTTCCCGATTTTTTCCGCTATCTTAAAATCGAGATCGACAAAAACCGCAGAAACGGAATGTTCTATCTCACCGGAAGCCAGCAGTTCAAACTGATGGAAGCGGCAACTGAGAGCCTTTCCGGAAGAATAGGGATCGTTCAGCTTTATCCGCTTTCGGCGAGGGAAATCCACCGCGACGGTTTTTCTGAAAGTTTTATTCCGACAAAAGAGTATATTCTAGAACGGAACAATGCTCTTTCGAACCGCAGTTTTTCTGTTCAGAAAGTCTGGGAACGCATTTACACAGGCGGCTATCCCGAAGTTGTGAAAGGAAATGTCGATCCGAAAGATTTTTACGCATCATATCTTAAAACCTACATCGAGCGGGATATCAGAAGTTTGACCCATGTCGCAGACGAAATGCAGTTTTTACAGTTCATAACGATAGCCGCATCAAGAACGGGCCAGCTTTTGAATTACGCTGATCTGGCGCAGGAATGCGGAATAAGCGAAATGACGGCAAAAAAATGGATGTCGCTTCTCACAACTTCCGGAATCGTTTATCTTCTGAAACCCTTTTCGACAAAAGTTGAAAAACGGGTCGTGAAAACTCCGAAACTTTACTTCATGGACACAGGACTTGCGGCATATCTCACAAAGTGGACAAATCCGCTTGTCATGCAGACCGGAGCTATGGCCGGCGCATTTTTTGAGACATATATCGTCAGCGAAATCATAAAATCGTTCGCCAACAACGGCGAAGAAGCACCGGTTTATTTTTACCGGGACAAAGACAAAATCGAAATCGACCTCATCATCGAGCGCGACAACACTATTTATCCTGTTGAAATAAAAAAGACCGCTTCACCTAACTCCGATGACGCGAAAAACTTTTTCATAACGAACCGCCTGAAAGATGTTCAGATCGGTCAGAGTTCGATTGTCTGCTGCACAGATAAAGTCGTTTCCGTCAAAAAAGGGGAACGTTCAGCTTTGGCGATACCGGCGGATTTTGTGTAATTCTGTCAGATTATTCTTCCGGGATTTACGATATCTGACACGGCTCAGAAATGCCATAAGAACAATTTCTGATGAGAAAAAAACTATTCTAACCTTGCTAAAATCTTGATTTTTGCAAGCTTTTAGCTTACCAATAGATTGCATTTTGGTTGCGGAGGTAATTATGGGAAGAACTTCGAATGTTTTTGCTAGAATTGAGCCAGAAATAAAAGAACAGGCTGAAATGGTACTCAATCAGTTGGGAATTCCAATGTCGAATGCGGTAGGAATGTTTCTAAGGCAGGTAGTTATCCAAAGGGGGATCCCTTTTGAAATGAAGCTGCCGGCCAACAAGCCCATTTTTGTCGGAGAACTCAGCAAAGAAGAGTTTGAGAGTGAAATCGCAAAAGGTCTCGCGGACATCGAGAACGGCAATGTCTATTCCGAGAAACAAGTTTCAGAAGAAATGAAACGGCTTTATAACCTATGAACTGGACTATAAATTATTCAGAAAAAGCTTTCAACGATTTGAAAGCGGTTTACGAATACATCGCTTTTGAACTGTGCGCACCAAATACAGCATCACAGCAAATCAAGCGGATAATGGATTCCGTAAAAGCACTTGACAAAATGCCGCTTATGCACCCTGTCTATCCGGAAGAACCACTGAAAAGCCAGAAAATAAGATTTTTCCCGATAGACAATTATCTTGTCTGGTATCAGCCGAAAGAAAAAGAGAAAACCGTGAACATCGTCCGAATCATGTACGGTAGCAGAGATTTCTCAAAAATATCGTTTTAGACAAATACCACAATAAATTTGCGTGAAATTCAGTTTTTCATATACTCACCCGTTTCTGTTTTTATGTTCTCTGCGGGAGTTTGCTGTGAAAAGACTTTTTCTATCATTTTTCATTCTTTTTGTTTTCGGGACGGCTCTTTTTGCCGATCAACAGGCTGACAACAAACTGTTTTTCGCGGTTCAGGCGATGAATGTCGAAAAGGCGCGTAACGCCGTCAAGGCAGGTGCCAACGTGAACGGTGTTGACGATGATGAATGGCCTTACTTCATCACCGCTGTAAGCGGCGGAAACATCAACATGATCGATGTTTTCCTGAGAAACGGCGTCAAAATAAATATTGCCGGGCCTGACGGAAAAACGGCTTTGATGCACTCGATCTCAAACAAAAACAAAAAAGTCACAAATCTTCTGCTCAACTACAAAGCCTCCCTCACCGCAAAGGACAGAACCGGTAAAAATGTCCTCATGTACGCTGCGGAAGCGGGTGATCTCGACCTCGTAAACAAGGCTTTGAAAGCGAAAGTGAACCCGCTCGATGCCGACAACAAGGGGATGAACGCTCTGAATTACGCGATGGCAGGCAGAAACAAGCAGATAATCAAAATGCTGGGACAGTATGAAACCCAGCCGCACGATTTCATAATCGCAGTTGAGACCGGCAATACAACGAAAGCCCGCTCGCTCCTCAAAAAAGGGGTCGATCCCAACCTCAAGAACGATCAGGGGGAGCCGCCGCTTTTCGTCGCGATAAGAAACAACGACAAGGCTATGCTCAAACTCCTTCTTGAAAACAACGCCGACGTCAACTTCAAGAACAGCAAAGGCTACACAATTCTCATGTACTGCCTCGCCTCGAACAAAATAAAACTTGCCCAGGAACTGCTTAAAAACGGTGCACTCGGCGATTTCAACTTCAAGTACGCAAAAGGACGAACCGCTCTGATGATTGCGATTCTCACGAAAGACAGACGCTTCATAAGGTCGATAAGCAAATTCAGACAGGATTTCAACATCACCGACGATGCCGGAAAAACAGCACTCATCTATGCGACTGAAATGGGAATCGGAGAAGTCGTGAAAGACCTTCTTGAAAAAGGAGCCGACAAATACATCGCCGGAAAAGACGGTAAAACCGCCCTTGACATCGCGGAAGAAAAAGACCTTGCATACATTTCGATGCTTCTCAGAAAATAATGAAAAACAAAGAAGAAATAATCGAAGTCATCCCTCACCGCGACCCTTTTTTAATGATTGACGGCGCCGAAATAGTCGAGCCTGAAAAATCGGCGAAAGGCACTAAAACACTGACGGGAAACGAAGATTTTCTCAAAGGGCACTTCCCGGATGAACCTGTCATGCCCGGCGTTCTCATCATCGAATCGATGGCGCAGCTCGGGGCTTTTCTTATTCTCGGCATTGAGAAATACCGCGGCAAAAAGGTCTATTTCACATCAATAGACAACGCGAAATTCCGGAAAAAAGTAGTTCCCGGCGACACTCTGGAACTTTACGTCGAACTCATTTCGTTCCGGCACAATATCGGCAAAGGCTCGGCCCGCGCCGAGATCAACGGCGAAACTGTCTGCACGGCTGAACTCGGCTTCGTGATCGCATGAGCAGCATTTCACAAAAAAGCAGATCTTAGGTTCAGATTTCAAACTCGGCGTAGTTTTCATCGGCGTTGTCGGAAACAGCCTCCGATTTCGCGTAGCTGAAACTATCGGAATTGAGAAGTTTTTCGACTGTAAGAGCGGGATTCTGCGAAAGAATGTCCAGAAGCTCGATAAAATCGCGGATAACTTCACGCGGAGTGATATTTCCGTCTGCACCGATCCTTTCGTATTCGATTTTTATGAAAGCGGCGAGGTCGTCTGTCCCGGTTCTCCCTGTATATCCGTAAAGATCGGCGTGCATCGAAGCAAGTTTTTCGCAGAGAATAAGCATTTCTTCCGCAGTCAGAGCCTCAAGTCTGATGACAGGCGCAAGGAGATCGCGTGTTCCCGGCTTCGAGAATTTGCCCTCGGCAAGACGCGAACGAAGCGCCTCGTAGCTGTAGATCCCGCGCCTTTTGTCTTCAAGAGCCTGCGGAGTCGCCCCCATGATTATTCCTAAATATTTTGCCTTTCCCTGCAGGGTATCGTTATACATCGTGAGCATTTTTTCGTAATTATACTGGCGTGTTACAGCATTCGGGATCTTGAAGACATTCACAAGTTCGTCGATCATTATAAGAAGTCCGGCATAGCCCGCGAGCCTGAAAAATACCGCGAAAAGCTTCAGGTAGTCATACCAGTCGTCGTCGGTAATGATGATGTTGATGCCGAGTTCTTCCTTCGCTTCGCGCTTCAATGCGTATTCGCCGCGGAACCAGCGGACGACCTTCGCCTTCGTTTCGTCATCGCCGTTGACATAGGCGCGGTAGTATGTTGAAAGGAGCCGCGCGAACTCAAAACCGTGGACAAGCTCGCTGACTGAAGAAGTAACAGCATAGATTTTCTGCTCGACCAGAGAAGCAAGCCGCAGATCCCCCGGCACGAAGCCGCTTTCCTGCACAGCCTGACTCTGAACCGTGCTTATCCAGCGGTCAAGAACAAGGGTCAGCGCACCGCCTTCGGGCTTGGTTTTCGTCGAAAGGTTGCCGATAAGCTCGCGGTAAGTCGCAAGCCCCTGCCCGTGCGTCCCGTGCAGGCGGCGTTCAGGCGAAAGATCGGCATCGGCCACAATGAAACCGCGCTCCATCACATAGTTCCTGATCGTCTGGAGAAGAAAACTTTTGCCGGAACCGTAACGCCCGACGATAAATCTGAAAGCCGCACCGCCTTCCGAAACGATATCGACATCGTGCAGAAGAGCCTCGATCTCGTTTTTCCGCCCGACCGTGATGTAAGGCAGACCGATTCTCGGCACAACACCGCCTTTCAGCGAGTTCAGAACCGTCTGAGCTATTCTTTTCGGCACTTTTCTGTTATTTTCATCCATTGTTTACTCCTGGTTTCCGGCTATTATTTTCATAACGTCATCTCTGTAATCATCCACAAGAACCAGTTCACTGCCGTCACATTCGATAACGTTGTCGCCGATTTCATCGAAAAAGGCTTCGTTTATGCTGTCGGCGTAAATTTCAGGCATTCCGTGATTTGCGGCGATTATTCCGGCTGCGCTTCCGCCCTTCAGCAAAGTTTTAACAACTTCAGTCAGAGGCTCGTCAGATTCTGCGGTTCAGATTCTGTTTTATCGGGCTGAGTTTCCGTCTTTTCAACAGGATTTTCATCCGTTGTTTCAAGTTTTTCTTCTTCGGTAAGAAGCGAGTCACAGGTTTTCAAAGCGTCGCTTCTGATTTTTTCAAGATCTGCAAGATTCAGGGAAATTTTTACTTTTTTAGCCTCCGCTTTAGCCGCTTTGTCGGCTTCAATGAAGGAATCTATAAAACGATAAGTCCATTTTTCACCTACTTTTTCCTGAAGTTCGCGTCCCGTTTTCAGATATATGCGCAGTTTTCTGTCGGCGCTGCGCATGAATTCCGAAAATGTTTCAATACCGGAAACTGTTTTTCTGTAACTTGTCTCGAACCATATAGCGTTTTCCGGAACATAACTGAAACTCCTGCACTCATCCAAAGCATAAGTCACTGATTTTTCAGGATTTTCAAAGTAGCACAAAGTCATGTTCAGCGGATACCACGTACGCATTCTCAATGTTCCGAAACACTTGTCGAATAGCTTTTTTTCCTTAGGCAGCAGCTGACTGCAGGCAAATTTCCAGATTCCGGCAAAATAATCGATTCCTTCGTTTCCAAGTTTCTTTATCACCGAAGACGAGAAATATTTTTTTCCGGCAACTTCACACATCGCCTCGAATATTTCGCTGTTTTCATATTTTTCCGGTTCTTTCAGGACAAGCATCGTGCGATCCCACTTCAGATCTTCGGTGTCGGCATACTTGAGAATCGTTTCTTGATCCATTCCGTTCACGACGGCAAATTCAAAAAGCCACTGTCTTATAAAACGCTGCATCAGCATATTGCCGGCAGTCTCGTCGGCATAATATTTTCCGAACCTGACCATTTCTTCCATGCTTTCTTCAGGTGACTGAACTCCGATTCCGTTCAGAAGTTCAAAAATATAAATAAACGCGTAGGCTTCGGCGTTTTTTTCATATTCTCCTTTTCTGATTTTGCTTCTCCATGTGAAATAGCCGCGGAGCTGATCGATGCTGAGGCTCTGATAATCCGGCAGATATGCGCGGATCTCTCCGTACCACGGAAAATCATCCTCGTAGTTCTCCATGAATTTTCCCTGAACATAAAAAAGTCTGGCCTTGCTGACGGATGCCGTACAGTATTTTACGGAATTACCCTGGGCAAGCAGGTACATCTGCCTTATTTTTTCAGGTGTTTTTTTCTCCTTTTCGCTGAAATCAATCGGAGTGTCGTAATAGTATTTCCGCTCCACAGTCCGCCCTAATCTTCCTTTATCGACATGAACGCCGCGTCAGCAGCCATGCTTCTCGGCATGAAACGCAGGCAGAACGCGCCTAAGCGGTTCATAAAGCGCGGCATTACAACCGGCTTGTTTTTAAGAAGCCCGCATATCGCCTCCTCTGCCGCCGGATAGCTTTTTCCTATCGTTTTTTCGAGAAACCATGAGCGTTTCTGACCTGCCGTCTTAACAAATTCGGTTGCCGTGAAACCCGGACAGAATGCGGTTACAAAGACATTTTTTCCGTTTTTTTTGAGTTCTGTGCGCAGTGCGACCGAAAAATTCATAAGAAATGCTTTTGTCGCGCCGTAAACAGCATAAAAAGGAGTCGGATTGAAAGCCGCAAACGAAGCCGTGTTCAGAATCCAGCCCGAATTTTTTGCCGAAAAATCTCTGGCAAAAAGGTTGGCCAGGGCAAAAGCCGAAACGACGTTGAGCTGAACCATTTTGTTGAGCTCAGCCGCGTCCTGTCTGTCGAACCAGCCGTACATCCCGTATCCGGCGTTGTTTATGAGCATGTCAATGTTTTCATCCCTGACCTCGGCGTAAAGCTTTTCAGCCGATTCGAAACCGGTGAGATCCATCGCTATGACGCGCACTTTGACACCGTATTTTCCTTCGATTTCAGCTTTGAGGGCATTCAGTTTGTCAACGCGCCGCGCCGTTACAACCAGATCCATCCCTTTTTCAGCCAGAATGTGTGCGAAATCAGTGCCGAAACCGCTTGACGCCCCGGTAATCAGGACTTTTTTTCCTTTCAGATCAGTCATTTCCCTACATTACAACGACCGCACAGCCGCTATCTTTCTTCTTTGACGGTTTGTCGTCATCGTAAGTCATATCTTCTTCGTTTTCCGGAGTGCTTCCCGTGGAATCGTCGTCGGAAATCTCGCCGGAATCTGAATTTTCCGCATCGTCGTCGCTTCCCTCTTCAGGCCAGCCTGCCCAGTCCAGCGGAGCACAGTAACCGTCCTCGTTGCAGTATGCGTTTTCGTCGTTGCATTCAGAATCACCGCGGCATTTTCTGTAGCAGACTCCCGATTTTGTTCCGAGCTGCGGATGGCAGAGATAACCCTCGTCGACGCGGCAGTCGTTGTCAGACGAACACGAAGCGAGACAAAGCATGGTCTGTCTTCTTCCCGTAGTTGCGCACAGTGAGCCTTTCGGACACATTGCATCGGAGTTTCCGTCACATTCCTGCGTGCAGTAACCGCCTTCCATTCTCGTGTTGCAGGTTGAGAAATCGCCTATGCAGTCCTCGTCCTTGTCGCAGCTTCCGCCGATCTGTTCCGGAGGTCTCTCGCATTTTTTGGTATCGGAATTGCAGAGATAACCTTCGAGGCAGTCGTCGTTGTCGTCACAATACGGAAGGCAGACGCCCCAGACATCGTTGGAACAGTAGTAACCTTCCCTTTCACACGCCTTGGCACTGCCGCATTCAACTCCACAGAGGTATTTGTTATCATTATTTCCGTCAGCGACATCGAAAGGCTTTGTTCCGTCGGGACAAGTCGCATTATTGGTCTTTCTGAAACAGTAACCGTCCTCGAATACCCAGTAACGGCGCTCTTTCAAACATTCCACATCGTCAAGAGTGAGATCTTTAGCGAGACAGTCCTCCGCCTTTCCGCAGGGATTTCCGGCTGTAAGTTTTTCGCCGCAGCCTTCGTCTACAAAACCGTCGCAGTTGTCGTCAAGATGGTTTCCGCAGACTTCATCCTTTTCACCTTCGCACATCGGATAACCGGCAGCAAGACGCGCCGCCTTGTCGAGGTTTACCCTGCCGTAACCGTATTTAATACTGAAACCCTTGTCGTCCCAGAGACCGGTCTCAGGATTGATTTTGTCCGCGCTCTTTCTGAGGATTTCCACAGCTTCCTCAAGCGTAAGCTCGGGATTTATGCTGAAAACCGCGCCGAAAAGACCTGAAACGACCGGAGCCGCCGCAGAAGTTCCGGAGAAAAGGATCGTATAGTCGCTTTTATAGTCGCCGTATCCAGGAATCGACGTTGTCGCAATGCCGATCATCGGAACTTCGGAAAGCGAAGGTGCCGCTACAGTCGAGTACGGGCCGTAGTTTGAATACTCGGCAAGTGTATCCCATGCAGTCGAAGCATTGACCGTTACAACTTTTCCGGTGACCTGGGTTCCGTTTCTCTTAAAAGTAAATTCGTATCCGAGAAGCTCCTCATATACCGAGTTAATTCCGTCGTTTCCCGAAGCATAGACGATGACACCGCCTTTGCCGCCTCTTCCCTTCTCCATGAAATTCGTGTGGGATTCGATTTCCGCCGGAGAAATCGGGATCTGGCTTATCTGATCGGAATACTGAGCTCCGAAACTGCAGTTTACAACCGAAATATCGGGATCCGCGACATATTTTTCATAAACTTTGAGCATAACATCTTCCGAAAGCGCCGTTCCGGCAATTCCTTCGAGGTATCTTACCGGATAAAGTTTACACCACGGGCACATTCCGCTCATTCCGGTTTCGTTGCCGACTCCGGCGCTGACACCTGCGCATGTCGTTCCGTGACCGACAGCAGCCGCTATATAGCTGATATAAGGCGAACCGGCATACTGATCGAGTTCGGAAAGATCAGGATGGCCGCCTGCCTTGTCGTTTATCGCGTCATAACCCTC
Organism: uncultured bacterium; assembly: GCA_905233945.1. Taxonomy (GTDB): domain Bacteria; phylum UBP6; class UBA1177; order UBA1177; family UBA1177; genus UBA1177. The sequence continues at coordinate 17,540 of CAJOFY010000027.1, read as the reverse complement.
CTCTATGTTCGTTAAATCCTCGTGATCCGGAACAATTCCTGTATCCATTATGGCGACTTTCGTATCTGTGCTGACTTCAATTTCGTTGGCATTCAGAAATTCAAGCATCTGGATGAATCTCGTGTCGGCGTTTTTCATTATGCTCGCCTTGCTGCCGTAGTAATCAAGAACCTCACCTGTGTTCTGCAAGTGCCACTGCATATTGAAATAAGGATCTTTGGGGGCCTTTTCCGGCACGAATCTGAGAGTCGTCTCGCGGACGATGTCAGGGAAAGCGTAGCCGTCGCCGTTTTTTACGATTTTTTCGGCTGTTTCGACGCTGTCACCCTGCACCGTGAAAGCGTGAAGCGGATAACTCGGCAGAATCTCGCTGAGTTTCATACCGTATTTCTTTTCCATGTACTCCACACTTTTTTCACCTTTCCAGAAAACTTTCTTTTCGGCTACAACAGGTATTCCGCCGAAAAAATAAACCGGAAGCTCACCGTTTTTCCCGTTAATGAAAGAAAAAACCGTTTTTCCGAGATTAAGCATGTAAAGCGCATCTTTGGGAGCAGCCTGGGCGGCATCGCTTTTCACCGCGCTGAAATCATCCGACTTCTCGACAGCGACACTTTTTCCGTTGCTGTAAAAAATCTCTGCGCCGCTTATGGCCATAACACTAAAAAAGATTACGAACATAAGAAAAATCTTTTTCATTTCATACTCCGGTCAAAATTAAAAGAAAAAAAACTGTGAATTATATACTGTTTTTTATTTTTTTGAATTTTTAATTTTGAGATTTAAAGCACAAGAACCGAACAACCATCGCTTTTCTTTTTGTTTTCATCAGATGCGGTGTTGTCATCATAAGTCGGTTCTTCGGTACTTTCTCCGCCTTCCGAAACATCTTCATCCGACAAAACAGGTTTGCCATCCGAATTTTCGCTGTCATTTGATGTTTCGCTGCTGTCCGAAATTTCTTCGTCATCTGAAATTTCTTCGTCATCTGAAATTTCTTCGTTGTCAGGCATTCCTGCATTATCCGAAGTTTCTTCATTATCATTTTCTTCGCTGTCCGATATTTCATCGACATCGGTTTTTTCACCAGCATCAGTTATCTCGTCGTCATCATCAAAGTTTTCATCGTCATCGGGATTTTCATATTCGCTGCATGTGCTACTGCAGCTGCCGTACATGCCGTTGTAATATCCGTTGTCGCATGTTTCGCCGTTGCGGATGTCAATATATCCGTCACCGCAGTAGGATGTTTTTCCGCTCTTTTCCTGTTTACAGTCAGCCGTGCAGACTTTGCAACTTGTTTTGCCGTAATCACAGTTCATGACGCCGTTGTTTTCGCCGTAGTCGCACGCTTCCCCTTCATCAAGCTCGCCGTTTCCGCACTTGGAAACACAATGGCCGTTTTCATTGCATACAGAACCTTCGGTACAATCCGAATTGTCCGAGCAGAGCGGCAGACACACGCCGAGAACTTCATCAGTGCAGTAATAACCTTCTCTTTCGCATGGATGTGCGCTGTTGCACTCAAGGGCGCAGATGTTGTCATAACCTTCTTTATCGAAAAGCTTTGTTCCGTCGGGACACGGTTTGCCGTGTATATTCGATTGAACAAAAGATTTGCTGAAACAGTAACCATCTTTAAAAACATAAGAAAGACGCTCGCTAACGCACATGACGTCATCAAGAGTCGAAGAACCTGCCTGACGGCAATCCTCATTTTTTGTGCACCCCTTTCCTGTCGTCAGTTTTTTTGAACATTCTTCATCGACATAGCCGTCACAGTCATCATCAAGATGGTTTCCGCAAACTTCACTTTTTACCTCTTTGCACATCGGAAAACCCATTGCGAGACGAGCTGCCTTTTCGAGATTGACTCTGCCGTAACCGTATTTTACACTAAAACCGTTCTCATCCCAGAAACCTGTTTCCGGATTGATTTTATCAGCACTTTGCTTGAGAATTTTCACAGCCTCTTCAAGTGTGAGAGCGGGATTTATGCTGAACAGCACACCGAACAAACCTGAAACAACCGGAGCCGCGGCGGAAGTTCCACTAAAAATGATCGTGTAGTCACCTCCCGCCTCAGGATAATCTCCAAGACCCGGAATCGTCGCCGTTGCCAGACCAACGGTCGGTCTTGCTGTCAGCGAAGGAGCCGATACCGTTGTCGCATAACCGTAATTCGAGTACTCGGCTCTTGTATCCCAGGCTGTCGTAGCACTTACCGAAACAACTCTGTCTGTGACATTGACCCCGTTTCTTTTAAATTTGAAATCGTATTCCAGAATGCGTTTGTAAGAGGAATCGACACTCTCGTTTCCTGATGAAAAAACAATAACGCCACCTTTTCCGCCTCTTCCATTCTGCATGAAATTCTGTAAAGCTTCGACTGTTCCAGAATCGACATAGGAATTTCCTAAAGAATAAGGTGCTCCGAAACTACAGTTTATCGTAGTGATATTCTGATCCGCGACATATTTTTCATAAACAGAGATTATTGCTGAAGTTGAAGTTTGTGTCGAGCCGTTGCCTTTGAGCCATTTTACAGGATAAATTCTGCACCACGGGCATACTCCGCTCATTCCAATCGTGTTGCCGACTCCTGCACTGATACCGGCACATTCCGTTCCGTGAGCGTCACCGTCCGACCCGTCATAATCGGGATAAGCGCCGTCTTTATTTTCAATAGCATCATATCCTGATTCAAGATTCGTCAAATCTTCATGATCTGGCGCAACACCAGAGTCCATAATTGCAATTTTAGCGGATGTATCGACTTCGATTCCGTTAGAATTCAAAAATTCGAGCGTCTGAATGAATTTAATATCGGCGTTTTCAAGAATATCGCCGTCCAACGGTGCGGAATTTGAATAATAATATTTGCCGCTTCCTGTGTTGTGAAGATGCCACTGTACATTGAAGTAAGGATCTTTGGGAGTACTTTCTGGCACAGATTCGAAAACAGTCTCACGAACCAAATCCGGGAAGGCGTATCCATCACCGTTTTTCACGATTTTTTCGGCAATTTCCACACTGTCGCCCTTTACTGAAAAGGCATAAAGAGGATATGTCGGAAAAATTTCGGCAAGTTTCATTCCATACTTTTTTTCCATATATTCAACAGATCTTTTACCGCGCCAAAAAACTGTCCTTTCGGCAACCACAGCCTCATCGCCGAGGAAATAAACCGGGAGGCTGCCGCTTTTTCCTCTGACAAAAATGTAGAGACTGCTTCCAGTATCCATGCGGTAACGCGTATTTTTCTGCTTGCCGGCATCCGTTGCCGAGCTTTTTACGGCAGTAACTTCTTCCGATTTTTTCATAGGAACACTTGTTCCGTTACTGTAAAACATCTCTGCACCGCTTACGGCCATAACACTAAAAAAGATTACGAACATAAGAAAAATCTTTTTCATTTCATACTCCGGTCAAAATTAAAAGAAAAAAACAGATGATGATACACGAATTTTTATATTTTTCGAGTAAATTTATCCTGGAATATAAACTTTACATCGCGGAAGCCTTAAATAAAATGGCGCGTTTTTGTTCCGGAGGTAAAAAATGAGGCGGTTTTTCATAATTTCGGCACTTTCGGCTCTCTTCTGCGCCGCGATTGTTTCATGCGGCGGTGCGGAAAGCTACAAAACGCCGCTTGTCTATCCAGGCGATGTCTCGCAGAGTGCATGTCTGACTGATGAAGAAGCCGGTAACGGTGAGGAAAGCTACGATGTTTCGGTTTCAGGCAAGGACATAATTGTCCGTCACTACAACATTGAAGCGCCGAAAAACACGACAATGGGAATTCTCGACAGGGAAGGCAATGTTTCATACGAAAACAAGTACAACTACTACTATCTCGAAGCAGGCGACCGCTTCATTTCGTTCCAGGAAGCCTTCCGCTATTCTTCTTCCGATGAAACCTGCCGTTACAATCTGATAACGAGAGTAACCCACATAAGCGGCGGAATCTACGATTTCATGATTTTCAACGATAGCAACGAGCTCGTCTACTCAAAAGAGGTGCGCATAAGATGACAAACGATAAAATAATCGTGCTGAAATTCGGCGGTTCTTCGCTCAAGGACAGCGAGTGCATAAAAAAAGTTCTCGACATAATCAGCAGCCGCATTGAAAGCGGCTACAAAACCGTTGTCGTAGTTTCGGCACGCGGAAAGACAACCGAGTCTCTGCTCAAAGCGGCGGCGGAATTTGCTCCGAACGGCAATCCGCGCGAAGTTGACATGCTTCTCACGACCGGCGAGCGTGCAAGCGCGGCAATAGTCGCCATGGCTTTGGAATCAAAAGGATTTCCGGCAATTTCACTCACAGGATCACAGGCCGGGATCATCACCGACGACAACCACACGAACGCGAGAATCATCGAAATCCGCCCGAGCCGCGTTCTGAAAACACTTTCGGAAGGAAAAACCGTCATCGTCTGCGGTTTTCAGGGGGTAAGTTTCAATAAAGAAATCACGACTCTTGGCCGCGGAGGCTCAGATACGACGGCAGTTGCCCTCGCAGCGGCTCTCGATGCAGAAAAATGCGAGATTTTCAGCGACATCGACGGTGTTTACGATGCCGATCCGGCGCTGATTCCGTATGCCGAAAAGCTAGACACCCTCTCCTACCCCGAAATGCAGGAACTTTCCGAAGCCGGAGCTAAAGTCCTTCACTCGCGGGCAGTCGAATTTGCAAAAGCGCACAACATCGCAATTCACTGCAAAAGCACTTTTTCACCTGAAAATCCCGGGACTGTCATTCAAGGTTTCGAGAACCGCAGCAAAATAAGGAAAATGGCCGTTGCCTACGAAAAAAACGTCATACTTTTTCATACTTACGAACCTGAGTCGGAAAATCTCTCGACAATCGCGAACGTCCTTTCGTTCTGCGCCGAAAAAAACATCTCCGTCAAGCAGATTTCGTTTCACTGCGGCTACAAAAACAGCATGACGGGCAGTTTCATCATCTCGAAAAAAGAGAACTACTCGCTTGATGCCTTTATGTCCGAAATAAAGGAGAAATTCAGCCGCGCAGTCGAAATTTTCGACGATCTTTCGGCAGTTTCGCTCATCGGCGAAGGGATAACCGACACGCCTGAAATCCTGCTGAAACTCACAGCCCTTTTCAGGCAGAACGACATCCGTATAGCCGGCTTCCACACGAGCTCGTTCAGAATCAGCCTTCTCATAAAAACCGAAATTTTTGAAAAAGCTCTGAACCTGCTGCACGAATTTTCAAAAGAGAACAGTTAAACCGTTCCAAGACACTCGGTTTGTAAAAATTCTTTACATTTTATTTTTTTTATTTTGAAAACTTAAAGCTTTTTGCCTTTTTCCCGGTTTTTACCGCTTTAAAGCGCTGTTTTTGACGGATGGCACAACTTTTGCTTTCTCTCACAGCCTTTTGTTTTTTTAAGTGCGATTAGTAACCTTATATTTTTTTGGAGGATTTCAAAATGACAGCTCGTGAAATTAAACCTGCTGACGGCAAAATGTTGGTTTTCTTTGTTGGTATGGGTGCAATCACATCCACAGTTCTCACCGGTATCTTCAACATCAGAAAAGGACTTCACAAACCGATCGGCTCGCTCACTCAGATGGGACACATCAGACTTGGCAAAAGAACGGAAAACCGCTCTCCGCTCATTAAGGAATTTGTTCCGCTTGCAGACATCAACGACCTTGAATTCGCAGGCTGGGATATTTTCACCGACAATATGTACGAATCGGCTAAACACGCAGCAGTAGTACGCTCGGAAGACCTTGAACCGGTCAGAGACGAAATGCTCGCAATCAAACCGATGAAGGCTGTTTTCAACCACGAATGGGTCAAGAAACTTGACGGCCCGAACGTAAAAACCGGCAAAAACTACATGGATCTCGCTCATCAGCTTATGGACGACATCAAAAACACGATGAAGGAAAAAGGCTGCTCGAGAGCCGTTATGGTCTGGAACGCTTCGACCGAAGCTTACCACAAACCGTGCGAAATCCACAACACGCTCGCTGATTTCGAAAAGGCTATGGAAGACGGTTTCCATCCTGAAGTTGCTCCGAGCCAGGTTTACGCATACGCTGCACTCAGCATGGGCCTTCCCTACATCAACGGTTCGCCGAACTGCACAGTTGACAACAGAGCGATCCAGGAACTCGCAAACAAGATGAAGATGCCTATCGCAGGAAAAGACTGGAAAACCGGTCAGACCCTGATGAAGACGATAATCGGACCCGGACTCAAACTCAGAATGCTCGGCCTCAACGGCTGGTTCTCGACCAACATTCTCGGAAACCGCGACGGCGAAGTTCTTGACGATCCGGCTAACTTCAAGAGCAAAGAGGTTTCGAAGCTTTCCGTTCTCGACACCATTCTTGACGCTAAAAACTATCCTGAACTTTACGGCAACTACTACCACAAAGTAAGAATCAACTACTATCCGCCGAGAGGAGACGACAAGGAAGCATGGGACAACATCGACATTTTCGGATGGCTCAACATGCCGATGCAGATCAAAGTAAACTTCCTCTGCCGTGACTCCATACTTGCAGCTCCGGTCGTTCTTGACACGCTTCTCTTCATCGACCTTGCAAGAAGAGCAGGAATGTACGGAATCCAGGAGTGGATGAGCTTCTACTTCAAATCCCCGATGGTTGCTGAAGGCCTCTATCCGGAACACGATGTTTTCATCCAGCATACCAAACTCAAAAATACTCTCAGATACATGATGGGCGAAGAGCTTATCACGCATCTCGGCAACGAATACTACGATTACTCGAAAGAAGACTAATTCTTTCAGGATTTGATTTTTCGGCGGGAGCTTCGGCTCCCGTTTTTTTTGTCCAATGATTTCCGATAATAATGCAAAAATATCTTGCATTATTTTTTTTTCATACTACAATACTGCGGTTTTTTTAAAGTTGGCAAAAATTTTTGAACAAAAATGGTTTTATATTTTAACGTTTTGATGGAGAAAAAAATGAAAAAAGTATGCTTTGTTTTTGCAGTTTTTGCAGCGATTTTCCTTTTAATCGGATGTGACGGCAACATGAAAGATTCTTTGGGCGATATCCTTGACGGTGAAACAACCGATGCAGATGTTGCCGACTCAGATGCAACCGACACTGCTGACTCAGACAAAACCGATAGTGACGCAACTGACACTGTGGATTCAGACGCAACTGACACTGCTGATTCAGATGCAACCGACACTGTTGACACAGATGCAACAGACACTGCTGACACAGATGCAACAGACACTGCTGATACAGATGCAACTGACACTGCTGATACAGATGCAACCGACACTGTTGACACAGATGCAACTGACACTGCTGATTCCGACAGCGAATCCGGTGAGAACAACGACAGCGAATCCGGTGAGAACAACGACAACGAGTCCGGCGAGAACAACGACAACGACTCCGGTGAAAACAACGACAACGACTCAACCGAACCGGAAACAACACCGTGCAACCCGAACCAGTGCCTCGACATCGCAAATTCAAACGGAGTATGCACTCTTGAAGGCGAATCTTTCAGCTGCGGCTGCCACGAAGATTACACCTGGAAAGAGGGCGAATGCCGCGCGATCGACGCATGTCATCCGAATCCGTGTCTTGGAGATACTCACTCGGACGGCGTATGCACTCTTGAACTTGAAGAAGATTCATATTCCTGCGGCTGTGAAAGCGATCTCCTCGGCGATTATATGTGGTATAACGGCGAGTGCCGCTTAGTCATGACTCCTGATCAATGTCGTGAATTTGCACTGTGGCTTGGATCACAACTCGGTGGAATTCCTGATTATGTAACAGATCTTGTAACATGGGTCTGCCACTGCTTCACTGATGAATGTGTCCTCATTGTTGATTTATAATCACAATTTTTCGACTCCTTTAATTTTCTAAAAACTCCTTGACATATCTTTTTTTAGCTGTAATCCTAAATCCGGACTAACTGTTTCTTGCTGTCAGGAGGCTGCTGCTATGGAATCTGAAGAAAAAAAATACACGCAGGGCGAAGAATTTCTCAACGCTTTCAGCCACGCGTTCGGCGCACTTTTCGCAATTTATGCAATGGTCATGCTGGCTTACAAATCAAGCACTTCGATGCAGACTGCAACGACAGCGATTTACAGCGCGATGCTTTTCATTTCGTTCGAGTCATCGACATGTTATCACGCAATGACGAACGAAACAGCAAAAAAAGTTTTCAGACGCATCGACCACAGCGCGATCTATCTTCTGATTGCAGGAACTTACACCCCGATGCTAATGCTTGTGCTGGAAATTCCCTATTCGATCATTTTTCTTGTAATGATCTGGTATCTGGCTCTCACAGGCGTCGTTTTTTCGTGCCTCACACTCAAATTCAAGCGCCTTTCGACAGGACTTTACGTACTCATGGGCTGGCTTTCGGTTTTTCTGCTTTACATTCTGTGGTCAAAAGGACATAAAGCATCGATGCTCTACCTGATTGCAGGCGGTCTTGTCTATACAACCGGCAGTTATTTCTACCTTTCGAAAAGGAAATATTTTCACGGAATCTGGCACTTTTTTGTCCTTTTTGGCGCGATTCTGCACTATATGGCGATAATATCGCTGCTCTAAACACCGTTCTCAATCCGGAGGATAAAATGAAATTCATTCACACGGCGGACTGGCATCTGGGAAATTCTATGCACGACATAGACCGTATCAAAGAAGTCAGCACTTTTTTCGACTGGCTTAAAGAGCAGATCAATGAACAGAAAGCGGAGGCTCTCATTGTTTCAGGCGATATTTTCGATACGATAAATCCGCCTGTGGCAGCAAGGCACGAATACTACAGATTTTTAGCATCGCTGCTCGACACCGGCTGCCAAAACGTCATTATCGTCGCAGGAAACCACGATTCCGCTCCGCTGATCGATGCTCCTAAAGATCTGCTGGAAGCACTCAACATCCACGTAGTCGGAAGTATTTCTGATGTCAAGGTCGAAAACTGTGTGTTTGAACTGAAAAACTCCGAAGGAAACGTATGTGCCATCTGCGCTGCAATTCCTTTCGTCAGAGAACCCGATTTACGCAGATTTGCCTATGACGGAGACGATTTTGTAAACAAATCTTTCGGCGAGCTTTACAAACGGGCTTACGAAGCCGCAGACTCACTGCGCGCCGGAAGAAATATTCCGATTATCGCGACAGGTCATCTCTATGCCGCAAATCTGGAAGGAAGGCTTGCGGAAGTTCCGTGCGGAGAAAAAACAGACGACGGAACAAAACGCATTGATTTAGTCGGAAATCTAGGCGCGATAAATGTCTCCGTCTTTCCCGTCTTTCCTTCAGGATTTGATTATGTCGCACTCGGCCACATCCACTACCCGACCAGAGTCGCAAAAAACGACCGGATCCGTTACAGCGGTTCCCCTTTCATCCTCGGGTTTGATGAAGTCAATATTCCGAGAAAAATCCTGCTCGTTGAAACAGAGCGCGGATCTGTGCCGGAAGTGACACAGATAGATGTTCCGCAGATTTTCGACTTTATACGCATTGAAGGGACAATCGACGAAATAAAAGAGAAAGCCGGGCAGCTTTGTTCGGGAAAATTTGAAAGAAAAACCTATATTGAAATCATGTATAAAGTGGAAACAGGCCGGAATATCCATGACGCATTTGCAGACATTAAGATCAATCCGCCGCTTTATATCGTGAGCTGGAGACCGAAATTTCCGGAACAGCGTTACGACACATCATTGGAATCTTTCGGCGTATCCGATGTGAAGGAACTCAGCGAAGAAGATGTTTTCAGAACTCTTATTCTGAGCAAGGAAGGACTCGATCCCGAAAGCGAAGAAGCAAAAGAAAAGATTAAAGAGTATCTTCCGCTTTTCATGGAAATCGCAAACGAGGTGGAAAAATGAAAATATTAAAACTGGAATTTCAGAACATAAACTCACTTTACGGAAGGTGGGAAATAGATTTCACAAACGAAAACTATCTCTTGAACCACAACATTTTTCTGATTCACGGACCGACCGGTTCAGGAAAAACGAGCATTCTCGATGCGATAACGCTCGCTCTTTACGGCAAAACCGCAAGACAGAAAACTATAAACAAAGGTGAAGCCGGGAACGAAGTCATGACACGGGAAACAGCTTCCTGTTATTCACGCATTACTTACCAGACTGAAAACGGCACCTACACTTCCGAATGGTCGCAGGGACGCGCACGGACCGGCACTCTTAAAGAACCTGAATATCAAATAATCAAAAAAGAGAGCCGCGAAATAATTTCCGCTGGAAAAGCCTCTTCTAATGCCTTGGAAAAAGCGACATCAGACATTGTAAAGCTCGATTTCAACCAGTTCTGCCGTTCCGTCATGCTTGCCCAGGGAGAATTCGACAAATTCCTTGACTGCAAAGAGGACGAACGCGCCAAAATTCTGGAAAAACTGAGCGGTGCCCAGCGTTACAGGGAAATTGCTAAGAAAATTGTGGAACGCTTCAAAGAAGAAAAAGAAGAATGTGAAAAAATTGCATCCAGGCTCACCGAAGCAAACATCAACATTTTGAGTGAAGAAGATTTGCAGCAGCTGCGCACCCGCAGGGATGCCATATTTAAAGAAACCGAAATTCTGAAGGAAAAAGGCGATTCCATTAGGAAAGATCTGGAATGGTATACCTCTCTTGAGTCAAAACGGAAGGAAGCAGAGATTTCGCAAAAAAATTGGGAGAAAGCGGATAAAGAAAGCAAAGATTTCGATGAAAAGCGGCAGATTCTTGAAAAAGCCGAACGGGCCGAGTTATGCAGAAACTTGTATGAACAGCTTTCAGATATGCGTAAAGAGCAACGGAATGAACTTTCTCAGCTTGCATCAGCGGAAAAAAATCTTTCCGAAGCAAAGAAAAAATATGAAACTTCCGAAATGAACCTCAGCAAGGCCAGGGAGCAGGCGGAATCTTTAAACAGTTTTCACCAAAAACAGCGGCCTGTATGGAAAGAAATATACGACCTTGATTCGGATATAAAAACAAAAAGAGAAGTGATTTTACAGGCCGAAAAAGAGCTGGAAAATAAAAAAAATAATGAGACTAAACAGAAAAATGAGCTGGCAGTATACGAAAAAAAATCAGGAGAACTGCTGGAATGGTCAAAAAAATGTGAAAAACTTGATAACAAAATCAAGGAAAAAGAAGAAGCTATTTCAAAAATATTTGCCGATGACGCTCTTTTTCTCGCTGGTCAGCTTGAACTCCGCCTTGAACCCGGTGATATCTGCCCCGTATGCGGAAACCGCTATCACCGCACCCACTCAGCCGATTTCAATCCGGATAACAATTCCCGCTTTCATAACACGGTTTCAAGTTTAAAACAACTGAACGATGAACGAAACAGGCTGAAGAAAGAACGGGATTCAATCAGTGACGAGATCAAAACATCAGAATCTGAACTTAAATATTCGCAGGAAGCAAAAACAAAGCAGCTAGAAGAGACAAAAAAAGAAATTGCGGAAAAGGAAAAAATACTCTCCGGTTTAAAAACCAGCCTGAGTGAAAAAATTTCCTTACGCACAGAAAAATTCGGAAATAAAAAAGTTGCAGAAGAAGAGGAAAATCTCATCAAAAAGATTCAGGAAAACGGAAAACTTATAGACAGTTTAAACCTGGAATATGCAGAAACCGGCAAAATTTTCTCTTCAGTTCAGACATTGCACAGCTCGCTAAGGGATGGAACTGGAAAACGCGCAGCAATACTGAAAGAAAAAGCGACAGGATTTGTAACCGCTATTCAGGAAAAGAACTTCACGGATGAAAAAGAATTCTGTGAATCGCTTCTTGAACGGAACGAACTGGATTCTCTCCGGGAAGAGCGGAAAAAAGTGGAGGAGAAACTAATTTCAGCGAAAACAGAATCGGAAAGAACTGCGGCAGCTTTCAAAGAGTTCGCCGCAACAAAAAGAGAATCCATGCCGGAACGCGAGGTGTGCAGTAAATCCCTGGAGGAAATTGAAAGCGAAAGAAATAAACTCAATCAGAATCTCGGTGAAATAAAAGCAAAAATCGACGAAAGCGACAACAAGGAAAACCGCAGCCGTGAACTTCAGAAAAAATTGGATGATCAGAACAAAATCGCTTCAAAATGGAAGCAGATGAAAGATTGGATCGGAACTCAGGAAGGCGATAAATTTTCGGTGTTTGTCCAGAGCCTCACTTTCAAACAGCTGATTGAGATTTCCAACAAATATCTTCACCAGATGAAGGAGAGATACACTTTGAAAGTAAAAGACGAACTCGATTTCCAGATCGAAGATGCAAACTTCAGGGAACCGCGCAGCATCTCCAATATTTCAGGCGGAGAACGCTTTCTTGTAAGCCTTTCGCTTGCCTTGGGAATAGCAGAATTTGCCAGCAGAAACGTAAAAGTCGATTCGCTTTTCCTGGATGAAGGTTTCGGAACACTTAGCGGACCTGAACTTTCCAACGTTCTCGACACACTCAAATCGATGCAGAAAAACGGCAAAATGCTCGGTATAATATCGCACCTTCCGGCTGTTATCGACGCAATAGAACAGAAAATAGAAGTGATACCGGGGCCCGGCGGCCACAGCATTTTAAGAGGAGACGGCATCACACAAAATCCCACATCTCCCCTTCATCCCTGATTTAGCCCCTTAAAACAGCTCAATTCCTTGATTTTTCGGCAATTATTTGTATAAAAACCGCGTTTTGTGCGGGAGGTGTTTATGAGCAGAAAACTTGAGACTTTGGAAGCACAGTACAATTCAAACCCGACTCTGCCGAATCTCATTGAACTTCTGGAAGAGTGCAAGCGTGAGCTGCAGTGGGAAAAAATCATTGAAATCACTTCGATAAGAAGCGGCTCGGAAACACCGGAAGTCCACTTCTACCGCGGAACAGCACTTATAAATCTCGGCAAAAAGAAAGAAGGCGTGAAAGAGCTCCGCGCCGTCATCGCGGCAAACCCGAACCATTTCGCGGCAAAAAAAGAGCTTGAAAAGTATGCCGACGACGAAGATGTAAAAACTGCCGACGAGGCGCAGGGTAAAAAAATCCGCGACATCGTCATAGTAAAACCGACACTTGAGACGAACGAGCACTACAACAAGCTGAAATTACGGAATTTTATCATTATTCTTGTTGCTGCAGCCGGAATAATCGCCGCTCTTTATTTCGTTTTGAGAGAAAATCCGGCGAAACAGTACGAGGATATGCTAGACAACCCGGCGGAAAGCTTCACGTCGCTTTCATTCCGTGATTATTCGGCTTCGATCCGCGATCTCAAGCTCGCCGATATCCGCGAGGGAATGGGCGACCACATAAAAAAGGCGATTTTATGGACTTACGCGCTCGGAATCCTCGATTTTCACATAACTCCGGACTTTGAAGAGAGCGACATTCCGCAGTTCAGAATCTATTCGACTCTGGTTTCTGACAAAGGGAAGGAGCTTACCCAGCTTGTCGATTCGATTGAAAACCGCGTTCCGCCGGTTGACAGCGAATATTTTCACAAACTTGATTTTGAATATCCTGCAACGAAGCATAAAATAGCTTCGCTTGAATTCGACATTCCTGAAAAAATCGAGAAATCGAACCTCAGAAGCGCCTTCTACACTGCGCTCATGCTTTTCAGACAGGACAAATTCCAGAATGCCGGAGAGCTCAACAACCGGATTTTAGAGGCTTTTCCGCACTACGAGCTTTCGCAGAAACTAAAAATCATGATTGATGCAAAAGCTGCTATTGAAAGCGGAAAAGAGCTCGAAAACGCCGATCATCACATCTCGATTCTCGACAACTGGAAGAATTTAAGCCCCGAAAGATACTTTTTCGGCGAGGCAAAAATCCTTCTCGGCGAGGCAATGAAAGACGAGAAAATTGTCGTCGACGGATTCTATTCTGTCTGCCCCGGACGCACTTTCTGCCGCGACATCGCACGCGAATTTATCAAAAAGAATCCTAACGAAGCATACAGAATGGCGCTTTACATGAAGGAAAAGAAAGACTCGTCCCGTGACGGCGGGGACATCAAACTCGTTCTCGAAGCGAGCCTTGCCAACAGCGATTACAGCAACTGCTACTTTGCCTATCACGAACTCCAGCAGTTTTTCCCCGACAGCGTAGACAGCGAGATTTTTGCCGCAGGAGCGCTGTGCAGCGAGAAAAACGGCTACTTTGAAGAGGCTGTATCGGCTTACGAGCAGATAAACGAAAAAGAGAAAAACGATAACACCACCGCAAAAATACTGAGCATGAAATACCGTCTCACGAACGAAGACCTTTACCTGAACCAGCTCAAGGGGCTTGTCGAGAAAAATCCCGAAAACCTTGAAATGCTCTACTCGTTTTTTGAGGTTCTTTCGCACAAAAACGACATTCCGGAAGTAATAAAACTGCTTGAAAAAATCTACGCACTTGAAAAAGACGAGAATAAAATGACGGTCATAGACGAGTTTCTGAAGTTCGGCGCGGTTTACCAGGCGGTAAAAACGCTCGAAAAGCTCGATACGAAGGAAGCGCGCTCGAAACTCAACGAAATCTACAACCGCTACATGCTTTTCGACAAGGCTGATTCATATCTCGAGCTCGGCAAAAACAACGATCCGCTCTGGATTTTCATCCGCGAGCAGATCAAGATGAAGGACGCCGGCGAACTTGAAATAGTATCCAAAGAAACCGACAAAATGATGGGGACGATGCAGCGCTGCGAACCTGCACTGCTCTATCTCAAGGCCGAAGTCTACCGCAGCCAGGGCGACAAACAGCGCACATTCGCCACGATAGACGCAATGATCGAGTGCAACAGATTCTATCTTCCGGCACTCGCTTTCGCTTCTGAAATCACCTACTATCAGGGCGATCTGACAAAGGCGAAAAACGGGCTCAACTATATTCTCGAAAACGAAAAATTCCTTTCTCCCGGCGAGCTCATCATGCACAACTACCTGATTCTTCTCAGCGCAGAAATCATGGTGAACGAAGGTCAGGAGAACAAAATCATGGCATATCTGCAGAAAAATCTCGATAAAAAGCGTCCGATGGGACCGCGTGAAGTCGAGATAATCACCGACATAACGGAAAAGCTCAAAGAGTCGAAGCAGAAAGTTTTAAGACAGTTTTTGATGAAAAATTATAAATTTTCAGTTCCTTTTAACGAAAGATGATTGGAGGAATCATGCTTTACGAACACAAGAAAATAGAGCCTAAATGGCAGAAAAAATGGAGAGAATCGGGAATTTTTGAATACAAAGGTGCGGACGATCCGCGTCCGAAATACTACATGCTCGAGATGTTCCCCTACCCGTCCGGCAGACTTCACATGGGACATGTCAGAAACTATTCGATAGGCGATGTCGTCGCGAGATACTACTTCAGAAAAGGGTTCAACGTCCTTCATCCGATAGGCTGGGACTCTTTCGGTCTTCCGGCAGAAAACGCAGCAATCGAGAACAAGATCCCGCCTGCAAAATGGACTTACGCGAACATCGACAACATGCGCGAACGCTTCCATCAGCTCGGTTTCAGCTACGACTGGAGCCGCGAAACCGCAACATGCAGGCCGGAATACTACCGCTGGGAACAGAAATTCTTCATCGAGATGTTCAACCGCGGTCTTGTCTACAAAAAGAACAGCGAGGTCAACTGGTGCCCGAAATGCAACACCGTCCTTGCCAACGAGCAGGTCGAGAACGGCATCTGCTGGCGTCACGGCTGTCCGGTCGAAAAACGCAAAATCGAGCAGTGGTACTTCAAAATCACCGACTATGCGCAGGAACTTCTCGACTGTCTTGACGAGCTCAAAGGCTGGCCCGACAACGTAAAAGAGATGCAGCGCAACTGGATCGGAAGGAGCGAAGGAACCTACATCGACTTCAAATTCGCTGACAGCGACGAAACCGCAACTGTCTTTACGACCCGTCCCGACACGCTCATGGGTGTAACTTTCGTCAGCATGGCGGTCGAGCACGAGTTCACGGCGAAATTTCTTGAAGATGCTCCCAACCGCGCCGAAATGCAGGCATTTATCGACGAGGTCAAACGTCTCCACCTTGAGACACGCGATGAAAACTACGAAAAGAAAGGCTTCTTCACGGGCAAATATCTGATTCACCCGCTCACCGGCGAGAAAGTTCCGCTCTACTTCGCGAACTTCGTCCTTGCAGGCTACGGAACTGGAATCGTAATGGCGGTTCCGGCTCACGACCAGCGCGATTTCGACTTCGCCAAGAAGTACGGTCTTCCGGTAAAAATCGTTATCCAGCCTGAAGACAAAGCTCTTGAAGAACCGCTTGCAGAGGCTTACACCGAGCCCGGCGTCCTCGTCAACAGCGGCATCTTCGACGGCACGAAATCGACCGACGCCAAAAAGAAGATCAGCGATTATGTCATCAAAGAGGGAAAAGGAAGGATCGGCATCAACTACAGGCTTCGCGACTGGGGCATCAGCCGTCAGAGATACTGGGGAACTCCGATCCCGATGATAAACTGCCCGAAATGCGGCACGGTTCCCGAAAAAATCGAGAACCTTCCTGTCAGACTTCCCGAAAACGTCGAATTCACAGGCGTTACAAGCCCGCTTAAAGATATGCCGGAATTTTACGAGACGACCTGTCCCTGCTGCGGCGGCAAGGCGACAAGAGAGACAGACACTATGGATACTTTCGTCGAAAGTTCGTGGTATCACATGAGATACTGCGATCCGAAGAGCGCTGATGTCCCCTTCTCACGCAGGGAAGTTGACCACGCGATGCCTGTCGACCAGTATATCGGCGGAGTCGAACACGCCGTAATGCACCTGCTTTACACCAGATTTTTCACAAAAATCCTGGCTGATTTAGGTTATGTCGGATTCCGCGAGCCGGTCAAAAACCTTCTTACGCAGGGAATGGTCTGCATGGAGTCTTATTCCAACGATTCCGGCTACTTATATCCTGATGAAGTTTACAAGAAAGACGGCAAATATTACACCATTTCCGATGATTCCCCAGTAAACGTCGGCAGAGTCGAAAAAATGAGCAAATCGAAGAAAAATGTCGTTGATCCGCTCGTTCTCATCGACAAATACGGTGCCGACACGGCAAGACTTTTCGTCCTCTTCGCGGCTCCGCCCGAGAAAGACCTCGAATGGTCGGAAGAAGGCGTCGAAGGATGCAGCAGATTCCTCACCAGGATCTGGAACATCGTCACAGCTAACGAAGAGATCATCAGAAACTTCGCCGACCCCGAAAATGTTGAAGGTGCCGGCAAGGAACTCTGGTCGAAAACCCACGAAACAATCAAAAAAGTCGGTGACGAAATCGAAAGATTCCACTTTAACACCGCAATCAGCGCGATCATGGAACTTGTCAACGCGACATACAAACTTAAGCCCGAAACCGACATCGAAAAAGCGGTTCTCGCACAGGCACTCCGCTCGATAATCCTCCTTCTCAACCCGTTTGCGCCGCACATCACCGAAGAACTCGCAGAAATCTGCGGAATGAAGGAAATCGCCGAGACACCGTTCCCGAAACTCGACGAAAAAGCGCTCGTCAAAGACGAG
>CAJOFY010000026.1 GCA_905233945.1 uncultured bacterium | reverse complement strand
TGAAATGGAACAAACTCAACTTGAACAAGAAGCACAAATACAAGCTGAACAAGGTTATACAGAAGCTCAACCATTACCGCCTCAAGAGCCTACTCAAATGCCTGCACCGCAACAGCCACAAGTTCCGGCACAACCGCAACAATAACGGCTTCCGGTGTTTACGAAATCGACGGTACACTCAACGACGGTCAGATTCTTGTCGATGTCGACAAGGAAAGCGATGCGGAGTATGTCCATGTCGTTTTCAACGGAATGAATGTTACAAATTCGAAAAACTCTCCTTTTGCAGTTATGAACGCAAAAAATGTCAGAATTTTCACGGTAAAAGGTACGTCGAATTCCCTTACCGACGGTGCAAACTACACTTTCGCCGAAGCTGGTGCCACTGAGCCGAACGCTGCACTTTACAGCAAATCCGATCTCAGGCTCGCAGGCGAGGGATCATTAACTGTAAAAGGAAATTACAACGACGGGATCTCATCAAAGGACGACCTTGACATTGACGGCGGAACACTCATTGTAAACGCTAAAGATGACGGTATCCGCGGCAAGGATTCTGTTGTTATCCGCGGCGGAAACATCACGGTAACTTCAGGCGGCGACGCTGTCAAATCGGACAACACCGAGGCTCTTACCCTTGCTGACACTGAAGAAAACAAATATGCGAACGTAAAAGGCTACATCAAAGTAAAAGGCGGTTCTCTCACTGTAACTGCGACAAACGGCGATGCAATCCACGCGATTTCCTATATCGAAATCAAAAACGGAATCCTTGATCTTATGACAAGCACCGGCAGTACCATTTCGGCTACATCCGGCGGCAGTTCCGGCGGTTGGGGCGGCGGCGGCGGTGCCCAGCACTATACCGGCGATACATCACTGAAAGGAATCAAAGCGAGTGTTCCGAATACGGTTGAAAACTATGCCGATATCAACACAAATCTTGTCTACATCTGGATCGGCGGCGGAACAATCAAGATAAATTCAAAAGACGACGGTATACATTCCGGCGGAAACATTTATATCAAAGGCGGTGAAATCGAAATCGCTTCGGATGACGACGGTATCCATGCAGATAACGAATTCCAGCTGATGAGCGGAACAATCAACGTAACCAACTCCTACGAAGGATTCGAAGCGTGGTATCTCAGGGTTTCAGGCGGCGTCACAGCTGTTTACGGCAGAGATGACGGCTGGAACGCAGCCGGCGGAAACGACAATTCAGGCTCGTCCGGCGGTCCTGGTGACTGGGGCGGCGGCGGACCCGGTCAAGGCGGTCCCGGCGGCGGTGGCGGACCCGGTCAAGGCGGCCCCGGCGGCGGTGGCGGCAACGGTGAAGGTGAAGTTACCATTACCGGAGGATTCCACTACATCAAAACCGGAAGCGGCGACGTTGACGGTATAGACAGCAACAAAACACTCACTATATCAGGCGGCGTAGTCGTTGTTGAATGCCAGATCAGCGGCGGCGGTATGGGCGGTTCGTTCGACTCTGACAGTGCGGCAACCATCACAGACCTGACGGTTCTCGGTTTCAGCACCGGACGTTCGGAAAAAGGGACGAATTACAATGTAAGTTTCAATCCGAACAGCTACTACGGAAACCAGAACATTGCGTTCAAACCGACAATTACAGGCAGCACAATGCAGTCAAATGCAGGCCAGCCGTCAGTTATAACCGATCTTTCAGGTTACAGCGTCCAGCCGTTCCCGAACGGAGTCGAAGTTTACTACAAATAAAAGGGCATTTTGAAAAAATCACTCTTTTTTATCATTTTTTTTATCATTTTTGATTCCCTTTATGCTGGAATCCCGAAGAAGTACGATGAAAAAAGGTTCGACGAGCTTTTCAACGCGGTTTCAAACTATTATACCAGAGAGGAGCTGAGAAAAATCGTCGAAAAGTCGCTTGACCGCGACGAAATTACAGACAAAAGCATCCATTTCATCTACTCTCCGCTTACACTTAAAAAGCAGGCCGGGAGCCATGAAAGCCGTCTTGCAAAGATGATAAACGATGAAACAGTGAAAAAAGGAGTCGATTTTTTCGAAAAATACAAGCCGCTCTTCTGCAAACTGTATGCGGAAACCAAGGTCGAACCGGGCGACATAATCTCGATTATCAACTGGGAAAGCAAACTGGGAGAGATCACCGGTGAGCAGAAAATAATCAAGGTTTTTGCGGAACAATATTTTTTAGGAGAAGAAACAGACAACAGTCTTTTTATACTTGCGGAGTATAGAAAAACCGAAGAAGGCGCGATGAGTCTTCCGGCAGGCAGAAAACGTGTCGAAAGGCTGAAAAAAAACGCTTTTTCCAACTTCAAGGCGCTTCTGATCCAGGCAAAGGAGAAAAATTTCGATCCGCTTGAAGTCAAAGGCTCGTGGGCCGGTGCGATCGGATTTCCGCAGTTCATGCCGGCTTCGATGAAGTTTGCAAAAGACGGAAACGGCGACGGAAAAATCGACCTTTTCGTAATGGAAGACGCGATCGCCTCTGTCGTAAACTACCTGAAAATGCACGGATATTCCGAAAAAGGACGCGTCGCCGCGTTCAAGTCCTACAACAACGACAAAATCTATGCCGAAGGGGTAAAAACATACTCCGATTCAATCAAAAACGCCGGCGTAAAAATTGATTCGTGCCAAAAATAAACTGCTGAAAATTTTAAGAAATCAAAAATTTGGAGAAAACCTCGACAATATTCGGGTCAAACTGTCTGCCGACATTCTTTTTCAGTTCGCTCAAAGCCTCTTCCTGCTGTTTTTTTCTGTGATAAGGACGGTTTGAAGTGATTGCATCGTAGGCATCGGCAACGTGCATTATTCTTGATGCAAGCGGGATTTTATCTCCTTTAAGACCTTCAGGATAGCCGGTCCCGTCATGATTTTCATGGTGGTAAAGAATGTAGTACGCTATTTTTTCCATGCCGGCGACTTTATTGAGAATGTCATAACTGTTCTGCGGATGCGCCTTGACAGTCAGCCACTCTTCCTCGGTAAGCTTGTCTCTTTTGCGGTATACGGCGCGGTTGCCGACAAGTTTTCCGACATCGTGCAGGAACGACGCCCAGCGGATGGCAAGGATCTCGCTTTCGTCAAGTTTCATCAGATAGGCCATCTGGACAGCAAGCTCAGCCACGCGCATAGAGTGGTTGTATTCGGATGATGTCAGATTGTCCGCGACAGAAGCAACCATTTTGAAGAAACGGTTCAGAGTGTCCGGCGAGGAAAGCAGATAGTTGTCGTGCATCTCTTTTTTGAGCTCGGCCATATTCGCCTCAATGACCTCACTGCTTTTTACCGCGTCGAAAAGTGCTTCGTTTTTAACAAGATCGACAAAAATATCATAAATTTCAGGGTCGAATTCTTCTCCGGAAAATATTCCGAGCAGAGAGATGATTTCATCTGCATTGTCCGCCGAATGAACCCTGGCAGCAATCTCGACGGCGTCTGCAACACGGATTATCCTCGAACAGAGCGGGATTTTGTCGCCTTTCAGACCTTTAGGAAAACCGGTTCCGTCATAAAATTCGTGGTGCGTACCGACGATTTCACTGATGTTCCTGAAAGTCGGGAAAGTGCCGAGTATCGTTTCGCCTCTATGCGGATGGACAAAAATGCGGAAACTGCTTTTCTGGCCGTAGACATCGGGGATCTGCGTCAGAAGGTCGATTACATGGCCGTTGACCATGACTCCGCCTATGTCGTGCAGCAGCGACGAGAAAAAGAGTTCCTTCATCGCATTCTGGTCAAAATTAAGCTTTCTGCCGATTCGGCACGCCATAATGCAGACTTTCCAGCTGTGATAATATTCGCTGCCGGAATTGTCGAATTCGCACGCTTTGACGAACTCAGAGACAAAATCGGCAGCGAAAGAAGAAGGAAATCCTGTATCCTGAATAGGCAGGAGAGTGAGTCTTGACTGCGGATATATAGTCAATTAAAGAGCTCCAAGCTGTTTAAGGACACCCTGCCAGCGGAGCAGCTTTTTCTCAGACTCCTCAACAATGGAGACAACGTGGTCAAGATTGTTGAAGGGCTTGAGAAGGAAGTCGTTCGCCCCGTTTTCAAGAGCTGCGATAACTCTGTCTGTCGTCGCATACGCACTCATCATAATGATCTGCGTAAGACCGTTTACATCCTTTATAATGCTGAGAGCCGAAAGACCGTCAAGATTCGGCATTGTGATATCTACGAGTGCAATGTGGACAAGGTTGTTTCTCATGTATTCGATAGCCGCTGCCGGATTGCTGTTGGTAATGACATTGTATCCTTTATCTTCGAGAAGTCTGCGAAGACTGGAAAGAATGCTCTCCTCGTCATCAATTATAAGAACGTTTATATTTTTCTTGTTCATAGATTCCTCCGGACCTTAGAAGTTAAAGAAAGTCTTGACAACATTTCTGGAATCGAGCATTTTTGCTATCGACTTGTAATTGTTCCAGAAATAAACTTTTTCAGCGTAGTCGTAAACCGATTTTTCGTTCAGAGTAATCGTATCGATAACCTTTACGAGAACTTTGAAGCCTGTCTTTTCGTAAACATAGTCGATAAGATCCTTTTCCGGGAAAGAGTGTGCAAGAACTGTCAGAACGACATTGTTCCTGAGATATGTGACAAATCCTGCAAGCGTCTTGGGAGCGAATTCCTCGATAAAAGCCGCGCCGCACTTCATAATTTTGTTGATAGTCTTCTCTTCTTCCTTGAAAAGAGTCACTATAGGTTCATAGAGAAAATGTTTGTCATTGAGATTGTAATGATAGGCGTTGCCGATCTGTTCTTTCAAAACAAGACCGGTATCAGTAAGGAAATCAAGCGCTTTTTTGTTCGAATTGGGATTTGTGCTGCTGAGAACTGCGATTTTTCTGCCTGTGTAATTCTGTTTGCTGACAAGAATTCGGATAATGTCCACTTTTGCCCTTGAACCGAGCAAGTAGGAAAGCGGTAAATAAGCCATAATAACCTCCTTAAAAAATAGTTAGTGGAAAGAACGGAAAAAAACAGCGGATTATAGAAAATGAGCAGCTCAAGTCAACAAAAAATAAACAAAAAACCGCGGTTTTCTTAAAATAAATAAAACAAAAAACTTTTTATGGAACAAAAGATGTTTAAAAAAACAGATGTTCTTCAATTTGAACAAATTCAAAGAATCAGCATGCAGTCGCCGTAGGAATAAAAACGGTATCTGTTTTCGACTGCCGCTTTGTAGGCTTCCATCACGAACTCCCTGCCGGCAAAAGCCGAAATCATCATCAGAAGCGTGCTGCACGGAAGGTGAAAATTGGTGAGAATCATATCGGTAAATTTATATTCGTAACCGGGATAAATAAAAATCCCGGTCTCTTTGTCGCAAGGTTCGATCACGTTTTTCGCGGTTGCAGCGCTTTCGAGAGCCCTGACAGTCGTCGTTCCGACTGCAAGAATCTTTCTGCCCGCAGCCTTGTCGGCATTGAGACGCGCCGCAGTTTCAGCATCAATCACAAAATGTTCCTTGTGCATCGTATGCTCCTCGACTTTTTCGCTTTTTACCGGAAGAAAAGTCCCGAGACCGACATCGAGAACGACATTTTCGACATGGCCGCCTGTTTTTTCGCGTATTTTTTCAATAATTTCGCGGCTGAAATGAAGTCCTGCCGTAGGAGCTGCGACCGAACCCAGAGTTTCGGCATAGACAGTCTGGTATTTTTCCTTGTCTTCAGGACGGCTGTGCTTTTCGTTGCGCCGTTTCAGGATATACGGAGGAAGCGGAATGTCGCCGAATTTGTCAAGATAGCTGAAAAGTTCATTGTCCTGAAGCGAAAATTTAACTTCGGCAAACTGCTCTGACCTCGAAACCAGCTCAGCAGTAAGACCGTTTTCAAAAAAGACGACTTCGCCTTTGTCAATGTGTTTCGAGCACTTCACCATTACCTGCCACAAACCGTTTCCGACTGTTTTCAAAAGCAGGAACTCGACTCTGCCTCCGCTTGCACGCTGCCCGAAAATACGCGCCGGAATAACCTTTGTCGAATTGAAAACGACCGTCGTTCTGGCGTCGATATAATCAGTTATAGAGCTGAAATCAGTGTGAATCAGCGACTTTTCTCTGCGGTTCAGAACCATCATTTTTCCCGTTCCGCGCTCAGACGGATTGTCGGCAATCAGCTCCTCGGGAAGTTCGTAGTTGAAAATTTCGGTATTCATGTTGCTCCTGAAAAAGTTAGTCAAAATCTATTTTTGTTTCGTATTCACCAAGCTCCGATGCGCCTTCAGCTTCCCCCGCATACAGAATCCTCACGGAAATTCCGCTTCCGGCAAGCATTTCAAGCGCGTCTCGCCTTGAGTTGTCATATTTTGAAGTAAAAAAGAAGAGCGTCGATGCATTCTGTGCCGCAGTTGAAAGTGTTTCAATGCAGTTTTCAAACTTGTCACCGGCATTGTTTTCCGCCAGTGCAAGCATCGAAAGAGCTGTCGCAAAACTTTTTTTAGAGCTGTCCGGAAGTTCGGCAGACTCTTTTCCGACAAAAATAAACTGCGGAAGAGTCTCCTCTTTCTGCATCAAATTCAGCACTGTCGCCGCCGCCGAAAGGATTTTCTCGAAATCTTCCGAGTAACGCTCCTCAAAAAAGTTGTCTATGAAAAAAACAGAACCCGAATCAACTTCTTTGTAGAACTCTTTTGTACGCAGCTGACCGCTTTTCGCGCTCGATTTCCAGTGGATAGTTCTTATGGAATCGCCCGGAACGAAATCTCGCACCGATTTAAGCTCGAAACCGCTTCCTGTCTCCTGGGTTTCACGCACTTTCTCGCTTTTTTCAGCAGAGAAAGCCCCTTCCGAAGCCGGGATTTCAAAAGATTCGCGTATTTCAGGAAGCACCAAAAAACTTCCAGGATTATCAATAATTTTTCCTTTTTTCAAAAGCCCGAAAACACCTTTGTGGAAAATATACGCCCCGCCGAAACTTATTTTTCCGCGCCTTTCCGGCATGAAATCGGCATAAAAAGTGATTCCGTCCCCGCTTTTTTTGCCGGCAACGGCAAATTCGGCATATTTTCCGCCGCAGTTTTTGTCAATCAGCCACTTCCAGCGGTAATACCCCATCTTTCTGTCGAAAGAGTTCCGTTTTTCCTCGCCCGGCTCCTGTGTTGCGGCAAAAACCTCAAAAGACGGCATCGGATTTGCCGGAACTTCCTCGTAAAAAAGATTTTCGGTACTGCTTTTTTCATTTCTGCTTCTGAGAACGACCGGATACTTCACCAGCTTTCCTTTCGACACAAAATCAGGAAGAAATCTCTCAAACTCGAAATCAAACGACTTGAACATGAGTGAGAGCGCATCTGCCGCAAGCAGAGCCAGAGCAAGCGAAAAAACGACAAAAAGCATACTCACACGGGTATTCAGTCCGAAAAAAACAAGGGCAAAAGCGCACAGAAAAACAACTTTTCCGGTCATTGTCAGCTTCCGGTCAATCTTTTCGTTAAATCTGTAAGTCGCAGAATACCACTTGTAATGCCGTTTTTTCACAAATTCTACCCTCAAAAAAGCACTTTTTTGAAATTAACACAATAAAAAAAAAGAGCAAGAGAGAAAATCTCCCTGCCAGAACACACGCGGCTCGCGTACATAAATCAGATCCACCCGTCTTCTTCAGTTTCTTCGGATTCCACCTTGGATTTGTGCAGTGTTCCGCCGAAAACCTGATAAAGGATTCCGTCATAGACATAGCCTTCGCGGAGATAATTCTTTGAGCCGTTCACTTTCTGCAAACCGGTTTCTGTCACTTTGAATGTGCCGTTTTTACATCCGAGATAAACGCTGTTTATGGGGCGCTGAGCATCGTCGAAGCGTTTCTGCATTTCAGGATCATTGCAGTACTGACTGGAATCTTTGACCTTTTGCGGATTTTCAAGGTCGGAAATGTCAAAAACTGAAATTTTTCCTTTTCTTATAAAAAGTCCGTTAAGGTTTTCATAAACAAAGAGTATGTTGTCGGCGATTTCAAAGTCTTCGGCACTGCCGCTGAGACTGATTGTCTGAATAAGTTCAGGTGACTTAGGATCACTCAAATCAAAGATTCTAACACGCTTGTTTTCAGCCGCAAAAAGTTTGTTGCCGTTAATTCTAATGTTTCGGCAGTTATTTGTTTTTAATGATGATTTTCTTTCAATTGAGCCGTCATCAGCGATTCCAAAAATGTCAATTTCATTGTAATTCGCGGCATAAAGATTCCGGCCAGAAACTGCAAGATTGTTTGATTCTCCGCTGTAAATCATCTCTTTCTTGGTGATTTCGCCGTTTTCACCGATTTCAACTCGGCGTATTCCAGTCAACCCGCCGAGGTACAGGCTGTTTTTATAACCTGCAACACTCAGTTTGTAGTCTGGGAAAGCGATTTCTTCGAAGTCGTAGTTCTCAACTTTTTTGCATCCGCCGTAAAAGTTGGTGATGCCGGGAAAAATTGAATTGTCGGTTTCGGAAATGCAGAATTTCTGCTCAAAATAAAGGTCGTCAATTTTTATTGTCGAGTATGAGAGTTCAATATTCCCGGTATCTTCCATGTTTTCAAACTCAAAAACAGGGAAAGCTGTGTTTTCATCAATAACAGGGTTGAAACCGACGATTTTTCCATCAACTTCCTGTATTATTACTTTACCGAAATTGCCCTGTAGTGTAATCGGAACTTGCACCCAGGCGTTGATCTCGGTATTAAACCGCCATAAATCGTTCATGTTTTCATTATTAAAATCTGTTCCGCCTGCCAAAAACAGATATTTACCGGAAACAGTTATATTCAAAATATTTCTCTCTGGAGGCATAACACCTTGAATCCGTTCAAAATTTTCGCCATTAAAAGAAAGCATTTCCGATCCGGTTTTGCTTGAGACAAACATATAAAGTCTGTTGTTTGCAAAAACAAGTCTGGGTTGTTCATAGTCGAAACCAACTTCACCGAGATTGTTTACAGAATAAATCATTTCAGGAAGTTCACCCGCCTCTATGATTTCATCAAAATTCTGCGGAATTCCGCTAATCAATTCAATTGAATACAGATTTTTTACACCTTTTGCATTCTTTGCAATAAAATAGTTTGCGGACCAGCTTTCAATCTCATTGATTTCATAGTCCCAGTTTTCGATTCTGCCGATTTTGTTCCAGTCAGCACCGCTTTCCGAAGTGTTCAAAGTCAGAAAAAATTCTTTTCCGTTACTTTCTATTCCAATCATTTCAGCTGGAGAAATTTCGCTGAAAGCGATCTGATTCTTCGGAAAAATTATTCTCTGAGAATCCAGCAATACACGGTTTTCTTTGTCTTTTTTTATCTGATACCGGGAAACATATTCATTAGCATAGGGCAGAATTTCGTTTATCCCGAAATAGCGGATCGGCATGTCAAAGTAGCACGATGAACACCACTCGATGTCCGGCAGTTTGTCGATTTCAGGCAATATGGTTGGATTCGGAATCGGAAGAGAAATCTCGCCTGAGTGGTAGTTCAACGCAATCGGTTCGATGTTGTATCTTGATGCCCTGGCAAATTTATTTGTGTTTGTCGGTGGGAAATAGCTGCTATTAATAAAAAGTTCTCCATTGTCTTCCGTATAAGGAAAAATGTCTTTGGGCTGCAGATTGCTGCCTTTTACCGGCACAATGCTTGTAGAAAGTGCAACATACATTGTATTGGCTTCGTCATAATCACCGCCAGTAAGAAGATTTTGACAAAATGAAGAGCTTGAATTTTTATAACATAAGTTTCTTTCATACCAATCTCTCCGCCAGTTCCATACCGTTGTTACATCTACATTTGAATTGAGTTCGACAGGCATTCTTATCGGGTCGTCGTTTGGAACATACCCGGGATTGTTTATCATCGTAAAACTGTTTTCCCAATCGGAATTTTTAGAAGACATTGATGAATCGGCAACAGATATACGGCTTTTCCAGCTTTCAATGGAACGAGGCGAAAAATCGTCGCTTCCGTGGCTATAACCGAAGTTTTGACCTAAAATCGAACCGCCGGCTTTATCCGAAGTTGAGCAGTAACCGTCCGTTCCCCATAGTTTTTGATTTACCATCTGCTCGTAGTTTATAGCACAATAATGTACAACTGCTCTACATACAGTCCTTCTGTAGAAGGGCATACCAGGCACGACGAATTCATCGCAGAAATTCAAACCACGCCCGCTGTTTTCATGCATTTCAAGCGTAATTTGCATAGAAGGATTTATCTCGACTGTAAACAAACCATTATGTTTCAGCGGTGTTGCCACAGATTTAATTTTGGAGTTTGCAAAACCATCCCCTGTTTTATTGAAATCGCACGCATCGCCTTTCCCATCGAGATCACTGTCTGGTTGCATTCTATAATGAAAATCAAACATTGCATGATAATTCTGAATCAAAGGTTCGATTAAAAGTTCTCCTGCTTTCAGGGATATAGCACCTTCACTGCCTGAAATAAATTCGTTGTTAAGTCTGTAGGTTTCAAAAGCATTTTGAACATCAGGACAGTTATCACAGGCATCAGGAACTCCGTCTCTATCAGAATCTTTCGAAATGATATTATCAACATCAGGACAATTATCATACTCATTCCTAATTCCGTCACAGTCTCGGTCTATTCCTTGCCCTACTGTGCATTTATAAGCATTTTCACACACTTTCAGACAGTCTCTCTGACTAAAAAAATTCTTTTCGGAATAAAAATCATCAAGTTTTTTACAGTGCAACATGCAGTTAAAAAAACTTTCAGGATAATTTTCACCATAATTATCATAGGCATATTTTTGATACGGTATATTGGACATCTCGAATAAACCGGGAACATTCCATTTGTAACCGTATCCTGTCTGCAACTCAGTACTCCCATCTGAATACTTAAACTCTCTTTCCCACACAGCACTGTCTGCAATTCCTAAATTTAAGTACCAATTATGAAAATAGTTTTCATTTTTGATGAATCGGAATATCGGAGTAAATGTTATATTATATCTGAAAGGTAATAAATAAAAATCAATATCAGAAATATAGTTCTCATTCACCTTCGATTGCAATTCGGATATCCTACCGTCAACATAGTCGCGTGATATGAAATATTTGTTGAGAACAATTCCTGTTCTTCCGTCTATAAACGGATTCAACGCGGCATATTCATTTATATTTAATTTGTTCCCGTTATTCGCTGACTGGTAAAGATATACGTTTCTCAGTCCTTCATCAATATTTAATATTCCGTCTCCGTCTATGTCATCGTCGCAATAATCGCCGATACCGTCCATGTCCATATCTGCTCTTGCAATGTCAGGGATATAAGAACAAAGGTCTTTTTCCATAGAAATTCCATCGTGATCTGCATCAAACTGTGCCGGATTAAAGGAAACACTTGAAAAATCAGAAAAAGCATAAGTCGCAGAATGAACACTGTTGTCAAAAATGTCCGGAATTTTATCATTGTCTTCATCCATCATTCCCAAAGCGTCTTCATCCCAACAATTGTATTTGCCTCCTCTACAAACAGAGATTTCACCAAAAACATTGTATGTCGGCTTACACTTTTCTTTGAAATAATTGTCTATTGGAAATAAATCAAGAATATTATCATCGCCATGTGAGTTCTTTATAATAAAGTATTCTGGATTTTTTGCATCATCAGGTTCCATGTATCCGACAATAATAACAGCATGTCCTGTCTTATCTTTACCGTCATTATTAACTGTATCCCAAAATTGAAAACCGGAAAATTTTCCCATATGAGATATATTTTCTTTCTCTTTTTTTTCAGTACATGAATATGGGTAGGATAAAATCACTGGTTCACCTGATTTAATCAGGGCTTTAACTGCTGAAATCTTTGTATTTTCATTTTCGCCTTCAACAGTTTCCGCGCTCTCCGGCAAAACAGTAAGCCAGAAATAATCCAACGATTTATCTAATAAATATGAATTATAGAAATCCTCATCATCTTCGCATTTAGTATTTTCAAATAATCCATAACGGTTGTAATTACGTTTGGAAACATATTCGCGATCTCCAAAATATCTATCACGATATGGATAATGTTCTTCTTGAACAACACCTCTCTCAACAAGCTTTTCCATAACTGAGATTGGGTTGTTTTGACATCCTGCTATTTCTTTTGCATAAGCCTCTGAAAGATTGGCTTCAACTATTCCAGGATCACCTCCATTTAATTCTGTACGCCTTTTTGCTATCTGAAAAAGTCGTGGATATTTTTTCACGAGTTTTATTTCCAATACTCCAAGAGCTGCAAATCTTGTACAATCTCCAAATGAGCCTTGGCTTTTTATGCTCGAAACAATGTCATATTTCTCGCCGTCCAAACTCTTATAATCGGTCAAAGAATAAACATTATAATCCTGAAGTTCATCCTGACTGCTTCCTACTTTCAATTTAAACGGAAAGACTCTTTGCAACTCTGGTTTTTGTGATAAATCCGGCACACTTACTTTTTTTAAATTTCTACTTTGTTCTTTGATTTTTCCCATGATTTCGGCAGAAATACAGACTTCTTTGTTATTGCATGAATTTCTCCCTGCAACACAAGTGTCTGCATAAATTAAAAAAGAAAACACATATATAAAAATAAAGAATAGATTTTTTTTCATAGCACAACTCAATAAAATTATTGTTCCAACGGGCAAACACCCGTTTCCTGACAGTAACATTCCCAGTCACGCATGATTGCCACTATGCTATTTATTACTTTCCAGAGATGCCACTTCCCCCAAAAAACATTATAACCCATCAAATCTCTACCTCCAGAAAAGGTAAAATTAGAAGGACAATAAGTCTTTTCTTTGTCAAAACGATAGAAACAACCAAACCAGTCAGGTGTTTCAATCATTTCCGAGTAAGAAATCCTGTTGCCTTTCAGCATATCAATTTCCCAATCAACGGAGTTTTCATGTTTTTTTTCTATTGCATACTCTGTATATTTCGGATCTTTCAAGTCCTTTAGATCGACTTCGACAAATGTAGGTGTTCCATAGACATTGTAAACAACACGGTATTCATCATCCAAATCTATCCTTGGGCTGTGTCCAAGCTCTTCATTGCCGGATTCATTCTTACGGTTAAGTTTAAAACATTCATCAATGTGCTTAGGATATTTCCTTAAATCGCAATAGTAAAGCTCCCTGTTGTTCGTGATGAAAGTCAGGTGGTCTCCAACTATGTTGCCTTCCCCAGCATAGTTGTTGATTCCGGCAAGGTTGTGCCATTCCCAGTCTTTGGATGAGGCGTATTTTATCTCCGTAACTGAACTACTGTCCCCTTCTTTTACATGAATCAAAACCCAGTTCTTGCTGGCAAGCGCAGGCCTTGAAAAAAAAGAATTATGGTTCTTGTTGTCATAAATAAATTCGTAATAATATTTACCATCTTTGCGAAAAACAGAAATTACAAACGATTTAAATTTTGCATTGTTCGGCGGATCTGAATCATGGATAAGCGTAACATAACGGTTTTCGTTAAAAGCCAGCATTGTTTTATTTTGACCGACCGTTGTATATTCATCTTTTTCAGGATCATATTCTACGATTCTGCCAGTGTGAGAAAAATCCATTCCTGCGACACCATCAAACATTCCGTGTGTGTTGACTATTCCCGAATTTGCTTTGAAATCATTCACAGTCAACCACCTGTCACATTTACTAGAGAAGGTTTCAAGCGTAGAATCGGCGTGCATATCCGGCAGCGTGCACGGCCATGGGTAACATTCGCGTTCTTTCTGCTGATTCGGATCTTTTTCCTGAGCTTTGAGGTAAACCTGATACTCGTCCCAGTTGTCCCAGTCCCAGATGTTACGAATACACTGCGGGTCATTTTCAGTCGGGATGTCGCAGCCCGGACGACAGAAAGTGGGGCTGCCATATGCATCCTTGAACGGAAAAGGTGTTTTGATAGTGTTTTCGTTGTAGCGCAGATCGAGACATTCAACTGTTTCTGGTGTGTCTGAATCGTTGTCTGCATCTACATCGGCATTCGTCGTCTCACCAGAATCATCAATAAAATCCAAATCTTGACAGCCAGAATCATCATCAACAGTCTCAACATCCTGCGGGGCAATGCCGGAATCTGGCGCTGTGTCCGAGTCGTTCTCTGACTTTGAGGAGGAACAGGAAACGAACATCAAAACTGATAAAACAGCTAGTAAATTCAAAAATTTTTGCATTTTGGAACCTCTGCAAACTGATTATCTAAAAACATCGTAGGATAGTTTATTTTTTATTCAGTCAGTGTCAAGCTGAAGAAACCTGACATTTAAGCTTTGCGCTGACATTTTAAAATCTGTTTCACTCTATTTCTGCCGGAACTCTTTTCTGCCCTGCAAAAAAATCATTTTTTTTCACTTTTTTTCATTTTTTTATCAGAAAAATCGGAACTTTGTGTTACTAAATAGTGTCTGTTTGTTTTTTGAGTTTTTATCGTCTTTTACAGGAGGAGTTTTCCATGAAAATCAGGTTTCTGGCGCTTGCCGTCATGTTTGCCGCAGCCTTTGCATGTTCGTGCAGCAATTCTACTTCGCAGAAGAATCCGTTTAATCCTACAGATGGTTTGGAAGGCGGAATCACGAATCCTTTTGAGGATGAAGGCGACCGCATTATCAAAGTGGAGAATCTGGAAGTCAACGAGAGCCAGATTTTCATTTTTTTCAAATCAGGGAAATTTTTCCTCAATATTCCTGTAGCTCTCGAAAAGGATACCGCCGCAATAGACGCAGAAGTCTCTGTCAGCGCAGAAAAACTTGACGGAACTTCTGAAGAGGGACTTGACCGCAGACAGACGGAAAGCATCACCGACAAAACCGAAAACCTTGAAATCGAACTTGGAAAAGACTATCTGCCAGATATTGAAGAACTGACAAATCTTGTGCTTAAATACTCGATAAAATGGGACAAATTCAATCTCGGCGGCAAAGTTTCAATGTTCCGCATATCGCCTAAGATGAGAACTTTCATGATTGGAAACAGGCAGATTACAGGCGGCGAAACTTCAGTATTCAGAGTTTTCGTAAGCGATGCTCTTACCGGCAATCCGATAGCAGGCGGTTCACCGCTGATGGAAAAAGATATAGAAGTCGAATTTATCAGTAACGGCGAAACTGTCGGCAAAATATCGACAAAAACCGACAAAGGCGGCATGGCAGAAATCCCGGTTTCTCTTGACGAATCCGTAAGAGGAGTCGTAAAAATGGTCATAACCGCAGAAACCGCTTACGGAAAGCGTACTCTTTCAGCCGATCTGGTTCCGCAGACTGAAGATTTCAATAAAACCCTCCTTACAACAGACAAACCTCTCTACCAGCCGGGACAAACTATACACATCCGTTCGCTTTCACTTGCTCTTTCAGATAAAAAACCCCTTTCGGAAGTTGATGTAACATTGGAAATCACCGATCCGAAAGGCAACAAAGTATTCAAAACGACCGGCAAAACCAGCAAATACGGCATATTTTCGGCAGATTTCAAACTTGCAAACCTCGTCAATCTGGGAAACTATCAGGTTTCTGTGCTGATTAACGGCGAAACTGCCGCGCAGAAAACACTGACTGTTGAAAAGTATGTCCTTCCTAAGTTTGGAATCGAATTTTCAGCCGACAAAGGCTTCTATATGCCGGGCGAAATAGTGAAAGGAAAGATTGTTTCCAACTATTTTTACGGAAAACCTGTGAACGGCGCGGTTCACATTGAAGCAAAGACATCCGATGTCTCGGAAACGACTTTCCAGACAATAGATGCAGTCCTCTCTCAAAACGGGGAATACACTTTTACCCTCAAACTTCCCAACTATTTTGCAGGAAGCGAACTCGAGCAGGGAAAAGCGAAGGCTAAACTTGAAATCACCGTCACAGACACAGCAGATCATGCGCAGTCGATTGTAAAATATCTGACTGTCGCCCAGGCTCCGGTCATTGTCACTCTCGTTCCCGCTGCCGGCAAAGTACTTCCGGGAACCGAGCAGGATGTCTATCTCATCCTTACAGATCCTAACGGCAATCCCGTTTCTGCAGATGTGATAATCGTTGGCGAATCGACAACGCACAGTGTCGGGGAAAACGGCTTTGCAGAATTTAAGACCATGCTGTATCAGGACGGTGTCGCAACTGTCGAAGTCATATACAAAGGCAAAACTTATAAAAGTGTCGTTCACTTCAACAGCGATAAAAACAACGAATTCGTCTTCCTTTCCACCGACGCTTCGATCTACTATGCCGGAGAAGATGCCGAAGTCAGCGTTTTTACAGGCTTTGACCCGAATATGCCGCAGCCTTCGATGCTTCCAGACAGAGTTTATCTTGATGTCGTAGTAGATGACCAGATAAGGCTTACCAAAGTGGTCGAGCTTAACGAAGGAAAAGGCAAAATCTCGCTTCCGCTTGATGAAACAATGCACGGAGTTGTCGAGTTTCTCGCATACTATCTCACAAAAGACGGCAACATCATCCGTTCCTCAAAGGCGGTTTACGTAAGAAAGGAAAGCTCGCTTTCAGTCGAATTTTCGACCGATAAAGAGGAATACAAGCCGAGGGAAACGGCAAAAGCGCGTTTTAAGGTGAAGGATGCAATGGGCGAACCGGCAGCCGCTGCTATCGGTGTTGCAATGGTTGACGAAGCTGTTTTCCATGTCATGGATTTTGTTCCCGGAATGGAAGCAACCTATTTCAGCATCGAAAACGCGGTTATGGAATCAAGTTTCGCAATTTACGGAACCACCTATCAGGATATAGTTTCATATTCCGAAGATGAAGAAAAGGAAGAGGAAACCGAAAAAAGAGCAAGCGCGTTTTTTGCTGACAATGCAGGGAATCTTCAGCACGATATCGCGCAGGAAGACTATTCGCAGTATGAATCACAGTACCTTTCGGCTGCAAAAACCGCAGTCAAGAAAAGAGCGTCAGAAATACTTGACGGCATAGACTGGGACAATTGCGAAAAAATCGACAAAGTTAAAGAAAAAGTTGAAATGATTTTTGCTGACCCGGAAAATACCGACCCGTGGGGCAACATAATGAAAGCTGAGATTCAGCAGGATTGGAGCACCGTTGTCCAAATCACTTCGGCAGGTCCTGATGAAACAGCTGAAACCGAAGACGACATCAGAACAAGCGTGACACTGTGCGAGGACGAGTATGATTACTGGGATGAGGGGGCAGATGCCGAAGCAGGATGGGATGAAGGCGATACTGCTGAAGCAGGTTCTGACGGCGGAGACTACGGAGACGGCACGGGCAACACCGGCAAAAATGTGAAAGTCAGGGAATGGTTTCCCGAAACCCTCTACTACAATCCGCAGCTTATCACTGACGAAAACGGAAATGCCGAAATCGAAGTTCAGATGGCTGATTCGATAACATCATGGCGCGTCACGGCTCTCGCAAACAGCATTGACGGTGCAATCGGAAGTTCGCTTGATGCTATAAGGGTTTTTCAGGATTTCTTCATTGACATAGATTTTCCTGTCTATCTGACGCAGAACGACGAAGTTTCCGTTCCTGTCGGTATTTACAATTATCTGAACGTCGAGCAGAACATAACTTTAGAAGCAGAAAGCGCCGACTGGTTTGAAATGACGGGAACATCAGCAATAAACGTAACCGTTCCGGCAAATTCGGTAACACCGGCATACTTCCCGATAAAAGTGTTGAAAATCGGCGAACACAGCATGACGATTTTCGCTCACGGCTCGCAGATGTCCGACGCAATCAAACGCAGCGTAACCGTCAAACCGGACGGAATCATGGAGGACAAGTCGGAAAGCTCGATTTTCGACGGCAATAAAACCGTAAAACTGACGATCCCGGGAAACGCGATCCCCGACAGTGCCGAACTTTTCGTAAAAATCTATCCAGGAATCATGAGTCAGGCTGTCGAAGGGCTTGATTCGATGCTGCAGATGCCGACCGGCTGCTTCGAACAGACCTCGTCGTCAACCTATCCGAATGTTCTTGTGCTGCAATATATGATTTCAACAGGTACGCTGACGCCCGAAATCGAACTTAAAGCAAGGGATTACATAACTCAGGGCTACCAGAGACTGCTCACCTACGAAGTGCAGGGTGGCGGCTTTGAATGGTTCGGCGGCACGCCTGCCCACCTTACGCTTACAGCTTACGGCCTTCTTGAGTTTAACGACATGAGCAAAGTCCACACAATTGACCCGACACTTATCCCGAGAACTGCGGCTTGGGCGGCAACCCAGCAGAAATCTGACGGTTCTTTTGTCACCGAATACGGATACATGGACGGCGCAATCAACAATTTCACATCTTCGGTTCTCAGAACAACGGCTTACGTCGCATTGGCTTTCGCCGAGACCGGAACTGAAACTCAGGCACGGCAGAAAGCAGTTCAATACCTTGAATCGCATATTTCGGAGGCAACCGATACCTATTCAAAAGCGATAGTCGCCATTGCGCTTCTTAAAAACGACGTAAATTCGACAGCTCTCAACACTCTCATTCAGGAAATACTTGAGGCGAAAACAGAGGATGAAAAAGGCGGAATCTACTGGAAACAAAGTGAAAGCACCGAAACGTACTCCACAGGTGAAAACGCAACGCTCGAAACGACAGCGCTTATAGGTTCGCTTCTCGTCTCCAAAGGCGGTTATTTCGCAGTCACGCAGGGTATTTTAGACTGGATTATAAGACAAAAGGACTCTTTCGGAAACTGGTCCACAACGCAGGGAACAATCCGCGCACTCAAATTCATGATCGAAATGCTCTACGGCTCGCAGTCTCAGGATATAAACGCCACACTGAAAATTTCGGCAAACGGCTCACCAGAAGTAGAAATCAAGATAACGCCTGACGATTCAGACGTTCTGCGCCTCATTGATTTCAAAGAGCATCTTGTATACGGAGAAAACACCATAGAAATAAAAACCGATTCCGACACATCGATGCTGTATCAGGCGACCGCGACATGGTATGTTCCGGGTTCCGACGCAGCATCTGCCGGCCCGCTCAAAATTGACGTGACCTACGACAAAACCAGTTTGTCTGTAAACGACACAGTCAAAGCGACCGTTTCAATCAGCAACATCAGCGATGCAAACGTCAACATGGTTCTTGCAAGCATCGGAATCGCACCGGGATTTACACTTATTCCGGCACTGCTCGATGAGTCTATAGAACAAGGAACTCAGCTCAGAAGGTACGAAACAACTCCGAGACAGATCATCCTCTATCTCGATCACATCGATGCCGGCACGACACAGACCTACCAGTTCGAGCTTCTTGCCGACTATCCGATCAAAGGCGCTACCGGAGAATCGTCAGTTCACCCCTACTACAATCCTGAAGAAAACTACAACGATCTTTCACAGGAAATCGTAATCAGCGAATAGCGCAGTTTTACGCCGTCACATCGACCTGTCCCGACTCTTCGACGCTTTTTTTGTCCCACTCGATTTTTGAGCAGCACCCTTCCCTTTTGAGCTGCCTCAGCAGGATGTCGATTGCGTTTCTGAGAACGGGTGAAGTTTTGGAATGGAGTCCTTTGCCGGTGACGATCCTGATTTTGTAGATTCTGCCGCTTTTCATGGCGCGGACATTGGTTTCGACAACTTTTTCGGCCTCGTCCTGATTGAGTCCGTGAAGATCTATCTCGAATTCTGGAAGAACATTCTCACTGCGCGGTCTGAAGAGCTCTTTCTGCTCCTCTGCGCTTGATTCCTTCTCGCGTTTGTGGATTTCGAAATCGATGTCTGAGTATTCGTCAAGAAGGTCTGCAAAACTCTCTTTTTCACCCTCTTTTTTCTCTGTTTTGCCCGAAAAAAGTTCGGCAAAATTCATTGAACTATTGTTTTGGAATTTTTTACTCATCACAACCTCTTGCCCAGATGGAGCCTTTCTGAAAGTATATCGAAGAAACTTCTCTCGGGATTCGAGACGACGCTCAGATCGCGCCCATTCCTACGGATAAGGACGACATCGTTTTCGCAGACCTGAACCGAATTTTTGCCGTCGCAGGTCAAAAATCCGAGAACGCATTCCTTTAAAGTTACTTTGATCGAACCTGATGCCGGAAGCACTATCGGCCTGTGCGTGAGAGCGTGCGGAGCGACCGCGTTAATGACGAAAGACTCATCAGCAGGATAGATTATCGGGCCGTTGCACGAAAGGTTGTAAGCCGTTGAACCTGTCGGAGTCGCCGCAATAAGTCCGTCGCACTTGTACTGAGGCATCTCCTCGCCGTTGTATTCGATTCCGAAGCAGAGCATCGGAGAAGCGTTTATGTCACGGATTATCGTCACTTCGTTGAGAGCGGTGAAAGCGGCCGTTTCCGCACCGTTTCTGAGGAGTCGGACATCCATCATCATGCGGTGTTTGACATCGAAATCGCCCTTGAGGAGATTCGTTATCATTTTTTCTTCGCCAGGATTTATCTCGGCAAGGAATCCGAGCTGCCCGACATTGATCCCGGCAATCGGAATATTGCGCTCGAAAGCCATCGATGCACCTGCCAAAAACGTTCCGTCACCGCCGACCGTGACAATGAAATCGGAGCCGTCAATTTCATCGATATTTTCTACAATTTTCACACCGAGTTCCCTGCTCTTTTCAGTGATGAAAGCGCGTGTTTCCTGCTGTTCGGCGATTTTTCTGCCGTCATTTCTGAAAAAAAGGAAAACTTTTGAAATTTTATTTAATGTCATGTTTTTTTATCCCGTATTTAAAGCCGCATCTCGGGCACTCGACATTGAGAATGGGCTCGTTCTCGAACAAAAAATCTATATCCTTTTTCGGCATCCGTTTGAAAATTCCGGCGATTTTCTCTTTAGTGCAGCCGCATCTGAAAGCGAGGCCCACGTTTTCTTCTGAAGCATCTTCCGCGAAAGCGAGCGATTCGGAATTGTTTTTTATACCTGCAATTTCGTCATCCACGTAAAATTCAAGGTGTTCCTGCGACTGATCGGCGAAAAATCTTCTGAAAAGTTCGTCCAAAATCATGTCGGAAGGAACATTTTCGGCGCAGTCAACCATCGTGACGCTTTCCATTCCCGAAATATCGGAAACCATCTGCACCGACATACGCGGATTTTTCTCGTATGCAGAAGGCTCCCACGAATGGGTTTTCGCGACAAAAGTGCCGTTTTCCGAATCGACACAGCAGAAAAGCCTCCGTTTCTGCAGAGGCATCGAGACATTCCATGCGAAACTCCACTCCTGCGGCATGAAAGGAAGGTAAGAAACAGCGAACGAAATCAGTTTTTTCAGATTCGGAAAGCACTCTTTCGGCACAGCTTCTATCGGATTCTGAACGTAAAAATCGAGGTAAAGTCCCATAA
Source organism: uncultured bacterium (assembly GCA_905233945.1). Lineage (GTDB taxonomy): Bacteria > UBP6 > UBA1177 > UBA1177 > UBA1177 > UBA1177. The sequence continues at coordinate 22,098 of CAJOFY010000026.1, read as the reverse complement.
AATCGACAGAATTGAGCTCGGTTCGCGCCGTTTCGCCGTTTTTCGACACGATTTTCAGTGTTGCGAATGACATTTTTACCTTTGCTTGAGCTGCATATTGATCTGGCGGTTTTCGGAAGTCGGAGTAAATTCAAGACCGCCGATCATATCGTCTTTTCTGAATTCGATGATATACTTTTTATTGAGTTCGAGCTGAAGCGACGCCGGAGTTTTCTTGCCTGTATCCTCGCCGTTCACGAAAATCTGTGCACCGCCGGGCGACGAAAAAATTGTGATTTCCTCGACCTCGACCTCGGGATCGATGAAGAGGAATTTCAAAATAAGCCCGATTGCAATAAGAGCTGCCGCTATCCCTGAAATAAAGGCTGTTTTGGAAATCGCCGCCTTTTTACGCGCGCTTTTTTCCTCCCGCTCCTTTTCCGCCTGAGCCGCTTCCTCTGCGTGTTTTTTAGCCTGAAGGTCTATATCTTCCAGCTCGCCGATATTGTTAAACAGTTCGTCCATCAGATACTCGGTCTGAGCCTGTTCGATAATTTTCGTCATCTTGATGAAATGAGCCGGGAAGAGCTTTTTCACAAACGACGGGAGCATCTCGCTGTTCGGGTCGAACTCGAGCGAATTGTAGATTCTCACGCATATCCATAGCCGAAGCATAACGGTTGTTCGGGTTCTTTTCGAGCGCTTTCATCACTATTTCGGCGAGTTTCGGGTCGATTTCCGGCATAAGTTCGTCAATCGGCTCGATCTCATCATAGAGAATCGAATTCATAATCGCCATGTCGCTGTCGAGATTTTTGTAAAGCGGCTGCCCCGTAAGCATCTCGTAAAGAATTATTCCTACCGAAAAAATGTCGCTGCGCCTGTCAACGGACGAACCCGCGCACTGTTCCGGCGAAAGGTATGCGTAAGTTCCCTGAATGCCGGCGTCATCCTTCAGTTTTCTGGTGTAATTCGCATTTGCGATACCGAAATCGACAACTTTTATCTTTCCCTCATAGGAAATCAGAATGTTGTTCGGATTCATGTCGAGATGGACGATGTTAAGGAAGTTTCCGTTACGGTCCTGAGCATTGTGGGCGTGGTCAAGACCGCACAAAACCGCTGCAATTATCTCGATAGTGAGATTTATCGGCATTTTGCCGTCCTTTTCCTTCAGTTTTTCAATGATCGCGCCAAGATTCTGGCCGAAAACATATTCCATCGCAATGAAATACTGATCGTCGAATTTCCCGAAATCGTAAATTTTTACGATATTTTCATGGCTTATGTTGCAGATAATCCTGGCCTCGGCAAGGAACATCTTCACAAGCGTCGGGTTGTTCCCGTACTTTTTCAGCACTTTTTTGATGGCAATCGGCATCGAATTGACCGGTGAATTGACGTGTTTGGCAAGAAAAATCTCCGCCATTCCGCCTGTCGCAATCTTTGAAAGCAGCTGATAGTTGTCAAATCTCTCAAGCATCGGGGAACCTCCTTTCCATCGTTGCCGCTGAAATTCTGTCGATATACCGGAATTTCGATATGTCGAAATTTCGACAGCGGCAGTCGATATTTCGACAATACCGACATAATTTCTTGGGAATTATATTGATTTTTTTTGAAATTGCGAGAGGAAAAACCAGTTACTTGTTGATTTCTGCTATAACAGCCTTGGTGATATCGAATTTATCGTTGTAGTAAAGGGTCTGCTCAGCCGGAACAACCATGTCGTAGCCTTTCTGAAGCGCGATCTTCATAACGATTTTGCGTACTTTGTTAAGGAACTCTTCCTGAGCCGCAGCATCTTTGTCTGAAAGTTCTTTCTCTTTCTGAGCCGCCATTTTCTGAAGTTCGAGAGCCTTTTTCTGGTACTCCTCAAGCATCATAGCCTGAGCTTCCTCTGTCGCCATTTTAGCTTCTTTTTTGATCTTTTCCTGAAGTTTGATGACCTCGGCTTCTTTTGCCTTGAGCTCGTCCTGGCTCTTCTTCAGCAGAGCTTCGACTTTTTTTCTCTCTTTCTCGACTTCCTTGGACTCAGACCAGACTTTCTTGACATCGACAAACGCGATTTTTTCCGCATAAACCGGCATGATCATGAGTAAAACAAACAAAGCTGCAAAAATTCTGAATTTCGTCATAATTTCCTCCTATTCTTCAATTGTAACTATTTCGGTATCCTTCCAGGAAAAACGCTCGATGTCGGCTTTTGCCTCATCTTTTGAAGCGTATCTGCCGTATCTGACCTCGAATTTGCCGTCACGTGTAAAAATGTATGTATCTTCCTTTATTTCGCCCTGAAACTCTTTTGCCGCGTCAATATTGCCGAAAGTTGCAAGAGTTACAGCGTAAAAAACCTCTTTTTTGACCTCTTTCGGAGTTTCCTTTACAGGTTCAGGCTCTTCTTTACGCGCTTCGCTTCAGCACTTTTTTCAGGCGCAGCAGCAGGAGCAGGAGCCGCTTTCGGAGCGTTTTCCGCAAGCCCTACGACTTTAACTTTAGCCCTGATTTTGCCTTTTGAAGCGTTATCAATCGCCTTGAAAGCATTTACCGTAAGATCCAGCTGTTCTTTCCCCGGCCTGTCTGTAACTGTGACCTCGACTTTTTTTCCGGTGTCGAGTGACTGGACTTCAAGCACCGTTCCGAACGGAAATCCCTTTGCCGCACAGGTCATGGCATCGTTGGAAAACGCCTCTCCGTTAGCCATGGTTTTTCCGTTGTATTCATCGCCGTAGAAAGTCGCCCAGTAATAATAGGTGTCTCCTCTCGAAACAGGATGCCGCACGACACGGGGAGACTCGCATCCAGTGGAAAGGATGCTGAAAAACGCAGCGCAAAGCAGCACGATTTCAAGAACGTTTTTTCTTCTTAATTTTTCCATCTTCCTCAGAGGTATAGTAGTAATAGTTCGATTTGTAGTATGACGAATGATAGTACGAATAGCCGTAATATGATTTGAATTTCTTTTCCTGCTTGAAATCGATGTTGTTGACAACAACTCCGAGAAGAGCGATGCCGGGTTTTGAGATGTTGACGATAACCGATTTGAATATGTCACGCGGCGTATTGCTGATATTGACGGCAAGAATGATTCCGTCGGTCAGAGGCGCAATCGTTGCAGCGTCACTTACCGGCGTGAGCGGCGGCGTATCAATGATGACAACATCGTAGATCTCCGAAAATTCCTTCAGAATATCGGCAAAACGGGCGCTTTCAAGAAGCTCGGCCGGATTCGGAGGAATAATGCCGGCAGTAATAACATCAAGCCCTTCGTAAACATTCTTGTTGATAGCATCATCCATCGAATGTTCGCCGACAATAAGGGTGGAAAGACCTTTTTCGTTCTTCAAACCGAAAACCTTGTGGACACGAGGCTTTCTCATATCGGCATCAATAAGAAGCACCTTCTTTCCGGCGACAGAATAGCTGGAGGCAAGGTTTGACGAAACAATCGTCTTTCCTTCGTGCGGAACTGAACTCGTAACAAGCATGACTTTGAGTTTTGAATCCGGGTTACTCAGCTTAATATTTGTTCTGAGAGACCTGAAAGCCTCGACGGCAAGGTTCTTGCCGCTTTTATCCTCGAAAGCGATCTCCTTAAACTGTGAAGTTTCAATCTGCTGGAACTTAGGAATAATGCCGAGAAGCGACTTCTGCGAAATTGCTTCGACTTCTTTGAAACTTTTGAATTTCGTATCGAAAAATTCCACAAGAAAAACAGCGAGGGATGCCAGAACAAGCGCGATTGCAAAGCCTGCGAGAAGGATGATCTGCTTTCTCGGTTTCACCGGAATTTTGGAAATCAGAGCGCGGTCGATCATGCGGATGTTGTTGTTCTTGAGCAGCGCGCTGAGATCGGCCTCTTTCGACCTTTCAAGAACGATGTCGTAAAGTTTCTTGTTCGTCTCGACTTCGCGGCGCAGTTTGCTGTAATTTATATCGAGCTTATTAAGATCGATCGCCTCTTTCTGCGATTCTGCAAGCATTTTCCGGTTTTTCTTCATCTCGTTGTCAAGCATTTTCAGCTCGATGTTGTAGCTGCTTATAACACCGGAGATCTCGCTTTTAAACGACTTTTCGATGTTTTCCTTGTCTGCAAACAGAGTAACCACTTTCGGGTGTTTTTCGCCGTAAACCTGCTCTGACTCGTTTATCTTCGAGACAACTTCCAGATATTTCAGTTTAAGATCGCCGATAAGCGGGTTTTCCTTGCTGATTTCCTTGAAAAAACCGTCTTCCGGATTCTCAATGTCAAGATGTGAATATTCCTCTATCTTCGCCGTAAGCGCGTTGCGCTTTATTTCCTGATCGGTCAGAGTATTCGTGAGCTTGATTATACGGTTTGAAAGCAGTTCCTGCTTTGCCTCGAAAGTCGTAGCGAGAACGTTGTTGCTCTGCTTGAACTCGAAAAGCATCATTTCGGAGTTTTCAAGATTCTGCTTCAGGCTCACACTCTGATCCATAAGCCATCTCGCTGCGTCCTTAGTCTCGAAATACTTCTTTTCAAGATTGAATTCGATATATGACGAAGCCACCGCATTGGCCAAAAAAGCCGCCTTTTCAGGCTCCTTATCCTCTACTGAAATACGGACAATATTGCTGTTTTTCTGCGGCGTCACAGTGATTTTTGCCAGAAGGACTGCAACAGGGTCGATATCCTTGATTTTGTCAGGCTCTATTTTCTCGAGATCAAAACCCAGATATTCTAGAACATTTTCTCCCGGCACCATTTCAAGAACTTTCTGGGCAACAGCACGGCTCTGAATTATCTCATACTGGGTCGCGTAATAATCCTTGTTTGTGTAATAGCTTCCCTGACTCCCGCTCTGGACAACTTCCATGTTTCCGCCGAGAACATTCGCTGCCTTCGGCTCGATTTCTATAGTCGCAGTCGACGAATAAATCTTCACCATGCGGTAAATCTGCGCGACAGTAAAAGTCATCACGATGAGAATTATCGCCATGAAAAGGTAAATATGCCTTTTCAGCAAGGCGAGAATTTCCATTAAATCTATTTCGCGTTCCTGCTCGTTCATCAGAAGAATCTCTCTCCGACAAAAACTATGTCGCCGGCGTCGAGATAAAAATTCTCTTTGGCGCCGTTTACTATTGATTTTATGTCAACAACAAACCTTTTTTCCATGCCGTCACCCCCTTTTCTCGTAACGACGACATTGGAAAGATCGGCCAGATTGGTGAAGCCGCCGGCAAGACTTATCGCCTCAATCACGCTCATACGCCTTCTGATCGGAAAACTGCCCGCTTTTTTGACCTGACCGAGAACGAAAATCCTCTTGCTGACAAACTCCTCTACCGAAACCGTAACGTTCGGCTCTTTCAGATAACCTTCCTTAAGTTTCGACGAAATTTTCATTGCAAGAGAAAAAATATTGAGACCGTCAACCTTTATTTCGCCGATGAAAGGAAAAATAATGTAACCTTCAGGACTAACCTGATAGACACCGGACAACTCTTTCTCGTTATAGACCTGAATATTTATCTTGTCGCCGGCACCGATATAGGAAAGGTGATCCTCCTCTTCATCCTCGAGATTTTCCACAGCTGAAGTCTGCGAACCGGTCTGCCTGTCGGCACTGCTGTCGCCGACTCTTATCGTGCATGAGACAAAAAGGGACAAACTAAAAAAAAATAGGAAAAAGAGGCGAGTTTTATTCATAAGAATTAGTAATCGAGAACGATCGAAAGCATTACTCTGTGATCTATATAATCATAGTGAGTAGCCGTCGTTTTTGTATAATTCTTTTCGGCGTCGGTAGCATTGTTGTAGTTAGTGGTCGAAGTTCTGACATAATCGGTATCTTTGTATTCCAGATTATAGCTGAGCTTGAGACCGAGCCACGGAAGAATTGCATAGGAAAGTGCCGGAGAGAAGTTGATCAGATGATCTCTGCGGTTGCCCTTCGGCATCAAAGCGGTATAGGTAATCGTCGAACCGTCCTCGAGCTCCTCGACCTTCTGGAAAGAACCGTCTTCAGCCTGGGTGTAATCATCCCTATCCTTAAATTCAACATTCTTGCCGTACATGATATAAGAATAATTGAAGTTGATCGAAGCAAGGAAATGTTTTGCAAATTTCTGCTTGAAAGTCAGGTAAGCCTTGTGAGTTGAATTATACTGGAAATATGCCGAAGGACGTAAAGTTTTCAAATATCCGACAACAAGACCTGTGTCCTGATATTTGAAAATCAATTCAGCATTCATATTGTAGTCATGCTGAACACTGTCGCCGATATTGACCGAATAACCGGCAGCAAGTTTCGACGAAAGATAAGGAGTAATCTGTCCCATGACACCAAGGAAAATGTTCATCGGAACAGCTCTCGAAGTATCACGAATTCTGGATTCGTAGTAATCCTGATACCTTACCGCAACAGATGCGAAAGCCATTGTTTTCGGAAGGAATTTCCATCTGCCGAAAAGGTCAAGGAAGGGAGAAATATAGTTGTAATCCTTGTAAGCCGCATTGTTTTTCGACTGTTCAAGATAATTGATGTCAAAACCGAGTTTGATTTTTCCGTAAAGAACATCCTCAACGCTCTTGAAAGCTACGCCGACAGCAAAAGAATCAAGAAGGTTTCTGTTCTTTCCTGAAAGTTCCTGACCGTCAGGGGTAGAAGATCTCGAAAGAGTGTTTTTGAAATCAAAAATTACCAAACCGTCTTTGTTGAACTCACCTAGAAGATCCGATCTGATATCAAGCTCTGAAAGTTTCTTGGATGTCTTCTTGTCTTCAAGACCGAGGTAGTGGTTGTAATCAAAAAGAAGCGAAAAACCGAGAGTTTTCTTGTCATCATCAAGTTTGATACGGAGAGAAGGGCTGTAGTGAAGAATCATATCCGAAATAATTTCAGTATTTTGCGTTGTGGTTGTAGTCGCAGCCTTTCCGCTTTCATCTGTCGTAGTTCTGGTTTCAGTGGTTTCCGTATCTTCCGAAGCCTTCGTTATGTTGGACTCGAACTCCGGATTGATAGCAATACCTACATTCAAAACCGTATCTTTCGTGATTTTGAAACCTTTTTCCGGTGCATCTTCAGAAAATGCGGAAAAAGGGAGAAGAGTGAACAAAATTAAACATGCCCAAAAAGAAAATATTCTGTTTGTTGTCATCTTTCGTTACCTAAATTCTTACCGTTATTACATCGTCGGGCTCTGATCTTCCTGATCAGGAACCTGTTCAAGCTGTGACGCATCCTCAGGCGTCTCGGTAACGACCGGTCCTTCGTTTGAAGAACCGTCATTTGCCGTCTGCGGGACATCACTGCCGTCCACACCTGCAGCATCAGATGCATCAGAACCTTCTATCGCACCGCGGTTGATTTCAGACGGCATATCGCTGCCTACACCAAGGCTCATAGCGGTTGAAACCGAGCCTTTTGAAAGAGAAGTCTGCTCATTTTTAGCCTGCTGCTGTTCACCGGATTTTTCACAAGTCTGAGCAGCTGCAAGAGCTTTATCAGCAGAATCAGCCATTCCGTTCAAAATAACCATCTGGCTCTGAGCCTCAGAAGTTTTACCTGAAGCAATCAATCCCGGGATTTTAGCAGCAATGCCTGCTGCGCCTGCTACAAGACCTTTAACATTTCCCAAGTGACCTGCCACACACGATTTCCATTTCTGATCTTTTGCCGCGGAAGCCTCAGAACTGATCTTGTTCAACTCAGCCTCTATATCAGAAATTTTGTCTGCTTTAGCCTGAGCTTCATCCTGCATGGAAGAAGCATCTCCTTCCGCATAAATCAATGACGCAAAAAGTAATGAAGCAAAAAATAAAACAAATTTTGAAAAAGACATTTTACACCTCTTTCTATCCTATCTCACAATTTAATTGCTGAACACGAACGGGAAAGTAACACTTGCGACACCACCGTCGGGCTTCGGAAAACGTAACCTGGAAATAACACCTTTTATGCATTTCGTAACTTCCGCGTCTTTAAGAGTGTCTTCAGATATTTCGATATTTTGAACTCTTCCCTTTTCATTTATAAAAATAGTAACTGAAATTTTACCTTTCAAAGTCGGATTAGCCAGCAATGCTTTGTCATAGCAGCGTTTTACAGCTGCGCTGCTGCCTTTGATAGTTTTGGCAACACTTGCAGCATCGACTTCGCCGTCAACTTCCGTCTTGCCTACTGTCGCTTTTCCGACAACCGCTTTTTCGGCTCTCCCTTTAACAGCGACAGCTCCCTCTGACTTTTCGACTTTCAAATCATCAATTTTGGCAGTCTCGACCGCTCCGGCATCACCTTTTCTGCTGCGCTGCGAAGAACTTGTAGCAACACCGATCTGTTTTACACCGGAAAGAGCCGAGTCTATATCTCTGTCTTTGCCGCCGTCACCGAGAACATCAGCGATAACACCGCCTGTTCCGCCCTCACCGACCGAACCGATCATCTTCAAAAGACCCAAACCTGCGACCTTTTTCTGCATCTCTGCCTGGCGGGCTGCTTCCGCGCGCTGAATTGTTGAAGCATCTCTCGGCTTTTCAGCTTTCTTCGGAGCAGCTTCCTGAGGCTGTTCTGCAACCTTTTTAGCTGTTTTTGTCGCGGTTGCAGTAGCATTAGGATCTACTTCTTTCTCTTCTTTCGGAGTCTTATCTTCGATCTCCTTTTCCTCTATAACTTCATCCTTTGCATCATCAAGTTCAGGAGCAATAAGTTTTGCGAAACGGTTCGGGACATCAACAAGTTCAGTAGGTTCCGGCTTCGGAACACTCATAAGATAAACAGCAAAAAAGAAGTAACCGAAAATCAAAATAACCAGTTCTATCGAAACAAAAGGCCAGTCGACATACTGCGTCCATGACCCTTTGATCGACTTGGGCAGTCTCAATTTCGGAGGTTTCGGCGAAGGAACTACAAATTGAAACAGTACTATTGCATTCCCGATAAGAATTTTACCGTGATAGTCCTCGGAAATGGAGAGAACATAATCATCGCCGCGTCTTTTCAAAGTGCCGCTTTTGATTAAATCTTCAACATCCTTGGCTTCACCTTTCACAAAAATCTTACCGGACATCTTTTCGGTGAGAACAAGCTCATAGTGTCCTGACCTGCAATAAAACATCGGGAACTTGCCGGACAAAAAAGATGAAGGCACAACAAAATGCGCTTTTTCAGAATCACCTATAAAAACAGTCTCAGCTTTTCTGAACACCTGCTCATCAAGTATTCTTCCATTTTGTATAACGCCGACCCTTAATACCTTTTCTGATATTCCCTGGGGCATAACAACCTCATAAAATGCAATAATAATCTTTCAAAAAAACAAGTGACCGGCAACTTAATGCCGGCCACATAAACAATACTAACCGGCAGCAGAAATCGTAGCGAACTTAAAGTTCGAGAATTCCGCCTGACCAGCTGTATACATAACTTCTGTCAACAAACGATACGGAGTTTCCTTATCCATAACGATTGTAGCGACACCGTCAAACTTAACGGTCGGGTTGATAGCTTCAAGTCTTCTTTTCTTTTCAACAGCCTCGACAAGCGCCTTATTCAACGGAATGATGAAATAAGCGTCTTCGCCGCCGCGTTTCTGTGAAGCTTCAACTTTACCGTCTTTTACAACCGAAACAGGCTCGTTATCAACAACGATTGAAGACTTGGCAACCGTAATTGTAACAGTTGCTGCAGGCTGCAACAATGAAGTTGACTTAGGGATGTCCAAGTCCGGTCCGGGAGTAATATTGATAGGATCTGTCGCATAACTCTTAAGCAGGAAAACGAGCATGATTGTAAGAATATCCATCAACGAGTTGATGTTTAATTTCTGACCACCGGCGCTTTCTCTTCCTGTTTTAGATTTTCTCCTGCTCATCAGGATTTCTTCTTCATAATTTTCTGGAAGGTATTCATAAGTTTCGTTTGCTTTTTTTACAGCCATAACGGGTCTGTTTTCTTCTCCCATAATACCCTCCTTATGCTATACCTGCGCTAAGTACAACGTTCGGGAAAAGAGTTTTCTTCTTTTCGCCTTCCTTTTTCTCGCGGGTAGCGTCCATTATCTTCATAATGTACTTGTACTTAGTGTTTGGTTCTGCGGTGATGATAATGTTTTCTTCGGCCGGATTTTCATCTTTCAAATCCGAAATGATCTCAACAAGTTTATCAATATCATAAACTTTCGCGTCGACCATATTGCCTGCCGCATCTTCTTCTTGTCCGTCAATTTTAAGAATTGTCGGACCCAACGGATCGTCTTTGTTTTCAATAACCTGATCTCTTACAAGCAACTGTCAGTTTAAGAGGTTTATCATCCGGTCTGTCTGCCGGCGGATTTGCCTCGGAAGAAGGACCGATCTGCGGTGTAGCAACGTTGACAACGGCTATTTTTACAGACTCCATTGAGGTCAACAACAACGGTATAAGAATAAGAATGAGGTTCATTGCAGCCGTCATGTCGAGATCCTGAGTGGATCCTTCTGAACGTCTCTTACCCATTTTTTATTCCTCCAAATCGTGTCTGTTTACTACTATTCAGCCGTTCCTTTTTCTCTGTTAACAAGCAGGTTGGAAAGTTTTACAGAGTAAAGATCAAGGTCGTTGAGTATTTTTCCTGCAAGACCATTAAGAACAAGGTGAATGATCGTTCCAGGAATAGCGATCATAAGACCCCAGCCAGTGGTGTTCATCGCGATAGCGATACCGCTTGCAAGCATTGCCGATTTCTGCTCAGGAGCAGCGTGAGCAACTGCGTCGAATGCATCGATAAGTCCGAAAATCGTTCCAAGAAGTCCGAACATGGTAGCTGTACTCGAAATAGCGAACATGCTGGGAAGGAGTTTCGAAATTTTCGGTGTAACTTCAAGAGAAGCTTCTTCCATTGCGTTCTGGATTTCAAGCTCGCCTCTGTTAGCTCTGGAAAGACCAGCTTTCATAACTTTTGCAAGTGCTGCATCGCCTGCTGCGTCGCAAAGTTTGATAGCTTTGTCAACATTGTTTGCCATAACAAGTTTCTGAATCTGTTTCATCAAATTTGCGCCGTTTGTGTTGAATTTTACAAGCAGGAAAATGCATTTGTAAATTGCAACACCGAGAACGTAAAGACCGCAAACAGCGATGAAGTGCATGAACGTTCCACCTGAACGATAAAACTCAGCAAACCAAGTAATCATAGTAGATCCTCCTAAAAAAATGAAAATAATATACTAGAAAGCATCGTCTACACCGACGGCTTTCTCCACCTCTTCCAAAAAACTTACATCCAGATCCAAAGAACGGTACGAGAACTTTGCCCTTGACAAAAACGTCATAACTTCGGGTTTCTGTATGGTTCCTTCAATCTGAATCTCTTCTATAACAATGGTTTTCGCTTCAACATTAAACGAAAAAAGTAATGAAGCAATAAGCGCAAAAACAAAAAGCATCACAAATTTACCCTTTACAAGAACAAAGTTGCCGCGAATATATACAAACAAATTTTTTAAAGCAAATTTTTTGGCAAAAGCACCGCAAAAAACTTGCAACCAATCTTTTTTATTAAGATTTTCAGTCATCATTTTTTATTGTTTTGCATCAGTATTGCCTTCGTTGCCGCCGATCGTATCAGATGGTTTCTGTTGTGTATTGTTTTCCTCGGACTGCGCGGCAGGCTGCTCCGGAGTTTTCTCAACCGGCTGTTCCGCACTCTGTCCTGCAGGTTCTTCCTTAGGTTTTGTCAACTCGTCGAGTTTCGCTTTCGCAGCAAGACTGAGCGAATCGTTGCCGTCTACAACCGGAAATTCCTCGAGATACTTGCTCCAGGCTTCCGCAGTGTTTGTCTCTTCAGCCTTTTTGAACGCCGCTTCCTTGTTCTGCTGGAAGAGCTTCGCCTCGGCTTCCTGCGCCTGTTTCCGTTTCTCGGCCTTTGCCTTTGCAGCAAGCGCGAACTCAAGTTTCTTCTTTTCTGTGTTCGCTTCTTTTATGTAGCCGTCAACCAGCGCCTTCTGCTCCTTGAAGTTCTTGCTTTTCGCAATCATCTTCAGATATTCATTAAAATATTTAACCGCAGTATCGAAACGGGCAGGATTTTTGTCGCCTGCGACATCTGCATCGAGATGAAGAAGAGCCTTATTGAAAATTACGCTCTCTCTCAGGGAAACCGTCAGATCACTGCGGGCCTCGAGCTCGTCAAGCAGAACCGCGGCATTTTTGTAATCTTCAAGACCTTTGTAAGCCAGAGCCAGATTCAGCTTTGCCGTCCAGAAATCATCCTTGATTTTCAAAGCCGCTTCAAGCTGCTCCTTCGCCGTCGAGTAATCCTCGATTTTCATCGCCAGAACAGCAAGAATATTCCTTACTTCCGGCTGATCAGGATTGACCTTCACCGATTTCATAAGGTGAGTTGTCGCTCCTTTTGAATCGCCTGTTTTATAAAGCAGAAAACCGTAAAGCCTCTGAAGTCTGAAATTGTCCGGATCCCACTTTTCAGCCGTTTCGAGAGCCGATTCGGCAAGTTCGTACATCTTTTTGTTAAAATATGAAGTCGCAAGCGAAATGACAGCATCAGAATTCTGTTCGTCCTCCTTCAGAACCATCTTTGCGTACTTTTCAGCCTCTTCCGAGCGTCCAAGCTGGAGATTGAGCCATGCGATGAAGTTGTATTTCTCGACCACATCAGCATTTTTATCGGCAAGCTGAATGAGCGACTGCTCCTTTTCCTTAATCTGGTTCGGCATATAAAGCAGAGCCAGATTGTAAAGCGGTTTTGTGAACGCGTTGTCGGCAAGATAAGCCTTTTCATACCACGCAGCCGCCTCGTCACGGTTTTTCATGCGCTCGAAACATACTGCCACATTAAAAGCAATTGCAGCGTTTTTCTGATCCTTTCCGAAAGCCGACTGCCAGAATTTGACCGCCTTTTCACAGCCGCCGTCCGAGTATGCACGAAGTCCTTCGTCGAAATCAGCCGCAGCCGGTCCGACATATTTGCCGCCTTCGTAATTCGGGTCTTGTTGCTGCGCTGATTCAGCTGCTGCAGCACTTTCAGCCGCACCTTCTGACAAAGCCGCCTGCTTTGCCCCTGCGCTTTCGGATGCCGTTCCAGTCTCCTCGTTCTGAACTTTTCCGGAACTTCCTTCAGGCTTTTCCGAATCAGAAGAAGAAGCCGTGGAAGCCGTTCCGCATGAAACAAAAGAGAAAAGTGCCAGTAATATGAAAATTTTATTCAGCTTTTTCATCATTCACCTCTTTAGGCGTTTCATTCTTCTGCTCTGAAGTTCCTTCTGCGGCAGCTCCGAGTCCAGCCTTTTTGTAAACTTTCTTTTCAGCCTTATCAAGCGAGACAACCGGTGCGAAACCCGAATCGACCGCATTTTCCTCGGCAAATATCGGTGTTTTGCCGACTTTGTATTCCGCCGGGCGCATAACCGCGAGTTTTTCGGTTATAAGCTGCGTCCACTTGTTGAAAACCTTGAGCTCGCGGGCTTTTTCCAAAGCCTTTGAATAGTAGGTTACAGCCTGTTCTTCGATAGGTTCTGCCTGCTGTTTGAGCATGTCGGCGTAAATTTCTTCCTCTTCCTCGCTGAGTCCTGCCGGCGGCTCAGCGTCGAACAGAGCATCGGAGAAACTCTGGTAAAGGAAACCTATGCGGTACATTCCGGCCATCATCCACTCGTAGACCTGGAATTTCAGAACTTCATTGTATTTTCCTTCGAGAGCCTTCATTGCTGCGAGTTTTTTCTTGAGGTTTTCCTCGAGCTGCTTGTCGTTCTTGCCGAGAATCTTTATCTTCAGATAAGCGTCAAAATCGTCCTCGAGAAGTTTGAACTTCGCCTCTGCGGCATAAAGCATCGACTCGTCCGTCGTAACCTTCTTTGCAGCAATGTAGGAAAGAATCTTCTCGTAGGAAGCCTTCGCCATCTTCTTGTTGTTCAGCTTTTCCTCGTATATTTTCGCAATCTGGTAACGTGCTCTCGCCACAAGATGAGTTACGGAAAGATCATTTTCGAAAGTAGAAATGAAGCTTTCGTAATTTTTGATAGCCTCTTTCCAGTCCTCAGCCTTCTGATACATCCTGCCGACATCGTAAAGAGCTTCCTTGCCTTCGGGTTTGGACTTCTCCTCGGTGTAGTAAAGCCTGTAGTATCTCGCAGCGTCTTTGTATTTCTGAAGTTTTTCAAGAAGGAATGCCGCGTTGAAGACAGCGTTCGATTTCTCCTTGTAGTTCGGATATTTGTCGTAAAGCTGTTTGTAAGCATTGACCGCCTTTTCGTGGTCGTAGCTCATCTCTGCGTTGTATGCAACCAGGTAGAGCGACTGCGGTGCAAGTTCCGAATTCGGATATTCGGTGTAAATTCTTTCGTGCAGACGCAGTGCCGATTCAAACATCGTCGCTCTCGAATAGTTGACAGCCGCGTTGTACATAGCCTTGTCCGCATCTTTGTTGCCCGGATTCTCCTCAACCATTCTCAGATATTCCTCGGCAGCCTCGACATGCTTGCCCTCCTCCTCAAGCTGCTGAGCATGCTTGAAAAGAGCGCCGGCACGGTAAGTCGCAAACTCGTCTTTCGATTTTTTGTCGGCTTTTGCCTTCGACGCGAATCTTTCCGCAAAGACTTTCGACCATTTTGCAACGTTGACCCAGTCTTTCTTAGCCGTGTAATATGCGATTATGTCTTTCGATGCCATGACAGCCGGCTGAGTCTCCGGAAATTCGCTTATGATCCGGAGATAGCGCGGTTCGGCATCGCTGTAAAGATCGTGGTCGTAGTAGATTCTCGCTACGTTGTATGCGACAACCGGCTTGTCCTCGACCTCTTTCGCAAGTTTAAGGTAGGCGTCGCTCGAAAAAACAAGTTTCTGCTCAAGCTCGCTGAGCGGTTTCCCGACTTTTTCCGCTGCCGGAATATTCTTTTCGTCGGAATTTTCCCAGATGCTGTTGTAGCAGAAAAACACCTGGAACGCCGCATCGTCTCTGTATTTATCCTGATTCTTGTCGTCTCTGACACGCTCGTAGAATACAACCGCAGACTTGATGTCGCCGGCATAGAACAAAGCGTCGGCCAAACTGTAGGTTATGTCGTAAGTTTCCGAAGTATACGGGAAATCCTTGAGATATGCCGCATAGAAATCGGCAGCCTTTCGGTATTCCGCGGCAGCTCCGTCCTTATCGCCGTTTTCTTTAAGCACCTGAGCCTGTTTGTGATGGAAAACCGCAGTGTCAAGAAGCGCAATCTTTGCAAGCTCGGCAGCGGCACGGACTGCAGCCGGGTTTCCGCGGTTGATGCGCGCCCATTCGCTCGAAGAGTTGTATTTCGCCGCAAAAATCTCGGTTTCGGCGGCAGCCTTGTCGAACTCACGCGCCTTGTTGCAGAGCTGAATAAGCGAATTGTGAAGCATCGGCGTATTTTCATAGTAAGGATAACGCCCGATTATGTAACGGTAAACCTTTTCGGCTTCCGCGTATTTGTTGTTTTCATCGAAGTATCCTCCAAGCTGCTCGAAAACGTCGATTTCGAACGATTCAGCCTTGATTCCCGAGAAGTATTTTATCGCCTTGTCGGCACTGCCCCAATCATCGTCGGCAAAGCTGATAGCGATATACTGGATCGCCTCTTTCCTCAGGTTCTGCCCTTTGTCAATGCCGCGGGCTTTCATGTCGTCGGAATAGAAAAGAAGCTGCGTAAAAGTCTTGACTGCATCCTCAAGACGGATCTGTCTGTAGTATGTCCACGCCAGTTTGTAGAGTATCTGGTCGTAAAAGTTGCTGTCCGGGAATTTTTTGCCCTCAAGATAGTGCATTTCGGCCTTTTTGAGGTCGTTTTCCGAGAAATAGTAGTCTCCAAGACGGAGGCGGAGTTCGACATAATTCTCACCGGCAAGCCCTTTTTCAAGCTGTGTCAGCCAGACCTGAACCGCCTTGTCGCCCTGCCCTGACTCGGAATAGCAGTAACCGAGCAGATAAAATCGGGAAAACGGCGCATCATTTCGGTATAAAGCCTGATTGAATCGGAAAAATCGATTTCGGGAAGTTCCGGCTCAACCGAAATTTCGCCTCTGTCAAATTTTTCGATCTCCTCCTCATATCCCGCGGTTTTCTCGTTGTAGACAATCATCGATCTTTCGTAATAAAGCTCGGCGAGCCTGTACATCGCGTTCGGAGTATATTTCGGATTGTCAGGATACTTTCTGACAAATTCCTCAAACAGAATTATGGCATCCTGTCTGGCGCGGAGTTCCATGAGTTCCTGCTCGTCAATCAGACCAGAGTATTTTGAATCGATGAATTTTCTTTTTTCGGCGACTTCCCTCATAACAAGCTGATTGAGCTCTTTTTGGTAATCCTTTACACGCCCTTCAAAACGGATTACTTCCCTCGCGAAAGCCTCGCTGTTGAACAAATCGCTGTCTACAATCACGTCATCGGGAGAAGCGACCGGCTTTTCCGCCTCGGCGTTCCGCGTTTCGGCCTTTCCTTCATCCGCGAAAACAGGCAGAGCCGCGAACGACACAAATAGAAAAATCAGAAAATATCTCATTGTTCACCGTCTAAATTAAAGTGAAGTTGCTGTATTTCTTTGGCTTTCTGAGTTTTAAGCCGCATGATTTCGGAAGAAGACTCCTCCTTCTTTTCCCAAGCAACGTCAATAAGTCCCAAATCACCCTGAAGCACAAGGTCTGCGAAAATATTGCGGGCGGTGTTCATATTGGAATAAATCGCCAGTATAGCCATCTCCTCGACCTCGCGTTTTGCTCTCAGAAGTTCGCTTTTATAACCGTCGATAGTGCCTCTTTCCTGCTCATAGGAAGTGCGGACTCCGGCGATGACAGCTTTCATCGAATCGTTCAGTCTTTCATAGAAATCGGCCAGTTTAGCGTCGATTCTGTCGGCTTCCCGCAGAACGGAAGCGACATCCGAGCCGCCAAGAATACCGTGCTGCTGCAAGACTATGCCGTTAAAAGAATCCCTTATCGCGTTCTCGGCCTCAATCAGGGTTCCGCCGAAAACGAGCCCGTATTTTTCATCGTCGATTTCAGCCTGACATGAGTCGCTTTCGGCTACAAGCCCGTTGAATCTCTCGCGTTCCTGACCGATTCTGTCAAGAACCTCTTTTTCGTTCTCTTTTGAAACTTTTTTCTCCTCTGAATAAGAAGTGATCACACTGTCGAGCCTTTTTTCTAGATCGTTGAGTTCCATAGAAACCCTGTGCATTTTCTCGTCAAGTTTTACGACTTTGTTGCCGTATTCCTCCGCACGTTCGCGGATCCGCTCAGGCGCAATCGAAGAAGTCTCCTCTATTTCAAGAAGGTCACGTTTGTCTGAATCGAGTTTTTCGAACTCTCCGCGCTGCGTTTCGGAAAGAACCGCTCCGTTACGCGTCATGACAGCCGAGTTTCTAAGAACCGCGACCCTGTTTCTCAGCGCGAGAACCGCTTCGGCTGCCGCTTTGAGAGGCGGGAAAAGAGCCGCTGCGTTTCTGTTGGCAACGATGACGGAAATTTTCTTCTCAAGTTCGTCAATTCTTTTCAACTCTTCTTCCAAAGCTATGATGCTGTCGTTCAGCTCAACCGTTTCGGTAAATTTTCTGCTGTCTTTCAGTATCAGCTGAACCGCCGGCGAATACGGAAGAAGGAAATCGGAAACCTTTCCCGCTCTTCCGCTGGCCAGAAAAGCCTTTCCGTCAATCGAAAAAAGCTCTTCCTGATATTTGCTGTATTTCGTGACTATCGAATCAAAAAGCACAAGCGCTTCTCCGAAACGACCCATTTTGACAAGAAGCGTTCCCTCGAGAATCTCGGCCTGAGTCGCGATCTGCGAATGAGGCGCCACATTCTGCACAAGACGCAGCGTGTCTATCGCATCGTCAAACTGATCGCGTTTGATATAAGTCCAGCTCAGCTCGTAGTAAGCCTGCGGGAACGAAAGTGAATCGAACGCGACAGGAACATAATGCTCGGAGGCCGTATCGTTGTCACCATTTTCAAAAGCTATTCTTGCAACGGCAAGCTCCGCAAGTTCGCGGATTTTCCCGAAACTGTGGTATCCTGTATCATCGGGAAGTGCCGTGATTTCCTCATAATAAGCCCTCGCTTCGTCAAGTTTTTTGTCGCGAAGAGCCATTACACCGAGAAAATAACGTGCCTGCGGATAATATTCCGCATCTTTCTTCACCGAGGAAAAAAGTTCAGCTGCTGCTTCGGTCTTTCCGCCGAAGAAAAGCGATTTCGCGGCATAATAAAGAAGTTCCGAATCTGCAGCGGCATCGTTTCCGCCTTTAACAAACTGGTCGTAGTACTTTTCCGCCGCGGCATAGTCGCCCAGAGAATAGCTTATGAATACAAGCCTTTTGATCGCCTTGACCTTGTAAGTGCGGTCGGAAGATGAAGCCACATTCTCATAATAACGCATCGCCGACACATAATTCTGCTGCCTGAACAGCGATTCGGCCAGCTTGTAAAGAGCTTCCGACTTCACCGGGTCGCCATCGGAAACCGACAGTGTCACCGAATAAAAAATACCGGCAGATGTCGCATAATCGCCCTTTTCAAAGAAAAAATCGCCTTTTTTCATTTTCTCGGAAGGGGGCAGTCTGTAGTCCGCATCGGAAATATTAAGCGAAAGATATCTTTTTAAGTTGTTCTCGTATTCGCGTTCCACATCTTTCAATGACGTGCTGACACTTTCGAGAGTGTCCGGCCCTTCCGCGGAACCGTTCTGCGGATCAGCCGCCGCAACGGCAGGAAAACAGAGCAACAGCAAAAAAAGAACTTTAAGCTCTTTAATCATAACTACTCCTCTTGAGCTGAATCCCTGTTTTCAAATGTGTTTTTATTGACCGCGAACGAAACTCCGATTCTGTTTTCCAAGCTGTGCATATTTCCTTTATCAACAGCGGCAACCTCGACTTCGGCAATATCACCCTCTTCAAGCGTGAAAGAGTGATCAGCCGTGATTTTTACCGAATAATCCTTCAAATACGAGAAGAAACCGTAGCCTTTTCCGGTAAAAACATAATAAACCGAAATGCGGTGAGGACCTGGAACAACCGCGGTGTCATAAACCTGAATCTCGTTTTCCTCAAGCTCTTCCGGAAGATCGACCTTCTTGAAAACCGGTTTGTCGTCAAAATAGTAAACCGCCGAAACCAGTCTGAAAAGTGAGCCCACATCATTTTTGTGGATTATTGTTACAGTCGAACCGCCGACAGTACCGCCGAGAACAGTTTCCTGCAAAATGGCAAGTCTCTGTTTGGACTTGAAAATCTTATCCTTCAGGGAATCGATTTTTTCTTCGAGTGCTCTGAGTTTAAGGTTGTAACCCTGCTCGTCCTCAGCTTTGCCTGATGAAGTTTTCGCCGGTTCCTTAAACTCTGCGGGTTTCGGCTCCTCAACCGGAGCTTCCTTAACTTCCTCTGCCGGTTTTTCAGCCGGTGCTGCAGCTGTTTCAGCCGAGGTCTGTGCTTCAGGAGCCTGTTCAGCGGCATTCTCACCGGCAACAGCCTGATTGGTTTGTTCCTGAGCCGGAGCCTGAGCCTCCTCTGCTCCTAAAAAAGAAAAAAACATAAAAGATACAATCATCAAAAAAACTATACAATCATCAAAAAAACTTTCATTTCAAACTCCGCAAAAAAATCCAACTGCCGATAATAAGCAATATTTAAAAAAAGGCAAACTTTATCAAAAAGCAAAATTAAATATGAAACACATTGTCAACCTTGTGTTTCAAAAACATTTCCGCAGTAGCCCGAAAAGAATTCGGATCATCTGTAACAAAGAACCTGTCATCTTCAGCGTTGCCGGAATTAAGCATTCCGTCATCCGCCAAAATATCCGCCAGCTTTTTAGCAGTATAAAAAGCTGTGTCAAGTATCTCGACTCTGCCATCAAAATAATCAGAGATAACGTCCCTCAGCATCGGATAGTGAGTGCAGCCCAGCACAAGGGCATCCGGCGGATTTTTTTTCATCGGGGAAAGATACATATCAATTGCCTTTTCTGTGATTTCCCCTTTGAAAAGTCCTTCTTCAACCAGATGAACAAAAAGCGGACACGCTTTAGCCATAATATCCAGATTTTTATTGCCGCGCAGCAAAGCCTGCTGGTAAGCACCTGAAGCAACCGTAGTGTTGGTGCCGATTATGGCGATTCTTCTAAGTTCAGGCCTCGTCAGCAAATATTCCACAACCGGATCGATAACACCTATTATCTTCAGATTCGTGAAACGTTCATGCAGGAAGGAAATAGCCGCTGCCGAAGCAGTATTGCACGCAACAACAACTGCCTTTACACCAAGAGTCATCAAGAGATTTACATTTGTAAGCGAATATTGCCGCACAACATCCACCGATTTGCTGCCGTAAGGAACCCTCGCCGTATCACCCAAATAAAAAACACTTTCATTAGGCAAAGCTTTTTTAACCTCGGCAAAAACAGTGAGACCGCCGACGCCGCTGTCAAAGATACCTACAGGATTTTTGTTGAAAGAAAACACCGCGATTAGAAGAATGTGTACTTCATGAAAGGAGTAACAATAATGTTCATGCCGTCAAAATCAACAACATAGTTGAACTCAACGGAAGCGCCAACCGAAAAATGACGGGCAAATGTGTAACGCTCGAAAATCAAGCCGCCGCCGACAGCGATATTACCGTTGTTGGTCGCGTTGTTATCCAGCGCATCTTTACCTGATTTATAAGTTTTTGCCAAAGCGTAGTAATCGAAGTTCACGAGAACGCCGAATTCCCATCTCGGATCAATCATCCAGGTAACATCAAGATCAAGACCTACAGCGAGCGGGCTGTAATCTTCTTTCCAAGGCGAATCCTTGTGATTCTGGTCAAGATCAGCATCGTTTTCCTTGACATTGAACTGAAGCATACCTACGGAAAGTGCGATTCCGATATTAACTTTATCCTGAATAGGAATGTCATATCCGAAATTAAGCCTCAAAGTCGAACCGATAGGGCTTCCGGCATTGTCTCCGCCTGCCTTGCCGACATAAGCAAGGATACCGCCGGAGAACTGGAGATGCAATCCTCTGAGAATCGGATCCAGATCATTACCGGAAACATCACCCATAGCTTCTTCGGACTCAGCCAAGAGCGAAAAACTGACCAAAAGTGCCATAAGCAACACAAACAACTTTTTCATGTTTCTCTCCTTAGCTTTCTGAGTTCTTAAATACGAACGGATAGTTTACAATAACGATACCGCCGCCTTTGGGAGCAGGGAAACGAATCTTTTTGATCTGATCTGCAACACAGCTTTCAACTGTCGCATTGCCCATTGTTGTTCTCTGGACTTTCGAACTGCTGACAGCACCCGTTGCCGAAATGATGAAGTTGATAACAATTCTTCCGAAAAGTTTCGGATCCTTGTTAAGTTCCTTCTCATAGCACCATCTGATCTTCGCAAGGTTTCTTCTGATGTATGCATCAATGACAGATCTGTCAAGAGCACCCATGATAACTGCCTGACCGCCGCCTGCAGAAATATCCGAACGGCCTTTTCTTCCGATCTGACCTGCTGCCATACCGTATTTGCCACCGGCACCGCCGCCGCCACGTCCTCTTGTTCCAAGGCCGCCGATTCCGAGAGCGTTACCACCGCCGCCAGTACCGAAACCTCTTGTTCCGAGACCGCCAGAACCGAACTGGTCAACACCAGCAAGACCGGTTACCGAACCAAGTGTCTTTTCCATGCCGGCACCAAGACCGCCGCCGCCGAATACTCGGTCAAAACTTGCAGCACCGGAAGAAAGAGCACCCATAATACCGGAACTCTGAGCAACTTTCGCGTCAAGACCTCTTCTTGCAGAACCCTGAGCGTTTGCTACGCGGCTCTTCTTATCACCGACTCTACCTTCTTCTCCGAGAGATTTTCTCTGGGAAGTAGCTTCGACAAGACCTTCTTTCGGTTTTTCGAGTTTGACTTTCTTTTCTTCTTCAATCTCTTCAACCTTTATCTCTTCTTCTTTCGTCTCAACAATCAGTTTTGCAAATCTGTTGTCAAGCTCGAAGATATCGACTTCGATAGGCGGAGTCTCAACAATCATATTGAAAACAAAACCACCGATAATGAAGATGAGAAGCAGGATTATTGCAAATGCGAAATCAAACTGCAACGCACCGCCTTTGTACTTTTCCGCAGGAGATTTCAAAGCGCAGACGGAAATCTTGCC
>CAJOFY010000025.1 GCA_905233945.1 uncultured bacterium | reverse complement strand
TCATGAAACAATTGTAAACGACGCTGTTCAGATAATCCCCGGCGCAACTTTATACCACTTCGGCATTTTGACATCATCGGTCCACAATGCGTGGATGCGCGCTGTATGCGGCAGACTTGAAAGCCGTTACCGTTATTCAAAGGATATCGTTTACAACAATTTTCCGTGGCCGGATGTAGAGACGTCACCTGAGACGTCTCACAAAAGAAAAACCGTGGCAAACGCAAAAGAGACGTGTCAGGTCACGTCTCTACGGAACAAGGTCGAACAAACTGCGCAGGCAATTCTCGATGCCCGCGCGAAATATCCGGACTCGTCACTTGCCGATCTTTACGACGAAACCACGATGCCGCCAGAATTGCGGAAAGCCCACAAAGAAAACGATAAGGCTGTTATGCAACTCTACGGTTTCGATCCGAAAATGAGTGAAGCTGATATTGTTGCCGAACTTTTCAAACTTTATCAGAAGTTAGTGTCTGAATAACGATTTACCGGTCTAAATCTGCGGATTCAGAGCCAGTTTTTTACGTCGTTGAAGAATTTTAGAGGCTGGTTTACAGAGACGCTGTGCGAACTTTCGGGATAAAATGGGAACGTAACTTCTACCGACTGTCCGTCAGAGAAGCTGACGGTAAAGGAGTTTTCACCGGTCTCAACGCCGGAAACCCCGTTGAAGCTCTTGAGTGATTCAGGGATTCCTTTCGCGTAGATGATGATGTCCTCTTCAGCCTGAGTGATGAAAGTTTTTACGGTTCTGATGTTTTCGAGGAACATTTCGCCGTTCACTTTGTCATACGGACTTACTGCAGCCCGGTAAAACGCAAAATTTATGTCATAATTTAAATCGACAAAATATTCATCGTAAGGCTGCAGTTCGCCGAAAACGCTTTCCAGATTTCCTGTTGCAAGCGGTTTCAGATTTCTTTGTATGATACGGTTCCTTAAAATAATTTGTTCGATTTCAGGAAGGTTTGCAAAAACCGCATCTGCCGAAAAACTTCTTGAATATAAGTTGTAAATGCCGTCGTACCTGAATGCTTTTGTCCTGTTTCCGGCGTAAAGTTCATCTATTTTTGTCGGGTCGTTGAGGATGAACTCGCTGAACATCGGCATCTGCAGCATTTTAGCCGTACCTGCATCGGTGTAGTCGAAAAGCCAGTTGTACGGCCGGCGGTAAGAGTAGATATCGCGTCCCGCGCTCTGGATATAGCTCATCGCGTTGTTGTGCTTGTCGCAGTTCCAGGAATTACCGCACTTTTTGAATTCTTTTCCTGTTTCTTCCTGTACAGTGTAGAGCGGACTGTCATCGCGTTCCAGCAGCTTGCCTTCAGCTTCGAACTGTTCGTTTCCTGCGACGAGAGGCTGGATCATGATCTGTTTTCCGAACTGTTTCGCAACAGCCTCTTTTGAAGGCATTCCGCTGACTGAAGAATCGATTTTCTGGAAGTGCCCCGCTATTTCGTCGAAAAGGATCCCGTCGTAGAAAACCCTCTTGTTTTCGGCATATTCGGCAACATTAAGAAGAACGTTGATTATAGCGGTGGTTCTTGTTCCGCCGTAGCTCTCTCCGGCGAGAATAACAGGGTTGGATTCGAGCGCCGGATGGCTTTTCAGAAATCGGAGAATAACACGGATAAAGTCCGCCGCATCGGTAAAAACATTGAAGTTGGAGCTTGAAAAATATGTGCTTCTTTCGTTCTGATCGTCAGGATCATCGGTAATTCCGTAAGAAAAACCTGTCTGGCGAGCATCGATGTAAAGCAGATTTCCGAGCTGAGTCCAGCTTGATTCGTTTTCAGCAAATCCTTCTTCCGAAAATGCTTGGTCACCGGTTCTTTTTGCCGTGTTGTAAAGGAAAACAATTGCCGACGCCGAGCCTGGACCGCCGTTGTAGAAGACAAAAAGCGGTTTCTTTTCGGGATTTTCGTCTGCCGGCTGGAAGTTGTACCACATCATCGCCCTGCCGGTCTTGTCACAGCGCGATTTCAGTGAATATGCCACACTTTCAAGAGCGATAAAACCCGATTCAAAATCAAGATTTTCCACGGTTCTGCCGTTGTCTGCCGGTTCTTCGCTTTCACCGCAGTCAGGCAGTTCAACGGATGAGGCGTCATCGCTGTCGGACGGTTCGGTATCACCCGCGTCTCCGTCATGAATCTCATCACCATCTTCGTTCTGATCGGAGTCTTCAGCCTGCGGATCACTGTCTGAATCTGTATTTTCATCCGGTTTTGTTGTTGAGTTTGCACTGCACGAAACAGCGAAAAACAGTGCTGCAAGAATTAAAAAAAGAACTTTTTTCATATTTTCTCCGTTATTTTTTTCCGTTTACAAGTGAAACCGCTTTTTTGTAAAACTCATCCTGATTGAAATCTTTTATATTCGGGATTCTGCCGCCCGCCATGTCGAGATGTCCTCCGCCTGAGCCTATTCCTGCGAGAAGCTGCTGTATCATCGTGTTTGCGGGAATTTCGGGAATTTCGCTTCTGACGCAGAATGAGACGCAGTCCGATGACTGAGCCGAGAGAACGACAACTTTTATCTCTTTGACCGAAAGGAGGTAGTCGGCCAGAATTGCGAGGAGATCCTTGTCGCAGCCTTCCTGAAAATGGCAGTATGCGCAGCGGTCCTGAACGCGTATTTTGTCGAGAAGATATCTGTACTGCTTGAAATCGTCGAGTTTTATCGAGTTTCTGACGAGCGAGTTGACAAAAGCCACATCGCTCACGTGGTAAAGCATGGCTACGGTTTCGATATCGATAGGATTAGCGTTTCTCGTGAACTGGTGGGTATCGAAAAGTATTCCCGCATGAAGCGCTGTCGCGACTTCTCTGCCAGGTTCGAGCATGAGTTCCGCGAAGTATGAGAAAATTATGCTCGCGCACGCACCGTAGTCGCTTCTGATGTCGCAGAAACCGAGATCTTCATGTTCGGTTCCGGGATGATGGTCGATAACTGCCGCGACTTCGCCTTTCAGTTCGGCGACATTCTTGTTTTTCTTGTTCGCATCAACTATGACAATCGTGTCTTCGTCGCTGAGTTCGTATTTGTAGTGCGGAAGTATCGGAATCCGCAGTTTGTCAATCATTTTCTGGAGCGAATCCCTGAGAATATCGCCGTGAAAAATGATGCTGGAATTGATTTTGAAACTTTTGAGCAGATACTGGAGGGCGAAAGCAGATGCAACCGCGTCATGGTCGGGATAGTTGTGGGTCTGGATGAATATCCGCTTTCTGTTTTTAAGCGTTTTTATCAGTTTCTTTACTTTCTGCATTTAATTTCCCGCTGAGTTTTTCTGCAACAATCTGAATGTCGTGCCAGCCAGGCTGCTGGTAGAGCCTGAGCCCGAAGAAGCCGGCAGATGAAATAAGATGGTCGAAAATGTCGGACTGCACCGCTTCGTAGTCGACCCATTCCGTGGTCTTTGTGAAGGCATATATCTGAAGCGGAAGGCCGTGCTCTGTCTGCGGCATCTGCCTTACGATGAGAGTGAGATCCTGTCTGAGATTGTCGTTGTGGCGGAGATACTGCCGGGCATATTCGCGGAAAGTTCCGATGTTTGTCAGTCTGCGCATGTTTGCCTGTGCCGCGCTGTCACTTTTCGCGTTGTACCGTTCGATTTCCGCTGTCTTTGCCTTGATGTATCCTGAAATAAGCTCGATTTTGCCGAGTTTTTCAATTTCTTCATCGGTCAGACGGCGCACCGAGGAAACATCGAACAGGATGTTTCTGCTCATACGTCTTCCGCCCGATTCCACCATGCCGCGCCAGTTGATGAAACTCTCCTCCATGAACTTGTGGGTCGGGATGTTGGCGATGGTTTTGTCCCAGTTCTGGATTTTTACGGTGTGGAGCGCGATGTCGATGACTTCGCCGTCGGCGTTGTTCTGCGGCATGACAATCCAGTCGCCTTTCCGTATGGAATTGTTTGCGGCAATCTGAAGTCCTGCGACAAAACCAAGCATCGTGTCCCTGAAAATCAGCATGATTACGGCTGTCATAGCGCCGAAGCCGCTGAGAAGCAGGGCAGGGGACTTGTCGAGAAGTATTGAAACCATCGCGATGAGACCGACGCAGTAGATAACGATGAGGACAATCTGCATGAGCCCTTTGAGCGGTCTGTCTTTCGATATTTCAAAAGTGTCGTATATTTCGAGCATCGCCTTGTTTGCGGCTCTCAGAATATCCATGATGACGATGACGATTATGCAGAATGAAAGTTTTTTCATCCAGTGCCCGCCGCGTTCGAACGAAAAAGCAGACCAGTAAAAAACAAGAGCCGGAACCATGTTTACGAATTTTGAAAAGACTCCGTGGTTGAAAAATATGTCGTCCCACTTGGTTTTTGTACGCGTTACTGCGAATTTTATGATGATATCGACGATTTTTCTTGCCGCGAAAGTAAGAATCACCGCAATCAGCGCAACTACGGCAAAATTGAAAAGGGCGTGAAGAAGAGAGTGATGCGCGAAAAAAACTGATAAGAAATCTGGAGTTACGATTTTAAAAAGCGTTTTCATTTCTGCCTCCGGACTAAAAACGGGGGATTATAACGAATTTTTCGGGAATTAAAACGTGGAGCATTGACGAAAACGACTGTCAGTTGCCGGTGTCGGTATCGGTATCTCCATCGGGAAACTCGGGAACCGTACCTGCATCCTGATCAGCTTGCTCGGAATCGCCCTGTTCCTGATCACCTTGCTCGGAAACGCCCTGCTCCTGATCACCTTGCTCGGAATCGCCCTGCTCCTGATCACCTTGCTCGGAATCGCCCTGCTCCTGATCACCTTGCTCAGAATCGCCCTGCTCCTGATTCGCATCGGGATTGTTGTCAGTATCGGCATCGGAAGTGTCAGGATCCGGTTCCTCCGTTTTCTGTTCATACGGTAACGGATCGCACGCATCGCCGATTCCGTCGCCGTCACTGTCAAGCTGCGAAGCGTTGAAATCGTCAGGGCAGTTGTCCTTGCAGTCAACAACTCCGTCGCCGTCCTTGTCGTTTTCAGCTACTCCGCATCCGCAGATGCCGGCATCAATAGCCTTGTCTTTGTCTTCCGGACAAAGGTCGCAGACATCGCCCACACCGTCCTTGTCGCCGTCAAGCTGGTCAGCATTTACATCTTTCGGGCAGTTGTCGTTTGCATTCGGAATGTCATCGCCGTCGATATCGTCGTCGCACGCGTCACCGATGCCGTCACCGTCCATGTCAGGCTGTTGTCCGGGCGAAAAAATAGAGCCCCCCTCTTTCGGATTCGCTACTTTAACGCAGTTGTCTTCGATATTCTTTACACCGTCGCCGTCGAGGTCATCGTCGCATGCATCGCCGATGCCGTCGCCGTCGAGGTCGGTCTGATCTGTATTTTTGTCATTTTTGCAGTTGTCTTTGCAGTCGGGAACACTGTCGCCGTCGGTATCGAGATCGCTATCTTCTTTTCCGCAGCCGCATACGCCTGGTTCTGTTTTATTCGGATCGGCAGGGCATCCGTCTTCGCTGTCAAGAACTCCGTCTCCGTCGCTGTCCCTGTCAGCAGGAATTTCGTCGGCATCATTCTGAGGATTGAAGTCTTCGTCTCTTTCGGGACGTACTCTGTCGCTGTCGGGAAGTCCGTCTTCATCGGGATTTTCCTCTTCTTCGCCGTTCCAGCCGTCTTCTTCACCTTCACCGCCGTCGCTGTCGTCTCTGCCGGGACGTTCGCGGTCGGAATCGGGTCTCTCGCCGTCGGGATTCTCGGTTTCGGAATCATCGGAAACCTCGTCCGAATCGGCTTTGCCGCCATGTCCTGTGGTGTCTTCGAATGTTCCGGAGCTTACGAGTTTCGTCTCCTCAAGACAGCCGAAAAAGAAAAAAGAAAGAAAAATTGCGAAAAGCACTGTTTTTTTCATTGCAAAACCTCAACAGAAAGTCAAAAAATCGAAAAATTGCAGTATAATACAATAATTCCGAGGCAAGTCAAAAAATCTTGTCATATAATTAAAAAATTGATTTTTTAAATTAAAGTAGTACTATATTCAGCCTTTTTTTTGATGAGGTTTGCAGTTGGCATTTTCTACTGAAGTCAACAGGCTCGTTTCCGAGCGCATTTCTCTTGACAAGATAATCTCGAAGTATGCACAGCTGGAACCGACCGGAGAAGGATTCAAGTGTCTCTGTCCTTTCCACAACGAAAAGACCCCGTCATTCCACATAAATACCGAGCTCAACGTGTTTTACTGCTTCGGCTGCGGTATATCCGGAAATGCGATAACCTTCCTGATGAAAAAAGAGGGTTACTCCTATTCCGACGCTGTAAAAAAGCTCGGGGAAGACTTCAGCATTCCTGAACTTCTCAAGGACGAGCCGAAAATAGACAAAGCCGCAGAACAGCTCAGAAACGAGATTTTCGAAGCCAACAAGACAGCGGCCAGAATATTCATGCAGAATCTTGAAAACAGTGCCGAGGCGCGTGAATACCTTGAAAAACGCGGTGTTTCGGACGAGATGAGGCGGCGTTTCGCGATAGGTTACATCGGTGACGGCGACGCTTTCGTTGAAAAACTCAGGGAAAACGGCATCGGCCTCAATGCGGCTTCGCGTGCCGGGCTTGTCAAGATAGACGAGAATTCGAGAGTCCGCTCTTTTTTCTTCAACCGCCTTATGTTCCCGATAATCAACAGGAAAAATGTTATAGCATTCGGCGGAAGGGTGATGGAAAGCGGCAGCGGCGGGCCTAAATATCTCAATACGTCCGATACTCCGGTTTTCAACAAAAAACAGCACCTTTTCGGCATTGATTTTGTCCGTGAAGCGCTTCATGATTTCCCTTATGTCGTCCTCTGCGAAGGTTATTTCGATGTCGTTGCGATGCACCAGCACGGTTTTCAGACGGCTGTGGCGGCTCTGGGAACGGCTGTAAGCAGCGAACATCTTGAGATTCTGAGCAGATTCAACAAACCGCTTGTCGTCATGCTTGACGGCGACAGCGCCGGGCGCAAGGCTGCAAAGAGGATCGCGAAGCTGACCATCCCTGAAAAACTCGATCTCAGGGCGGCATTCATTACCGACGAGGGAGAGGATCCCGATTCCATGCTGAAAAAAGAAGGCGGAGAGGAGAAGATACGCGCCCTGATTGAAAAGTCGAGGCCGCTTTTTCAGGAACTTCTCGACGAACAGCTCACAATTTTCAATTCCCTTGAAAATGTTGAGGAGAAACTCGGGGTCGAACGTCTTATCCGCGATATTTTCACAAATATTCCGCAGTCGAAGGTGAGGGCTTATGCAAACTATGTGCTGAAAATGTCGAACGGCGATATCAGAATATACAACAGGCAGGTTTCAAAAGTGAGAACTCTTGCCGCCCAGGCTGAGAAAGGGGAGGTTAAACAGCATGATCCTTACGAAGGATGCAGTTTCGAGAATATAAGGAAGCTTGTGGTTATCGCTCTTCTTCACAACGAGTTCGTGAAATCTCTCGAAAGTGTCAGGGATTATTTCGTCTATTCCGGATGCGATGCGCTTATAAACGAAATTTCAGCGGCTTACGATGAGGGCGAGTCGATGGACGGCATTCTCGAAAGAGTCGATGCCAACGGTGATATTTCAGCCGAGTTCTCAGGTAAAAGCGACGGTTACATAGAAAAATATTTTTCAAGAGAGATTGCGGGCGTGAAAATCGCCCAGAATGAAATTCTATATCAGATTCTCTGCAATGACAAAAGCAGGGAGGCTCAAATAAAAATAGCTGAAATTATTAAAGAAAACAGAGAACTTGAGAAAATAAAAAGGGACAACAGGATTTGATTTTAGGGAGGAGAAGATGAGAATTCCGCCTATTATGAAGAAAAGAAAAAATGTAATTACGAGAGATTCCGGCACAATTTCCCGCAGAAAGAACGAAGAGAGGCTCGCGCAGCTGAGCGACAGGATAAAACAGCTGCGGCAGGACGGGATGAATCCCAAAGAGTCGCTTGAACAGACCGCAAAGGATATTGTGCTGAACGCCGACAACTTTACTGATCCTCAGGATTTCAACAAGATGGTGCCCGATGACTTCAATGTCGACGATATGGAAATGCTCTTCAACGTCCTGCCCGACGATTTCAGTCTCGACAGAAAAATTCCCCACTCTGTTCCGGACGAGACCGAAGTGTCTTCCGAGGACGCAGTTGCCGATATTCTGAAGAAGACATCCGCCACGACTCACGAACGCGGCAGAAAGGATCCGCTCAGAATGTATATGCTCACTATCGGTTCTGTTCCGCTGCTGACAAAAGAGGGCGAGGTTGATATTGCGAAGAAGATCGAAAGCGGCGAAAAGGAGATAATCAAACTGCTTCTCGATTTCTTCATCACTTTCAAGGAGATAGTCACGATTCCCGACAAGGTCAGCAACGGCCAGCTCAACATCAAGGAGATTGTCCGCGAGCAGGACGAGGAGATCGGCGGTGACGGCGACGATATGGCAGACGATGACGACGACGATTTCGAGAACGAGAAGAATCAGTCGGATGATCTCGACGACGAGAGCGATGATGTCATCGAGGAGGACTCTGCTGCCGGCAAAAAGGCTAAACAGCCGAAAGTTCCGACACAGAAAGAGGTTCAGAACAATGAGCGGAACCAGTCGCTTATCGATGCGACAGTAGACTGCATCGAGCGTCTTAAAGCCAAAAACAGAGACAAAATAAAGGCGTTGAAACTTCTTGAGACGCCGCATCTCAGATCTGATGCAAAGAAAAAATATACGGCAAATCTCAATGCAGTGGTCGATGAAATGGTTGACATTGTCATTGAAATGAGGCTCAACAAGTCTTTCCTCAACTCTCTCTGCGAAAAGATCAAGTCTTATGAAGAATCGGTGAAAAAACTTCAGACCAGTATCAAAATCATAGAGGACGACATGAACATGACGTTCGAACAGATGGGGCAGATAATCGCAAATCCGGATAAATTCCCGCTGGTTGACTCCAACGCCATGCACATCAACGAGAAATATGCTCTCATCAACCAGACAAAACGCAGCATAAAGAAGATTGAAGCCGAGACAACACTTTCGATAGAAGAACTTACTGCCAATTCGCAAAAACTCAGAACTGCCGAAGAAGCTGTCCGCAGCGCTAAAAACAAACTGATACAGGCAAACCTCAGGCTTGTTGTCAGCATCGCGAAAAAGTACAATAACCGCGGACTTGACTTCAAGGACATCATCTGCGAGGGAAATATCGGTCTCATCAAGGCTGTTGACAAGTTCGAATACCACCGCGGCTACAAGTTCTCGACTTACGCGACATGGTGGATCAGGCAGTCGATAACCAGGGCTATCGCCGATCAGGGCAGGACGATAAGAATTCCTGTCCACATGATCGAAATGATGAACAAAATCAACAAAACCATCAAGGAACTCACCAATAAAAACGGTTTCGAGCCGAGTATCGCCGATGTCGCTAAACAGATGAACCTTCCGGAAGACAAAATCCGCAAGGTTTGGCGCAGCGCCAGAGAGACAATTTCGCTTGAAACACCTATAGGCGAAGATGAGGACAGCCAGCTTCAGGATTTCGTCGAGGATCCCAAGACTTTAAGCCCGGAAGATTACACCGCGCGCCAGAATATGGCCGAAATCATCAGGGAACTTTTCCACGGTCTCACTCCGAGAGAGGAAAAAGTTATCAGAATGCGTTTCGGCATAGGCGAAACCGATTCCTTCACACTTGACGAAATCGGCAAGGAATTCGGTGTGACCCGCGAAAGAATCAGGCAGATTGAGGCAAAAGCTGTCATCAAACTCAAAAAAATGCTCAAAGGCAAAAAGACTTCCTGGGACGATTTCATGTAATCGTTTTTTTCGATTAAGTTCGTTATTGTCGACGCCGCCAGATTATGTCGGAATAATGTTATAACGGTATAACGGGATACCGACACAGGGCGGCGAATCGATAATAACGTTAATCCGACGTCGCGAATCGTTCTTATCGATAATAACGATAATACCGACAAAAAATCAGCGCGTTAAAAAAATTTTGATTTTTATATTTTTGCTGGTAAATAGGCGTCCGAGGTTCTTTTGTCTCATTTCTCTGCATCTTTTTCGCAGGTTTTAATCCAAAGAGTGAGGTTGTTGAATGTGGAGTGGCAGAGCTAAGGATATTTTTAACAAACTGGAGCCGTTAGCAAACAAAATGGGCTTCAAAATCGTGGAGCTTGATCTCCCGACCGGCCAGAACGGCGTTTTCCGCGTTTATCTTGACACGCTTTCGCCGGAAACGCACATTTCGCTTGACGAATGCGGCAGATTCAGTCCGATCGTGAGTGATTTTCTTGATGCGGAGGATCCGTTTCCGTTCCGCTACTACCTTGAAGTCAGCTCACCGGGGCTCGACCGCCCTGTAAGAAGGTGGGACGATCTTCACGACGAAATCGGAAAGACGCTTAAAATCAAACTTTCGGAGCTTGTCGAAGGGAGAAAACGCTTTACCGGAGAGCTTGTTTCGGTTGACGACGACAAAGAAGAGTTCATTGTCCGCGCCGAAGACGGTACTGAACTTAAAATAGCAAAAGGATTCGTAAGAAAGATAAATGAAGTTTGGAATGGAGAAAAATGATGGACTTTAATTTGAAGGAATTGATCGACCAGCTGGTCAAGATGAAGGGTATCAAAAGGGAATTTATTATCGACATCGTGAAAGAGGCTCTCTACCGCGCTGTTCAGAAAAAGCTCGGTTCCGACGCTGACATCGACATTATGTATGACGATGCCACAGGTAACCTTGAAGCCTATTATTTCAGGGTTGTAACTGACAAAGTCGAGGATCCGCTGCTGGATATTTCGCTTAAAGATGCGGTTAAAATCGACCCGGAGGCTCAGCTCGGCGATACGCTCGGTATTAAAATGGAGGCTGACGAGCTCGGCAGAATTGCGGCGCAGGTGGCAAAACAGGTTATCCTTCAGAAAATCAAGACTCTTGAAGGCGACATAATTTACGACGAGTTCAAGAACAGGCAGTCGGAAATCATTACAGGAACTGTCAGACGCTTCGAGAAGACCGGAATCATTGTCGATATCGGCAAAACCGAGGCTTATCTTCCGTACAGCCAGCAGATTCCGACAGACAGATTCAAGACCAACGACAGAATCAAAGCTCTTATTCTTGAAGTCAAAAAACCGGCTTCTGGGCAGAGCTGCAATATTCTTCTCAGCCGAATCAGCACGATTTTCCTGATTAAACTGTTCGAACTGGAAGTTCCTGAAATCGCTGAAAAAATCGTTAAAATCGAAGGCGTTGCGCGTGATCCGGGCCACCGCTCGAAAATCAGCGTAAGATCAATCGATCACGATGTTGATCCTGTCGGCGCGTGCGTCGGAATGAAAGGTTCGAGAATCCAGAATGTCGTTCATGAGCTCAGCGGAGAAAAAATCGACATTATCCCGTGGGACGAGGATTCGGTAAAGTATATCTGCAACACTCTTTCTCCGGTTGAGGTTTCGCAGATTGTAATCGACGACGATGAGCACAGCATGGATGTCATTGTTCCTGACGACCAGCTTTCGGTTGCCATCGGACGCGGAGGCGAGAATGTCAGACTTGCGAGCCAGCTCACAGGCTGGAGCATCGATATTCAGAGCGAGAGCCAGATGCAGATGATGCTCGAAGAGGCGAAAAGAAGACTTCTTTTCATCGACGGTATTGACGAAAGCATCGCCGATTCTCTCATAAAACTCGGCTACACGACTCTTGAAGACCTTACAACGGTTGCTCCGGAAGTTCTCGCCGAGCTGCCTGACATCACGGTGGAGAAGGCTGAATCAATCATTGAACAGGCTAATATGATGCTTGAAAAAGGCATGGGTGTCATCACTATTGACGACGAGCTCGAGAAAAAACTCGATGTTCCGACGACGACACTCAAATGCATCAACGAGGAGCTGTCGCAGTTCCTTGCCGAGAGAGGCTATCTTACGCTTGCAGACATTCAGAGCGAGCCGGATACCGAGTCTTTTGCAAAAAATGCCGAGCTCAACATAAGAAGGGCAAGACAGATCCGTTACAGTCTCCAGCTGCATATTGACGAGCTCAACGGCAAAAAACGCGATAAGGTCGGCAGAATAACGCCTGATTCGTTCTTCGACTTCTCGAAACTTGACGACGATGCTTCAGGCGAAGAAAACGGAAAAGGTGACAAGGAGTAGCATGACAGAAAGAAGCTGCATTGTCTGCGGTTGCAGAGGAGAGAAGGAAAGCCTTTTGCGCTGGGTTGCAGCGGGCGGCGTGCTCGTTCCCGACTGGACTCAGAAACTGGATGGCCGCTCTGTCTATACCCATTTCAGCAGAAAGTGTCTGTGCGGGATATACAGCGCTAAAAAAGCGCTTTCATCTTTCGAAAAGTGCGATACTTTCGGCGTCCCGGAAGACAAAATTCTCGATTTTGTCAGGACACAGGCTGAAAAATCGGCCGATTACTACATTGCTCTCTGCCGCAAAAGCGCAGTGCTGCTTAAAGGACAGAACCTTATCGCGGAAGAAGCGCGAAAAGGGACTGTTCTTGCCGTTCTTGTCCTTGCGTCCGATGCATCGGAAAAGACAGTCAGGGAAATTGAAAAAAAGACCGGGCTTAAAGGTATAAAAACGGTGTTTTCAAAAGACGAGCTCGGGAGAAAATTTGACGGACGCGGAGTATCGGTGCTTGCGCTTAAACCGTCAAAACAGTCCGAAAAACTTATGTTTTATATGAATTTACTGAACAATTTCACTTCGGGGGAATTTTAATGCTTATCAGAGAATTGGCAAAAGAACTTGGCTTGGAAAACAAAGTGATAATCGCGTATCTCGATTCGGAAGGACACGGCGGTTACAAAGCTGGGAACAAAATTGATGGATTTCTTGAGGATATGATCCGCGACCATTTTCCTGCCGTTAAAAAGGAAGATGAACCTGAGCAGGCCAAACCCAAGGCGATTCTCCGGAGAGGAAACAGAGAGAGGAGTTTCATCCCTTCAGACGAAAGAAAACCGGAACAGGATGCGGAAACCACCGAAACCGTTGAAGAAAAAGCTCCAGAAGAGATAAAAGCGGATGAAAAGCCGTCCGGGGCAGCAGAAGAGGCCGCTGTTTCTGAAACTGCCGTAGAGGAAACTCCGGAAGAATCTGCGGACGAAACCAAGCCTGAAGTCGTTGAGAAGCAGGAAGAAACTCCTGAAGCGCCGGAAGAAAATATTGTCAGTATCGAAGATGAAATACGGAAACTTGCTGCGGAGCAGAATGAAGAAGAGCCTGAGGAAGAGCGCAAACCGCAGCATATCCATAAAAAAGATGAAGAGAAAAACGATGACGATGACGACGACTATTCCGACGATTTCAGAAACAGAGTAAACAAGAAGAAAAAAGTTGTCATTCCGGAAACAAATACCCCCGTTTCCCAGAACAACAATATGCAGCAGCGTCACGGCAAGAAGAAAAACGGAAACCGCGGCGACAGCGATGACGCAGTCCATCTTGTTGTTACCGGCAAGATCAGAGGCGCGGATATTTCGCAGTTCATGGGAGATGACCAGGGAGGCAGCTACGGCGGAGGATTCCAGGATTTCAAAAGAAAAAAGAAAGACAAGAAAAAAGCGAAACAGCAGCCGGCACCGGCTCCGAATCCGACAAAGGCGATAAAAAAGATCCTCAAGATAGAAGATTCGATTCAGGTCGCGGAACTTGCACGCAGAATGGGCGTCAAGGCGGCTCAGCTTCTTTCAAAGCTGATGAGCATAGGCGAAATGTTCGGAATCAACGACAAAATTCCTTACGATACGGCGCAGTTCCTTGCCGAAGAATTCGGATTTACCGCTGAAAACGTCGCTCTCAGCGAGGAATCGTTCATCGAGGTTACCGAGAGCAGGCCGGAAAACATGGTTCCGCGTCCGCCGGTAGTTACTGTCATGGGTCACGTTGACCACGGCAAAACGAAACTTCTCGACGCGATCAGGCACACGAACGTCGTTGACCGCGAGGCGGGCGGAATCACGCAGCACATCGGAAATCACTTTCCTCGATACTCCGGGCCATGAGGCGTTCACGGCGATGAGAAGCCGCGGCGCGCAGGCGACCGACGTTGTTATCCTCATCGTTGCAGCCGATGACGGCGTTATGCCGCAGACGGTCGAGGCTATAAACCACGCGAAAGCGGCTAATGTTCCGATAATCGTCGCTATCAACAAAATCGACAAACCGACGGCAAACCCGGCTAAAGTCAAAAACGAGCTTCTCAAATACGAAATCGTCGCGGAAGAACTCGGCGGCGAAAACCTTTTCGTCGAAATTTCGGCAAAACAGAGAATCAATATCGAAGGACTTCTCGAAGCGGTTCTTCTTCAGGTCGAGATGATGGATCTCAAAGCAGATCCCACGAAACCGGCTGAAGGTATCGTCATCGAATCGAGAATGGATCTCGGCAAAGGCCCCGTCGCGACAGTTCTTGTCAAAGACGGAACCCTTAAAATCGGCGACATGGTCGTAACCGGCGCGTCGATCGGCTTCGTCAGAAGCATGATGGACTGGACAGGAAAGCGCGTGAAAGAGGCGTCGCCTTCAATGGCAGTCGAAATCACAGGTCTTGACACTGTTCCGCCGGCGGGTGAAAAACTTTACGTCTTCAAGGATGAAAGAAAGGCGAAAGGTCTGGTCGAGCTCAGAATCAACAAGCAGCGCGAGAAGAAAAACGTCGAAAAGGCAATTCCTTCAATCGAAAAGTTCTTTTCACCTGAAAATGAAGATGTCAAGGATCTCAACGTTATCGTAAAAGGTGATGTAGACGGTTCGGTTGAAGCTATCATCGCGTCGCTGAACAAGATCGAGCACAAGAAAATGAAGATAAAAGTCATCCACTCGGGCGTCGGCGGCATCAACGAAAACGACGTTCTGCTTGCAAGTGCGTCTCAGGGAATGATCATCGGTTTCAATGTCCGCGTTGACAACAAAGCAAAGCAGCTTGCGTCGGCGGAAGGGGTGAATATTCAGATTTTCTCGATTATTTATGAGCTTATCGATGCAATCAAAGCTGCAATGTCAGGTATGCTCGCACCGATAATCAAAGAGGAATTCATCGGAAAACTCGAAGTCCGCGAAATCTTCAAAGTCGGCAAAGTCGGCACGATCGCAGGCTGTATGGTCACGGAAGGAAGAGTCGTCAAAGCTTCGAAAATCAAGCTCGTCCGTGACAATGTCGTCATCTACAACGGCAGACTCGGGACGCTCAAGCGTTTCAAGGACGATGTCAAGGAGGTCAAGAGCGGTTACGAGTGCGGCGCGACCATAGACAGCTACAACGACATCAAAATCGGCGACATAATAGAATGTTACATTGACAAGGAATTTAAGGACGAGGTTCTTTAATGGCGGGTGCGATAAGACAGGGCAGGGTTGCCGAAACTATAAAAAGATTCATAAGCACTATGGTGTACAGCGATTTCGGCGGCACTCCTGCCGACATGATCACTATAACGCATGTCTCGGTTCTGCCCGATCTGAGGTCTGCTAAAATCTACTATTCGACTTTTCAGCCCGAAAATGTCGAAAAAATCCAGGAATACCTTGACTTAAACCTCAAAAATATCCGTTTCAAGCTCGCATCTCACCTGAACAGGCTCAAAGTCGTGCCTGAAATCAAGTTCGTTTACGACGACTCGGTCGACCGTGAGATAAGGCTGGAAAAGATTTTCGAGGCAATAAAAAACGATTAATTCTTTGGAGAGATAAATGCCGAAAAAGAAAAATTTTGGTTCCAAATCATCTAAGTTGCGGAAAATATTTAAAATATCGTTGATTGCTGCCGCGGCGTTCCTTGTTGTCTCTATTGTTGTTGCGGTTTCGCTGTACTTCAAGTTCAAGGCGGAGGTTCCGGCAATCAATACTGTCAGCGATTATAAACCGGATGCCGGAACTAAGGTCTATTCATACGACGGAGAGCTGATTGCCGAGTTTTATCACGAGAACAAAAGAAATATCGTTCCGTATGACAAGATTCCCGAAAAGCTGCGTCTCGCGTTTGTTGCAGCCGAGGATGCCAGATTTTACACTCACAGCGGTATTGACCCGATCGGTATTCTGCGTGCCGGTTTAAAATACCTTTTTACAGGCGTCAAGCAGGGCGGCAGCACGATAACCCAGCAGCTCTCAAAGGCTTTTGTAGGAAGCGAAAGAACTTTCAGCCGTAAATTCAAAGATATGATTCTTGCGATGGAGCTTGAAAGACATCTTTCAAAAGAGGAGATTTTATATCTTTATTTGAATGAAATCTACCTCGGAAGCGGCGCATACGGAGTAGAATCGGCTTCCCGCAAGTATTTCAGCAAGCATGTCTGGGAACTTGAAATCGACGAAATGGCGATTCTTGCAGGACTTCCGAAATTTCCCTCTGCGGCATCCCCGATACTTAATCCAGACAAGGCTTTTACCCGCAGAAACTACGTTCTCAAAAGGATGTTTGAGGAAAAATTCATCACGAAGGATGAATACGAGACAGCTGTCGCAAAACCTGTAAAAACCAACCCTCAGAAAGAGCTTTTTCTCGACAAAGCGCCTTATTTCAGCGAGAAAGTGCGCCGTTATCTGCTCGACAAATACGGTTTCGACAAACTCTATAAAGAAGGGATGATTGTACAGACAACAGTTGATATGCGGGCAACTCAGTTCGCCCATGAGGCGGTTTTCTATGGGATCCGTGAGCTTTCAAAGCGTCAGGGATACGCAAGAGGCGAAGAAGACAGCTATAAAAAAGGTGAGAAATTCGGCGGTGAAGTGACAAATCCGCTCTATTCGATAAACCTCAAGAAGGATCTTGAGACTTATTTGAAAAAACACGAGAAAGTGTTCGGAAAAATCAGCGAGGATTCTATCCGAAGCGGTGTTTACTATCAGGGTGTAGTTCTTGAAACAGCTGAGAAAAGCGCGCTTGTACAGGTCGGCGAAGTCAAGCGCAGCATCTACCTTGAAGATTTGGGCTGGGCGCGTCCATGGAGCCCGACAGGCTCATACACGGCTGTAAAATCGGTCAAAGAGGTTTTCAAGCCGGGCGATGTCATTCTCGTCAGGGCAACCGACAAGGCAGGAACGCGCGATCAATACGATTTCCGCAACTATTCAAAGGAACTCGGAAATGATTTTTATTTTGTTCTTGAACAGATTCCATCTTCTCAGGCGGCAATAATCGTAAAAGACCCATATTCCGGCTATGTCAAGGCTCTTATGGGCGGATACGATTTTGAAATCAGCGAATTTGACCGCACCACTCAGGCATGCAGACAGCCTGGAAGCGCGATAAAGCCTATTTTTTATACTCTGGCGCTGGAAAAGCATCAGGGAAGGCAGCCTCTGCTCACACCGGCGTCACTGATTCTTGATGCACCGATCGTTGATGCCGACAG
This sequence comes from uncultured bacterium, assembly GCA_905233945.1. Classification (GTDB taxonomy): domain Bacteria; phylum UBP6; class UBA1177; order UBA1177; family UBA1177; genus UBA1177. The sequence continues at coordinate 34,412 of CAJOFY010000025.1, read as the reverse complement.
CACATTCAAACCGGCAAATTTTGAAAACACTTTCAAAGGCGAAGTTACGGTATGGGAGGCTCTCATCCACTCGATGAATACGCCGGCAGTCAGGGTTCTGAAAAAACTGACTCTCCGTGACGCTATCGACGGTGCCAAGGCTCTCGGCATAAAAAGCGAAATAAAACCTGAACTTGGAAGTATGCTAGGCTCAAGCTGTCTGACGATAGACGAGCTCACGGACGCTTACGGGCATTTCCCCAACATGGGAAAGACTCCGCATACGACCTACATCAGGAAGATATATGACAAAAACGGCAATATTCTTGAAGACAATACCGTGTTTTACGACCCTTACATTTCGGCTCCGTCAAAGATAGAACGTCTGCTTTATTTTGCTAAAAGGGAAGAAAATCAGGTGCTTACTCCCCAGACGGCATACATAACCAACAAAATTCTGGAAGATGTCGTCAACCGCGGAACTGCTGCGAGCGTGCGCGGTTTCAACCACTACAAATGCAAAAAGAGCAATATGAGCAACGAGGAGGAAGGCGAGGAAGGAATCTGCAACCGTCACATTGCCGGTAAGACAGGCACGACAAACGACTATTTCGATGCATGGTTTATCGGTTATTCGCCGAATTTCGTTACAGGGGTCTGGGTCGGCAACGACCAGCACGGACGTCCGCTCGGCAGGGTCGAAACCGGTTCAAAGACAGCCCTTCCTATCTGGCGCGATTTTATGGAAAGGTATCTTAAAAACTTCCCGCCGTCGGATTACGAAATTCCGCCGAATGTTGTCGGAAGAAACATCGATCCGGCAACAGGGCTTCTCTCCGATAAAAGCGGCGTGAGAATGTATTTCCATGCCGGAAGCGAGCCCAGCACTACAGTCGAGGAAAAGGATGTCCTTGATCCGACGCAGGGCGCAGAAGGTCTTTTCTGATTTGAAAATCAGTTTTTTCTTGCTGAAATCCGGCATTTTTCGAGGACGTAAATGACAAGATTCATAGAGACTTCACCAGATGCCTTTCCGGTCGTTGCTGTTGATTTGTTCAATAAATACGGCAGGTTGATTGTCCAGATGCCGAATTTCAGGGATGCTTCGCTTCTTGTTTCGGCGCTTTCTGCGTTCCGGCTCAGGAGTCTGCTTTTCGCTCCGCAGTTTCTTCTTCTTGAAAGGAGCGGGGAAGAGCCCGACATTCAGAAAGTTTATGCCGGAATGTCAGAGCAGCCCGATATAATCGTGACAACTCCGCTCGGCGGAAGGCTTTTTCTGCCGGATAATTCCGCTGAACTCAATTTCAGAAGGAACTCTTATTACAGGATTTCCGATGTTGTTCTCTCTTTGACAAACATGGGATACAAAAAAGTGCAGATTGTCCGTGATGCCGGCGAGTTTGCTGTGCGCGGCGATATTGTTGACATCGGAATTTTTATCCCCGGAAAGGGTGTCCGTCTTGATTTTTTTGACGAAGAACTCGAAAATATCTCGCTTTTCCGTTTTTCGAACCAGAGAAGCGGAAAATCTCTCGACGAAATTACTGTTCCGCAGCTCATGTTTCCTGACATTTTGCGCGAAGACTGGCAGAAAGTGCTTGAGGAACGGACTGAAGGCTTTTCGACGCAGCAGCTTATTGAAACTGAAGATCTTGTTTCATCCGGCACAATGCCCAAGTGGGACATCTTTCCGCTCATTGCCGGAGACGGTACTGTTTATTCCCGTTTCAAGGCGAAAACGGTACGCTTCGAGAGGCTGAAATCGGAAACATGTGAAAAAGACGATTTCGAAAAAATAGACAACGAAAGGAAAAAAAGGGTGGAAGAAGGGCATTTTCTTCCGTTTAGGATGGAAGCCTACTTTTCGGAGGAGAAAAAGGATTTCGATATCGAGGTCAGTTCATTTTTTTCTACTGCTGACGAGATAGAAAAATTTCCTGTCGTGCATAAGGCGGTTCCGCAGAAACTCCAGAACGATCCCGCTTTTGTTATCAATAAACTGTCTAAAGAAAACAGATGCCTGGTTATATTCGCAAAGCCGGATGAGATAGATGTTCTGAAGGAAATAGGCGAAAAAAACGACATTCCGATGGTCAATGTCGAGGCACTTCCGCTTCAGCTCCAGTATGACAATGTTTTTCTTGTCGATAAAAAAGAGTGGTTCACTGCAGACAGCGTTGTCGCCGTCCAGAATCTTGATACGGCGTTTTTTTCTTCGGAAATCTTCAAGTTTGCTGTTTCAAAAAAGAAAAACAGGGAAATAAAACACGAAGAATACGTAGAAAACAGAATTTTTGAGCTCAATTCGCTGAAACCGGGCGAGTTTGTCGTCCATTACAAGTTCGGAATCGGAGTTTACGAGGGGACTGTCAGCATGAACGGAACCGACTGTCTGCAGCTCCGCTATGAAAACGAGGACAAAATCTATATTCCGGTCTACAACATGCACTATGTCTACCGCTACCGCTGGGAAGAAGGCGTTTTTCCGAAAATAAGCTCGATCCGCACCGCGCTCTGGCAGCAGACTATGTCGAAAGTCCGCCGTGAAATCGAGAAAGTCGCTGCTGCGATTCTGGAGCTTTATGCACAGAGAAGCGTCGAGAAAACCGATTCAATGAAGGTCGATACGCCGCTTTACTACGAGTTTCTGCGTGATTTTCCTTTCCGCGAGACTCCCGACCAGGCGCGTTCGATCCGCGAACTTGAGGCCGATCTTGCAGGGCACGAGATCACCGACAGGCTTCTGTGCGGCGATGTCGGTTTCGGAAAGACCGAAGTCGCGATGCGCGGCTGCATGATAGCTGTGGCCAACGGGAAGCAGGCGGCAGTTCTCGCTCCGACGACAGTCCTAGCGTTCCAGCATCTGCGTACTTTTCAGGAGCGTTTCGCGAAACTTCCCGTAAGAATTGAAATGCTTTCCCGTCTTTACGATAAATCCAAACAAAAACAAATACTTAACGATTTAGAGTTTGGCAAGATAGATATTCTTGTCGGCACTCACAGGCTTCTCGGAAAGGATGTGAAATTCCGCGATTTAGGCTTTCTTGTTATCGACGAGGAGCACCGTTTCGGAGTCACCCACAAAGAGCAGATCAAGGAGATGAAGCGTGATGTAGCGACCCTTTCGATGACGGCAACACCGATCCCGAGAACGCTCCAGATGTCGCTTCTCGGCATAAGAAAGTCCTCTTTCATCAAAACTGCCCCGAGCGACAGGAAAAATATCCAGACTTTCGTGCTTGAATACAGCGAGGAGATCATCAAGGACGCGATTCTTGCCGAACTTGCGCGTGACGGCCAGGTTTACTTCGTCCACAACCGCGTTGCAGGGCTTAACGACATAAAACTCAGGCTGCAGCAGCTTATTCCGAATCTCAGGATCGCTGTCGCCCACGGCCAGATGGAGCCTGAGCAGCTTGAAAAAGTGATGGTTTCATTCGTGAACCGCGATTACGACCTGCTGCTCGCGACTTCGCTCATTGAATCGGGAATCGACATTCCGCTTGTCAACACGATCATCATAAACCGCGCCGATATGTTCGGAATGGCGCAGCTTTACCAGCTCCGCGGCAGAGTAGGGCGCTGGAACCGCGAAGCCAAGGCTTATCTTTTCGTTCCAAATCTCAACAATCTCACGCAGGAATCGTGCGCCCGCCTTTCGACGATCAAGCGTTTCGACAAGCTCGGGCACGGCTACGATGTTGCGATGGAAGACCTCAACATCCGCGGCGGCGGCAACATTTTGGGAATAAGCCAGTCGGGAAAACTCAAAGGGGTCGGCTACGACATGTATCTCGAAATGCTGAAAGAGCGTATCGACGAGCTTAAAAACGGAACTCCGCACATAGAAAACGATTTTGAAATTTCGACCGATCTCAACGCAAACATCCCGGAAAGCTATATTGCCGATACCGAAGTCAGAATGGGATTCTACAGGAAAATCGCAGATTTGCACTCGCTCGACGAACTCGGCTGGGTGCGCGACACCATGACTGAAATGTTCGGAAAAATTCCCGAGGAAACGGAAAATCTCATCACTCTCACAAAGATAAAAATCCTTGCAGTCAACTGCGGTGCAGCCGCGATTTCAGTAGGAAAAAACGAATTCTCAATAACTCTGGGCGTTTCATTCATCCCGAAAAGCATGGATGTTTTATTCGATTTTCTTGAGAAAAACGAAGGGTCGTTCCAAGGTGAAAGCACTATAAAATTCAAAGTCGAAAATATTCAGAAAATTGAAGAAATAATCAATAAAATCAGTGAAATAAAACAGTAAACGGCCTGAAAGTCCTTACGTGATAAAAAAAGGAAGGCCGGAGAAACCGCAACACACAAACTATCCGCTACCGCTGCTTCCTCTCGGACCTGACGGGGTTTGCGGGGCTTGTTGTACGGCACCCGGCCACAATGGCGGAGAGGGTGGGATTCGAACCCACGGTAGGGGATAAGCCTACACACAATTTCCAATCGTGCTCCTTCGGCCTCTCGGACACCTCTCCATGAACCGGAAAAAGGATAAAAAGATGGCGGAGAGATAGGGATTCGAACCCCAGGCACCCTGTAAAGAGCGCACCTGATTTCGAGTCAGGCTCCTTCGACCACTCGGACATCTCTCCGCGTTATTCAAGATTCTCGGATCCGGACTGTTTTTTCAAAAGTTTCTGCTTTTCCCTGATTTCCCGGAAGAAACCCGATAAAAGTTCGGCAGATTCTTCAGCCAGAATCCCTTCAACAACTTCCACCCTGTGATTCAAGCGCTCGTCTTCCAGAAGCGTGTAGAGCGATCTCACTCCTCCCGCTTTCGGATCACGCGCACCGAAGTAGACTCTTGGGATCCGCGACTGCACTATTGCGCCGCTGCACATTATGCAGGGCTCCAGAGTGACATAAAGCTCGCAATCCTCAAGCCGCCAGCTTTTAAGGTAGGCCGACGCTTCGGTTATCGCCTCGATTTCCGCGTGGGAAAGAGGCGACTGGGCGGATTCCCGTTTGTTGAATCCTTTTCCGATTACTCTGTTTTCAAAGACCACTATCGCGCCGACGGGAACTTCGCCCATCTCTCTTGCCTTTTCAGCAAGTTCCAGCGCAATTTTCATATATTCGGTTTCTCTTGTCATCACCGGTATGGCGCGCCCAGGAGGACTCGAACCTCCAGCCTTTTGGTCCGTAGCCAAACGCTCTATCCAATTGGGCTATGGGCGCCCAAAAAAAGTGGCGGAGAGGGAGGGATTCGGACCCTCGATGGAATTATTAGTCCCATACCCACTTAGCAGGCGAGCTCCTTCGGCCTCTCGGACACCTCTCCGCATATTCTGGCGGAAGAGGTAGGATTCGAACCCACGGACGCGTAAACGTCAACGGTTTTCAAGACCGCCGCCTTCGACCACTCGGCCACTCTTCCACGATTCATCTCGATGTTCAAAGAACAAAGCGGGGCAATGATGCTCATTTTTTGTCAAAAGTCAATAAAAAAATGAGTTTTATGGTTTTTGTTTCTTTTTATGAGGATTTTCTGCCGGTAACGATGGTATTACGGCATTATATTATTTTAAGTCCCAAGAGAACCGTGTAGACGATATACAACGCAACGAGAAAAACACCGGAGATACGGCTGATCTGCTTTCTTATGCCGAAAATAAAGAGAAAAAGGGTGACAAGTGCTACGGCAGGCAGGTCTCTCGTGAGAATTTTCGGGTCAACCGCAACAGGAGTGATTGTTCCGGCTATTCCGACAACGCACATCGTGTTGAAAAGGTTCGATCCGACAACGTTTCCGAATGCTACGCCGTGTTCGTTTCTTCTTGCTGCGGATACCGAAGCTGCGAGTTCCGGAAGCGACGTTCCGAGCGCGATTATCGTGAGTCCGATGATAAGTTCGCTGACTCCGAGGGCTGTCGCAATGTCTTTTGCCGCCCAGACAAGGGCACGCGAACTGCCGACGAGAAGCGCGAGACCGAAGATAATCCAGAAAATTGATTTGGGAAGAGACTCTTTTTTACCGGAATCTTCTTCAGCTTCTTCTTTCTTGCCGAGCGAGGAAATCACCATTATCGGGATGAAGAGAACCAGCATCGAAATCGCGTTGATGCGGGAAATCAAGCCGTCTAGAATGAGAAAAACTGTAAGAATTATCGTGCCTGCGAGGAATGGAAGCTCCTTTTTTACGACCGAAAAATCAACTTTGATCGGGTTGACGATTGCTGCGATGCCGAGAATCAGCAGCACGTTCGTGATGTTAGAGCCGTACGCGTTGCCGAGCGCGATATCGGGGCTTCCTTCAAATGCCGAAACCGCCGAAACGAGCATTTCCGGAGCCGATGTTCCGAAACCTACGATGAGCATGCCGATGAGAAACGGCGAAACGCCGAGAACCCGTGCCAGACCGCACGAACCGTCAACAAAACGGTCTGCGCTCCATGCCAGAATTAAAAGTGAAACAATGAGAACTATTCCCTGAAGCCACATTTTTACCCTCGCAAAAAAAAGAAAAAACCCTGAATTATGATGAAAACCGAGCTGATTTCAAGATTTCGTTCTTTTCGACGCCGCCATTATTATCGATTCGCCGCCTCTCGATATTTCGACATTTCGGAATTTCGATATTTCGACAAAGATTTGGCGGCGTCAAAACCCGTGACAAATTGTCAAATTGTCGAATTGACATTTTTTGTGATTCTGCAACTTATTGATATTACTTGCGAATTTTTTTGGCATTTGAGTTGCTTAAATAATCGGTTTTTGTTTTTTGCGAGGTGCGCTTTGAAAAGCAGAACTGTTTTGAATATAGCTTTGTTCATCGCGATAGCGGCGGCGGTGCTTTCGTTTGTAGGCTTCGTGCTTGCTTTTGTCGTGAAGGGCGAGCAGGTTTACGTGCCTGTAGGAAAAAATTATTATAAAACGATGGAAGATACCGGATCGGAAGAGAAAAAGGAGAGCTTTTATTTCGGAAAAAATCCCAACAATATGAGTGCGGCCAATATTTTTGACTCAAATTCGCGCTTTATCGCTTTAACCGAGCAGCAGACAACCGACACTGTCGAAGAGGGTCAGGTCGTACCGGAAATGAGCAAGGAAGATATCTTCTTTTATCTCGAAAATCCTGACAAATGCGCACTTCTGCCTGGTTACGAGCTTACTGGAACCATCGTTGCGAAAGACAACGACTTTTCGTTTGCGATTCTTAAAGGAAGCAAGGGAAGCGCAAGCGGTGCTGTTACAAGAACCGGAGCCGAGGTGCAGGAGGGTGTGATTCTTGCTTTTGTCTGGAGAAATATCGCGATTTTCAGGACTACAAGCGGTGTGAAATGCATCGGCGAGGGTGTCGGCGAAACGAAATCCTCACCTGTTCCGGAAGCTCCTAAGACGGCGGGGGAGACGCAGCCTAAGGGCGGCGATGACGAATTTGACATCAGAAACGTCGGTCCTAACCAGTATGTCGTCAAGCGTGCCGATCTCAACAAGGCGACAGGAAATCTGGGGGCTCTGGCATCCCAGGCGAGAATCGTTCCGTCGGCGAAAGACAACGGATTCAAGATTTTCTCGATCGCGAAAGACAGTCTTTACAGCAAGATAGGAATACAGAACGGCGATGTCCTCAAGTCGATCAACGGTATCGAACTTTCGAGTCCGGACAAGGCTCTTGAGGCTTATTCAAGGCTTCAGAGCGCGTCAAAACTCTCTCTTGACATCGTCAGAAAAGGACAGAATGAAACATTGGAATATACAATAGAATAGGAGGCATAAATGCTGAATTGGAAAAAGATAATTTTTCTGGCTGCACTGACCGTTTTTTCGTCCGTATGGCTTCAGGCAGAGGATGAGCAGGCGGCGGAAGACGTTAAAGTTCCTATCAACCTCAACAATAAAATCAAGCCTCCGGCTCCCGGATTCAGAAAATTGAACAATCCAAAGTTCAACAGACCCGTAATAGATGAGAAAAAGGGAGACGAAGAGGAAAAAGATGAGGAGAAAAAAGACGAGGAAACCCCCGGTTCTGCCGGAAATGCGGCTCAGCCGAAGAAAACCAATAACGATGTCAGAACCGTGACTCCGCCTCAGCCGAAAAATATCCTCAACAGGGAACAGGAAAACAAGCCTCAGGAGGAAAACAAACTTCTGGATGCGGTAAAAGTCGAGATAAACGAGCCGAAGGCGGCAAATATGAACCTTAAAATCAGGCTTGATTTCAAAGACGAAGAACTGATGAACGTAGTCAAGCTCTTTTCAGATCTTCTTCAGAAAAATTTCATAATTCCCGAAAATCTGGGCAAGGCGAAAATCAATCTCCTTTCTCCGCAGAAAGTCACGGTTGCAGAAGCCTACAAAACATTCCTGACCCTTCTTGCAGTCAACGATTTCAGCGTTTCAGAAGACGGCTCCTACACGATAATCACGAAGGAAAAGAACATTCCGGAGATGAAAATCCCTTTTTATAAAGGCGCCAATGTTCCCGACCTTTTCAAGATGGTCGCAACGATCATGAAATTCGAGTACGTAACGGCGACCGATATAGACAAGGTCCTGAAACTGTTCAGGGATAAAGGCGCGACTTCGGTCGTTTTCGACGACAAGACGCTTATCGTTGTAGATTATGCGGCGAACATCAGAAAAATCATGACTCTTGTGAAGGAACTCGACCAGCCGTCAGAATCGGACAAGGCGGAACTGTACTTTATCAAGCTGAACCACGTTCTTGCAGCCGATGCCCGTAAAATCATCGAGGATATTTTCAAGGATTTCTCCAAAAAAGGGAACAAGAAAGGAAAGAACAACGACAATACCCCTTCTCTCGGCGGTGTCGGAAAACAGGCTGAAGGCAACAACGGCAAATTTCCTCCGCGTCCCCCGTTTCCGAATCCTTGGGGAGGCGGCAATCAGGACGACAGCGAAGGGCTCAGTGAAACGTACATTCACATTGTCGCAGACGAGAGAAGCCAGCAGATAATCGTTCTCTGCAACAAAGCGACATACAATCTGATTCTTCAGGTTGTCCAGAATATCGACCGCGAAGTCGAGGGTGAGGGTGAAATCCACGTCGTAAAACTTCAGAACGCGAAAGCGGAAGATATGCTCAAGACCTTGAATTCACTCTCAAAAAACAAAAAATCGACAGGTTCTTCCAAAAGCGGGAACAAAGGAACCGACGTTTTTGAGGGCGATGTCCAGATTTCATCCAACGAGTCGACAAACTCCCTCGTTGTAGTTTCTTCGCTTCAGGATTTCAGAAATCTCAAAAAAGTTGTCGAAAAACTCGATGTCAAACGCAAACAGGTTTTTGTCGAAGCGGCGATTCTCGAAGTCAGCATCGACAACGGCCTTGAATACGGCAACGCATACAGCGCGATGGGGTATCAGGTAACGGTAGCAGGAGAGAAAATTCCTATTTTCTTCGGAAAAGCTCTTTCTTCGCCTACACCCGGACTTGTCGCCGGAATGGTCGGTGCTTCCGTTGACGGAACAGCGGGTCTTCCCGGACTTTCGCTTGTCGACGGAATTCCTTCGATAGGACTCATCCTGAACGCGGCGCAGAACGATTCCACGGTCAACGTAGTTTCGACTCCGCACCTTCTCACGACTGACAACGAGGAAGCCGAGATCACGGTCGGTGAAACGGTTCCGTTCCCGTCGGGCAACATTCTGACAAGCACGACAGGAAGCACTATTACCTACACCCGTGAAGATGTCGCGCTGAAACTCAAAATAAAACCGCAGATCAACGAATCGGGCTACATGACGCTTGAAATCAATCAGGAAATGACCGAGCTCGGCGCGCAGACCGATTACGGTTACAAGACGACGAAAAGACAGGCGAAGACCAAAATCAATGCCGAGAACGAACAGACGATCGTAATCGGCGGTCTCATGAAGGATACTGTTACAGAAGGCGAGAACAAGATTCCGATTCTGGGCGACATTCCGGTTCTCGGCAATCTTTTCAAGTATAAAAAAGTCAACAAAGCCAAAGTAAACCTTCTTCTTATCCTTACTCCGCATGTTGTCGACAGCAAAGAGGACTTCGAGCGCATTCTCCGCAGAAAAATGGAGGAGAGAGAGGAGTTCGCCCGCAAATACTACGGCGGCGACACGACTTTCGAGGAAACGGTTTACCTTGACAAAAGGCGTGGTCCGCTTCTTTCGGTTGTCAACGCTGTCGGTCATCAGCAGGCTTTTGAGAAAGAGGAGCTGAAGAGAATAGAAGCTGCTAACAAAAAGGAAAATTCGATCATGGTAACACCCTACGGCGAGGAGAAAGTGATTGAAAACACTGATGATAAAGAGAAACCGAAAACGCCGAAGAAAGATGCAGAGGACGAGCTTGTTCCGGAACTTGACGACGAAGAGGACTAGTTATGGCAGCAAAGCGCAAAATAGGTGAAATTCTTGTCGGAAAAGGCTGGCTCGACGAGACGCAGCTTTCGGAAGCTCTGGCTAAGCAGCATGCCGACCGTCAGGGAACGGGCAAAATAGGTCAGTTCCTTGTTTCTGAAGGAAAAGTCACGCCGGAGCAGGTGACCGAGGCTTTTTCGGAGCAGAGCGGAATAAAAATCGTAACGGATGAAGACCTCAAGAAGCTCGATCCGGCGGTTTTAGGCGAATTTCCTATTGCTCTGGCAAAGAAATTCAAGGCTCTTCCGCTTTACGCCGACAATGACCTGCACGTTGTAATAACCGATTTCGACATGCTCCTTTTCAACCAGCTTTTTATGATTTACCGCAAAAATGTCGTTTCGCTTCTTGTAACTCCCACAAAAATCAACGACATGATAAACCAGGCCTACAGCAGCGTCGACAACAAGGAAGAGGCTCTGAACGCCGGTGATTTCGGCAAAATGGCGGACGAGGACGATACGATCCCCGACCTTATCGACTCAAACGACGACGCCCCGATCATCAAGTTCGTGAACAACACGATTGCGAAAGCTGTCAAGGAAAAGGCCAGCGATATTCACTTCGAATCTTATGAAGACGAAGTCATCGTCCGCTTCAGAAAAGACGGCAAACTTTCTATCGTCCAGCGCGTACCTAAGGCGGCTCAGGCCGGTCTCATCACGAGAATCAAGATCATGAGCCGGCTCAACATTTCGGAAAAAAGGCTTCCGCAGGACGGTAACATCAAGGTCAAGATCGCAGGAAACGACATCGACTTCCGTGTTTCAACACTTCCAAGCGTCCACGGCGAATCGATAGTTCTCCGTATTCTGGACAAACGCTCTCAGAAACTTTCGCTTGACGAAAGCGGTTTCACGAAGCGCGACCTCGAGACGATGAGGAAGATAATCCACATGAAACACGGGATTTTCCTCGTCACAGGCCCTACCGGAAGCGGTAAAACGACGACGCTTTATTCGGCTCTGACCGAAATAAACTCGCCCGATGTCAAGATAATCACGGTCGAAGACCCGGTCGAGTATCAGATCAAAGGGGTAAACCAGATCCACATCAATTCGAAGATAGGACTCACTTTCGCGAGCGGTCTTCGTTCGATCCTCCGTCAGGACCCCGACATCATCATGGTCGGTGAAATCCGTGACAAGGAGACGGCAGACATCGCGATCAACGCGTCTCTTACCGGTCACCTTGTTTTCTCGACACTTCACACAAACGACGCTCCGACGGCTTTCACCCGACTTATCGATATGGGAATCGAACCTTTCCTCATTTCTTCGACTGTTGTCGGCGTTCTGGCGCAAAGACTTGTCAGAAAGCTCTGCCCGGCCTGCAAGGAGGCTTACTATCCGCCCGCTGCGATACTTGAAGAACTCGGACTTGACCCGAAAGAATACGCGAACCATCCGTTCTACAAGGCTGTCGGATGCCCTGAATGCGGATATTCGGGCTATAAAGGAAGAAGCGGTATTTTCGAGCTTCTTATGATCGACGAAGAGCTCAGACGTGCCGTTGTAGCGCGTCAGGATGCGAGCGACATCAGAAAAATCGCGGCTGCAAACGGAATGCTCAATCTCCGCGAGGACGGCGCACTCAAGGCGATCAAGGGAATAACTTCGCCAGAAGAAGTCCTTCTCAGAACGCAGGAGGACAAATAATGCCGCTTTTTGCCTACAAAATAGTTGACGCAAACGGCAAGGAGAAAAAAGGGACGATCGAGTGCCCTAACAAGGCGGCGGTAAAGACGAAATTCCTTTCTGAAGGCTACTACATCACTGAAATCAGCGAAAAATCGGAAGCGCAGGGTTTCAGTTTCGACTTCCTGCGGAAAATGTTCTCTTTCGGTGCGAAAAAAGTGCCTCTTGACGAAGTCGCTTCGATGACGCGTCTTCTTGCGACGCTCCAGAAAGCGAAAATTCCGCTTGTAGAGGCGATTGACGCGGTCGCGCAGCAGCAGGAAAATCCGGTAATGAAAGATGCCCTTATCATCATCAAGGGCAAGATGAACGAAGGTTACAGCTTTAGCAAAAGCGCACGTGAATTTCCCAATATTTTCGATGACTTGTTCTGCAACATGATCGCGGCAGGCGAAGAGTCGGGCGCGACAGACAAAGTATTGATGAGGCTTGCCGGATTCATGGAGTCGCAGGTCGACCTCAAGAACAAAGTCAAAAGCGCGATGACATACCCGATAGTGCTCATGATCGTTGCGGTTTTAGTTGTCGGCGTCCTCTTTACGGTCGTAATCCCGAAACTTTCCAAAATGTTCGAGGATGTAAAGATGTCCCTGCCGCTCCAGACCAAGATCCTGCTATGGCTTTCAGGCTTTATCGGAAGCTGGTGGTGGCTTATCGCGCTTGCGATTTTCGGCGGAGTCGTCGCTTTCAACAAATACATAAAAACTCCGAAAGGGGAAATCTGGTGGAGCAGAGTCAAAATAAACGCACCGGTTCTCGGCAGAGTCAACAGACAGGTCGCCATCAGCCGTTTTGCGCAGACTTTGTCGACTCTTCTCCATTCAGGCGTTCCGATTCTGAACGCGCTTGATATCGTCAAAAAGATCATCGACAACAAGATCCTTGAAAACGCGGTCGGAGTAGCCCGCGAAAACATCAAGGAAGGTGAATCTATCGCGGTTCCGCTCAAAAGAAGCGGCGAGTTCCCGCCCATCGTAATCCAGATGATAGCGATCGGCGAGCAGAGCGGTGAACTCGAGGAGATGCTTGAAACTCTCGCTTCCTCATACGAAAAGGAAGTCACATACACGATGGAAAAGCTCACTTCGATGCTTGAGCCGATGATGATCGTCGCTCTGGCAGGTGTCATCGGATTCATCGTTTTTTCGGTCGTCATGCCGATTCTCCAGCTCAACGACGCTGTCGGATAGCCGGATGCCTGTTTCTGCGCTGAAATGAATAAAAAAATTGACTTAGAAAGGGAATTTTAGTTATATAGCCCGCTTTTTAGGTGTTTCGTTGAAAATTACATATTGGAGGAAAATTTGAAAAATCTGAAAATTTTGATGGCTGTAACCATTATTTTTATGAGCTTCACAGCTTTTGCAGGAACAGTTTCGCTGTTTCCTATGGCTGCTGTAGAAGATGACCGTCTTGCTGCGGAAGACATTGACGTGTCGATCGAGGATGTTCTTGACGACATCAAAGGAGCCGATGCCGGGATTTTTTCCGATTCGCTCGGCACAAAAGTTAAAAAACAGCTTGAAAAATGCGGCGAAAACCTTGGCTGTCAGAAAAAATTCATCTCGAAAGCGAAGAAAAAATCCGATTTTTACATTTTTTCCAAGATGAAATTCGTTAAAAAGAGCGGAAAAACGATAGTTGAAACTTTCCTTGTTGACGGAAAAGGCAACAATCTTGAAAAAGAGAAAGTAAACTTCGAAAAAGGGGCTTCGACCGAGAAAATCGCGTCGAAACTCGCAAAAGTATGGACTAAGATGCTTTCTTCCCACTCGGTTGCGAAAGACGAGCCGGAAGAGGAGGAGGAAGAAGAGGAAGAACCGGTCAGACCCGCTAAAAAACCTGCCGGAAAAAACACTGACAACGCTATAAAAGAGGCTCTCGAGGCTTATGCGTCAGGTGATCTCAAGGCTGCCGACAAAGCTCTCGACGGCGCTGCAGAAAGAGATGTCAAAGCGAAAGAACTCAAGAAGAATATCGCTGAAATAGCAAAATTCGTCCAGCGTGCGAATGCCGCGATAAAGGCGAAAAATTACGATGAGGCGATCCCGGTTATCGCAAAGGCTGAAAAACTTGACGAAGCGATTCTTGAGATGGGCTCGAGCTCGAAATACCGTGTTTACAGAAAGGATGCTGTTGAAAGAGTCATCTACTCTGATCCGAGTGAAAAGGATATCCGCGCTGTTGATGTGATCCATTCCAAAAACGAGAAACAGCGTGAAAAACTCAGAAAGGAAAAGGCTAAAACTATCGCTGAGACCGACGCATGGCTCAATGCGAGAATTCTTGAGAGAGAAGCAAGACTCAAAAAGTTCGACGAGGATTCCGCTGCCGCTAAGAAGCAGAAAGATACCGAATATGCGGAACTCACGAAGAAAATCAAAGATATGAAATACCAGTGGGAAAAGGACGACAGCGAAATCGAGCAGAAAATCGTCGAGCTCGAGAACAAGCTCACTCTTTTTGAGCAGCGGGAAAAAGGTGTCACGAAAGGTTCCAACGCTCTTTCGGCTCAATATGAGAAGGAAATGGCTAAGGAAATGGCCGAAACCGACAAGAAATACGGCGATATGCTCAAGAAAATGAAAGAAGAAAAGGAAGCCCGTTACAAAAAGCAGGACGATGAGATCGAAGCCGGCAACAAAAAGACGGAAGCTGCCGTTCTCGCTCTTGAAGGAAAGAAAAAGGCCAATGAGGAGAAAATTTCCGAACTCGACAAGAAAATGACCGGCGAGCAGGAAAAGTTCGACGAGAACGAAAAGAAAATCATGGCTCAGAATGAAGAAATCAGGATGAAAAACGAGGACGAGGACAGAAAATACAAAGTCGAAGTCGAGAAAGAGTATCAGGCTAAGTTCGACGACCTCAACAAAAAGCTTCAGGATTACGATGCTCAGGAATCGGAAGAGCGTGAAAAACTCAAAAAATATGACGCAGCAACCGAAGAATACATGTTCAAAAATGCTGAAGTTATGTCGAAATATCAGGAAGAGATCGAAAAGGAACGTGCTACGGTCGAGGCTGAGTGCGCAAAGAACAAAGAAACGGCTTCTGCAGACGCTGAAAAATCTTACACCGAAGAGCTCGAAAAGCTGAACAAGGAAAAGGCCGACATCGAAGCAAAAATCGCCGAGAAAGAGACTCCGGCTCTCAAAAAACAGCTTGCAGCGGCGGAAAAGAAAATTTCGAAGCACGAAGGCGGAAAAGATGCTTTCGTCGCTAAGAAAATGGCTGCAGTAGAGCAGGAATGCGAGAACAAGAGCATGGCTGTCGACATGAAACTTGCGCAGAAGAGCGACGAACTTAACAAGGACAATACGAAATATCAGAAAAACCAGCAGGCTGAAAAGAAAAAAGCTGAAGCGAATTTCAAAGCTTTCCAGCAGAGAAAGGCTGCTTTCAAAAAGAACATCGACAGCCAGATTGCAACGGCCCAGAAAGACAGGGACCGCAAGATCGAGGCTCGTGAAAAAGAGCGCGGAACTCTTTCCGCTAAATGGAATGCCGAGGCGGTAAAGAGACAGAAAGATCTCGAGAACAAGCAGAGATCGGACAAGAATGCAAAAGAACGCCTTTTAAAGGAAAACGAAAGTATTGATGCCAATATCGCCATAACAAACGCAAAATGGGCTGACAAGAGCGATGACATCAAGATCAAGAACCAGACTGAAAACCAGAAATACGAGAAGACCTGGCAGGAAAAATACGACAAGACCGATGCTGAATACAAGGAAAAGAAAGAGGCGATAGAGAACAAATACGCTCAGAAACAGGTCGATGACAAGGATGCTCAGAAGAGACAGAAAGAGCAGTGGGAAGAGGAAGTTCAGAAACTGAACGAGGAAAAACAGAGAAGAAAAGAGGAACGTCAGGCGATTCTTGCCGACGAGCAGGCAAAATGGAAAGAGAAAAACGAAAAGTGGACTGAGGAAGAGGCTCAGAGAAAAGAAGAGAAGGCTCAGTTCTCGAAAGATCTGAAACAGCTTGCTCTTGACGACAAGAAAGAAGCTATCGCAAAGAAAAAAGAGGCTGAACAGAACTACGAGGAAAAAACAAAAGAGATCGACGAGAAGGAACTCGAGCAGATCCGTGCTAAATTCAAAGACGAATATAAAGTCACGAAGTCGAGAGAAGTTGTCGATGTCAAAGGTTCGACCGATATCTACAACCTCAAGGCTGACGCTTTTGCGAAGAGCGGACTCCAGAAACTCAACGAAAAAGACCTCATCGGCGCAAGACGTTCTTTTGCTGAGGCTCTCAAGATCGACCGCAACAACCAGATCGCGCTCAACGGTATGAACTCTATCAACGTTACTGCTAAATCGATGTACTGGGAAGCTTACGGCAAGAGAGAAACAGACAAGGCAAAGGCAAAAGAGATTTTCACCCTTCTCACCAAGACTCTGATGCCTTCAAACGAATTCTTCCTCAAAGCGAAAACAGCTCTCGAAGAGCTGGAATAGTTTCAGAAGCGGGCCGCAAGGTCCGCTTTTTTTTATTTTCGGCCATTGTTGTTAAAACGTTATTATCGTTATAACGGTTCGCGCCGTCGGAATAACGTTATAACGAAATGACGGGATAACGATCCTGATTTCCGGCGCGTCGAGAAGAACGAATTTAATCGAGAAGAACGAATTATTTATTTCCGAGATTTCCTTCGGCCCAGTGCTTTCTGCAAAGCGCGACGTAGCTTTCGTTGCCGCCGAGAACAACCTGTTCCCCGACTTTCACGACTTTGCCGTTGACGACGCGGGCATTCATTATCGCTTTTTTTGAACACCAGCAGACGGTTTTGATTTCTTCGATGGTGTCGGCCATGGCAAGCAGTCGTTCGCTTCCCGGGAAAAGGTTTCCGGCGAAATCGGTGCGCAGTCCGTATGCGATTACAGGAATGTTGAGTTCGTCAACGACGCGGCAGAGCTGCATGACCTGGGCAGGTGTGAGAAACTGTGCTTCGTCAATCAGAACACAGTCGATTTTTTTTGCTGCGTTCATTTTGCTTATAGTGTCGAAAGCATTGTCTTCTGGTTTTAAGATACAGGCTTTTTTTGCAAGCCCGATTCTGCTTTTGACTATATCGATGCCGTCACGCGTGTCGATCGAAGGTTTGAAAATGACGGCGTTCTGGCCGCGTTCGAAATAGTTGTATTCGACCATGAGTGCGTTCGATGTCTTGCTTGCCCCCATGGCGCCGTATCTGAAGTAAAGTTTAGCCATAGATCATTCTTCGGTTAGTCGATACTGTTCCATTCAAAAGGCTCGAGTTTATAGCATTTCCCGTTTTCGGGTTCAGTGTAAACACCGTTTTCCTCATCGATTAAGAGTTCGTAGAAAACGATGGCGGTAGTATCGACTTTCAATTTCGTATAGTCCTCTGCGTCAACATCTTCAATGTGGAAAGAGCCGCTTTTTGCGATATAGTTCTTTTTGAACCACCACATACTTGCATCGAAATCCGTGTAGAAGAAAACACGGGTGCCGTCTTCGTTGTTCGGATCAAGATTCTGCAGAGAAATAGTTTCACCTTTGAGTTCGGTAACGTTTTTGGTGAAGTAAGCCTCTATGAAAAAGAGGGGCTCTGTATCGTCTACATAAGTTTCCGAATCGTAAAGCCAGATATCGATTTCATTGACATCCATCTTTCGAACGTCCATCGATTTGTAGACAACAGTTTCGCAGCTGCTGTCGTCTATTACGTTGTTATCGCCGGTATCGGTGTCGTCTTCGTCGTTTGTCTGATCTCCTGTGTCGGTTTTTTCCTCGTCGTTTGCTGAATCGCCCTCATCGTCATCAGGCAGACCCGGCGTGTTGTTTTCTTCATCGTTCGTCTGGTCTCCGGTGTCGGTTTGCTCTTCGTCCGCTGCGAAATCACCGGTATCGCTGTCCGAATCGCTGACGGTGTCGCCTGTGTCGGTTTCGTCGTTGCTGTCACCGCAGGAAACAAAAATCATCATAGACAAAACCAAAAGAGTGACCGTTAAAAACTTTTTCATAAGAACCTCCAAAAAAAATTGAACAAATAAAAACGCGGAATCTTAAAAAAAACGGAAAAAATGTCTATTTTTCAGATCTATGTCAGGAAAATCACAAATTAACGGACGCAGCGGACAAAATTCTTCTCAGAATCTTCAAGTTTGTAGATTTGAGCAGGTTGGTATATCACAATCCAGTGACTGTCTGTGTCCGTGCCGGTAACTTTGGTGGAAGACCATAACCAGATTGTCGGTTCTTCGAATTTGCTGTGTTCATATGAGTTTTCACATTTGCAGTTGGAATAAGTATCTGAAGAAGAATAGGTGTGAGTGTCTGTTATCTCGCAAACTCCGCCCGGAACTGTGTTAGGACAGTTTTTGATAGTGGTTCTGAGTTCGTCGATCGAGGGCAGACGCCAGTCAGAATAGCCTCCGAGAACCAGTTGTGAACAGAAATTTACTGCTTCCGAATAGATTCGCGGAACGGATGCCGTATAAGGCATCCACATCAGTCCGTTGGCAGTATCCTTGCAGACACCGTTATTCTCAATATAATTGCCGCACTTTATTTTTTGGCATAGTGAATCTACATTGTTCCAGGCATATCCGTCCATGCATTTGAAACGGCATTCTGTTGTACTCGGAGTTTCGTTGTAAACTCCTGTTGATGAAGGCAGCCATATTCCTGTTATATCCTGTGTCTGGGTAATTTCGTTCACGCTGTTCCATTCTCCATAAGACGGACGACCTGTGCATCTGGCGGTTCTTGTCTTAGGTTCGCATTTTTTTGTCGCTGCATTCCATTCAGAATTTGATTGGCACTGGAAGCAGCACTCTTTGGAGTTGTAATCTGCGCAATATTTGTATTCCGTGCTTTCCGGAAGCCATTTTCCGCTTTCTTCGTTCCAGATCTGGTAAATGTGGTGACCGGCAGGGTTGTTGACTGCATTTTCCGGAAGATTTGTACATGTCGCCTTTCTTTGTGCGGGAACACATTCAAAATTGCCGTCGAGAACAAAATTCTCCTTGCATTTGCTGTTGCCTATACAGCGGATTTTCATCTCACTTTTCATATTCTGCGCTTCGATTCTGGCGTATCCTGTATTCCAGAATGCAACGATCCATGCGCTGACGGCTGCCTCGGATACAGTAGAAGACCAGAAAGCCTTCGATTTGTCTCCGAAAATGCTGTTGCCTTCCGTTTCGTTCAGTTCGCATCCCCCGCAGGTTCCCTCGGACCAGTAAGTGTTTTTGTCCCAGTTTTCCACGCTGACCTGACAAGATCCTCCTGTTTTTGTTTTGTCGCAGTTTCTTATGATCGTGCGGAGTTCGTCGATAGTCGGCAGTCTCCACGACAAACCGTCGGTAGTTAAACCTTCACAATATGACTTCGCTTCCTGATTTTTGAAAGGGTAGTCTGCCTCTGATTTTGCCGACCAGATGTAGCCGGTTTCATAGTCTTTGCAGGTTTTGTCAGCGTTTTCGGCATTGCACGGCGGTATAGAAATCACACATTTTTCACCGTCATATTCATATTGTTTGTTCTGGTTGAAAATACATTTGAAGCGGCATTCCGTGGTCGAAGCCTCTTCATTGTAAACGCTTTCAACGGGAGGTTCCCACGTCGAACCGTTCCACTGTTGCGTGATTCCCTCCGCTGTGTTCAATTCTGCGTGGTCGGGCAAAGTGCATGTTTCGTAGCGTGTATTAGCAACACAGTTGCCGTCTTTCCAAGTGTAGTTTTCTAAGCATCCGCATTCAAAAGTGTCGTCTTTTTCGGTGCATTCACCGTCTGAAGTCGCAATATCGACACACGGATTAGGATAGCACGGAGTTTTTATTTCTTCGGAATCGGAATCGTCTGTCGTATTGTTGTCATCGGGCTGAACAGGTGCAGAATCGGCATCGTCATCCGGCTGAGCAGATGTGGAATCGGAATCATCGTCGCTTCCCGGGATTCCGGTGTCCGAAGTATCGGAATCAGAATTCGAATCTGAATCGTCTGCCGGTTCGCTGTTGTCAGCCGTGTCAGTGTCAGTTACTGTTTCACCAGAATCAGGAATCTCCTTTTTGTCGTCATTTTTCGAGCCGTCGTCGCAGGAAATCACAAAGAGAAGTACCGCAAAAATAGCAGAGCAAATGGAAATTTTTTTCATTTTGAAACCTCAGAAAAGTTGAACAAATAAAAACGCGGAATCTTAAAAAAAACGGAAAAAATATCAATTTTTCAGATTGACAAACGGAAAGTTGAAATTATATTAGCGGCGGTGAATTTATTGTTTTTTTAGAGGTTTTAGGATGACACACAGAATATACTTCGATAACAGCGCGACAACGCCTGTCAGAAAGGAAGTTGTCGACGAAATCATGCCGTTTCTCACCGAACTCGGCGGCAATCCTTCGAGCCGGCACTATGAAGGCAGAGTTGTCAGAACGGCGGTAGAAGCTGCAAGGGCGAAAGTTGCGGCGGCTTTAAACGCTGATCCGGCTGAAATCTACTTCAATTCCTGCGCAAGCGAAGGAAACAACACCGTTCTGCGCGGCTATATGCTGGGACTCGGCAAAAACACGAAGAAAAACCACATAATCACGACCGCTGTCGAGCACCCGAGCATTTTCAACACCGCTGCGGCGCTTGAAAAAGAGGGCTTCGAGGTAACTTATCTGCCGGTCGACGGCAAGGGAAACCTCAATCTCGACGATCTCCGCAAAGCGATCAAGGAAAATACAGGCTTGATCTCGACGATGTTCGTAAACAACGAGATCGGAAACATCTATCCGGTCGAGGAAATAGGCAAAATCGCCCGCGAGCACAACATTCTTTTCCATGTTGACGCGGTTCAGGCTGTCGGCAAAATTCCGGTCGATGTAAAGAAGATCGGCTGCGACTTTCTTACAGTTTCGGCGCATAAATTCTACGGCCTCAAAGGTGTCGGCTCACTTTTCGTAAAACGCGGAAGAGTTCTCAAAAACCTCCTTACCGGCGGCCATCAGGAAAAGGGAAAACGCCCGGGAACGGAAAATGTTGTCGGCATAATCGGCATGGGAAAGGCAATTGAGCTTGCAGTTGCAGAGCTTGACGAAGAGGCAAAAAGAGTTGCGGCTCTCAGAGACCATCTCGAGCAGAGAGTTCTTGCTGAAATTCCATACACGAGAGTCGTCGGTGACCCGTCTCACAGAGTTCCGACCCTTTCCAACATTTCGTTCAGATTCGTTGAAGGCGAGGGGATCCTGCTGAAACTCGACACTGAAGGCATCGCGGTATCCACTGGTTCCGCATGTTCTTCGAGCGATCTCAAGGCGAGCCACGTGATCACGGCTTTGAACGGCGATCCGGAAGAAGCACACTCAAGTATCCGTTTTTCTCTGGGAAAACATTCAACACTCGAAGATGTCGACTACACGGTGGACACTTTGAAGAGCACGATTTCACTTCTTCGCAGCTTCTCGCCGATTTACGATGAATTTGTAAACTCAGATAAACACTAAGACAGGAGAAAATCATGAATTACACAGAAAAAGTTATGGATCACTTCCTTCATCCGCGCAATGTCGGAAAAATCGAGAACCCGAACGCAATCGGCAAAGTCGGAAATCCGGCGTGCGGCGATATCATCGAAATTTTCCTCCGCATCAATCCTGAAGGGATAATCGAAGACATTTCCTTCGAGACTTTCGGCTGCGGCGCGGCGATCGCGACATCTTCTATGACGACCGAAATGGTCAAAGGAAAGCACATTGACGAAGCTCTCAAAGTAACGAGAGACATTGTTGCAGAAGAACTTGGCGGTCTTCCTGCAGAAAAAATGCACTGCTCGAACCTTGCTTCGGAAGCTCTGCACAAGGCAATCAACGAGTACAAGGCAAAATACGGGCTCAAATAAGCTCAGTAATGAAATTTTTAAAGAATCTTCCTCTTTTATTCATTCTTTTAACATTTTTTCCCCGAATTTATGCTTTTGATGTCGATGAACTGCTTGACGGAGACGGTCTGGCCAACGGTTTTACCCATTTTTTGAGAATCGGAATCAAAACCGATGTTTCGTCGTTTTCACTTGAAGGTGACGCCGAAATTCTGGATAAAAACGATAAAGTCTTAGGAACGATTCAGGGGCGTTTTCAAATTTCTGCCGAATCAGGCGGAATCCGGGTCGGCGGTAAAGTTTTTAAGGTAAATATGATAAAATTCACGTCGGAGCTGCTTCCGCTGAAAGTAGAGGGAAGAATGTTCCGCGGGGAGATTGAAATACACCTTAAAAACTCGAAGCTCATTGTTGTGAACAAGCTCGACATCGAGGATTATGTCAAAGGCGTAATCAACAAGGAGGCAATTCCTTCGTGGCCGGTCGAAGCCAAGAAAACGCAGGCAGTTCTTGCCAGAACTTTCGCTGTTTACCAGAAAATGTTCAATCCGAGAAGTGAGTTCTTTGACCTTGCGCCGACAGTCCTGGATCAGGTTTACGACGGACTGGGCAAAGAGGATGTCTCCTCTGTCGAAGCGGTCGATGCGACAAAAGGCGAAGTGATAACTATCGGAAGCGATCCTGCTAAAATATACTTCCATTCGACCTGCGGAAATCTGAAAAAAGGAGGAGCCGCATCTTCAGCAGCTGACATGCCCTTACTGCACGAAGTCTTCGCTTTACCGCTGGACTAGAAAGATAAAATCAGCCGATCTCGCGAAAAAACTGGGCGTAAAATCGGCAAAATCTATTAAAACAGTGCGCGGAAAGACGCGCGTTGATTCCGTTGTCGTTGACGGAAAAAAGATTCCGGTCAACAAATTCCGCGAACTTGTAGGTTTTTCTGTGATCTGGTCCAATGATTTCACTGTATCGAAAAGCGGAGACACTTTCGTGTTCAGCGGCAAAGGGGCAGGGCACGGTGTCGGCGTCTGCCAGTGGGGAATGGCAGGTATGGCGAAACTCGGCAAAACCCACTACGAAATCCTGAAATTCTATCTCAAAGGGATTGAAATCCGGAAGATGTATTGATCGATAAGAACGATTCTTATCGATAATAACGATTCGCGCCGTCGGAATAACGTTATTATCGTTATTATCGGTTCGCCGCCCTGTGTCGGTATATCGGAATACCGGAATAACGTTATAACGAAAAAGATTGGCGGCATCGACAAGAACGAACCTAATCGACAAGAACGACTTCTTGCCTTTTTTTCTCTTTTCCTTAAAATTGTGCGTTTTTGATTTTTTTGACCGGAGGATTTTTAAATGAAGAGATTTTTAGGTATTTCAGTTTTGGCGTTTTGTCTTGCTGTGCTTGCTTCGTGCGGCAGCAGCGGATCGGACGACGGCGGTGCGTCAGGCTATGTTCCGAGATGCGGAAACGGCAAAATAGAGAGCGGTGAAGTTTGTGACGGCGATGTCGAATGCTGGGAAGCGGGTCATTTCTATCCGGAAGGCAAGGCAACCTGCAACTCTGACTGTTCCGCTTATGACACGAGCAAATGCGTTCAGAGAGACCCGAGCGATAAATGCGGAAACGGTGAGATCGACGGCGGCGAATCCTGCGAGCAGGGCGAAACCAAGCTGTGCTCCGATCTTGACCCTGAATTTACAGAAGGCAATGCGACATGCAGAAGAGACTGCCGCGGATGGGAGACGATGAACTGTTCCAAAGGCGGAAAAAATAAACCCTGCTCGTTGATTCTCGACTGTGTCAACGGCTGCGGCGAGGATAATTCCTGCATTGAGGAATGTAAGAAAGCCGGAACAGACGATGGTCTTGCAAAATATGAAGCACTTGCACAGTGCGCGGCAGCGTGCGGCGGAGTCTCGGATTTGAAGTGTCTGAATGAACAATGTTATGACGCTTACTACACCTGCAATCCGAACAAAAAATGCGGAAACGGCGTGCTTGACGAGGGTGAAATCTGTGAAAACAAAGAGACAAAACCGTGTCAGGAGCTTGACACGGAAGAACAGCAGTATCAGCCGATAAACGAGGCTGTATGCAACTCTGACTGCAACGGCTGGGATACATACTCCTGCGTAGATATCAACTCTCTTACCTGCTATCAGGTTTATGAATGTGCCAAGGATTGCAGCGATTCAAGCTGTGAAGCCGAGTGCGTCGCCAAAACGTGGTCGGCAGCAAAAGCTAAATACGACACAATGAAAGAATGTTTTGCCAAAAACGAATGTGTTGTTGAAGAAGAATGTATGAACACTGTCTGCAAATTTCAGGCGGATGCATGCAAAACCCACCTCACATGCGGCAACTCTGTAATCGACAAACCGTATGAGGTCTGCGAAAAGGGCGACTTTATCGACTGCGGCGATATCAAGGACGAAACAGGCGAGTCTGTTTACGAGGCGAATACCGCTTCGGCTTACTGCGGCCAGAACTGCACCGAATACGGCGTAATGCTGTGCCACAGATTCTGCAGCTGCTCCGAAGTCAAGGCTTGTATTGAACAGGAGTGCGGCGGCTATCCCAAGAGCAATGCCGAAAATACCGATGAAAAGAAAGCCTGCATGGAAGAGTGCGAAAGCTGGGGCAGCAAAATCGGCGAAGGCGAGGCGTCAGGCTATCGTCAGCTGATTGAAAGCTGCTGCGAACAGGATCAGCAGGGCAATACAGGCGCATGCGGATGGGATTCAAGCACATGCCTTGACCAGGCACCGTCTCAGGCAAACGCAACCTGCGGCACGGAAGACAATCCTAAGTGCCCGTACTAAATAAAATCAGATAAATAAATTCCTATAATCAACAAAAAAAATTCCAAATAAAATAAAAATCTTAAATCTGATATCAGAGGGTAACTCTTATTATTTTCCGAGCTTGGATTCTGCGAACTGAAGTTCTTCCGGCGTATCGATTTCATACCAGACAATGCCGTCGGAATTAATGACTGACGGGTAGTGACCGTTGTCGATAAGCTGCTGAACAACCATTTCGACGACAGCTTTTTCCTTCATGTTTTCTGAAGTTGCCGCAGCCGCTTTAAGGTATTCGCCCCAGAAATTTCTGTTTATGAAGGTCATTCCGATATATCCGGCGTTCCATTCAGTCAGTTTTTTCGATATTTTCTCGACTTTTCCGTTGTTGACGAAAACTTTCATGTCGTCGTCGGAAAGTTGACGGCATGTGTCGGCGAAAATCGCGTAATCCTTTACTTTGCCGAACTCGCTTACGACTCTTTCTGCAAACGAAACCGGGTAAATGTGGTCAACGTTCATGATGAGCGTGTCCTTGTCGAAAAACTTCTCTGCCGCAAGGAGAGAGTAGAGGTTCTGCTCTTTGTATCTCGTGTTTTCGACCAGGATGACATCGTCAAAATTCTTAGAGCAGAAATCCGCCATTTCCGGGAAGTGGTATCCGCCGATCACAACAGTTCTTTCGGGCTTGAAAGTGCGTGTCCACTCATACTGATACTGAAGCATTGTTTTGCCGCAGACCGGAACGAGCGCTTTCGGAAGACCTTTTCCGAGACGCGAGCCAAGACCGGCTGCCAGAATGATTATCTGCATTGTTTGTTCTCCTTAAACATATCAAAAATCTGTGAAATTTTGTTTACACACGTAATATTCGGAAATCTTTCGAGAAATTCTTCTTTTGTCCTTATCGCGATTCTGCCGATGAAAGGAATTCCGAGTTCTTTAGCCACGTCGCCGTCGTGAAGCGAATCACCTACAAAAATCATGTTGTCCTTTGCAATATCAAAGTGTTGAACGACATAATTCAGATGGTCTTTTCCTTTCGCAAAACCGTCGCGGTAACCGAGAATTTCGTCAAAAACAAATTCGGGTTGCTGTGCAAAGTAGCGCTGGACGAAATCAAAGTAATTGTTTGACGAAACTATTGTTTTTATTCCGATTTTTCTAAGATTTTTTATTGCTTCCACAGTGTCTTCGTCAGGACGCATGTTGAAAAAAACATCAAGTTTGCGTCTTTCGAATTCTTTCTGAACTTCGAAATTTCTCGAATCTTCCGGAAACATGACCTCAAGCTGACATTTGAAAGGGATTCCGCTTGTCGTGATGTAATTGCGCCGTGCCTGAGGAAAAGGAACGCCGTAATCGCGCTCGATAAGCTCTCCTGCGAGGTCTGCAAACCCTTCCATCGTGTTGATTAGAGTGCCGTCAAGGTCAAAAAGAATGACTTTCGGAAAATTGTAAATCATGGGAACCTGCAACAATAAGCAATAAAGCGCGACATTATAATGATTTGTTACAAAGTGTCAAAAAAGGATTTTCTGTAGAGGCGTTTTCTGAAATCTCTCCAGTTATTATCGAGAAATTTTATTCCACGCCGAGCATTTTAAGGAAAAATCCGATTTCCATTGCCGATTCTTTGATTCTTGCCTGCATCGATTTGCCCTGGCCGTGGCCTGCTTTGGTTTCGACCCAGAGGAAAATCGGGTTGTTCGATTTGTTTTCGTACTGGAGAGCTGCCGCCATTTTCTTTGCGTGCATCGGATGAACGCGGGAATCGTGTTCGCCTGCGGTGAGAAGGACTGCCGGAAATTTGCCGTCTTTTTTGATGTTCTGATAGGGCGAATATTTGAGGATGTACTCAAACTGCGCCTTGTCGTCGCTTGAGCCGTATTCGCTGACCCAGTATCTTCCGATGAGGAATTTGTGGAAACGGAGCATGTCGAGCAGAGGAACTGCTACAACTGCCGCTTTGAAGAGGTCTCCGAACTGAGTTACCATCGCGCCGGTGAGAAGTCCGCCGTTGCTGCCGCCCCAGATTGCGAGTTTTTCAGGATTGGTGTATTTGTTTTCGGCAAGATACTTCATTGCATAGGCAAAATCGTCGAAAGTATTCTGTTTCTTGTCGAGCATTCCCGCTCTGTGCCATTTTTCGCCGTATTCGCCGCCGCCGCGGATGTTTGCGATCGCCATGATGCCGCCCGTTTCGATCCAGACTGCATTGACAGCCGAGAAGTACATCGGATAATTGACGTTGAAACCGCCGTAGCCGCGAAGGAAAGTGTGGTTTTTGCCGTTTTTTTCGAGTCCTTTTTTGTAGATTATGAACATCGGGATTTTTGTGCCGTCTTTTGACGTGTAGAAAACCTGTTCTGTGACGATATCGTCAGTGTTTACAGGAACTTCTGCTTTCCAAAGCTGCTTCATTCCGCCGTTTTCGGTGTATTCGTAGATTGCCGGCGGGAATGCGAACGACGAGAAAGCGACATAAATTTCATCGTTTACGGAATCAGCGATAAATTCGGCGCTTCCTAACGCGGGAAGGGGAATTTCACGCTCGTTCTGGCCGTCAAGGTCGTAAATCGCGAGCTTGCTTGCTACATCGTGCATCTTGGAAACGACGATGCGCCCTTTTGAAACCGCGAACAGTTCGATAACGTCTTTTTCGTGTTCGGCAACGACCGTCTGCCATTCGAGAGTTTCGCAGTTGACGCGCTCGATTTTCCAGTTGAGTGCGTTGTCCTTGTCGGTTTTCAGGAAAAGGTAGCCGCCGTAAGCCTCGCCTTCGTAAATGTTTTCGTAGTTGTCAACGATTTTTTTGGTTTCTTTCGTCTGCGTGTTGTAAACCGCGAGTTTCGCTTTTCCGCTCGATCCCTGATATTCGGTGAGAAGGAGCCAGAGCCCTTTTTCGTCAAGCGAGCTGACGAGGATCGCCTCTTTTATCGAGCTTTTCGCGATTATTTCGTCGGTTTCGGCATCTTCACCGATTTTGTGGAAGCGGACGCTCTGTTCGGTGTCGATTTCGCCTTCGTGGTTTCCGTCAAGCTTTCTCGTGTAGTAAAAACCGCTCTCGTCGGGAAGCCATCCTACGCTTGCATAGCGGCATCCGTCGATAGGTTTATCGGCTTCAGCGCCCGAATCGGTGTCAAAAAGGTGAAGGACAGACTGTTCCGAGCCGTTTTCGCTGAGTCCTGCCGCGATATACTTGCCGTTAGGCGAAACATACCACCAGTCCATAGCGGTCGTTCCGTTTTTATCGATCGTATTCGGATTGACGAGCTCTTTTTTCGTTCCGTCGGGAAGCTGCATCATAAGGACAGGCTGGTTCTGAAGACCTGTCTGGTAGCGGTAGAAAAGTTTGCCGCCGCGTTTGATCGGAAGCATCATTTTGTCGTAATTCCACACTTCGCCGAGTCTTTTTTCGATTTTCGGAGTCTGCGCCCACGAAAAAATCGTCTTTTCGGTAAGCTCGTTCTGCGCCGCAGTCCACTTCTGGACATCTTCGGCATCGTTGTTTTCAAGGTGGCGGTAGTAATCTTCGACTTTCGTGCCGAAATATTCGTCCGTCACAAGTTCACGCTTAGTTTCGGGATAGTTCCAGAGAGTCTGCTGTGCCTGTTCCTGCTTCACAGGGCTTTCCTCCTCTTTCTTAGTTTTCGTGCATCCGACTGAAACTGCCAATAAAATCAATGTGATAAGTGCAAGTTTTTTCATTTTGACCTCCTAACAGAAAAAACGGGAAATTTTAAGGAAAAACCATGGTAAATCAAGATTTGCGGAACTCCGAAAAAAAAGGTATGAAAAAGTGGTAAAAAAATATTTTTTGACTAAACTGCCTACGGATTTTTTGAGAGATCTTTAATGGAATATTTTGAGATATACGGCGGTACTGCGGTAAGCGGCGATATAGTGATTTCCGGTAACAAAAACGAAGCGCTTCCGGTTCTTGCTGCGGCCCTTCTCTCGAAGGAAACAGTTGTCATCGACAATGTCCCGGATATTCTTGATGTCAGAAATATGCTTGAAATCGCTGAAGATTTGGGCGTTTCTGTAAAACGGATCAGTAAAAATAAAATCGAAATAAACTCGTCACATCTTTTGAACAAACCGCTCGACCGCGATCTCTGCGGAAAGGTGCGCACATCGGTTCTTTTCGCAGGGCCTCTGCTGGCGAGAAACGGCGAAGTGATTCTGCCTCCTCCAGGCGGAGATGTCATCGGAAGAAGAAGGCTTGACACCCATTTCCTCGGTTTCAGACAACTCGGTGCCGACTACACGGTTGAAGGCGAGGGGTACGAAATTCATGCCGGAAAACTTACCGGTGCCGACATTTTCCTTGACGAGGCTAGTGTCACCGGAACCGAAAACATCATTATGGCAGCTGTTCTTGCCGAAGGGCGCACGACCATAATGAATGCCGCGACAGAGCCGCATGTCCAGGGTTTGTGCAACTTCCTTAACAAAATGGGTGCGAAAATCAGCGGCGTAGGCACGAGCCTTCTTTCAATTGACGGTGTTTCGTCGCTTGGAGGCTGCACTCACACGATAGGTTTCGATTACATCGAGGCCGGAAGCTATATCGCCCTGGCTGCGATGACGGGCGGCGAGCTCTTAATTAAGGATTCTGCGCGCGATAATACTTTAAGAATGGTTCTTCACACTTTCGGAAAACTCGGAATAAAAACCGAAAAACGGGGAAACGACATTTTTGTGCCGTCGCAGAAAATGGTTGTCGTGAAAGAAATGAACAACGCGATTGCGAAAATCGATGACGGAATATGGCCGTCGTTCCCGTCAGACCTTATGTCGATCGCGATTGTTGCGGCGACTCAGGCGGAAGGAACGGTGCTTTTCTTCGAGAAAATGTTCGAAAGCAGGCTCTTTTTTGTTGACAGGCTTGTCGGAATGGGAGCGCAGATAATTCTGTGCGATCCGCACCGTGTTGTCGTTTCGGGAGCTTCGCAGCTGCACGGCGCGAACCTCGATTCGCCGGATATCAGGGCCGGAATGTCGATGCTTATGGCTGCCGCTGCCGCAAAAGGGCAGAGCAAAATATACAATGTGCGTCAGATCGACCGCGGATATGAAGCTATTGAGGATAAATTAAAGGGAATAGGAATATCAATAGAGCGTAAAAATGGTTAAAAATGCAAAGGAATTTTAGCAATATTTTGCATAATTATATAAATATGATATGTTTTTTTACAAAATTTCTTGCTTTTTAAATTTTTCTTACTATCATCGCCTCCGGATTTGTTATTTTTATTGCGATGGAGTAAGCAATGGCGGAAAACAACCTTAAAAAAATGAGAGAAAGGCTTCTTATGAGCAAGTCCGAACTTGCAAGAAAGGCGGGTGTGTCCGCAGAATCGAGAAGAACGGAAAGTGCCGCATGGAAACGAAGAGAAAGATTCTTCTTGCTCTGGGGCTTTCGCTTGATGAAAAACATAAAGTTTTTTCGGATGATGAAGAATAGCCAGAGGAGGCGGAGATGTTTTATAACAAGCAACTGATGGGACTTGACCTCGGGTCTTATCTGATCAAAGCTGCCCAGCTCCAGAAAAAAGGGAAGGGAAAGTATCAGCTTAAAAAGTTCGGGTTCATTCCCATTCCGGTCAACACGATGGTTGACGGCAGCATTATGAACACTTACGAGATGAACGATGCGGTCAAAACGCTTCTTGCAAAGGAGAGATTCAGAGACAAATTCTGCTCGATTGCTGTTGCGGGACACGGAATCATCAACAGGGTCATCAATGTTCCCAAGGTTTCGCAGCAGGAGTTCTACAATGCACTGAGAGTCGAAGCCGAAACCCATATCCCGCACGACATCAAGGAGATTTACTTCGACGGAATCAAAACTGATATCGTTGAGGACGGGCGTGACAGAGTTATTCTTATTGCTGCGAGAAAGGATCTTATCGGCGACTTCATTCAGGTCGTAACCGATGCAGGCGTAAAACCGATGTCGGTAGAGATCGACGCGACGGCACTTGCCAACATTTTCGAGCTCAACTATCCGGAAGAAAAGGACAAAACGGTCGCTGTTCTCAATATCGGCGCTTCAAAAACCAACATCGTCGTAATGTCGAACGGCAACGTCAGATTCTTCAGAGATGTTCTTACCGGCGGCAACTTTATTACGGAAGAGATCACGAGACGTCTCAAAGTCAGCTTCCAGCAGGCAGAGAGTCTTAAATCGGGAACTCATGCCGCGGGCGATTCGATTCTCCCGAACCAGGTCGAAGAGATTATTGCCGATGTCGCAAAGAACATGGTTTCCGACATTATGAGAGTTTTCGATTACTATACAAACACGAATCCGGAAGACAGTGTTGCAAAGGTTTTCGTAACCGGCGGAACAACGAAAAGTTTCACCTTTATGCAGGCTCTGCAGTCAACTCTGACGATTCCTGTCGAAAGAATGAACCCGTTCAAAGAGATAATCGTTCCGGGTCAGGTTCTTTCAAGAGAGGAAGTTGAGGATTACAGCCATGTTGCAGCTCTCAGTCTCGGATTGGCATTACGGAGGATGGACGAACAATGATAAAAATCAATCTGTTACCCGTAAAGGAAGACAAACTTATAACCGAAGCTAAGGGTTTCCTTGCTCTCTGCATTATTTCCATTGTCGTTTTGGCCGTTCTCATCGTCTTTAACAGCTCGCTTCTTACCGAAAGAGAAGAGGAAAGCAAGGCGAGAATCGCAGAGGCTGATGCTGAGATTGCAAAACTCAAATCGATTATGGGCGAAATTAAAAATCTGAAGGATAAGAAAGCGAAACTTCAGGAAAAAATGGACATGATCATTAAACTTCAGGAACAGAATATCGGTCCTGTCCGCGTTCTTGACGAGCTTTCTCTCAAACTTCCGTCGAACAAAATCTGGGTCGACAAGCTTTCAATCAAAGGCTCGAAACTCGAACTCGACGGAAAAACTCTGGAAAACCAGGAAGTTGCAAACTTTATGAAGCAGCTTGAAAATTCCCTGTTCTTTTCAAACATCAACCTGAAAAAGGTTACGAAGGACAAGGCGGTGCAGGGAGTCACAGTGCTTACCTACGGTCTGAACACGACGGTTCACTTCGCCGGAAGGCAGGAACAGCCGGCTCAGCCGAAACCTGAAGGACAGCAGCAGCCGGCAGCAGAAGCCGCTGCGGCTCAACCGAGTGCTAATTAGTGGTGGAGGAGTGATATGAAATCCTTGCTGGTAAACATAGGAAAATTAAAACCGGCATACAGATACGGAGGACTGCTTCTGGTTCTTGTTGTAATCATTGCGGTTTACTACGTGACTGTCTATATGCCCCATGTTGACAGAATGGAAGCCCTTTACAGGGAGTTCAATTCCAAAAAAGCCGAATTCTCCAAGATGGTCGTTCTGGTTCGTGACAGAGGCCAGTTTATGGAAGAGGTCGAGGCTCTCGACAGAGATCTGAAGGTCGCTATCAGTATGCTTCCGGACAAAAAAGAGATCCCTTCTCTGCTTAAAAAGCTCTCCGACGAAGCTGAAAAGTTTGGTCTTGAGGTTTATTACTTCGAGCCGCTTGCAGAGAGAAAGAAGGATTTTTACGCCGAAGTTCCTGTTTCGATGAAGGTCAAGGGAAGTTTCCACGAAGTTCTCGGCTTTTTTGACAGTGTCAACAAACTGGCGCGTATTGTCAATGTCAGCGATCTTGAGATGAAGGTCGTCAGCGGCGGTAACGCGGCAAAGAAGGAGAAAAAGAGCAATGTAAAGACGTCTTTCGGCGGTTTCCAGCCGAACAAGACTGCTCTCGACATAGTTTTCAGGGCGACGACTTACCGTTTCCTTTCGTCATCCGAGATGGGTGGAGGTCAGAATGCAAACAAAAAATAGTGCGCGTTATATGATTTTGGTTTCCTGTTTGATTCTTTGCTCGATTCTTGCCGGCTGTGCCAACGAATACCAGATCGAGCCTTACGACTACAAAGCTGAATACGAAAGAGTCAGCAAGACCAAATCGAATGAAAACAAAACGAAAAAAGAGATCGACATTACCGACATCGCGCAGAGAAGGTCGAATTACCGCTACTCGGCAGTCGGCAAAAAAGATCCTTTCAGAAATTATTTCGGTGATATGGCGAGCCTTAACAAGGAAAAGAAGATTGTCAGCGAACTTCAGAATTTCGATGTCACCGATCTCAGGCTTTCCGCTATAATTTACGGAATTACAGATCCTAAAGCGGTTGTAATCGCACCGGACGGAAAGAGCTACATCGTCAAGAAAGGGAGTTTTATCGGCAAGAACTGGGGAAAAATCAGCAGGATTCTGCCGGACAAACTTGAAATTATCGAAACTTACAAAGATCCTCTCGGAAGGAAGATTATAAATAAGTTGTATCTCGAACTTCCGATAAAGTCGCCTCTTAAAGAGTCTGATGAGCCGGAGGATGCTGCTGAGTATAACAACGGCGGCGAAAAAGAGAAAAGCAAAGAAAATTTGAATAACTAACGGAACGGAGATTGGAATGAAAAGTCTCAGGTTGTCATTTGTTCTTGTTTTGGTTTTTTCGGTTGTAACGGTTTTCGCTGTTGCGCAGAACAGGAACGATTCGTTGTCCGTCGCACAGAACGGGAACAGCGTTGTGGTTTCCGAAAATTTTGACGGAACTTATTTTAAACTCAATTCCGACAGCGTTGAAGTCATCGGTTTGGGCGATGCTGCAGAAGGAACTGCCGAACAGGGAACCGTCAACGGCAGAAAGGCGGCTCATCTCAAAGTTGATGCGGACGAGGGAAACGTTCTCTTTGAATCGCTTTCAACTGGTATGACATCGGTAAAAACGGGCGATTTTGAAAGTCTCGTTTCGATGTCAGAAGAGAAAGAGCTCAAAAACAGCCGCGTCACGATGAGCTCGAAGTCGGGAAATATCAGTTTTGCTTTCACCGAGCAGCCGGAAAAAGTCAGATTTTTCACGCTGAAAGGTCCCGACAGACTTGTTTTCGACTTTATCGGCATCAAAGGAACGATGAAATCGGCGAAAGGTGTCAGAAGTGCGAACCATCCGGCAGGATACCGCGTAGTTATCGAGAAAGAAATTCCGCAGTATTTCTCGATTAAACGTTCTTCGACATATGCTTTCGGAACGGAAGGCAAAAAGATGTTTGCTTCCTTTAAAAATCAGCAGAAAGAGACAGCGGTTGCTGAAGCTAAGGCTGAAAAGGTCGAGGAAGTTCCGGCTGTTGCCAACAGAACCGAAATCAAAGGTCTTGCTTTCATCGGCGAAGAACCTGAAATACTTAAAGTAAAGGCTGACAAAAAGCTCGAAATCAGCAAGAATGTTGCAGGTCAGAATATCGAAATCACCCTTAAAAACGCTTTCATCGCGAAAGACAAGGAACAGGTTATCGATGCTACTTCGCTTACAGGTCCGGTTGCAGAGCTTGCAGTCTACAACGAAAAGGAAAACGTAAAGATCATCGCAAAGATGAAATCGGCTAAACACACTCTTGAGATTGAAGAATCGGCTACCGGAAGCGAGTTCGTTTTCAATACGGCAACCGAAAAAGTTCAGGGTGTAGCAGGTTACTCCGAAGCTCAGATCGTAAGACTTCCTCAGGCGGCAGTTGCGCAGGAAGAAGGCGGCGAGGACGAAAAAGGCGGTGCAGTCAACATGGAAGAAGAACAGGTTCAGTACACCGGCAAGAAAATCAACCTTGATTTCAAAGAGGTCGATATT
>CAJOFY010000024.1 GCA_905233945.1 uncultured bacterium | reverse complement strand
AACCCTTATTGCAAAGGGGTTTCACGAACTTTTGAATGAAAAACCTGAGTTCTTTGAAAAAACTGTAAAAGAAATCTTAGAATTTATTGATTTTTAGTTATACCATGAAAATATCTCGCAGCATTTTATTCTCATAAATTCTGCTTCCACTACAAGAGAGCGAAATCAAAATAACGATCATCAAAATGAAAAGTTTTTTCATTTCACAATCTTATCCATATTCCACAGCAGATAGAGCGGCAGAGTGATTGCCGCAGTTCCATCACAGTCTGCAACGGCGAGGTTTTTGAGCGAAAGTTTGTAGCCGGTTTTTGGTTTGAATTTCTTGCAGAACTGCTTGAAACTCTTTGCCTGGGTATTTGCCGCGGCTTTCACTTCAACCGGGAATATTTCTCCCTCTTCCTCAAATAGAAAATCAAGTTCCGCGCTGTTTCCTGACCGCCAGAAATACGGGTTCTTCCGCAGCGTCACAAGTTCATTCAGGACATAATTTTCAGCAATCGCACCTTTAAATATTTTCAGGTTGTCGCTATCTCCCAGAATATCTTTGTAGCTTAAGCCGAGTCTGCGGCAAAGCAGGCCGGTATCAGCCATGTAGACTTTGAAATATGTCGCATCTGCGTTCGCTGAAAGAGGAATTTCCGCATTCTGGACAAGCTCCGCAAGATGAACAAGCCCTGCGTTTTTGAGCCACTGCAATGCCGATTCAAGCTCGTGGGCGCGTTTTCCCTCCTTCACATGGGAAAAGACGAATTTGTTGTTTTCTTTAGCAAGCTGTTTCGGAACGGAATTCCACACCAGTCTGATTTTTTCTATTTCTGAAACCGGAGCGTGCTTTGAAAAATCGTCGGCATAGTCGCTCAGAATCGTATCCTGAATCTCCTGAACCGCCGCAAAATCCTTTGATGTAACATATTCGTTCACCGCTTCCGGCATTCCGCCGACAACATAATACTCCTTCAGAAGACGCTCCAGCGGTTTTGTATAGACATCGGGAATAATGCGGTCTGATTTCCAGCCGGCAAAAAGTTCCAGATATTTTTCTTCACCGTTCGCGGCCAAAAATTCGTCAAAACTCATCGGGTGCATCTGCATCCTGTTCACTTTGCCCACAGGAAAAGAGAAATTTTCCCTTTTCAGCGCGACCCCGAGAAGAGATCCGGCACACGCGACATGAAGATCGCGTTTGTTTTCGCAGAAATATTTCAGAGCAGTGATTGCACGCGGTGCTTCCTGGATCTCGTCGAATATCAGAAGCGTTTTTCCTGCCGTTATCCTGCACTGCTCAAGCAATTCTATTTCACGAATGATGCGTTCCACATCGAAATCGTAATCAAAAACAGAGGCATAAGCACTGTTTGACTCAAAGTTGATGTAGCACATTCAAACTGCGTTTCTCCGAATTCTTTCAGCGTGTAGGTTTTACCGCACTGACGCACACCTGTGACAAGCAGCGGTTTGCGGTTCTTGCTTTCCTTCCAGGCGATTAAACCGTTAATGAAATTTCGTTTCATAGAGCCTCGTTTTTACAAAAGTCATACCACTTTCGTAAAAGTTATAACATTTTTCATAGGACTTTTGCAAGTTTTTTTGGGGATTTGTGATTATTTTGTCAGTTTTTCTGTTGTTAAGGAATCCAGCGTTCTTAAAAAATACCAAAAAACTCAATTATTGTAGAGATTTCACCTGAAATGGCAAGAAATTGTTTTTTTTGTTTTGCACAAACACACCACGCGGATAAAACATTTTTGTATTGCATGTCAAATATTTATCGACATTAATTCCAAAACATATATTATCTATTTGTAAAACTTTTGTTATTTGATAAACATTTGAGTCGAAATCAACAAATATTATAATTTTTGTTGATTATAGTCGTAAATTATTTCATCATGGGAATTCAAATACAATACGAAAAAAGCCAAAACGAGGTGCCCTCTGACTTTTTCAAACAACTATCCCAATATTCCGTTTTGTGTTATAACTCCTGATAATTACACTGATTTCGTAATAAGCAACTAAACAAAATCTTCATTGCTGCCGCACACAATGACGAGAATCGAAAAAATATTAACTTAAACAATATTTATTCTCCTAATACCTCTGAAACCCTTATTCCATGCACCTTTCGCAGCCCTGCGTGATGTGGTTTGCGTCCAAATATTCCTCGAATTTGCGAAGGGCTTCCTGCGTTCCGAGATTCCATTTCGGAGCGATGAGATACTCCGCCGGTGCTGTCGTGAAAAGCCTGAACAAAACTTTGTCAGGCGGCAGTTTCGCGATGATTTTAGCCGTGATCTCGATATATTTTTCGACTGAAAGGAGCGGGAACGGATTTTCGGCATAGATTTTTTCAAGCGGAGTGCGGTTGTGGATCTGCAGGTGATGGAGCTTGAGTCCTTTTACAACGGGGCTTTGCGTGCTCTGAAGGACGGTATTCATCATGTCTTCTTCGGTTTCGCCGGGAAGTCCTAAAATTATGTGCGGAGCGACTTTGATTTTGTTGTCAGCGTATTTTTCGACATTTTCTATCGCCTTGAAGTAGCACGCCGCGTCGTGACCGCGGTTGATCCATTTCAAAGAGCAGTCATTCGTTGACTGAAGACCGAGTTCGATCCAGATTTCATCGATATTTTCAGGGACGCACTCAAGAATCAGCTGAATTTCTTCTTTTCCCAAATAATCGGGGCGCGTCGAAAAGATCATTGCCACGACACCCTTTATCGATGCGGCTTCGCGATACATTTTCCGAAAGTGGAAGTTCCGCTCTGGAAATATGCCGCGAAAAATTTGTTGCCATAGCGGTTTTTGAGGAAGTTCATGCTTCTTTCAAGCGTTTCAAGCCTGTTTTCTTTGGTCATATCGACCGAAACATTGGGCGAAAACGATTCTTTCCGGCAGAAAATGCACTTATTCCAAGGGCAGTCAAAGCCTGTGCTCATCGAGATACGGGCGACTCTGCCGCCGAATTTCCGCTTCATGTAGCTGTTGAATGTAAAAATCTTGTCGTCAAGCATTTTTATAGACTTCCGAGTATGAGCGGGGAGGCTTCATGCGCTTTTCCCGAAATTCTGACCGCGTTTTCAAGGTGCTCGTTTGCACTTTTCAGCCTTTCTTCCTCATCGTAGTGTATCGTGTAGATGAGGTCTCCTTTTTTGACGTGATCTCCTGCTTTTTTCGCAAAAACGAAACCGACCGCCTTGTTCACGCTGTCTTCCTGACGAAGCCTGCCGCCGCCGAGACGTATCAGTGCCTTACCGAAATCAAGTGCATCGATTTTTGTGATGACACCGCTTTCATTTGCACGAACCTCTTTTCTGAAGCGGCTTTCAGGAAGAATCGAATAATTTTCGGTGACTTTCGTGTCCCCCCCCTGAAGTTTGACAGTTTTTGCGAATCTTTCGAGAACTTTTCCGGTTTCAAGCATTTTTTTCGCTTTTTCTTCGCCTTCTTCGATGGAAGCTGTCATTTTGAAAGTTTTCATAAGGACTGCCGCCATGCGCAAAGTGAGTTCTGTTACCTGCGGCACGTATTTTCCCTGCATTACATCTAGGGATTCCTTTATTTCAAGCGCATTTCCGGTAGCGTAACCCAAAGGCTCATCCATATTTGTGAAAAGAACATCGACACTTCTTCCGAAGCGTTTTCCGATTGCCCGCATCGTCTTGGCCAGACGCGTTCCCGAAGCAAGATCTTTCATGAAAGCGCCTTCGCCGATCTTGATATCGAGAATGAGCCCGTTGATCCCTTCAGCCAGCTTTTTACTCATGATCGAAGAAGCGATAAGCGGCACAGATTCGACAGTTCCCGTCACGTCGCGGAGTGCGTAAAGCCTTTTGTCAAGCGGCGCGATCTCTGGAGTCTGCCCGATGAGAGCCATTTTGTTGGTCCTTACGATTTTTTTGAAAGAATCCTTGTCGATATTGACCGAAAAACCGGGGATCGATTCGAGTTTGTCGAGCGTTCCGCCTGTGTGACCGAGCCCGCGGCCTGAAATCATCGGCACATAAAATCCGAGTTCGGCAAGTAGCGGAGCCAGAGGGATAGAAATTTTGTCGCCTACGCCGCCGGTAGAGTGTTTGTCGACTACAACGCCGTCAATGTCTGAAAAATCAAGCACTTCACCGCTGTAAAGCATCTTTTCGGTCCATGTTTCAAGCTCTTCGCTGTTGAGTGAGTTGAAAAATACCGCCATCAGCATGGCCGACATCTGGTAATCCTTCAAAGTTCCGTCAAGATAGCTCTGCAGAAAATCGGAAATGTCCTCTTTCGAAAGGGCTTTTTTATCCCTTTTGTCAGCGATGATGTCGTAAAACAGGCGCATGATCCCTCCTTTTCAAAGTTAAAGTCTGAAAATTATACGGAAAACTGAAAAAACAGCAAAAAATCGGAGATCAGTTCAGTTCTTTGACCAGATTTTTGATCCATTTTTTCGAAATGTAGCGTTTGAAGCCCCAGCCGAATTTTATGGCTTCCTCGATTTTTCCAAGCAGGAGAACCCAGTAGAGCGGAAGCTGGAACAGAACTGCTCCTACAAAAGAAACGGGAACCGATACAAGCCAGAGGGCGCCGACATCGATGAGAAACGCCGCCTTTGTATCGCCGCCGCTGCGGAGGATTCCCACAATATTGAGATTGTTGAATGCAACTACCGGCAGAAAAAGTATCCAGACGAGGGTGCTTTTGTAGGCAAGGTCTCGTACGCTCTCCGAAATATTGTAAATTGAAAGTATCGGATCGGTGAAAAGAAAGAGGAGAAGCGAAAGAAAAACACCCGTTGAAATCGCAAGTTTGACGAGTCTCACTGAAGTCTTCCATACTTTTTCGGTTTCGACACAAGCTCCGATATCATGTCCCAGAACAACCGCGCCCGAATTGCCTATTCCGATGAAAGCAGCAAAGAAAAGTTTAGTAACACTGTCGGAAATATTGATCGCGGCAATCGATTCAGTTCCCAGTTTAGCATAAATCCAGTTGAGCGCCAGAATGCCCAAAGCCCACGTGATTTCATTGAAGAAAACAGGAGAGGCTGTGACAAAAAGCTGCTTCAGGAGCTCTTTTTTCGCGCTCACAAGTTCTGCAAATTTAGCCGCAGCGGCAAGGTTTCTGATGTAGGCGTATGCAAGCGTGAAGGCGGTTTCGGCTACTCTCGCGATAAGTGTCGCAAGTGCCGCGCCCTGAATCCCCATTGCCTGGAAACCGAGGTGGCCGAAAATGAGAACCCAGTTAAAAAATATATTGATAACAAGCGCCATGGCGCATGAATAAACAGGAAGACGCGGACTGTCGGTACTCCGCAGAACGACCTGATAAATGAAGGAAACCGCCGTAAAAATGTAGCTCCACGAGACGATTTTCAGGTATTCGCAGGCGAGCGTGACGACTTTTTCGTCCTGAGAAAAGAGCCCGACAATAAATTCGGGGAAAAAGCGAGCCCCAACAAATGCAGCAAACGAAACAAAAATCCCAAGAGTTAAGATAACTCCCATGACGCGCCGCAGATTGAGAAGGTCGCCCTTGCCGTAAAACTGCGAAACAAAAATCTGGCCGCCGCTTCCCATCCCGAAAAGGAAAAGGATGAGGAGAAACATCAGCTGGTTGCTTATTCCGAGCGCCGCAATCGCCTCTTCACCAAGCTGACCGACCATGAAAACATCCGCCATATTTATCGCGGAAATCATTAAATTGTGGATTGCTATCGGAATTGCGATTCCGAAAACGCGTCTGTAAAAACCAGGTTCCATATTTTTCCGTCGAAGCGTTAAAAACAGCTTTTTTTAGCAGGGACAGTGAGGTAAAGCAAGAAAAGAACTGCTCTTTTTTCTTAAAAAAATGGACGAAAAAAGCATTGTGATTAAAATTGCGCGGTTTTTTTAAAGGTGTGAAATGGATACATTCAAACAAAACAAAACTTCGGTCAAAACTCCGATAACAAAAAAACAGGCTTCCGACAGCGGAATGGCGCTTGTTCTGATTGCTCTGATCTGTTTTGCAGTGCTCAGACGTGACGCGTGGCTCTGGGCGGCTATGATCATTCTTGTGATCGACATGATTTGTCCGATAATTTACAAGCCTTTTGCTTTTTTGTGGTTCGGGCTTTCCCGCGTTTTGGGAACAGTTATGTCCAAAATAATGCTTGCGCTCGTTTTCTTTCTCGTTGTCTTCCCGATTGGGTTCCTGAGGCGGATTTCAGGCAAGGATTCGCTTCGTCTTCACCAGTTCAGGAAAGAAAAAACATCCGTTTTTGCGGAAAGAAACCACGAATATACCACGGCTGATCTCGATAAACCTTACTAAGGAGATAGAAATGGAACTTTTGAAAGATTTGTGGGAATACCTGAAAGTTCGTAAAAAATTCTGGCTTCTTCCGTCAATAATCGTTCTTCTGCTCATCGGACTTCTCGTCGTTCTTTCGAGTTCAAGCGCGATTGCTCCATTTATTTACACAATTTTTTAGTTCAGGTTTGGCATGAAAAAAGAAATAATCTTAGGAATTTCAGCATATTACCACGACAGCGCGGCGGCACTTTTAATTGACGGTGATATTTTTGCGGCAGCTCACGAAGAGCGCTTCACCCGAAAAAAACAGGACCCTTCTTTTCCGATAAACGCATGCAGATTTGTTCTTAATCAG
This sequence comes from uncultured bacterium, assembly GCA_905233945.1. GTDB lineage: Bacteria > UBP6 > UBA1177 > UBA1177 > UBA1177 > UBA1177. The sequence continues at coordinate 27,927 of CAJOFY010000024.1, read as the reverse complement.
GCGGGAATAACGCTTGACGATGTTACGGCTGTCGCGTTTTACGACAAACCTTACATCAAATTTGAAAGACTGCTTGAAACTTATCACGCGTTTGCTCCGAAAGGGCTCAAAAGCTTCAATTCGGCGATTCCTGTCTGGATAAAAGAAAAACTTTTTATGAAAGATATGCTTCGCGAAGAACTTGCGAAACTCGGCGGCAGAATCCCGAAACTTTACTTCCCCGAACATCATTTGTCGCATGCAGCGAGCGCGTTTTATCCTTCTCCTTTCGAAGATGCCGCGATAGTCACGCTTGACGGAGTAGGCGAATGGGGAACTTTGACGATCTGCCACGGAAAAGGCAATAAAATCACGGTGTTAAAAGAACTCGACTTCCCACACTCGATCGGTCTTTTCTACACCGCTTTCACCTATTACTGCGGTTTTAAAGTAAACAGCGGCGAATACAAACTTATGGGACTTGCTCCTTACGGCAATAAACACGCTGAGGAAACCAAGGAAATCAAGCGGAAAATTCTTGAGAACATGATTGATCTGCGCGAGGACGGCTCTTTCCTGCTCAATATGGAATATTTCGACTACGCGACAGGCCTCAGCATGACAAACGACGCAAAGTGGGAGAAACTTTTCGGATTCCCGCGCAGAAAATCAGAGAGCGAGCTCAACCAGCATTATATGAACATGGCTTTCGCGATTCAGGAAATCACTGAAGAAATGGTTCTCAAACTTGCTGAAACGGCAAAAGAGCTCACGAAATCGGAAAATATCGTTCTTGCAGGCGGTGTCGCCCTCAACTGCGTCGCAAACGGCAAACTTCTCCGCACGAAAATGTTCAAAGGGCTCTGGGTCCAGCCGGCTTCTGGCGATGCAGGCGGCTCTCTCGGTGCGGCGATGGCTGTGCACTACATTTCGTTCGGTCACGAAAGGACGAATATCGAAAAACGCGATTCGATGAAAGGAGCTTACTTAGGCCCTGAATTCAGCGACCGCGATATTGAAAACGTTGCGCGGAGATATGACGCCAAATATAAAAAATTCGATGATTTCAGTGAGTTATGTGAAAAGACGGCAGATCTTTTAAACAACGACACCGTTATCGGCTGGTTCCAGGGAAGAATGGAATTTGGTCCGCGCGCTTTGGGAAACCGCTCAATTTTAGGCGATCCGAGATGCCCTGAAATGCAGAAAAAACTCAACCTCAAAATCAAATACCGCGAAGGTTTCAGACCATTCGCGCCGTCGGTTCTCGAAGAAGATATTTCGACATTTTTCGATATCGACACTGCTTCGCCTTACATGCTTCTCGTCGCGCCCGTTCTTGAATCGAGACGGACGAAACTTCCAGAAAAATATGAAGAACTGCCGCTTTACGAAAGGCTTTACTTCCTCCGCAGCGACGTTCCTTCGATCACCCACATCGATTTTTCGGCGCGAATCCAGAGTGTCAGCCGAGAAACAAATCCAAAATACTGGCAGCTCATCAACACTTTCAAGCAGAAAACAGGCTACGGAATAGTCGTCAATACAAGTTTCAATGTCCGCGGAGAACCGATCGTCTGCTCGCCTGACGATGCATACCGCTGCTTCATGCGCACCGAAATGGATTATCTTGTCATGGGAAACTATCTTTTCGACAAAAAAGAGCAGCCCAACTGGGATAAATCGGACAACTGGAAGGAAGAATTCAAACTCGACTGATTACTTTTCTTCAAACATTCTTTTTCTGAAAGCGGGATCGGGAATAACAACGGAAAGGGTTATAGAAGCCAGATTTTCGCCGACAGAGGCAGCTAAATCTTTATAAAAATCACGGCTTATATCTAAAATCTGATCCGTGTATTCCACGTCGGTTATTTCATCACGATACCATTGAAGCAGAAGATCCTTGCTTTTTTCGACAGCACTTTTGTACTCTGTAACACAAACTTCAGTTTCTTCAGGCTTGAATCCGAAACTGGCAAGCCTTTTTGTGAGTTCAATATCTATAAAAGTTTTAACACTTTCCAGCGTATCATTCCAGATCTGATCCTCTTTTTTACGGTTTTTCGGAGCAGATTCTTTTTTAAGCCGCTGAATCTCATCTTTCATAGCCTGAAATTTCTGCATCTGCAGCTGTGCGAAATCGTTTGTCGAGCCCGGCTGTCTGTTTTCCGCCGCAATTAGTTTTTTTCTGAGCATTTCCAAATCTATTTTCAAAGATTCGTTTTCTTTTGCATAAGTTTCAGAAACACCTTTCAATCTTTCCAGTTCCAGGTTGTCCTGATAGATAATGAAAGCGAAAGCTGCAATCATAACAATGTCGGAAATCAGAATCATCAATATTTTCTTATTCATGTTCGCAAACCCCTTTCGTAAGAAATTTTTCCTGCCAGATTTTCAGGTTTTTTTCGGAAAAGCCCGACTTTTTCAGCTTATTGTAAGATTCTTTGTTGTTTTTGGATGAACGCAGAAGCGAAATCAGCGTTTTGCCGGCTGTTGTTTCGGAAGAGTTTTCCGCCATTTCAAAGAAAAGTTCCCGGGAACCCGGAATATCTTCAAAATAGGGAAAGCAGAATGAATCGAAAAATGTGCTGAAAACGCCGCTTTTATCCTTGCTGTCGAAATTTTTCACCGTGAGCGCGGAAGATGCCGATTTTGTAAACCCCTGTTTCACTGTGCTTTTCAGATTTTTGTCGGAAAGCACTGTAATTCCTGTTTTTTCGTTTTTTTCTTCAATTTTGACCGACACAAAATAAATTCCTTTTTCGTAAGTTCCCTTGAGAACAGCATAGCCGAGGTCCGACGAAAGCGAAATTCTGCCGCGTTTCATACCGTTTACCGAAATTTCCCCGCTTTTTATGCCGTGAAAAAGGATGGCTGTGTCGGTGTGTGCCGTAAATTCAATATAAAGATAAATATATGACGCTTTGCCTGAAAGCCCTTGAATTTCCTTGAATTTCGGCTCGTTGCTGAATTTCCTCGCTTTGGAAAGCGGAAGATTGTAGAGAGTTGCAAAAACTTCTTTGAAGCTGTTGTTTTTGTCGGTTTTCAGCCACTCCCTGTATTTTTCCGGTGTCTGGTAAAATATTCTGTAATAACTTTCCGGCGAGTTTTCCGCGAAAAGCGAAGTACATAAAAAAAATAAGGGGAGCAAAGCCCCCCTTTTTAAAAGTGAAATCATATCAATTATTTAAGTTCTTCAAGAAGCATCATTGACTTGAGGTAGACTTCATCGGTCGGAAGAAGGTTTTTCATAAGCATTTCAAGCGTTCTTGTTGCTTTTGACTTGTTGGTTTCCTTCATTCCGAATGCTTCCCAGTAAAGTGCCTGTGCTTTTGTCGAGATAGCTTTCAGGCCTTCTTTTGCCGATTTGCTGTCACCGTCAAGGTAAAGCGCTTCGTTGAAATCTTTTCTTGCACCTGCAAAGTCGTTTTTGTCGAGTTTTGCAAGACCTGATTTCGAATAGGAATCAGCCATTGCCGATTCAATCTGTTTTGTAACTTTTGTCGGCTGGACTTCGCGGACACCCTCTTCTTTGTATTCCTGTTTGAATTTCTGTTTTACCTGCTGGAGCTCAGCCTTGTTGATCTTGTCGATGCTTTCCTGATATTTCTTGGAAACCTGCTCTTTCTTAGCCTTTGCCTCAGCTTTGTCTTTTTCCGAAGCTTCCGGTTTCTTTGCATTCAGAGCATCGATTTCGTCGCGTGTTTTGTCGATCTGGGTTTTGTAGTTCTGCGAAGTCTTTTCCCAGTTCTGTTTTTCTTTGTCGAGGATAGCCTGTCTCTTCTCTTTTCTCTTTTCCTTTTCGGCAAGCAGTTTGTCTCTCTTTGCCATCATCTGTTGTTTGCGTTTTTCGCGATCCTCTTTCTCTTTGATTTCCATATTGTCGTATTTGTCGGTGATGGCAGTTTTGCTCTTTTCGTACTGATCTTCCTTTGCAGATTCCTGTTTCTGCCAGGCGGCTTCCTGCTTTTTGCTCTCGGCATGATGTTTTGCCTGCATACCTTCAAGTTTTACCGCCCATGCATTGTTTGCGTTGTCGATTTCTCTGGAGATAGCGTCGATCTGCTTGTCGTTGTTTGCCATGCTTGCTCTGTCGGCAGCTGTTTTTCTTTCAAATGCCGCAGCGCGGGCCGCTCTTTCTTTGTTCCATGTTTCCTGCTGTTTGTCACGCTCTTTCTTTCTTGCCTCGATTTTGGCGTCTCTTTCTTTCTGAGCCTGTGCAATCTGCTGGTCTATGCCAGCTTTTGTTTTGTTTTTGTCTGCCATGAATGCCTGATGCTGTTTTCTTGCAGCGGCTTCCTCGGCTTTTTTCTTCTTTTCGAATTCCGAGTTTTCTTTCTGGAGTCTCATGCTTTCGTTCATAAGTTTTGCATCGAGATCAACAAAGATTTTTTCGTATTTCTTGTCGATTTTCGCTGTTTCCTTCTGAATGTAGGCGTCATGCGATTTTTCGTGCTGTGCAAGCTGTTTGGAAACTTTTGCAAGTTCAGCTTTCATTGCGCCGAGTTCTTTGTTCCTTGAAGCCGAAAGTTTTGCGATTTCCGTTGCCAGAGCTTTCTTGAAACCGCTTTCAGCTATAGCTTTTTTCTTCATGTTTGCATTGGTATCGGCTTTGAGAGCAGCGATTTTCTGCTTCTTTTCCTGCTGAAGTTTCGCGATCTCGCCTTTGACCTTTGCCCTGATGTCGTTGTATTTCTTTGCGATAGCAGCCTGTTCAGCTTTGACTTTCTCGTCGATTCCCTTTGATCCTTCGACAGCCTTAGCCTTTTTCGCGTTGAGGTCGTCGATGGTCTTTTTGTGCCCGGCGGTTACAACCGCAAGTTTGTCAGCTTTTTCCTTGTTGAGAGCTTTCTTTTCCTGCTGAAGTTTCGCGATTTCCTTTTCGTAAGGAGCTTTGACTTCTTTGAGTTTTGCGGGGTCAGGAGTGTTGGACTTCTTTTCCCAGTTTTTCATCGCAGCCGCATTTGCCTGAAGCTCTTTCTGTTTTGCCGCGATGTTGTTTCTGACAGCTGCCTTCTCTTTGTCGCCCTGAGCTTTGTATTTTGCGTTCAGGTTCGCTTTTTCAGTCTGGATTTTCTTGATTTCCTGAGCTTTTTCAGCGTTTACGGCATTCTTTCTCGCCTTTGTGCTTGCAGCGATATTTTTCTCCTTCGCAGCGCCGTCAGCTTTGATTTTCTTGGAAACGCCGGCTCTCTGCGCCATCTGGTTCTTGTGAGCCGATTCAGCAGCAGCAACTTTTTTCTGGTGTGCCTTGAGTGCGTTCGACTTTTCCTGCTCGATTGCGGCGATATCCTTCTTTATCGAAATGAGTTCGAGATTCTTCTCTTTTTCGATTTTTGCAAGCTCGTTTTTGTTGTTTGCGATCTTTCTTTCATATTTCGATTTTTCAAGGTTTATCTTTCTTGCTGCACTCTCTTCCTCGAATTTGATCTTTCTTTCAGCCGAAGCTTTGTCATTGTCGATTTTTCTGAGTGCCGAAGCGTGGTCTCTGTCGATTTTTGCAAGTTCGGCCTTGTTGTCCTTTGCCCCATCTTTCTTGTCGGCATAGCTCTGCATTTCGTTGTCTCTTGCGGAAGATATCGCGTCAAGGAGTTCCTGAAGTTTGTTTGTGGTTTCGATCTTTTTGTTTTCGAGTTCCGCAATCGACTGATTCATTTCGTCGTTGATCGGATCAAGGCTGTAGGGAGCTGCTTTCTGCTCGTATTTCTTGTCGATCGAAGCGATCTGATCATCGTATTTTGCGATTTTTGCATCGTAAGAAGCAGCGATTTTGCCTTCTTCCGCCGAAAGGTCAGCCATCTTTTTGGAGTGCGCATCAGCGATTTTTGCGTCTTCGGCAGCTGCTTTGTCAAGCTGGGCAGCCGTGTCAGCCTTTACTTTATCGATGTCTTTTGCAACATCTTCATCGACTTTGCTCAGTTTCTGTGCGAAAGCGTCTTCGGCAGCCGCAAGTCTGACATCAAGTTTGTTGAGTTCTTCGGCTTTCTGCTGCTCAAGTTTGCCGTCGATCTCGGCCATTTTGCCTTTTTCTTCGTCGATCTGGCCTCTCAAAGCGTTGTCTTTCGCGGCAAGTTTGTCGATTTCCTTTGCAACATAGTCGCCCCAGTTACCCTTGAAGTTTTCGACTGCTTCGGCCATCTTGTTCTTCTGTTCCATGATCTTGTCGTCGATGTTTGCCGATTTTGTCGCGTAATCGTCGTCAAGTCTGCCTTTGAAGTCGGCGAATTTGCCGTTTTCGGCCTCGATCTGATCGTCTATATTGCCGGCTTCCGAAAGAAGTTTTTCGTTTTCGGAACGGAGGGCATTTTCCTTGTTCGCCTTTTCATTCTCTTCATCATCGACCGTTTTTGCGATCACATCCTGAAGTTTCGCGATTTTTTCTTCATATTCCTGTTCGGTTTTCGCAACTGCCTCTTCGTTTGCGGTGATTTTCTGCTCTGCAGCAACTATCGTCTTTTCGTTCTCGGCGATCATTGCCTCTTCTTTCTTTGCCTTCATCGTCTCGGTGTCATCGGTATGTTTCGCGATGGCTTCTTCGAGCTTGGTTTTCTGTGCCGCAAGCTGGTTGAGCTTGTCTTCGTAATCTTTTTCAAGTTTTGTCTGAGCCGCTTCTTTCTCTTTTGCATAGTCGGCCTCGGCTTTAGCACGGTCTTTTTCCACGCTTTCCTGGATTTGTCCGAGGGTCGTAGCGCTCTTCATCATATATTCTTCGATTTCCTGCTGGTATTTCTGGAGTTCTCTCTCTTTTGCAGATTCCTGGTCATCGTATTTTGCAAGATTCTGGTTCAGACTGTCGAACTTTTTCTGATATTCCTTTTCGACCTGGACATTGTATTTTCTGTCCTCGTCCTCGTTTTTCATTCTGACAGCTTCGTTTGCCGCCATGATTCTGCGTTCCTCAGCCTCGAAATCATCGGCCATTTTCTGGATTTTGGCATCAGTGTCTCTGTTTTTGGCTTCAAGAGCCTGTTTGCGTTTTTCAAGCTCGGCGACTCTTTTCGTGACTTTCTCGCCTTCGGTTGTTTCGAGCTTTTTCTGCTTTTCGTAGTAAGCGTCCTTTTCCTGCTGGTGTTTCTTTTTCCATTCGCTGTAAGCCTTGTCGTTGTTTTTGAAATCGTTGTCCTTGGCTTCGTCGCGTTTTTTGTTGGAAACTTTGATGACGCCCTTTTCACGCTGTTCAATCTGCGTGATCTGGCTTTCGAGGTTTACGATTTCCTGCTCGATGTCGGAATCGTCCTTTTCCCACTGGTATTTCATATCGCGGATTTTGTTTTTGAGAGCGGTTTCAGCGTCTTTCTGCTGTTTTACGAGCTCTTTTTCCTTTGCTTTGAGGTCGTTTATCGCTTTTTCACGCGCTTTGATGTTGTTGTTTACCCAGTCGTCGATGTCGGAAATCTGTTTAGCGCGCCATTTTCTTGCTTCTTCGATTTTAGATTTGAAGCTTTTGTGGATCTGCTCTACAGCCTGAGCATCCTGCGGATTGGGCTCTGCGTATCTTTTGCGGTTGTTCTTGTCTTTCTTGAAAACCATAGCCTTGTAGCCCTGTTCGCGCACATCGGTATCCGATTTTCTGAGCGTTTCAAGAGTTCTCAGAGCGCCTTTGTAGTCGCCGTCGTCAAGAGAATCGGTTGCTTTTGAAAGGCCTTTCTGGATTTTTTTGACTGCATCGAGAAGCGAGCGTGCGATTTCATTCTGCTGGCATTTGCAGTTAAGCTCGTTCGCCGCTCTGTCGAAAGTTTCCGCTGCGCCGTCAAGATCGCCTTTGTCGTAAGCCGCGAAGCCTTTTTTGATTTCTTCCTTGACTTCTGAGTATGAAGCGGTTCTGTTTGCCGCGACAGCAGACTTTTTCGGAGCCTCGTCCTCATCCGGAGATGCCGATGCAATCAGTGATTTCAACGCATTGAGCATATCGGAAGCGATGTCTTCGCTGTCGGCGTCTGCGCCGGAAGTAACCGTTTTAGAGCCTTTCTTTTTTCCGTTGGCGTCAAACATTGCGAGAGTGACTTTTACATCCGACGATCCCTTTTTGATTTTCGGAACAACGGCGAAATCAGAGGACTCGTTTTTTGTAATGACCTGCGCTACGCACTTCTGGTCGCCGTTGCATCTGTCGGTTTTCGCCGATTTTGCCGCCGTGACCTTGGCGGTTTTGATACTTGAGAGCAGCAGGGACAAATTGTCGTCGATTTCTTTTGCAAGTTTCTTTTCCGGAGCGGTTTTCGCTATTGTCTGCGCGACAGCGACCGAATCTTCGGCGAACAACTGGCAAGAGATGAGAATAATAATCAGGAAACTTAAAGCATTAACAATCTTTTTCACTTGACTCTCCCTATGGTTCAACTGTAAATCTCCAAAAAAAATCGTTGAAGGATACAATATAAAAATTTTTCAGTCAAATTTTTCGGGGTCGATAGCGGCAAATTATTTCATCAATTCGTCGAGTTCGGCGATTCTGTTTTTGAAGTTCTCCCGTTCCGATTCCGGGAGTTTTTCGATTATCGTCTTGTGGTACTTCATCGGATCCACAACCTTGCCTTTGTTGCCGACGTTGATTTGGTAGTGCAGATGCGGCGCGGTCGATTTTCCGGTGTTTCCCGAAGCTGCGATCTGCTGGCCGATCTTGACTTTCTGTCCCGGCTCGACATTGACTTCGCTCAGATGGAGGTATTTGAAAACGTAAGGTGTTCCTTTTGCCTCGATTTCTATGCAGTAGCCGTTGTAGCGTGTTTTCCAGTTTGTTCTGGAAACCGTGCCGTCAACAGTGGCATAAACCGGCGTTCCGACATTTGTTTTAAAGTCGATTCCCTCGTGTTTCGGAGCTCTGTCGCCGATGGTACTGGTAATTTGAATGTAATTTTTAATAGGAGGAAACGGCGATATGATTTTTTCAAGCATTATTCCGTCTGAATAATAATATTTTGCAATAGAATTTTTAGCTTCGTATTTGTATATACTTATTTCTTTATTGAATTTGTGGGAATAATATTTGACGGCAATGATTTCAAGAATATCGGGAAGGTCGTTTCTTGTCCTTTTTTCTTCATCGGGAACAATTCTGAAGACGAAGTCTATTTTGTCTCCTTTCCTGACATCGTTGCGAAGGACGATATCCCAGATGAGAAGGCGTCCGACATGGGCGCTTAGGACATCGGCGAGATTCGGCATTCCGAGAGCTTTTGCGATTCTGCTAAGTTCAGAGTTGGAGTTGAAAGCATTGTAGAAGTTGTCTTCAATCACAGCTGACGATGATATGAGTTCTCCCGGATCAGTATTTATCTGAATCTCTTTTTCAGGTTCCGCCGTTTCGGTCTGCTGCGCGCCTTCCTGACCTTCTGCCGTCTCTTCTCCCGTCTGGGTGCCGTTTTCTGCCGGCTTGTCACCCTGTTCGGCAGTCAGGTTGACATCAGTCTCCTCTTTCTTGCTGTCGTTCACTGTGTAAATGACAACTCCCAAGAGAATGATGTTGAAACAGAATGAAAGCCAGAAAAGGACCCGCCATTTTTTTACCTGAGGATTTGTAAAAAGATATGTCATTTCTCCCTCCTGAAAAGTGCGGAATAAAACACGGAATCGGTCGATGAGACCGCCAGCGGCCTGATTGTTCCGAACTCGTAAGCTATGCTGTTCAAAATATGCTCGTTCTGCTTCTCATAGAAAAACAGCGCGAAATCGGCTTCGTGCAGGGTGTTTGTCGCTTTTATGTCATCTCTGACAAAGCCTGCTCTCTGCATGAACTTGAAAGAATTGGGGTTCAGCCCTTCGTAACCGCTCATAATGTAGAGTTTTGCATTCTGCGGCGCCTCTTTGTTCAGTGTTGCCGTCAAGTCGATTATGTCGTAACCCCAGAAGTTTCTTTGCATTCTCGCTTCTGCCGCCCCCTGTGCACCGCCTATCAGCTCGTTATAGAACGCAGCGCCTCTTTTTGCAAATTTTATATTCGGCTGAATCAGAGAAATCAGAGCGAGGACGAAAAAGGCCGAAACGATGATGTTTTGTTTGCAAGTCGTTGTTTTTATTATTTTTCTTGCCGATTCTTCAATCACGAAAACTCCCGCCGTCAGCATAAGCGGATAGCCGGTGAACCAGTGTTTTATACCGCCGAAAATTGGAACGCTCGGCCATGCTATGAGAAAAATCGGGAAAAGCGACCCGGTAATCATCGCGAAAGCGGCCTCTTTTCCGGTCGAATCAGAACTTTTGAAAAAATCACGGCAGAAATAGAATATTCCGGCAAAAAAGCAGACAAGCTGCGGTGCCGGAGTGGTAAAAAACGTCATCGCCCAAGGGAAACTGAAAGGAAAGGGGCCATTTTTAAGCGGTTTCCCGAAATAATAATTCAGATAATTGACGTGTTTTCCGTGAAATTCGGCATAGGTTATCAGCCTGTCAATGGTGTTGAACCACATTCTCGGCCAGATGAGGAAATAAAGCGGCAGCGAAATTATTGCCATAAACCAGAAAACTTTCGGAATCGCTTTGAAAAATCCGGTGAAACCGCCTTTGCCGGCCTCTCTGCGGTAAGAAAAAGCGTAGAAAAAAAGCCACGAAACAAACAGAACTATCGGAACAAAGAGAACATTGTGCTTTGTTGCCATCGCGAAAGCGAAGAAAACGGCTGTGAGAATATGAACTGAAGTTTTTTTCGTTTTAATGCACAAAACATAGAGAATGAAAGTTGCGCTCCAGAAAAAAAGTATCGGCACATCGAAGCAGGCGAGATGCGAGTGAAAGAAGATGTGCGGCATCGTGAAAAAGAGGAGCGGAGCGGTGACAGCGGTGATTCTGCTGAAGAAAAAAAGTCCGAAAAAGTAGATCATAAGTGCGGTGAGCGCGGCGAAAACAGCCGAAACAAGGCGTGCCGACATAGGTGCTGAGAGGATCCCGAGTTTCCGCGTGAAAATGAACTGCGAAAGGCCGAAAAGCTCTTTCATGAAAGGCGGATGCTCCGAGTTGTAGTTGAAATACTTGTCGATTTCATTTTTGGAAAAAATTTTAGCGAAATCTCCGTTTGCGATGTTTGTTCCGATCGATTCGTACCAGTCCGCCATGTGGTCGGCAGCTCTCATGTAGAAGCCTTCGTCGCGGACAAAACCGGTTGCGTCGGATGTAAGAAAAATCATCAGAAAAACGAAAACCGCGGTTGTTCCTGCAAGGAGAAAATCTATTTTTTTAAAGCTGTTTTTAAAGTTCATCGCTGATAAATCCGTTAAAGACAAAGTGACGCTGTCTGTCGTCACGAGTTGTCAGTTTTATCGTTATTTCTTTAGTGTTTTCAGGTATTTTTGCAACATTTTCCTTGACTTTGGAAGTGAAAGGGTTTGCATATTTCAGCAAAGTTTTTCCGTCAGCCAGAATCTCGACATTGACAGGAGATGTGTTTTTCGAGTGATAAGCCGATTCCGCAAAAACCGAATTAAAGCGCAGAGTTCTGCTGTTTTCCGGAAGGTCGAATATAATTTCCAGAGTCTTTCCGGCAATCGGATGAGCCCAGACTGCCTGTCTCGATTCTCCGTTGAACGAAGCAGTCGTCAGACCGACATAATTCCAGTTTTCATCGGAACACTGCCACTTTTTTTCGGAAACTTTGCGGCATTCCCCGGTTTTTTCGCCTTTTGAAAAGGCAACGCGCTTTGCTTTGCCGATGTCCCGGGAAAAAACGAGAGTCTTTCTGACTGTTTTGAAAAGGGTTTCTGCGATAACAACCTCGCCTTCGCCAGCTTTTAACGTTTCCAGAACCTTCAAATTTAATTTTTTCACGTAAAATTCACGTGATTTTTCCGATTTCATGAGTAAAAACACCCGTTCATCGCTGTTTTTCATTCTTGCGACCGACTGTTCCGTCGCGTTTTTGAGGTCTAAAAATACCGGCAGGATTCCGTTATCGAGATATTTCAGAAAGTCGAGATCCCAGTCGTTTTCTGTAAAGACAATATCCCCTTGTTTAAAGTTTTTATTCAATATTTCCGCAAACTTATGATCAGTTTCGGAATCGAGTGCGTTTTTTTCGCTGAGTCCGCTCCACCAGAAAATAAAAGTCGAAAAAATTGAAAGAACAAAGAGCGCAAGAAAAATTTTTTCAGCTATTGAGACAATTTTTTCAGATTTTGCGCAGTGAGACAAGCTATTCTCCTCTTCCTGCGTTGAATGCCGCGTAGTTAGCCGCCTTCGCAGCGTCTGTGGGCGAGAGTTTCATAAGAGCTTTGAGCCAGATTTCCTTCGGTATTGCCGAGAAAGGCTCTATCGACGAGAGAAGTCCGAGCATTGCGATGTTTGCGGTTTTTCCCGATTTGTCGCCGATTTTAGCGACTGTTTCAATAACATCGGTTTCAATGACTTTGTAGCCTGCAAGAGCCTTCCTGATATCTTCGATTTTCGGGTAGTCCTCTTTTTTCATGTTCGCCGGAAGCGACTCGAATCTGTTCAGAATTATCGTTCCGTTCGGTTTCAGAAGGTCGAGGAAGCCGTTGCAGAAAACTTCGGAAGTCTCCATTACTACAAGGACATCCGCGCTTTTGGGCGAAAGGATCGGGCTATAAACTTTGCCGCATGCAAAAGTTGAAATTACGCTGCCGCCCAACTGTGCCATGCCGTGGGTATCGCCTTTTACGATGCCGGTTTCGCCGTATGGCGTGTGGAGCGCAATCTCACTAAGCACTTTGCCGAAGAAAAGGTTGCCCTGACCGCCGATTCCGCGGATAGCAACTCTGATCGACTCTGGGAGAAGTTCTTTTGCGACGCTTACTTCGGGAATTTCAGCCGGAACAGTCCCCGGAGCTTCAACTTTAGCCTTCTTTTCCGAAACTTCTATCGGAACGATCGCTCCAAACGGGCATCTCTGCATGCAGATCTGTTTGTTTCCGCCGCAGTCGATGCACATATTCGTGAAGGAGGGGCCATTTTCCTTGTCGAATTTTATGCCGGGGCAGACGTTGCATCTTCCGCACTTTTTGCATTTTTCGGCATCGATTTTTATCGTTCTTTTCTTTTTCGATTTATCCATGATCTGCTGGCACGGCCCTTCGATCACCAGATTGGTGAATTTGCCTGCTTCGGCGTCGTCGAGAGCCTTTTCGAGAGCTTTTTCGATTCCTGCAAGATCGTAGGCGTTGACAGCGACAACATCGCATTTTTCAGCCGCGATCGCCTCTTTGAGCCTGAATTTGTTGGGAACTCCGGCAAGGTTTGCATAGCTTGTCGGCGCGGGCTGGCCGCCTGTCATGGCCGTTACGCTGTTGTCAAGGACGACTTTGACGCCGGGAACGTTTCTGAAAACGCCGTTTCTTGTCGCGTCGATACCGCTGTGGCATTCGCACGAATCGCCGATTACACTGACGACTTTAGACGCCATTTCAGGTCTGCTCAGGCAGAACCCCTGTCTCATCGCGTCGCTTCCGCCCATGCAGAGGACGGTATCGATCCCTTTGTTGATGAAAAGGAGCGTCGAGCATCCGATTTCACCGAAACCTGCGAAAAGTTTCCCTTTCTTTCTGAGATTTTCAGCCGAAAGGGCGTATCCGCGGAACGGACATCCAGGGCAGATCGAAGGCGGTCTGATGAGCGGTTTGATCGCCGGAACAGTCGATTCCTTATGCGCTTTGATCTCGATAAAATCTTTAAGGAAATCGATGACATCCTGCGGAGTCCAGTCGGTGAGGACCGAATATTCGGGTTTGCCGATGACTGCGATTCCTGCCGCTTCGATCTTTTCCTGCAAAAATCTGTCGCCGTCTTCGAAAACGAAGAGTTTGCCTTTGATTTTTGACGCGAACTCGCGGATTCTCTTTACCGGAACCGGGTTTGCGATCGACATCGAAAGTATCGACGGATTGAGGCCGGCATTGAGAAGAGCCTCTTTGACGATGATCTCGCTTTCTCCGACAACGACAATTCCGAAATCATCGGTTCCTTTTGTTTCGGTTATGAAATCTTTGTTGTTTTCGACAAATTCAAGGACCTGCGGGATCCTGTGAGTTGTCGCTTCGTTGTAGTTTTTCCTTGCGATGCCGGGCATGAGCATCCACTTCGAAAGGTCTGACGGAACTGGAAGCGGCTCGATCTTACGCGGCTCTCTCGTTACGACAAGTCCTTCGCTGTGTGCCAGAATACCGCTTGCAAGAATGCATACCTGTGTTTTGAACATACGCGAAAGATCTGCCGCGATGAAAGCCATGTCGTAAAGTTCCTGGTGATTTCTCGGCTCGAGAACCGGAATTCTCGCTGCGCTCAGAAAATATCTAGCATCTATTACGTGCTGAGTGCTTGATGGAACATAGTCGGTTGCCGCATAAACTACGAAAGCGCCCATCTGACCGGTGTAGAAAGCCGAAGTCGTGATGGTGTCGGCAGCCTGGAAGAGGCCGGGGATCTTCATCGTGACGACGCTGTCCATTCCGGCAACCGCGTGACCTATCGTGACAGCAGTCGCGTTTGCTTCGTTTACGCTCCAGCCGACAGTCATTCTGTCCTGAACATATTTGAGGTTTTTATCGATGACTTCGGTGCTGGGAGTTCCGGGATAACCGTCAGCCGCGTGGTAGCCTGCATGAACGACGCCGAGCGCAAAGGCGCTGTTTCCCTGGACAATAAGCCTTGAACCGGCAGGTGAATCGACAAGTTTCAAAAAATCAGCCATCAAAATCTCCTATATTTATAACAATAATAAACAAAAAACCGCTGATTATAGCGAAAATATCGAAAGTGGCAAATACCGGCAAAAAATACTGCTGCTCCCTGGATTTCCTGGACACACTGAATTTCCTAAACTCCTTGATCTGCAGCGCCGGAAGAGATTTTTAATGGATTATTCTTGTTCCTGTCTTGCCTTCCATGGCATCGGCAAGTTTGTCTTCGGAAGTAATGATAACGACTTTTTTCGGGTCGTTTTTGACAAAATCGATGGCCGATCTAATTTTCGGACCCATGCTTCCTGCCGGGAATTCGCCCTGAGCCAGGTATTTCTCAGCTTCTGCTGAAGTCATCTGATCAAGCCATGTCGGCTTGTCGGACTTAAAGTTTACCGCGACTTTTTCAACTCCTGTGAGAATTACGACCATGTCCGCATCGATCGTCTGCGCGATCATTACGCTTGCCAGATCCTTGTCGATAACGGCGTCAATCCCCTGATAACCCGATTTATCCTTGCTTTTATAGACCGGAATACCGCCGCCGCCGCCTGTAATGACGGTGAAACCCGCGTCGATAAGGGTGTTCATGGCTTCGGGATTCAAAACTCTGAGAGGCATGGGCGACGGAACGACTCTGCGGTAACCGCGGCCGCTGTCTTCCACCATTTTCCAGCCGTTTTTCATCTTCATCAGAGCTTTCTGCTGATTGTAGAACGGACCTACCGGCTTTGTCGGCTTTTTGAAAGCCGGATCGAGCGGGTTTACTTCGATCTGCGTTACAAGAGTCGCAACTTTGATCTTCTTTTCTCCAGCCTTGCTGAGGCAGTTCATAAGCCCCTGCTCTATCATGTATCCCATGCTGCCCTGCGTGTCTGCGACGCATACGACGAGCGGATCGGGATAAACTTCGGTTTCGGCCATTTCGTTGCGGATGAGCCTTGCACCCGCCTGAGGGCCGTTTCCGTGCGTGATTACAACCTGATGCCCTTCCTTAATGAGTTCCACGATTCCGTCCATTGAAGCGCGGATATTTCTTTCCTGATCTTCGACAGTTCCTTTGTCTCCCGGTTTTATCAAGGCATTGCCGCCGAGTGCGATCACTATTTTCATAAAAACTCCATCAAAAAAAGAAAGAGGGGACCAGAGCCCCCTCTTTAACAAAATCAGTTACAAAAAACTATTTGCAGCAGCCTTTGCATCCGCCGAAAAGTTTGTCAACAATAACTTTCTTGAGCATTTCTGCACCGTCTCCTCTCGGAGCAAGTTCATAGCCGACTCTAACGATCGGTTTGTTGACTTTAACGACTCTGCCGAGGTCGATCGGGGTGCCGCTGAGAACGAGGTCAGCATCAATTGCGTTGATGGTCTTCTCAAGGTCTCTCATCTGCTCTTCGCCGTATCCCATAGCCGGAAGGATGCCTTCGCCGATGTTCGGATATTTTCTGTAGGTGAAAGCGATTTTGCCGACAGCTGCCGGTTTCGGGTCAACCATCTCTTTAACGCCGTTTCTCTGTGCAGCGACTTTTGCAGCGCCGGTCTTCATGCCGCCGTGGGTAAGTGTCGGGCCGTCTTCAACGATGAGGACTCTCTTTCCTTTGATGTCGCCGTCAACGGTAAGTTCGGAGTCAGCTTCGATAACGACTGCGTTCGGAGCGAGTCTCTTGCAGTTATCTTTAACTGTTTTGATGTCTTCCGGAGTTGCGCTGTCCATTTTGTTGATGACGATAACGTCAGCCATAAGAACATTAACTTCGCCCGGATAGTAGAGGCATTCGTGACCCGGTCTGAGAGGATCGACAACAACGATCTTGAGGTCAGAATCATAGAACGGGAAATCGTTGTTTCCGCCGTCCCAGAGGATGACATCGGGTTCGCCGTCAACATCTTTTTCAGCCTGACGAAGGATAGCTTCGTAGTCAACACCAGCATAAATTACGTTGCCTGCAGCAATGTGCGGCTCGTACTCTTCCATTTCCTCGATTGTGCAGTTGTTAGCTTTGAGGTCTTCGATTTTAGCGAAGCGCTGAACAGCCTGTTTGTTGAGGTCAGGATCGTAAGGCATCGGGTGACGTACAGCAACGACCTTTTTGCCCATTTTCTTGAAAATATCATAGATGAATCTTGTTGTCTGGCTTTTGCCGCAACCGGTTCTTACTGCGCAGATCGAAATGATCGGTTTGCAGGATTTGATCTTCGTCTTGTCATAGCCCATAAGAACGAAGTCTGCGCCGAGAGAGTTGACGAGAGCGCCTTTGCTCATAACTATCGGATAGTAAATATCGCTGTAAGCGAATACGCATACTTCAACGCCGAGCTCTTTTACAAGTCTCGGAAGTTCGGTTTCGTCATAAATAGGAATACCGTTCGGGTAAAGGTCTTCGCCTGCGAGTTCCTTCGGATACTTTCTTCCATCGATGTCAGGAATCTGAGTTGCGGTGAAAGCAACTACTTCGTACTCAGGATTGTGTCTGAAATAGGTGTTGAAGTTGTGGAAATCTCTACCGGCAGCACCCATGATGAGAACTTTCTTTCTGGTCATTTGATCCTCCAAATGTTAAGTTATTAAAACGGCCGGACAAGGTCAACGGCGGCCGGACACAGTCAACGGCGCGGAAAAATATCATAATGAAAATCTATGTCAAGCCGAAAATGAAAAAGATTTTAATTGTAAAGAATTAGTTCTCTTTTGAGAGGAATTTCCAGAGACATGCAGCGATTGCAGCGCCGATAAGCGGAGCAACTATGAAGACCCAGAGTGCTGCGATAGGAGCGGTGTTGCCTGCGATTGCAGCTACAACTGCCGGGCCGAAGCTTCTAGCCGGGTTGACAGATGTTCCGGTAAGGCCGATGCCCAAAATGTGGACGAGAACAAGCGTGAAGCCGATAACCATGCCTGCAAACGAACCGTGGTTGCCTTTCTTCGAGGTTACGCCCAGAATAGTGAAAACAAAGAAGAATGTAAGGACGATTTCAACGATGAGACCTGCTGCAACACTGCCGTGAACGCCGCTGTTAACGTCGCCGAGTCCGTTTGTTCCGAATCCGCCGGTTTTGTCAGCGACATTGCCGAGTTTGAAGATGAGGGCAAGAAGTCCCGAGCCTGCAAGTGCACCGAGGCACTGTGAAATAACATAGCCGATAAAGTCTTTAACCGTCATTCCGCCGGTCATGAGAACGCCGAGCGAAACAGCCGGATTGATGTGGCAGCCGGAAATGTTGCCTACGCAGTAAGCCATTCCGACAATCGTAAGACCGAATGCAAACGCGGTTAAAAGATAACCAGGCAGCGTGTCGCAGCCGACAAGCATTGCCGTGCCGCAGCCTAAAGTTACAAGTGCTAATGTGCCGATAAATTCAGCGATGTAAGATTTCATAACAATTCCTCCTAAAATAAAAAATTATTCATTGCTGGAACAAGACTCTGAGAAAAGAGCCAGCTCTTTGTCGCATTTTTCCATATCTTCTTCAGGTTCATCGCATTCCTGCTGATGATTGTTCATGTAAATATAAATGTCATCGTCTTCCGGAGTACAGCGGTAAATATCGAAATCTCCGCTTTCGCAATACATATAATAGTAGCACTCTTCAGGAATTTCTTCCGCTTCCTCTTCATCATCGGGAATTGTTTCTCCGCAGTATTCACGGAATGCATTGTAGCATGATTCAACGTCCTCGCTTGTGCAGCCGTCGAATTTTTTATCACCGACCTGATAGTAGAAGTTGCCGTCACCTTTTGTCGAAGCGCAGGCTTTGGCAGTTTCGCCAGTGTTCTCGCATGTGCCCTGTTCTTCGCAGTAGTAACCGTCCTCGTATTCGCCGTCAAAGTGTCCGCAGTACTGTTCCATTCCGAAAACACAGTCTTCGTTGTTTTCCGATTCGCATTTGAATTCCTTGCTTCCGACTTTTATCGAGTAGATGTCGGAATACGAGCCGTAGAAATCACCGTAAAGACAGTAAACGAGCATCTCGCCTGTTTTCTGGCAGTAGATCGAGCTGTCTTCCTTGTTGTTGTAGTCGTTATCCTCTGCATCATCATAGAGAGTGTCCCACTCTTTTATGGTTTTGCATGTAACATCGCCTGAATGCTGCTTTCCGTTGTCTTTGGAATCTTCCTTGACTTCGTCAACAACAACGAAAGTGTAGCTTGAGAAGTGGCCTGTTGTCATCATGATCGGATCTCCCGAAGCCGTGCTCATCATCGAGTTGCCTGAAGCTGTGACCATGATCGGATCTCCCGAAGCGCTCATCATGATCGGATCTCCCGAAGCGGAACTCATGATCGGGTCGCCTGAAGCGTTCGTCATGATCGGGTCGCCTGAAGCCGAAGTCATGATCGGGTCGCCTGATTCGTCAAAACCGGCAAGTTTTACAGCAGCGCCCTCTTTGCTGAAGCTCCAAGAGCCGTCGCTTTTCATAACGGCTGCAGCGATTGTTTTGCCGCTTACCGACTTCTCGGCGTTGATCGTTATCAAAAGGGGTTTCTGGAAAACAGTGCCGCTGGGGCCGAATTCTACAACATTCGAAGCAAGTGCTTTTTTGTTGTTGAAACCACTGGTTTTGTAAAGTTTTACCGAAATTTCGGTGTCTTTCGCAAGTGCACCTGCCGGAATTTTGATTTTTGCCGCGCCGTCTGAGACTTCGATTTCTCCGCCTTTTTCAGCTGAAATTTTCTCTGATTTTTCTTCTACGACTTCTTTTTTTTCCGAACTGGAACCACCGCAGCTTACGGCAAAAAATAACGCCGAAACAAGCAGTGCCGCCAAAAATTTTTTCATAACATCCTCCTAATAATAAATTATTTATGACCGCTTTTTTTATTGATTTTTTCTTCTGCTTTTTCAAAAGCTTCCTGGATTTTAAGGTATCCGGAAACCCCTTCAAGCATTTCAACCGGCTCGTCCTTGATGAAGATTCCGATTGTCGGAACAGCCTTTATCTTGCACGGAACGATAATTTTTCCTTCAGTATCCTGCGACAGATTGAACGCTCCGACACGCGCCCGCCCTTTGAAATCGGTGGCGAACTTCGTCAGAGTTGAATAAACCATGCTGCACGGCTGCGATTTTTCGACATAAAAATCGACAATTACCGGAACAGGCGAATTTTTGAGCGAAGGATAGAACGTTTCGTTTGAAAGTTCAACAGGATAAACCTTTTCATGCGGGAGCAGACTTTTCAAGACATCAAAAAAACTCATTTTTCCTCCGTATTTCCGGAAATCATCGTGACTTTTCCTCCGCTCAGACGGTATCTGCTGCCGTCCGAACTGTCAAAAGCCTCTCCGTTTCCGTCAAATTCAAGTTTATAACCGTTTTTTGAAACCCAGCCGTGAATTTTAGCCGGGACTCCGTAGACAAGAGCAAAATCTGGAACATCCCTGCAGACGACGCTTCCGGCGCCGATTAACGAATATTCTCCGATAGTTGTGCCGCAGACAATTGTGGCGTTCGCTCCGACCGAGCATCCTTTTTTCATCAAAGTTTTTTTAAATTCATGCTTGCGTTCAATGAAAGCGCGGGGGTTGATGACGTTGGTAAAAACCATTGAGGGCCCTAGAAAAACATCGTCTTCGACTTCGACACCGTCGTAAATCGATATGTTGTTCTGCACCTTAACACCGTTGCCGAGCGTTACGTTGGCGCCGATAACGCAGTTCTGTCCGATGTTGCACCTTTCGCCTATCTTCGTGTTTTTCAGAATGTGCGAAAAACACCATATTTTTGAGTTTTTTCCGATGGTTACGCCGTCATCAATTATGGCTGTTTCATGAACGAAATAATCTTTTTCCATTATTTATTTCCCCCAGTTTTTCAGGAACGGGTGGTATTCGCCGCGGAGCCCTATCGGAATCGCGTTTCTGATATTGAATGCGATTTCTACCGCGGCTCTTGCGTCTTCGAGCGTGAATCCATCGCCGGCAAGGATTTTTTCGTAGCTTTTTGTGTGGAGTTCCGTGAAACCTTCGCTGAACTCGAGCTCTTCTCCATCAATTGTTATCGAGCGGTAAGTTCTTTTCCCTGCTTCTTTGACAGCTTTCGGGAGCATATTTTCGTTTATGCTGAGGAACCATCTGACACGTGCCCGCTGGAACTGCATGAAGCCCGCTGCGACATCTTTTTCCTGAACGTGGAGAATGTTTTTCTGGACATATCCGAAAATCCACTGGAGCATGTCGAAAAAGTGTATTCCGATGTTGGTCGCCATGCCGCCGGACTTTGCGATGTCGCCTTTCCACGATACGTCGTACCATCTGCCGCGGCTCGTGATGTAGGTGAGGTCGATGTCGTAAATTTTGTCTTTAGGGCCTTCATCGATCCTTTTTTTTAGTTCGGTGATTGTCGGATGAAGCCTGAGCTGAAGAATCGTGTTGATATGATGACCTGTCTCGTTTTCGATTATTTTGAGGTTGTCGACAGTCCACGGATTGAGGACGAGCGGTTTTTCGCAGATCGCGTCGGCATCGTTTCTGAGCGCTATTCTTATGTGTGCGTCGTGAAGATAGTTGGGCGATGTTATGCTGACATAGTCGATTTTTGTCTCACGCCTTCTGAGTTTGTCAAGATGCCGGTCGAAACGCTCGAATTCGGTAAAAAACTCTGCTTCCGGAAAGTATGAGTCGATGATTCCGATGCTGTCGCAAGGATCCATTATCGCAATAAGATTATTGCCTGTATCCTTGATGGCGCGCATATGTCTCGGTGCGATATATCCCGCTGCGCCGATAAGAGCGAAATTTTTCATAAGTCTCTCCTGTTTTTAACAATAAAAACAAAAAACCTGCTATTTTAGCGGCAAATTTAGATTTTTGGAATATTTTTTTTAAAGAAGCTGTTGAAAAGGGGAAAGACTTGACGGGAAGCGCCGGTAAAAGTTGCTTTTTTATAATAAATGAATATTATCACCCGTTTTTTTGTTACGTTTTGACAACCTAATTAAAGGAGGATTTCTTGAAAAAATTATTGATTCTTGCTTCGGCTTTCGCTCTTTGCATCAGCATGATCGTTTCATGCGGCGAACAGACTAAAAAAGAACCCGAAGCGAAAGAGAAAGTTAAACTTTCTTTCCACGTTATGAGTAAGTGCCCCTACGGTGTTCAGGTTATGAACGCAATCAAACCGACACTTGACCAGCTCGGCAATGCTGTCGACTTCGAGCTCAACTACATCGGCTACGAAAAGGACGGCGGCTGGATGCCGATGCACGGTGAGACAGAGCGTAAAGGCGACAAACTTTTCCTCTGCGCTAAAAAACATCTCCCGAAAGACTACATGAACCTTGTTGTCTGCATGAACAAAGAGTCGAGAAAGATTCCCGACAACTTTGAAAGCTGCGCGAAAGAGCTCAACCTCAACGTAGCGAAAGTCAACGCATGTAAAGACGGCGACGAAGGCGAACAGATCCTTCTCGAGAGCTACAAATTCTCGAAATCGAAAGGGGCAAACGGCTCGCCCACGATCTATCTTCAGGGTCAGCCCTACAGAGGCGGAAGAACTTCCAACGATTTCATGAGAGCGATCTGCAACGAATACAAGACCGCAAAACCCGAAGCCTGCAACTCGATTCCGGAACCGGCAAAAGTAAAAGTAACCGTCATTTCCGACAAAAGATGCAAGGACTGCAGACCGGAAGCTCTTATAGGACAGCTTAAAGGCATGTTCCCCGGACTTATCCCGGAAACTCTTGACTACTCTGACGCGAAAGCTCAGGAAATGTATAAGAAATTCGCAGAAGCGGGATTCAAAACGCTTCCTATCCTCGCTTTCGAAGAAGCAGTTGAGAAGACAGAAGAATACCAGAAAATCCAGCGCTGGACTGCAAAAGCAGCCGGAGCGGTTCTCCTCAGAGTCGGCGCTAAATTCGACCCGACCAGAGAAATCTGCGACAACGGTATCGACGACACCCAGAACGGCAAAGTTGACTGTGCCGATGACGACTGCAAAGACGAAATGATCTGCAGAAAAGAGATCCCGGCAAGAGTTGACCTTTTCGTTATGAGCCAGTGCCCCTACGGCGTTATGGCACTCAACGCAATGAAAGAAATTTTCGAGGCTTTCAAGGACGACAAACTTGATTTCCACGTAAACTACATCGCAAACGAGACTGAACCCGGTAAATTCAATGCACTTCACGGACAGGGCGAAGTTGACGAAAACATCCGCGAGCTCTGCGCAATCAAACATTACCCGAAAGACTACATGGATTACATCTGGTGCAGAAACGAGAACATCCGCGGCACCGAGTGGCAGAAATGCGCTACCGGCAAAATCAAGGCTGATGTCATCGAAAAATGCTTCAAAGGCGGCGAAGGTGTAAAACTTCACTCCGAAAACATCAAAATCGGAAACAAAATCGGCATCGGCGGCAGCCCGACATGGATTTTCAACAACAAATTCCAGGGCGGCGGTGTTGCAGCAAACGACATCCAGAGACAAATCTGCCAGCACAACCCGAATCTTAAAGGCTGTGCGGCTGACAAAGCGATCAAAGCCGGAGACAAACCTGCTCCTCAGGGCGGCTGCGGCGAATAATCCCGATCTTCCCGAATTTTTCCGTTAGACAGGATAAATCACAATATTCTTTGAAATCTTTTTAAAGTTCTTTTTAAAATCTCTTGAAATTGAAAATCTGACAGATAAACTCGCTCAGTTGTTTTTTTGAGTTGAAAATGGCGAATTTTCTGAATAACAGCTGGATAGTCTGCGAAGATCCCGGATTTTCCGGGCTTATGCCGGGAACCAAAGTCCATCTTTCGCAGTGCGTTTCGTGCCGGCGCGAGTTCTGTCCGGTTAAGCCGCAGCTTTTTTCGGCGTTTTTTCCTGAGTGGATAGAACTAAGGGAAAGTCCGCTCAATCAGAAAATCATAGAACTGAACAAATCGCTTGCGAAAAAAAGGAAGCTAACCCAGCTTTACTGTCCCAAGAAAAAACAGGCGTCGCAGGACTGCGGGGCGTACACGAATTTCTGCAGATACAACCTTATATGCGGCGCTTTTACAGAAAGAAAAGGGAAGAATTTCATAAAATCTTTGAGATGGAGGAAAGAGATGGTCTATTTTGTAATGTATCTTGACGGAACGACGGAGCTTGTCGGTAAAAACGATTTGGGTGAAGTCGATATCGACAGAGTCGAACGTGTTTATCCCGGAAACTACGAGGTCCGGATAGTTTCGGAGCTTGTTCCGCTCGGAGAGGAAAAGGAAAAACTCGAGGAAACTATAAGCGCTTTCAAGGAAAAATACAGCGGAAACGTTGTCTCCGGCAGCGGACTTATTGATTTTGAGTCGTGGTTCGAGAATGCATCGAACGGTGACAGCGCGATAATTCCCGAAAAAGTTCTCGTTCCGCAGAAAACCTATAAAGTCGTAAAAATCAAAGACGTTGTCGAACCTGCGGAAGTTAAAGCCGAAAAAAACTCCGTGCCGGAAATCGTTCCGGAAGTGAAACCGGAAGTCAGACCTGAACTGAAATCGGGGCCGAAAAAGGAAGCTGCAAAATCTGCCGGAGCGGAAGAAGAGGCTCAAGGCTCTCTTTTTGACGACGGTAAAAACCCTCCTGCGGAAACAGCAGAGGAAGAACCTAAAAAAAGAGGCAGAAAAAAGAAAACGGCGGAATAGATGCTCCTCGATCATTCTTCACTCTCAAAATCGGGGGCTGAAATTTCGCGTATCGGTGACCCCGTTTTTCACGGAAACACATTTTTATTTATAGAAGATATCATCAATAAAAAAGCGCCGCATAAAGTTTTTGCAGTTCTGCGCGAAGGAAAGATCGCCGGATTTCTGATTCTTTCGACGGTTCTTGACGAAGCTGAAATCATTGAAGTTGCCGTTTCGGAAAATATGAGAAGAAAGGGGATCGCTTCCGAACTTATGGACGAAGTTTGCGAATGGTGTGCAAAAAACGGAATCGCGCAGATTTTTCTCGAAGTGAGGGAATCGAATTTTCCGGCGCGCGCATATTATAAAAAGTATGGTTTTGCCGAAGACGGGATCAGGAAAAACTACTATCCGGATCCCGTCGAAAATGCAGTTCTGATGTCAAAAAAGCTCCCCTGAAAGTTCCATCGATTTATGCGTTTTTATTAAATTTTTTGTAAAGGCAAAAATTGCCCGAAAAAGAGAAAAACGAAAAAAACAAAGAAACTTGCCGTTCGTAAAAGCTTAATATAATCAATATGTTAGGGCAAAAAATCGTCAAATCTTTGACAATGGTCCTTCCCTCCATACAATGCCTCCGGTTTTTTGGTAATGGTAATATTAGGAGTAGTTTAAAAATGCCGACCATTAATCAGTTAATAAGAAAAGGTCGTAAGGACCAGCAGAACAAAAGCAAGTGTCCGGCACTTGTTTCATGTCCCCAGAGAAAGGGTGTTTGTGTACGTGTTTACACCACAACCCCGAAAAAGCCCAATTCAGCTCTCAGAAAGGTTGCCAGAGTTCGTCTGACAAGCGGTTTTGAGGTTACCTGCTACATTCCCGGCGAAGGTCACAACCTTCAGGAACACAGCGTTGTTCTCGTCCGCGGCGGCAGGGTCAAAGACCTCCCCGGTGTTCGTTACCACATCGTAAGAGGCACGAACGATACGTCGGGTGTCAACAACAGAAAACAGAGCCGTTCGAAATACGGCGCTAAGAGGAGTTGAGTAATGCCAAGAAGAAAATGCGTTTCAAAAAGAGAAGTTCCGGCAGATCCGAAATACGGAGATGTCCTTCTTCAGAAATTCATCAACAAAATCATGCTTCGCGGTAAGAAAAGTGTAGCAGAAACAATAGTTTACACTGCTATTGAAACTGCTGCTCAGAGCAAGAAAGAGAATCCGGTTGACATTTTTAAAGCCGCTCTCGACAACATCAGACCGCAGGTTATGGTTAAATCGACGAGAATCGGCGGCGCGACCTATCAGGTTCCGACCGAGATTTCTCTTGAGAACAGCCAGGCGATCGGCATGAAGTGGATGATCATGTTCTCCCGCAAAAGAAGCGAGAAAGGCATGGCAGCCAAACTTGCAGGCGAGATCGACGACGCTTTCAACAAAAGAGGAAACTCTTTCAAGAGAAAAGAGGATACTCACAAAATGGCAGAAGCTAACAAGGCTTTCGCTCATTTCAAGTGGTAATAATCGGAGGCCTTCAGTTCCATGTCCGCAGCTGAAAAGCACATAGCTCTCGAAGATATCCGCAATATCGGCATCATGGCTCACATCGACGCCGGTAAAACGACTACTACCGAGAGAATACTTTTCTACACGGGCGTTTCCCGCAAAATGGGCGAAGTCCACGAGGGAACCGCAGTCATGGACTGGATGGATCAGGAGCAGGAAAGAGGCATCACGATCACTTCCGCTGCAACAACATGCTACTGGCGCGAAAAAAGAATCAACATCATCGACACTCCCGGACACGTTGATTTCACGATTGAAGTCGAGCGTTCGCTGAGAGTCCTTGACGGCGCTGTTGCTGTTTTCTGCGCGGTAAGCGGTGTCGAGCCTCAGTCCGAAACCGTTTGGAGACAGGCGGACAAGTACAAAGTTCCGAGACTCGCGTTCGTAAACAAGATGGACCGCATCGGTGCCGATTTCTTCCACGTTATTAAAATGATGGAACAGAAACTCGGCGCAAGAGCCGTTGCGGTGCAGGTTCCGGTTGGAAAAGAAGATTCTTTCTGCGGAATTATCGACATTATCAACATGACGACGCGCTATTACGACAGCGATGTTCTCGGTGCCGTTTTCAGAGAAGAGAACTCGATCCCCGAAGAATATAAAGAAGTAGTTGACCAGTGCCGCGAAAAACTTTTCGAAGCTTTGTCCGACTACGACGAGGAGATTATGGCTCTTTTCCTTGACGGTGCCCCGATTGAACCTGCGAAAATCCGCGCAGCTCTGCGCAAGGCTGTCATCAGCAACTCGATTTTCCCGGTTCTCTGCGGCAGTTCGTTCAAAAACAAAGGCGTTCAGCTTCTGCTTGACGCAGTTGTCGATTATCTGCCTTCTCCAATGGATGTTCCTCCGATAAAAGTCACTTCCGTCAAAGACGAAAAGGAAAAATTTGTCAAACCGACAGATTCTTTTCCGGGTGCTTTGATTTTCAAGATAATGTCCGATCCTTACGTCGGCGAACTCAGTTTTGTCAGGGTTTACTGTGGCGAACTTGCTGTCGGCCAGCAGTATTACAACCCGCTTTCCGACAAAGTCGAGAGAGTCGGCAGACTGCTTCGGATGCACGCAAACAAAAGAGAGGATGTCGAAGTCATCACGGCTGGAAACATCGGTGCGATCGTTGGTCTGAAATATGCGACGACGGGATCGACGCTCTGCTCAAAACACGACGCGTTCGTTTTCGAGAAGATCACTTTCCCTGAACCTGTAATCAGCATCGCGATCGAACCTAAGACAAAAGCCGACGAGGAAAGACTTGCGCTTTCTCTTGAAAAACTTGCGAAGGAAGATCCGAGTTTCAGAGTCAACGCCGACGCTGAAACCGGTCAGACCATCATTTCCGGAATGGGCGAACTTCATCTCGAAGTCCTTGTCGAGAGACTCCGCAGGGAATTCAAGGTCGATGCCCATGTCGGAAACCCGATGGTAAGTTACAGAGAAACTTTCTCGAAACCTGTCAGAATGGAACACAGGCTTGTAAAGCAGACCGGCGGCAAAGGCCAGTATGCCCATGTCGTTATGGAATTCGAGCCGCTTCCTGCGGGTTCGGGCATTGTTTTCGAGGATATGACAAAAGGCGGAATCATTCCGAAGTTGTTCGTCGGTGCGATCGAAAAAGGCGTTCAGACGGCTTCTTTCGGAGGAAGATACGGTTTTCCGGTGGTTGACGTGCATGTGGCTCTGGTTGACGGCTCCTTTCATGAAGTCGATTCTTCTGAAATGGCATTCAAAGTCGCTGCTCTCAACTGTTTTAGAGATGCTGAGGAAAAATCGAGTCCGAGGATTCTTGAGCCTGTCATGAAAGTCGAAATCAATGTTCCGGAACAGTATCTGGGTGACGTTATGGGCAATCTTCAGTCAAAAAGATCAGAGATCATCGGTTTTGAAGACGCTGCCGGCGGAATCAGGATCATCAATGTCGAAGTTCCTTTGGCTGAGATGTTCGGCTACATGACAAGCCTCAGATCGCAGACGCAGGGAAGAGGTACGTTTACGATGGAATTTTCCCACTACAAGGAAATTCCTGAGAATATTAAAAAACAAAAATTTGGGATAACTTTCTAACAAAGGAGGAAAAAAATGGCAAAAGCGAAATTTGAAAGAAGCAAACCGCATGTAAACATCGGTACGATAGGTCACGTAGACCACGGCAAAACGACGTTGA
>CAJOFY010000023.1 GCA_905233945.1 uncultured bacterium | reverse complement strand
C
Source organism: uncultured bacterium (assembly GCA_905233945.1). Classification (GTDB taxonomy): domain Bacteria; phylum UBP6; class UBA1177; order UBA1177; family UBA1177; genus UBA1177. Next base: position 71,440 of record CAJOFY010000023.1, on the reverse strand, counting down.
AAAAACTGAAAAACTCAGAAAAACTATAACAAAAATCAGCTTTTTCACAGCATCCTCACGCGAAACATACAAAAAAACCGCGTAAACAACATTAAATAAGACGATTTTATTTCACAAAAATCAAATTTAGTGGCTAAAAATCGAGCAACTCAGGGAGATCCGCCTCCCCTTTCCCTTAAATTTTCTTTGAAAAAAACTGGTCGTTGAAATAATAAATGCCGGATCTGCACTGTTTTTTGGAGAGTAAAATGGCGAATTTAGAAAGAATTGCTTACATGAACCACAGGATCAAGACGCGCGGTTTTGTTACGCGGCAGGAAGTTGCGGAACGCTTTGAAGTCCACATCGACACGGTCCTTCGGGACATCGGATATATGCGGGACTATCTTTCCGCGCCGATAAAATACAGCCGCGAGCTTGGCGGATATGTTTACGAATCGCCTTTCGGGATGCTTTTCGATTCATTCGACGACGCTGTTTTCTACTATATTTTTGTGAAGCAGCTGAGTGATTCGATGAATCTGGACGGAATCCCTTATGTGCCTGTTATTTCTAAGGAAATTCTTTCAAAAATCTCAAGTTACATTCCGGCGGAATTTGAGGATCTGCTTGATAAAATTTCTTACGATTCTTCCGATCTTGACACTATGGAAGTGGCCAATTTCAGAAATATTTTAGAATCTCTGCTGATGAAAGTTCGCCTTGAAATAAAGTATCTCGACTCAAAAGGCGACATAACTTCGAGAGCAATAGAACCGATAAGGCTCATAAATTATTCTGGGAAATGGTATCTCCTGGCTTACTGCCACAAGCGGCACGGACTTCGCGAGTTTCTTGTTTCCCGCTTTGTAAAAAGCCGCATCACGGAAGAACCTTTTTCCGAAATCTACACGAAGTCAGAGATCGACAAATTCGTCGGAAGCACCTTCGGAATATACCCGTCTGAAAAATCAGAAACGGCGACCATCCGCATTTTTGAACCTGCATCCTATTTTTTCCTGAAACAGAAATGGCACAAAGACCAGGTCACGAAAGAAACTGTTGTTGACGGGAAAAAATGTCTCGAAATCACCCTTCCTATCGGCGAATACCACAGTGAGATCATTGCCAGGGTAATGAGATATTCGCCTGAATGCGAGATCGTTTCTCCGCCGTCGCTGCGCAAAGAGTGGCTTGACCACATCAAAATGATCTACAACAAATACTGTAAATAATTTTTCAAAAAAATTTTCACTACGACGCTATATGTCGTAGCGGGCTTTTACAATCCGTTTTCAGGTGGGACAGAACACTGTTCCCGTGTTTTTTTTAAATGATGAAAATGGAGGCGGAGATGACGATTTTGGATGAAAAAATGGCAAAAGAACTTTTAAACAATGGAGGAAGCCATGTGGTCATACCTGATTTTGTGACAGAAATCGGAGAAAATGCATTTGAAGACTGCGAAGAAATGACTTCGGTGGTTATTCCGAACTCAGTTGAGAAAATCGGAGAACAAGCATTTTGCGGTTGCATCGAATTGCAATCACTGGTTATTCCTGCCTCCGTAACAGAAATCGGCGAAAGAGCATTTCTCTGTTGCGCCCAGCTGAAATCAGTAGTTATTCCCGATTCCGTGACAGAAATCGGCGCATATGCTTTTCACTGTTGCTTCGAACTGACTTCGATCACCGTTGACAAAAACAATCCGAGATACGATTCGCGTGAAGACTGCAACGCAATAATCGAAACAGCCACAAACACTTTGATCCAAGGCTGTTCCAGCACGATAATTCCTGATACAGTGACAACTATCGGTGACAGTGCCTTTAAAAACTGCGCCGGACTTACATCCATGGTAATTCCAAATTCAGTTACAAAGATAGAAGATTACGCATTTTGCTCCTGTCAGGATCTAATATCCATAACGATACCCGATTCTGTAACACAATTCGGAGAATGTGCCTTTCACGGTTGCCCCAAAATATCGGAAGAAAGCAAAAAACGACTTGAAGAACTCGGATATGATTTTGATGAGGAGTAAGCTGCTGAAATTTTTAAAATAAAAGTTATTGGAAATAGTTTTTTGTGTAATATAATGGCGGGATTTTTTAGAGGGAGGAAAAGATGAGCGAAGAACCTAGACTTTTTTTTGGTAAGTTTACTCATAATTAAGGAGGAAAACAAAATGATTATTTTGACTGAAGCGCATAGTATTGCTGAGATATTTTCAAACGAGGCAAGTAAAAACCGTTTTTACACTATCCCCAAATATCAAAGAGCTTACACTTGGGGACAAAAGGAGTGGGATCTCCTTTTTGATGATATAATCACAAATGATAACGGATATTTTTTAGGTTCCTTTATCTGTATCAGCAGAGATAATGCCGGTATGGCATCATTTACTACATTGGAAGTGATTGACGGGCAACAAAGACTAACAACAATGTCGCTCCTTTTAGCGGCATTATATAAGAAATTATTACAGCTCAAAAACAGAATGACAGATGAACAAATCTCTGATTTTATTGACTTAAAAAAACGCTTAGTCAAAGAAAAAGACAAAATTCCGACCCCTGTTTTGACTCTGCAAAATCAGAACCAGAATTGCGATGATTACTTCTGCATTCTGTGCAATGAGTTGAATCTGCTGAAAGATAAACCTAAAATTCAGTACTACGGCAATCGAAAAATTTACTCTGCTTATCGTCATTTTATTTCTAGAATAGATGCAGAAGTTGCCGAGCGGCAAAAAGAAGATCCTGAACTTGATTCCATTGATACTTACTTTGGATTTGTAAAAAAATTCTGTTCTGCCGTTATGGTTGCCATTGAAGTCGGCAACAACAAAGATGCCTATATGCTTTTTGAATCGTTAAACAATAGAGGAATCCCCCTTTCCGCAATGGATCTCATTAAAAATTACATGATCGCCAAAGCAGAGAAGTCTGGAAAAATCGACGAATGCCATGAACAATGGTTGAGAATCATTGATAATTTGACGGATGATGTCAATATCCAGGAACGTTTTTTCCGTCAGTATTACAATGCATTCAGAGACGAACTGAAGGGACCAACTTCTGCGAAAGAAGAGAATGGCAAGTATCGTTTAGGTGCAATCGCAACAAGAACTACACTTTTGGATTTGTACGAAAAGATGATTGATGGTGGGTTGGAATCATTTCTAAACAATCTTGAAAAAGAATCTGAAAACTATTCGATTTTAATAAACAATGATGATGCAACTGATAAAAAAGTCAAAAACGCCTTGTTGAACTTGGAGCGAATTCAGGGCACTCCATCATATATTTCATTACTCTATATTCTTTCAAAAAAGGAAGAACTTGAAATAACCAATGATGTTTTCATAAAAATTATTAATTTTCTTACAAAATTCTTCGTTCGACGCAATTTGACAGATATACCGGCTACGAACAAACTGACCAAAATTTTCATGGAATTAAATACTTCATTAAAGTCAAAGAGAGGAAATGAGGTTTATGAGGAAATCAAAAGAGTTCTAATATCGAAAAGTGCAATAGACTCTGAATTTGAAGAGAAACTCAAAGGTCCTGTTTACGACGAAAATGCAGATGTTACCAGATTTTTACTTTGCTTCTACGAAGAAAATTTCAACACCAGAGAACATATTGTCGATCTTTGGTCTCGGGAAAACAAAAAATATATATGGACTATTGAACACATTTTTCCTGAAGGTGCAAATATACCCGAATATTGGGTAGACATGATTGCTGGTGGAGATTATGACAAAGCAAAAAAAATCCAAAACGACTATGTTCACACCTTAGGCAACCTAACCATTACGGGATACAACTCCAATTTGGGAAACAAAGCCTTTGAGGAGAAAAAAAATCGTCAAAAAGACGGGAAGGATATCGGTTATAAAAACGGTCTAAAACTTAATGAAGATGTTGTTTCCCAAGAAAAATGGACTATTGACAACATAACCGCCAGAACCGGTAAACTTGTAAAGGAATTTAAGAAGCTTTTTGACTTAAACAACGATAACTAAAACATACTCCGAAGATCCCCCCAAAAATCCCCAAAAACCTCATTAAAGTTATTGAAATTTCTGCACATAAACCAAAAAATTTTTCACTACGACGCTATATGTCGTAGCGGACTTTTACAATCCGTTTTCAGGTGGGACAGAACACAGTTCCCGTGTTTTTTAAAATGATGAAAAATGGAGGCGGACATGACGATTTTGGATGAAAAAACGGCAAAAGAACTTTTAAACAATGGAGGAAGCCATGTGGTTATACCTGATTTTGTGACAGAAATCGGAGAAAATGCGTTTGAAGACTGCGAAGAACTGACTTCGGTGGTTATTCCGAATTCAGTTAGAAAAATCGGTAAAAGTGCATTCCGTTGGTGCGACCACCTGATTTCTGTAGTTATTCCGAATTCAGTCGAGAAAATCGAATATGGCGCATTTATCAATTGCGCCCAGCTGAAATCAGTAATCATTCCGGATTCCGTGACAGAAATCGGCGAATATGTATTTCACTATTGCTTCGAACTGACTTCGATCACTGTTGACAAAAACAATCCGAGATACGATTCACGCGGAGACTGCAACGCAATAATCGAAACAGCCACAAACACTTTGATCAAAGGCTGTTCAAGCACGATAATTCCTGATACTGTGACAACTATCGGTGACAGTGCCTTTAATAGCTGCGACATGACATCCGTGGTCATTCCGAATTCAGTTACAAAGATAGAAGATTACGCATTTTTCTGCTGTCAGGATCTAATATCCATAACGATCCCCGATTCCGTCACACAAATCGGAAGATATGCCTTTTGCGGTTGCCCCAAAATATCGGAAGAAAGCAAAAAACGGCTTGAAGAACTCGGATATGATTTTGATGGGGATTAGATCAGACAATCTGGTATTTTTATTGATGTTTCGTAAAATACAGCGGTTTTGGTCGGCTGTTTAACAAAAAGGAGGGAAAAATGTGCGAAGTATCGAAAACTGTAAAAGATGTAGTTGATAAACTTCGAAATAATCCAGTGTTTTACATGTCTTTAGGTTCAAAAGAGCTTTTTCACAGCAATATGCTTGCTTTTATGTTGGAAAATGAATGGATTAACGGATTGGAAGAACTTTTTGCACCACATAATGAAAACGGCAAACTTAATGGTTACAAAGTATTAACTGTTTTGCGCGAGAAAAACCATCTTGATTTGATTATTGTGTTTTTGCCAGATAACGACGACTTCAAATCTTATGATAGGCGGGAAATTGCAGATATTTTTCAGAACTCTGCTCGAAACGACGAATCATTGTTGATTAAACTTAAAAATAACTGTCAATTTGTTGTTGTGGAAAATAAGTTCAAATCAATTCCCAGGGAAGAGCAATTAAAGGAATATGATGACACTATCAAAAAAACTATTTGGCTTAGAGGATTTAAAGTGGCTAAAAAAAACGATGCCATTGTTTTAAATATAACAAACACTACGCGCTATCTTATGGCTCCGAAGGTCGCTTTGGATAATTTTAAAGAATGCCAAGAATGGAAACATGTGTACTATGAACACATCTTAGAAAAATTGCAGGCACAAAAGGAATGGGAAGATGATCGTTTTACAGAGAAATTCATTGAATATTATGTCGATTTTCTCAAGAATATGTTGAAACTTACGGAAGATATTGAAAAAAAGTTGGACTCGCCAAGCAATCTTGCCTTTCCGAAACAACTAGATATTGCTGAACTTAGCAAAATCCGTATTCACGATTTCTATGAAAAACTCTGGTTCAGCGTATTATTGGACAAAATAAAGATAACTAATGAAGATAAAATGGAATTAAGAAAAGGTAGTGGCTATACCAGAAGTCTCGGATTGTTAGATTTTAAAATAACAGATGCTAAAAAACATGTCGGGCGCGGCGTTCAAATTCAGAATCTACAGCTAAGAGTTATTCTTGAACCTCAAATAGCAATAAAAAAAGAAGATATTAGATATGAGTGGCAAAAAATATATGAAGACAATGATTTTACCAATTATTTTCGAGATATCTTTAAGAAAATTGATAAGAAACCCAAAAATGAAAAACTCTGTAAATTCGGAGATTTTAAATATCAATATACTCCAATAGACAGCAAGATAACCATAAAAGATTTAAGCGAAATGATCAATAGTGCATTGTATGCAATTTATTATCAATCACCTTCAGAGAATTTAGAAGCTAAAGAAAAAAAATAAATCGCCTGATTGCCAATTATTCCTGAAACAAAGGTTCTTCTCTAAGTCGAATGTCCGAAAAAATCGGACAGTTCACTCTGACATGAAACCTCAAAAAATCTTTCACTACGACGCTATATGTCGTAGTGGGCTTTTACAATCCGTTTTCAGGTCGGAAATGAAAAAATGAAAGATGCCGTCAAATACAATTCTCATCTTACACGTCTTAATATTCAGTAAGATTTCTATTCTTCAAACTTTTTATCCAATTTAAATTTGATATTTTTCGCAATAACACTAAAATTAAGTGTTTTATTTGGAGGAGAAAAAGATGGAAGAAGTAAAAAACACTCAAATCAAGATTTTTGAAGAGCGGCAGGTCCGCACAATCTGGGACAAAGAAAAAGAGGAATGGTATTTTTCAGTGGTTGATGTCATCGCTGTTTTGACTGATAGCCCAAATCCGCGAAATTATTGGAAAGTTCTGAAGCATCGGCTTCTTGAGGATGAAGGAAGTGAGTTGGTTACAAATTGTAACCAACTGAAAATGCAAGCTGCTGACGGTAAATTTTACAAGACCGACTGCATGACAACTGAACAGCTTTTCCGCCTGATTCAGTCCGTTCCGTCACCGAAAGCGGAACCTTTCAAGCTTTGGATGGCGCAGGTCGCGAGAGAACGGCTTGACGAAATCAAAGATCCGGAAATTTCAATAAACCGCGCACTTTTCAACTACCGTCAGCTCGGATATTCCGAAAGCTGGATAAACCAGCGGCTGAAAAGTATGGAAATCCGCAAAGATCTGACCGACGAATGGAAAAAGCACGGATTGCAGGACGGAATCCAGTTTGCGACCCTGACCGACATAATTTACAAAACATGGGCAGGCAAAACTGCCAAAGAATACAAGGAATTCAAAGGATTGAAGAAAGAAAACCTGCGCGACAACATGACAAATCAGGAACTTGTTTTAAACATGCTTGCGGAACTTTCGACCAAAGAAATTTCGGAATCAAGAGATCCCCAGAACTTTAAAGATCACATCCAAAACGCTGTTGACGGTGCAACTATCGCCAAAAATGCAAGAACGGAACTTGAGAAAAAAACAGGTAAAAAAATCGTTTCTCCTTCAAACGCCCTAAGCAACGAGCGCCTTATCGAAGCAAAAGCCTCTGTTTTTGACGAAGACGAGGAATCGAAATAGCCTGAATTGTCCGAAAAAATCGGACAGTTCATTCTGACATGAAACCGCAAAAAAATCTTTCACTACGACGCTATATGTCGTAGCGGGCTTCTACAATCCGTTTTCAGGTCGGGCGACAGTTCCCGTGTTTTTAAAAATGCTGAAAATTGGAGGAGAAAAAGATGAAAAAAATTCTTGTTATTTCGCTTGTTTTTGCAACTGTCTTCTTTCTGTTTTCCTGTGATTCCGGAAGAACAGCTGAGATTTCCCAGAATGATTCAAACGAGAGCGAAAATTCTGAAAACAGCGAATCAGATACGCCTGAACAAAATGATGACAGCATCTCCGAAAACGAAAATTTTTCTGAGGATGACAACGACGATTCAATCTCCGAAAATTCGGAAGAACCTGATGATTCCGACACAGGAGAATCCGAACACTATGAACAAGGCGACCTTTACGGCGAATGTTACCCGAACGAAACATGCAATACAGGGCTTGTCTGCGATGCTGAAAACAATATCTGCATAAAGGATTCCGGCAATTCAAGCGGAAACAATGAGCCTGAAGAAAATCCGTGTAAAAACAATCCATGCTCGGGAATTTTAAATTCAACAGGAGCGTGCAACCCCGTTGGAAGCAGTAAGTATTCATGCGGATGCTACGAAAATTACACTTGGAACGGCTCGTATTGCAAGGCTGATTCAAGGACTGTAAACTGCACCGGGCTTCCGGCAAATGCAAGCTGGAACACAGCTTCATCAATAACGCAGATTTGGACCGGATACAGCTGGGTTCCGTCAAATATCGGGACATACAGCAAAACATCAAGCAGTGAAGAGTGCTACTTTCAATGCAATTCCGGCTACGATTGGAACGGTTCCCGGTGCGTAGAAGCGACAAATCCGTGTGATCCCAATCCATGTAACGCCAACTTTACCGCAAATGCAACTGGCAGCTGCATTGCAGCAGGAGCAGCTTATGCATGCGAATGCAAACCAGGATACAGCTGGAAAGATTCCGCCTGCATATCAAATATTCCTGCGTGCAGTAAAAATACGCCATCATTTCCATGCAAGGATGAGTCAAAAGGCTATTTCTGGTCGGCAAAATCAGTTGATCGTATTGATTGGGAATCAGCAAACGAACTTTGCAGCAATTTAAATCAAGATAACTACGGCGGTTTCAACAGCGGCTGGCATATGCCTAATATTGATGAGTTAAGAACACTTCTTATAAACAGCAATACAAGATACTGTAATGTTTCGGAAAGCTGCGGTTCCAAGGATCATTGCTGGAACTGTACTGCTTCAACAAGCGGCAACCAATGCGCACTTTGGGGGAATGATTACAAAGACGGAAGGTACAGTAAATTAGGCGACACAATCAGTTTGTGGTCATCAACCCATGTATACTCTTCTTCACATCCATCAGAAACTGATTTATGGGCTTGGACTATAATGTTCTCATTGGGTGCTATAGATGAAAGGCGTATAGACAACACCATTCACGTCCGCTGTGTCAGAAATGCGGAAGAATAGAGTTTTCCAATAATTTCCACCACCGAACACAGTCTTGACCACGTTCTCGCAAGCAGCGAAAGTTATCTTTTGTTTATCAGTTCGTAGTATTGTGCAGGTGAAAAAATCAGAGGTTTTTCGATTTTTATACTGTCAAAATCCTTGTCTCCGGTGAGCAGGATATCCGAATCTGAAAGTATTGCCGAAACTAAAACCGGCAAATCTTTTATATCCTGTATTTTGGGATAATTCTTTTCATCAAAATTTTCTGGAGTTTCGAACTCTTCATAGTTGATGCCTTCGAAAAATTCATCGAGAAGAGCTGTTTTTGACGGAAATTTTCTCCGAAACACTTCGGCACACTCTTCTTTCGTATATGAAGAAATTATAAGTGTATGCCTTTTCAGCAGGTGCGAAAAAACTTTAGCCACCTTCCCCTCCGGAAAAAGAATCGACGAAATCACGATGTTTGTATCTACCAAAACTCTCATTTGTTTTTGCGAAGCTCTTTGATGTAATTGACGACATCTTCTTCGGAACTGAATCCCGCCTTCTCCGCTTCGCCCTTCATTTCATTCTGAATATTGGCGAGCGTTACTAAAGAAGCGTTCGTGATATAGATTCTTCCGTCACTCTCTTCAAAGAAAATTTTGTCTCCGGTTTTGAGCTGGAGCAGATTCCTTATCATCAGCGGAATCGTCACCTGACCTTTGGACGTAACTTTTGCAAGTTCCATGAGTTCCTCCTTACATTCCTTACTTTTAAATCTTACCGATTTATGGCTTACTGTCAAGCCCAAGATAGAAAAAGAGGCTCAAGCGGAAACATGATCAACCTCAAAAACTGAAAAACTCAGAAAATTCACAGCATCCTCACGCGAAACAGACCAAAAAACCGCGTAAACAACATTAAATAAGACGATTTTATTTCACAAAAATCAAATTTAGTGGCTAAAAATCCACTGGAACACAGAAACTTGCCTTTCTCCCCGGTTCCTTTATCATACACCGTTTTCGATTTTTTGATGAGGTGAGAAAATGGCAAGCAGTCAAAAGCAGCATTATGAACATGGTTTGAAGAATTCGTCTTTCAAGGCATTCAGAACAACTTTTGAGCCCTTCCGCAGGCGGAAAACCAAAAATGACAATCTGAAAATATCGTTCAGTCCTGAGCTTAGAGCAATCAGCGACCGTGAAATTTCCGACGTGCGTCAGAAGATGAAAGCCGTCCATCAGAACTCGGTCAAAATAGCTCAAGTCAAAAGAAGCAGGCTGCATTCGATCCTGTTTGACAATACAAACAACAAAACAGATAAAAAACAGATTCTGGGAGTCATTCTGGATACTTGCAGCCATTTCATCCGTAAAAGAAGCAGAAACAGCCGCTACATAACTTTTTCTTCCGGTTTAAATGACCCAAGATCTTTCAACCAGAACGAAACTTACGAAACCTGCATCAGTGAAGGCAGTAACAGCAGATTTTCAGGTTTCAGGTTTAAAAAGATAAATATCTCTTTTGCGGCACTTCTTGTTTTTGCAATGTGCTTCTTTGTTTCGTGCGGCGGAGGTTCCTCGAAACCGGAAAACGGCGGCGATTCAGTCTCAAACTTCGGCAAGCTCGGCGGCGAGTGCTATCCGAATGAAACCTGCGACAAAGGACTTCTCTGCGATACTGACAGCAACATCTGCGTTGAAGATCCTGACAACCCAACGGATACTGGTTCTGATAAACCAGACGAACAAAACAATCCAAACGATCAAGACACACCGGTTGAACAACCAGATCAAGATCATCAAGAAACCCCAAATGATCAAGACACACCGATTGAACAACCAGATCAAGATCATCAAGAAACCCCAAATGATCAAGACACACCGATTGAACAACCAGACCAAGATGTCCCAGAAACCCCAGACGAACAACCAGACCAAGATGTTCCGGTTGATCCGGGCGATGTTTGCCATGGTGAAGGCTGTCAGGGTAACCGTGGATGCAAACCTGGATATGTTTGGTTTGAAACAAACGCACAATATTATGTTGACACCGGTGGCGATCCCGATTATCATTGCGTTGCCTGCACCGATTTGGGTGAAAGTATTGTCGATCAAATTAGAAGAAGCAACAAATATTGTCCGGGTGGGGATGATTTGAAAGGTCAAGACAATTACTATTATCAACTCGAAAAATGTCCAAAGTATACATATCCAAACGCTTCACTGGATGATTGCGTGTGCGAATTGGGTGTTCCGCCACCACCAAAGGAAGATTGTCATCCTTCTGGGACACGTAAGAAACCACTTATTATTAATCCAAAGGTTAATGTCAGCACTTCAGATTCGTCACTGTAAATAAATTCAGCATAAATACGGGAAACAATGCGGGCGAGCCGCCCGCACTCCGACAAAGCCAATATCATAATTTTTTCATCAAACTCTCAGTGTCGATTTCCATTTTGCTGAAACCAAACCACTTTTTGCCCAAATCCTTGAGCGATGCTCCGATGTGATAAACCGTATCATCAATGCAGAGAAAGCGGTCGTGGGAATTTGTGAAAACTTCTAATTTAATTGGAGAATATTGGGAATTGTGTTTCTCTATATCAAGCTGCAGCTGCGGAGAAACGCTTTTGGTAAGAATGCGGACATCAACACCTTCACCATGCTTGTCAAGCATTTTCAGAACGCTGTCATCAATGTAATTATCGAATAATATTATCTGTTTTTTCGCACTGCGGATCAGGTCGCACACGAATGTATAGGCATCAAAAATCTGACCGTTGAAGAAAATTCCCTGCTTGTCTTCAATTTTGTATCTGTCCATTTTGTCGAAAAGTTCATCAATTTTTCTATCAGAATCAAGCTGGTGTTTTTCAACTCTGTCCAGTCTTTGAAAGACCTGCGCGTTTGTCTGCATAAAGCGGCGCATTGCAATAAAGGCACGCATAATCTGAATGTTTACCTCGACTGCGTTCGGGCTTCTCAAAACCGAGGAAAGCATTGCTATTCCCTGCTCAGTAAAAGCGTAAGGATTCACAGTGGAATGTTTCATGCTGGCGAACCGGTCGCAAAATGCGACCAGTTCTTTTGTTTCATCATTGTTAAGCTGAAAACAAAAATCTTTCGGAAATCTTTCAATGTTTCTGCGCACCTGCTCGTTCAAACGCTTGGTTTCAACGCCATAAAGCTCAGCAAGATCGCGGTCGATCATCACTTGGCGGCTTCTGATAACCAGAATTTTACTTTCAATGTCGAGTTTTGGTTGATTTTTATCCCCTTCAACAGTTTTTTCGTTTAATGACAAAAGATCATTCTGGATTTCAGCCGGACTAAAACCGCGAATATATTCTTTAATTTCAGCAATATCTTTCGTATTCTGCGAAGTCTGAATCGCAAGCTTTGCGACATCCTCATACCCGATGAGGTTTTCCCGCTCGATGATGTAATCTTTCATCGCCTTGAAAAGACGGATCAGAACCTTGCTTTGTTTGATCGCCAAATCGCCGCGTAAAACCGTCATCAGCATATAAATTCCCTGCTCGGTGAAAGCGTAAGGTTTGTATTTTATGTTACTTCCGCGCCCTGTGTTCAAGGTGAAAATTTTGCACCTTGAAAGATGTTCAACCTCAACATCCGATAGCTGGAACATAAAATCTTCATCGAACTTCTCAATATTATTCTTTACTTGCCTGTTAAAATTTTTGGTTTCATAACCATAAATTTCAGCCAGATCGAAGTCCAGCATAACCTGTTTTCCGCGAATCATGTAGATTTTGGATCTCAAATCACTTTCATTATGAATCACAATATCTTCTTCCATATTTTGCCCAACATCACAAAAACATAACGATAATAAAAATATAAATTTTAGAACTTTAGTCAATAAAATTTTAATACTGCAATAAAAAATTATGGTTTTCCCAATATCTGAAAAATGAAGTAAAAACGGAACAAAAAAAGAGGCTAAGCCTCCCTTTTCTTCAAGAAAGCGCGGAAACCGTCGATCAGGGAATCAAAATCTTCAGGTTTCAGCGGCTCGTCGGCAAATTTGTATCTGTCGGCAAGATTGAGAATTGCAAGGATTTCGTCAGTATTTTCCGAAAAAATATGGTCGCGTTTTAAAGCACGCTTTACTTCAAAAGTTGTCATTTCGACATAATTCTTGTGTGTTTTCAGTGACATATAAGTTTTCATCCCGAGCGTTACAAGGTCTGTGAAACTCTCAAAATCGCCTTCTTTTCTTTTTGCTTCGGCCTTTTTGATGAACTCTTTCGCGACATCTGAGGGAACAACAACAGGCACTTTTTCGACCGCCTTTTTCGCAAATTTCTTTTTGAGTTTTATAAACGCGAAAACAAGCGCGGCGGCAAGGATCAGAGCGGCTGCGGCATAAAGCAAAGTGTAGTCTTTTTCGCGGATTTCGGCGTTTTCCCTAAGCCCGCGAAGTTCCGTGTCGCTTTCTTCAGTTCTCGTCTGAACTGTGATTTTGAAAGGCTCGACCGTTCCCGAAACGCCGCCCGAAACGATATTTATTTCGGGAATTTCGATTTCACCGCTTTTGAAAACGACGATTTTGAGTATAACCGCGTTCTTTTCAGGCGTTGCCTCGACTTTTCTGATTTTTGCATCGGCAAATTTTTCATTAAAAACCGCCGAAATGTTTTCAGACGGCTGGATTTTTACTTTGACAGCAATTTCGTCGCCTAAAAAAACATCGCCCCCTGGAATTTCCGGCGCAAAACTCTCCGCAAAAACTGCAAAACTCAAAAAAACTATAACAAAAATCAGCTCCTCACGCGAAACAGACCAAAAAACCGCGTAAACAACATTAAATAAGACGATTTTATTTCACAAAAATCAAATTTAGTGGCTAAAAATCGAGCAGCTCATGGAGAACTGCTTCATTATGACTAGAAAAGAGGTCTTTCGGCTCACGGTTGCAAAAAACACTTTTTGTAAAAAATTTTCTGTCCAGAAATGCCTGTCCATTATATAATAATCTGTTTTTTTGTTTTGGATGATTTTTTAGACATAAAGGAGAATGCCATGGAACTCAAAGGAAAAAAGGTTTTGTTCGCGAGAATCTGCGGAACAGGGGTAAGTTCGCTCGCAATCATCTGCAAACGCTCAGGGGCAAATGTCATCGGCACCGACCTTGAATACTATCCGCCGGTAAGCACAAAACTTGAAGAAGAAAAGATCCCGTGCTATCCGATGGAGAAGTTTTTTGATCTCGTAAAAGAGGAAAAACCCGATCTCATCGTTGTCGGAAACGCCCTCAACGGCAAGTCGGAAGAGGCTGATTTCATTACAAAATGCGGCATTCCTTACTATTCGATGCCTTCCCTCATGGAAGATTTCCTTCTTGACGGAAAATCACCTGTAGTAATCTCGGGAACCCACGGAAAAACCACGACAACGACCGTTTTCAGCGAAGTTCTTGCCGGTATCGGCAGAAATCCATCCTACATGATAGGCGGGATCCCCGAATTTTCAGGCACGAACGCGGCTTTCAGCGAAGGCAGTGGATACTTTGTGATAGAAGGCGACGAATACGACACCGCGTTTTTCGACAAAGGACCGAAATTCCTCCACTACAAACCTGAAACAACGATAGTAACTTCGATAGAATTCGACCACGCAGACATTTACGATTCAGTCGAGTCGATTTTCAAAAACTTCAAAAAACTTGTTGAGATCACCAAGAAAAGAGTCATTCTCTCCCTTGATTTCGACCACAATTTAAAACTTCGCGAATTTATACCCGCCGAAAAGCTCTTCACCTACTCCATTTCTGACAAATCGGCCGATCTCTTCGTCCAATTCGAGGAAAGGCACGGCAAACTGATGTACTTCTCGGCAACATTCAAAAACGGCGAAAAATATTTCTTCGAAACTCCCCTTTTCGGAATGCAGAACCTGATGAATTTAGGGGCGCTCGTCTCCTTCCTCAAATGCGAAGGATTCGATCTCAAAGATGCGAAAATACTCGAAACCATCAAGACTTTGAAAGGTATCAAACGCCGCCAGGAATACCTGGGTTCGATCAACGGCGGCCTTATTTACAGCGATTTCGCACACCATCCGACAGCTGTAAAACTCACACTTGAATCGTTTATCGACTTCTTCCCCGAAAAGAAGATCAATGTCGTTTTCGACCCCGCGACAAATTCCAACGGCCAGAACGTCTTTGAAAAACAGTATACCGAGATCTTCAAAAAAGCGGACAAAGTCGTGATCGGCTTCCCGCCGAAAGCATTCAAATTCCCGCCTGAAAACAGGTTCGAGCCGGAACGCGTAGTCGCAACGATCAACGCAGAAACTCCGGATAAAGCAGTTTATCTCAAAGACATAAACGACACAGTCAGCTGGGTCAAGGCAAACAGCAGCAAAGACACAGTAACAGTCATCATGTCGAACTCCGGATTCGACGGATTTTTCGGCGCAATCGCGGATTTTTTTGACAATCAGCGGTAAGAAAAGTTCAGGCGCACATCACCAGACACAGTTGAAGCATCAGAAATTATTGCATATTTATGCATAGCTGATCTTCGGGATAGAAGTCCTTTAATTCTTCTCCCTCGACAAGTTCCGCAGACATTGCGACAGTCAGACTGTTTATCGAAGAATCTGAATTGAAATCCGCTTTTGAGTAGTATGATGACTGGAATTCGCCTACCCTTGCGCCGTTTTCGACTTTGTTTCCGGCAAGAATGCAGCCATAGTACGAGCCGCCGGAATAGATCACCTTGTAAACTGTAACTTCAGGAGCATATCTCACAGGTTTCGTATATGCTTTCTGGATATCGGAAAGCAGAATTGTAACCCCGACAAGAATCGAGTCGCCGCTTACGGAAAGAGCTATTGCAGGCTCACCTTCAGGATGCGCAGAGGTTGCAGGCATACCCTTTGAGAAATACGACAAAGTTGATCCGAGACCGTAACCCAACCCGACAAGTTCCTGCAAATCGACATTGATCGCCCCTTCGCTCGTTCCTTCAAGCTGAACAAGCCCAGAACCCTCAAACGCAAAGTATTTTTCGGCGTCAATAATGGTCACTGTTTCATCGATCTCCCAATCCTGAGAAGCAAATGTGGATTCATACATCAGCCTTCCCGCGAATTTCGGATATTTCGGAGTGCAGAGAGGCGCACCGGCTTTTGCCATGTAATCGGTGTTGTCATCCGGCGGGTTAAGCGGACTGTAGACGTTGATTTCTCCGCTGACAGCGAGTTTTCCTTCTGTTCTTGGAGCTGCGTTGACCGCTTTTATATTCAGTTCACCTGCGCCGAAACCGTCAACACAGACAATCTCACCTGTTTCGATAGAAAGAACTCCGAAGATAAGCTTTCCTACAGAGTCGTCATCAAGCCCGATTTTGACTTTTCCCTTTTCTACATTTTCAGGAAGAAGCAGCATCGCATTCATGGAATAGTTGTTGTCATCATCGAGATGGTACTGCACTGTTCTTAAAAATTTACCGTTCTCAAGCTCTGCCAGGTCAGTGGAGTAAAATGAATATGTAGAGTAGTAATCAGGTTCTACTGCCGTGCTTCCGATATATCCGCGTGCAAAATCAGTGAGTTTCAACGACTCTTTTCCTACTTCGGTATCATCCGCCGTAACAATGTAACTGCTCGCCAGGCTTATAGTAACCACGCCGTATGGATCCGGCAGGCGCCAGGATGAATCTTCAGCTTTCATATCAAGACCGCAGCCCTCTGTTTTTTCCTGACAGTTTTCTTCGACACAGGAAAGAAACTCATCATCAAGGACTTTGTCACCGCACTTTTTCAGCCAGCAGTCATACATTCCTGTAAATTTCTCAGCTTCGCTTTCCTCTCCTTTTTTAAGGCAGGATTGAAGGCAGCTTTCCGATCTGCACGATATGTAACAGCTGAAAATTTCAGGGCATGTTTTTTTCGTAGCAGGCTCGGGTTCGGTTGAATCGGAATCGTTGTCATCTTCAGGCTCATCGGCATCAGCAGCAGGCTCGCTGTCCTGGACATCCTCGTCCAGAGCATCCTCATCGGAAGTATCGGAATCCTGGATTCCGTTTTCATCAGCATCGTTTTTCTTGTCACCGCTTCCTCCGCCGCATCCGGCAAAAAGCAAAAGGGCCGGCAAAACTAAAAAAACAAGCGCTTTTTTCACGGTTTCACCTCGTATAAATAAAGTTTCCCGTCCTTGAAATCGACAAAAACCTTACCGCCCCTCCTGAATTTTCCGAAAAGAATTTCGTCAAGAAGAACTTTTTCGAGTTCCTTGTCCACTACTCTCGCGATTTCACGCGCTCCGAATTCTTTGGAGAAACTGATTTTAGCGAGATATGCAACTGCAGAATCTGAGATTTTCAGCGTAATATTTTTCGCCACAAGCCGCGACGCAAGCGCCGAAACATTTTTGCGGACGATTTTTTCCGCGATTTCCGGCGTAATCCGCGAGAAATAGACAATGTGGTCGAGCCTGTTCAGAAATTCGGGCATAAATGTGTTTTTGACTGCTTCCCTGAATGCGGAAGTGTTTTCGGAGTGAGTTCCGAATCCGCTCATCTTTTTGGAAAATTCGCGGTTTCCTGCATTGGAAGTCATTATAATTATTACATTTTTAAAACTTGCCTTTCTTCCTGCGCTGTCAGTCAGAGTCGCATAGTCCATAATCTGAAGAAGCGAGTTGTAAATATCCTGATGAGCCTTTTCGATCTCGTCAAGAAGAAGAACCGCCGTCGGCTGCTTTCTTATCGCCTCGGTGAGAAGGCCGCCCTCTTCATATCCGACATATCCTGGAGGCGCGCCGAAAAGCTTTGAAACTGTGTGCTTTTCCTGATATTCGCTCATGTCGAAGCGGACAAGCGGCATTTCCATTTTATCGGCTAAAACGCGGGCAAGCTCTGTTTTTCCGACTCCGGTCGAACCTACAAAAAGGAACGACGCAACAGGCTTTTCGGCGTTTTTAAAGCCGGCGTAACTCTTTTTGATTGCTCTCACAATTTCAGAAATTGCCTCGTTCTGGCCGAAGATTTCTGTCATAAGCGATTTTTCAAGCCCTTCAAGCCGTTTCAGACTGTCGCTGCGGACTCCTGTTTCAGATCTGCCAGTGAAAAAAGCGATAACTTTTTCGACATGCTCAGGTTTTATGAGGCGGATTTTTTTATCTACCATATTTGCCGCCGCGCCCGCCTCGTCGATCATGTCTATCGCTTTGTCGGGAAGGAACCTGTCGGCAATGTAAAGCGCGGAAAGATCAACTGCCGCGCGCAGAGCCTCGTCGCTGTATTTAACCTTGTGGAAAGATTCGTAAGTTTTTGCGATACTTTTCAAAATCAGAAAACATTCATCTTTTGAAGGCTCCGGAACATTTATTTTCTGGAATCTTCTTGAAAGGGCGGCATCCTTCTCGAAAAATTTTCTGTATTCTGAATCGGTTGTCGCGCCGATAAACTTTATTCTCCCGTCACTCAGAAGCGGTTTCAGCAGATTTGAAGCGTCGATTGAGGAATTGCCTGCACTTCCGGCTCCGACAAGATTATGAATTTCATCAATAAAAACAACAACTTTTTCTTCTTTCTTCAAGGCTTCGGAAAATTTGTTCATCACTCTTTCCAAGTCTCCCATAAAACGGCATTCCGAGATAATCTGCGAGAGATTAAGAGCGAGGATCCTGTAACCCTGAAGCTGTTTCGGCACGTCGTTTGCCGCAATTTTCTGCGCAAGACCTTCCGTTATCGCGGTTTTGCCGACTCCCGGCATTCCGACATGCACCGGATTGCACTTTTTGCGGCGCAGAAGAATCTGGATAGTGCGGTTGATTATCTCTTCACGCCCGATAACAGGGTCCAGTTCACCCTTTTTTGCCTTTTCTGTGAGATCAGTCGTGCAGAATTCGAGAGCGGAAGGCTGTTCTTCCGCGTTTTCCGCTTCGGGTTCAGTATTTTCAGGTATTTTCGGAGATTCGCTCTCCTGCCAGCCGCCGTGCGACACAGCTTTCAACAGATCAAGTTTCGTGATTTTGCTCGCTTTGAGAAGGTTCGACGAAAAAGATTTGTCGCCAAGGTCGTAGATTGCAACCATAAGATCGGGAATATCAACACGTTTCCGCTGCGAGCCGAAAACGCTGTTCGCAGCATCGAGAAGGCACATATTGAGATATTCCGACGGAATAACCGGACTGTTTTCTTTGGTGCGTTTCGGAACATATTTATCAAGATATTCGCGGAGTTCATGCCGCATTTCAGCCACATCGGCATTCAAATGTTCAAGAATTTCGACAACTTTTCTGTTAAAAAGCAGCTGAAACAAAATATGTTCCGGCGTCACGAACTCGTCATGGTTTTCAGTTGCGTCATCAATAGCCATACTGAAAATTTTTGCCACTTCGTATGAAAACGGCAATGAACTATTCTCTTTTTCAGCCATAATCACTCCTTTTCAACAACACATTTTAGGGGAAAACCTTGCGATTTTGCCTTTATATCAACCTGCTCGACCTTGCTTACGGCAATGTCATAGACGTAAATTCCGGCGACTCCCCGCCCCTGCTTGTGGACTGCGAGCATTATTTTGCGCGCTTCAGCCTCGGTTTTTCCGAAAATATCGATAAGAACATCGACAACGAACTCCATCGTCGTGTAGTTGTCGTTCAGCATCACGACTTTGTAAAGCTCGGGCTCTTTCACCATGATTTTTGATTCTGTAAAACTTTTTGACGATTTTTTAGTTGAAAAATCAGACATATCAGTCACCTTGAATTAAAGCTCACCTTGTTGAAAGATTTCAGTTCGATTACTTTTTCGAAGCCGCGCGGCGTTTCATGATCTCTTTGTGAAGAGTCCACAACGTATCCTTAACGGCCTGTCTTGCCGCAATGTTCTTGACAAAAACGGGGAGAGAGCCGCCCGGATCGTTGTAAATGTAGTAATCGACTTTTATTTTGTCCGGCTCGACCTGCGTAAACTTGTAATAGCCCTTGTTGTCAGCCACACGGACAAACTTGTCAGTCACAGGATATTTCGGATCGTCGAAAGGAACCCAGGTTACCGAAACCGAGCCGTCCTTGTTGTCAACTCTGCATGATTTGACGTAGTAATCGCGGTTGGAAGCCACCGGTACCGAAATCTGGTTATAAGACCAGTCGCACTTGTCGTTCTTTTTCAGGACATCCGAAAAAGTTATATATTTAAAAATTTCGGGATGTTTAAGCCTGTCGAACATAATATCGACAGCTTCCCGGATCGTTCCCTGATAAGTGACGACCGCCTTGACCTCTTTGATATCGGAACCTTCGTGGTTGCGCTCGTAAAGTTTCAGCCCGTCCTCTTCGCTCACAAATTCCCATTTCGCCGCTTTTTTTTCGCTGTTTTGAGCGGAATCATCGGCGAAAACGGGAAAAAGAAAAAAAATAAAAGAAAGAATGAAGATTATGCGCATTTCAAACCGTTAAAGATATTTATAGAAAGCTTTGTAGGAAAGATATGTGTTGTAAAGGTCAGCTTTCGATGCGACTTCGAACGGGCTGTGCATCGAAAGGATCGGCGTGCCGACATCAAGAACCTGCATACCGTATTCAGCGATGAACATAGCGATCGTGCCGCCGCCGCCAAGATCTACTCTTCCGAGTTCTGCAGTCTGCCAGCGTGCGTCATCTTTGTTGAAAGCAGCTCTGCATTTTGCAACAAATTCAGCGTGTGCTTCGTTGGAGTTTCCTTTGCCGCCTGCACCCGTGAACTTCGTAAGGCATACGCCCCAGCCTACTTTTCCTGCGTTCATAGGTTCGAACGCGCCAGCCCACTCGGGTTCAACGCCTGCGTTGACGTCGGATGAAAGGAATCTGCTGTTTGCAAGTGAGTTGATGAGTGTGTTGTAATCGCCTTTTCCGTAAAGGTTTATGAGTTTGTTGACAGCTCTTTCAAGAATGTTGGAGTTTGCGCCGGAATTGCCTTTTGAGCCGATTTCCTCTTTGTCGAAGAACATCGCGAACTTGTTCTCTTTCGTTTTGCCTGCATCGAAAATTGCCTGAAGAGCACTGTAAGCGCAGATCCTGTCATCCTGGCCGTGTGCACCGACAAAACTTCTGTCGAAACCGACATCTCTTGCCTTTCCTGCCGGAACAAGCTGAAGTTCTGCAGAAACGAAATCTTCCTCTTTGAAGCCGTATTTTTTGTAGAGGAAATCAAGGATAGCGAGTTTTACGCTGTCTTTGTCATATTTAAAGGAATAAGGAATCGAGCCGATGAGAATATTCATGTTCTCGCCTTCGATAACCTTTCTTGCTCCTTTTTCCATCTGCTCCTGAGCAAGGTGCGGAAGAAGATCGTTGATCGTGAAAACCGGATCGTTTTCGTCTTCGCCGACAACAACGTTAACCGTTTTGCCTTCTTCGGTGATTACAACGCCGTGAAGTGCGAGAGCTCTCGTAACCCACTGATATTTTTTGATTCCGCCGTAGTAGTGCGTTTTGAAGTAAGCCATATCCTCTTTCTCGTAAAGCGGATAGCCTTTAAGGTCAAGTCTCGGCGTATCGATGTGCGAACCGACCATGAGCCAGCCTTTGTCGAAATCGGTGTGATTGATTTCAGCGAGAACGCATGCGACGTTGTCGAAGTTGATGAAAATTTTCTTGTCGTTCTTTGTTGCATTTTCGATGTTCTTGTAACCTTTCGCCTTTGCAAGTTCGAAAATCGTGTTGACAGCTTCACGCTCGGTCTTGGCATCGGTGAGGAATTTTTTGTAACCTTCAGCGAAGTTCATGATCTCTTTCATTTTCGCTTCGCTGATGCCGTCCCAGCCCGATTTTTTGGAATAAGTCAGTGTCTTCGGATCAAATTTCTCGGCCTTCTTAGCCGCCTTCTTTTCAGCCATTTCACACTCCATAAAAACGATTAGTAAAGAAACAAACGCGGTATTATATTTAAATAAAAAAAAATAACTAATTTTTTTGAGATATTGTCAGTGCAAAACCGTACTTTTCAGGCATTTCTTCCGAAAAGACGAGTTTTTCCTTCGTGACGGGGTGTTCGATTTCAAGCGAATAAGCCCAGAGCGCGATATCCGAGCCTGATCCGGCGTTTTTATTGTATTTGTGATCGTTCACGATCGGAAGCCCGCGTGATGAGAGCTGGACCCGGATCTGATGCGCCCTACCCGTTTCAAGCGTGATTTTCAGAAGGGAACGGTTCCCTGAAGTTTCAAGGGTTTCGTAGGAAAGCCGTGCAAACTTCGCCTTGGGATTCTCCTTTTTCGAGACAAAAACCTCGTTTGCCGCCTCGTTTTTGACAAGATAGTCTTCCAGAACAGCCTTTTTCTGCTTCGGGACACCGTCAACGACCGCCAGATAGCACTTTTTCCAGATATTTCTGCGGATCTGTTCGCTTAGGCGAGACGCCGCTTTTGAAGTTTTTGCAAAAACCATTACTCCGCCGACAGGCTGGTCAAGCCTGTGGACAATGCCGAGAAAAACATTGCCGGGCTTACTATATTTTTTTTTGAGATAATTCTTGAGAATGCTCTGAAAATCGTCGTTTGAAGCGGCATCATTCTTCTGGACCGCGATTCCCTGCGGCTTTACGACGACTAGAAGGTGATTGTCTTCAAAAAGGATTTTCGGCTGCATTTTTCAAACTATTTCCATTCGATTGCTTTCCACTCTTCGTCGGTGAAAAGTTTGGTTGTGTAATGAACACCTGAAATTGCGTGGTAGGTAGAATCTATGCGGAGTTCCTCGTTGTCCGGCCTCATGCTGAGAGCGCCGCGGACTTTGTCGGGACGCTTTACCCAGTAGGTATCCTCGTCCTTGAACTGAAGCCCGAGAACATATCCCATCATTCCGCGAAGGACTTTCGAATATCTTTCGTAGCGCTCCTTGTCGCCGGTTTCGCGTGCAAGTCTGACAGCAGCCGAAAGACCTTCGGAATAGACACCCGTTCCCGCGAACTGCGTGTTCAGAGCGCCCTGTCTTCCAGGTTCCGCATCACTGCCAAGAGGCTTGTATTTTTTAAGCATCCAGTCCTCAAGCTGAAAAACAAAATCGGCATATCTTTTATCTTTCGTGACGCTCCATGCTTCCTGATATGCGCGGACCTGCCACGGAACAAACGGCCCCTGCTGGTTTTCCTTTTTATTCCAGAAAGCCTGATAGAAAGGATAAGCCTTTTCAACCGCTTCCAAAGCAGGTTTGTAGTTTGTTTTTCTGTAGTATCTCATCAAAATGAGAAGCGTTTCCCCAGGATAATAATTCTGGTCCACATCCCTCTGCTCTCCGCTGAAATCGGTGAGCAGCTTGCCGTCCGGCTGCTGCAGCGAGATTATCGCGTCAGCCATCTGCTTCATAGTATCTTCATAGCCGGGGACTTCGAGTTCAAGCATCGCACCGAGCAGAAAAGCGGTTCCGGCAATACTGTGGACTTTGCGCTGATAAGGCCAGTCGAGCCATTTTCCGCCATGACCGTCCTTCAAAAATCTCGCAAAAGTGTCGATCGCCTTTCTTACGCTCGCGATTTTAACGGGATCTTTCTGGTCTTTCGCGATTTCTGCAAGGACAAAAACCGCGTTAAGGTTGCGGAGTCCCCAGTCTTCCGCGGGTTCAAGGTCTTTCGACGGGAAGAAAGTGTACATATATCTCCCTGCTTCGTCGCCCTCCGTGATCTGATTTCTCAAATACCAGCCCCATGCGTTGTTTACGGCGTTTATCAGATCCTGCCTCGTGACATTTTCGACATACACACGGCTTCTCGTGAAGGCGAGTTCTTTCGCTTTTTCCATCTTTTCGCTGAGAACAAAATCCTGCGTCATGAAAACGGTGATTTTCGCGTTTTTCCACTCGTGTTCAGGAAGTCCGGCATCAACTGCAAGCTGGCGTACGACTCCGACACCGTCCTCAATCTGGTTTCTGACAATGTAAACCGGAAGAATCGCCGCGCTTCTGCCGTCTTTCGAGAGCGTGAATCCCATTCCAGCCTTCTTTTTTGCGTTGAGAAGGTGTTCCGACGGATTTTTAAGTTCCATCTGGGAATGAAGAACCGAAAGCTCTACCGAAGCCGGAGCTGTTTCGTCAGGTTTGATTTTTTCCGTGAGTTCCTTCAGTGCCGCCGAAAGTGTTGCAGCCGACGAAAGGATCATGTCGGTGACAGCCGCGTTTCTGAAAACAGAGACTGCAAGCCCGACTTTTTTGTTTCCGAGTTCAGCCGGAACCGCCGAAACGACATCTTCGGCGCTGCATTTTTTATCAGCGAAACAGCGGATTTTATCTGCAATGAGCTGTGCGTCTCCGAGCGTGATTTTTTCGGTATTGAAAGCCTCGATCTGGGCAAATACCGGCACTTTGGAACGTTCCCGTACGACCGTAAAGTCAGTTTTTCCGTAAAGTTTTCCGCCAACTTTGACATCAAGCCGCCAGTTTCCGGCTGCCATCGGCTTAGGCCCTCTGTAATAGACAAGCGAACGCTTCCATTCAGGCTTCATCTCCATCACTTTTTTGTATGCGACCTTTCCTTCAGGATTGACCCAGATAAATTCAGCCGAATAATCCTTCTGAACCGGATTCCAGTAAGCCCTCGAAGCCAGCTTTTCGACATCAACAGGAAAAGTGTCGGTGATTTCCTTGAGATCCGACGAATCGGAATTGGGAATTCCGACGATAAGCGTTTTCAGGTTGCTTTCAGATGCAACTCTGTCCGATGCTTCATGGTTTTCCCTGCTGCACGAAACAAAAACCAGAAGAACACAGAACAGAACCGGATAAAACAATGATTTTTTCAACATTTTCACCTCCGCAAAAAACCGCAAGATAGTACATAAAAAAAAGAGGTTGGCAAAATTTCGCTCCATTCCGTATGAGACTGCTCTGCCTATCCCATGCAGCCTGAACGAGCCGCATCACGTTAAGGCGCTACTTTACTATTTTTGTTTTTAGAAGTATAAACCCGCTGTTTTCGGAGGTTGTATGAACAAACTGTCCTCTTTCATAAAATCATCACGCTTTGCAGAAGTTTCGATTCTGCTCGGATTTCCGATGATCGGACTTTTCTTTGCGTCACAATCTGCAAGTCAGCTCGTTTCGCTTCCCGTTATTCTTTTTGCGGCGGCGATTTTCTCGCTTTTCACGGCGATTTACGCTTTCAACGGGCTTGCCGGAATTGAAGACGACTTTCACAATTCGCGTCTTTCCGATCTGAAAGGAAAAAGAACCTCGTTTATCGTCACTCTTGTTGTCTCGCTCTCAATTTCTCTGGTTCTTTTCTTTTTGATAAAACCGGCGCTTTCGCTGTTTTCCCTCGTCAGCTTCACACTCTGGTGCATTTATTCATTTCCTAAAAAAGGGTTCAAATACCGTCCTGTTCTGGGAACTCTGATACATTTTGCAGGCCAGATCATACACTTTATGATGGGATGCGCCGTTTTAAGGCCGCTGGATGCGGAAAGCTGGGCTGCATCCGTATATTTCGCGCTTCTTTTTTCAGCCGGTCATATAAACCACGAGCTTATCGACCATGACGCCGACGAAAAAGCAGGAATCAGGACGGGAGCGGTCTGCTTCGGGGTCGGGACATGGGAAAAAGTCTCGTTTTTCCTTTTCTCGCTTGCGGCATTCTATATCGCGGCTCTCGCCTTTGCAAAACCCGGGCTTCTTGCAATCTGCCTGCCGTTTGCATGCGCAGGAACCGTCCATATTGTCTTCAAAATATGCACTTTGAAAAAGCCTTCCGGACAGTCCAAGTTCCTCAAAGAGAGAAGTTTTTACAGAATAGTCTATTTTGTCGCCGGGATTTTGTTCATTTTAGTGAAATTCGGCATGTTCAATTTAATCATTCAATAGATTTTATAAAGAAAAAACAATGGGTTACACAGCAGACATAATTTATTTTTCAAGCAGGGCCGATGCCGGTGAAATAAGTGCAAAACTTGCCGCATCGGGAATAGAGTCAAAACTTTTTCCGATAAAAAAATGCCTCATCACGGAAGATATTTCCGATTATTTCGTTTTTGACAGAAGTCAGGCGGATCCGCTTGAAAAAGCCTATATCAGAGACGGCAAGACAAATGCAGCCGCCCTTATTTCGATACAGAAGATAATCCTCGACAGAATCCTTTCGGAAGCCGGCGGAAGCACTCTTTTTTTCATCGAGGAGAGCTTCGTTCCCGAATGTTTCTACATCAGAAAAGTGCTTTTCAGAAAAGGAATTCCGTTTTTCTCCTTCGGAAGAATCTCTCCTGAATCCGGGATTTCAGTTGTGCACGGCGCACTTGACCTCGGTTTCCACGAAGCGTCGTTCCTGGATGCAGACGGAGAAGCAACGGATTGTCAGTCATCACCAAAAACGCTTCACTTCCCTGAATTTAACGGAATCATCGCAATAGACGCGCCGCCGGATCCGGTTCCGGCGAGGTATCTGCGCTTTTTCCGCAGCCCGCTTCTTCTCACCCGGTCGCTTATCCGTTTCTACAACTCTTATCTCCCGGGCAGAAGACATGAAAAAATCCTTGTCTATTCACCGGAAAAAACCGAAGACTGCTACACTTCGTCGGAAAGAACGGCGCAGTTTGTCAGACTTCTCGGAAAAAGAGGGAAAACTTTCCGGGATTTTTCGGAACTCTCTCCGGGAACAACAGTGATCACATGGTCAACGAAGCGGTTTTTCTCGCTGCTGAAAAACGGTTTCCGCCCTGTTCCGGCAACAAAATCGCTCGCGGCAAAAATGTTTGATCCGAAAATAAAATCAATCGGAAAACTGCTCGCCTCCGCTCCGGAAATGTCAGAATTCCTGGCAGTAAAAGAGTTTCTCAACAACTGCAAACTTAAAAATTTCAGGATAAAATGAATATCGTTGTTTTAATAAAACAGGTTCCCAGAACGGACAAAATAAAAATCGACAAAGAAAAGGGAACACTCATCAGAAAAGGAGTCGAATCAATTCTGAACCCCTACTGCGAATACGCTCTCGAAACGGCGTTTTCGATAAAAAAGAAAGTGCCTGGCACAAAAATCTCAGTTGTCACAATGGGGCCGGCCAGTGCGGAAGCGGTCATCGAACGGGCCGTGGCACTCGGAGCCGACGAAGGATTCGTTCTAAGCGACAGAGCTTTCGCCGGTTCTGACTGCCGGGCAACGGCATACACTCTTTCGTGCGGCATAAAAAAGGCTGCTGGAATGCCGGAAATCATACTCTGCGGAAGACAGGCAATTGACGGCGATACAGCGCAGGTTCCCGGAGAAACAGCGCAGATGCTCGGGATTCCTATGATCCCATACGTCACTGAAATTGTTGATATTTCAGAAAAATCGCTGACAGTAAAAAGCGAATTTGACAACAAGGAGCTCACCCTTTCTGCGGAATTTCCCGTTCTTCTCACCGTCCGAAAAGGCTCCAACAACAGAAGAATGCCTTCTTTAAGGGACACTTTCCGGGCTTTTTCATACAAACCGCTGATTATGAACGCTCAGGATGCGGAGTGTGACAAAGAAAAGCTCGGTCTTTCGGGAAGTCCGACACGGGTTGTAAAAATCGTTCCTGTCGCAGCAAAGGGAAACTGCCGTTTTTTTGACAGCGGAAACTGCGAAGAAGGCTTCGCTGAAATCGAAAAAAAACTCAAAGCCTGAATATCGCTATCTGTTCAGTTCCGCGATGATTCTGAGACCTTTAAGGGTGAGATCCCTGTCGAATTCGCTGATATAGTTTGATGCAGAGGCAATTGCTCCGGCAAGACCGCCTGTTGCAATGATTTTCGGTTTGAAATCAACTTCTTTCAAAGATTCCTCGATGACGCGGTCGACCATTCCTACAAAACCGTAGAAAACACCGCTTCTGAGCCCTTCCAAAGTCGATTTTCCGATGGCGTGAAGAGGTCTGTCAAGCTCGAAACGGGGAAGTTTCGCTGTTCTGAGCGACATTGCCTCCATCGAAATCATGATACCGGGCATGATCGCGCCGCCGATATATTTCTTTTCGGGAGTGACAATGTCAAGCGTTATCGCGGTGCCCGAATCAATTATAAAAGAACCCTGAGGATACATTGCCGCAGCCGCGACTGAGTTTGCGATCCTGTCGGCGCCGATTTCTGACGGATTCAAAATATCCAGTGAAATTCCGCACTTGGTATTGTACCTCAAAAAGAGCGGCTTCATTCCAAGAAACTCTATCGAAAAACGTTCCCATGCGTGGTTCCAGGTCGGCACAACCGAGCTGATTATGCACTGGGAAATCTCTTTCGGTTCAATTCTGTCAAACATCATAAGAGCGGAAAGTTTCGCCGCGATGTCGTCCACTGTGAGCGTTCTGTCGGTCGAAATTCTCCACCTTCTTATCAGATCTTCCCCTTTGTAAATTCCGACAACCGTGTTGCTGTTGCCGATATCAACTATAAAAATCATGACTCCTCCTTTAAGATTCAGCCTGTTCTTCCTTTTTCAGCTGAGTTCTCTCGTCGTAAAGCTCTTTTGAAATGTTGGTGAATGCTTCCACAACAACAGGGTCGAAAGCCTTCCCTGCGCCTTCCGTGATAATCTGCATCGCCTTGTCGTATGTGAATGACTTTTTGTATACACGCTCTGCGACAAGTGCGTCAAAAACATCGGCAACCGCCATAATTCTTGCCGCAAGCGGGATTTCCTCGCCTTTTATACCTGTCGGATAACCTGTGCCGTCCCATTTTTCGTGGTGATACTGGGCCATTTCCATCGATTCTTTCAGGTAGCCTTCGTCCATATCAGCTGCGTTCGCCTCGATTTTGGCAAGGATGTTCTTTCCTTCGGTCGTGTGGTTCTGCATGATTTTGAATTCTTCGTCGGTGAACCTGCCGGGCTTGTTCAGAATAAGGTCGGAAATCGCGATTTTTCCTATGTCGTGAAGAGGTGCCGAGCGTTTCAGAACTTTGATGTAGGAATCCGTGAGAATATCTTTGAATTTGCCCTCTTTCTGAAGCTCCTTCGCGATAGCTTCTACATAGAAAGCCGTCTTCTTGACGTGGTTGCCGGTGCTGATGTCACGCGCTTCGACCATTTCCGCAAAGTTAATAATAATCTCTTCCTGCATCCTCATAATGCGGTCGGTCTGCCTGTTGAGCTGATCGATGTAATCCAAAGAATCACCGCCCATCTTCATTATCGCTTTGTAAAGGTATTCAATTTCATCAAAAGTGCGGATTTTCAGGTTTTCAATTCCTTCAAGAAGCTGTTTGGGATCTGCGCCTTTTCCCAGATTATATGCTAACTGTATCGAAGCGGCAGCCATTCTGTTCACCGGATAGACAATGCCGCGGTTTACCAATTCGAGAACAACACTCATAATGATTATTGAAAGTCCGAAAAACACCGAAAGAAGTTTTATGAAAAATTTTGCCTGATCAGCACGGACATCACCCATTAAGAGATCGACTCCGATCTGAGCTACAGGCTTTCCGTTGGAATCAAGCAGAGGCTCATAGCTCGTGAGAAGCCAGCCGTATTCGTCATCAGAAATTCTATACTCGACTTTTTCGCCTCGGATCAGATTCTCTTTCACATCGGCAAAAGCCTCGTCAAAATCTACCACATCGCCCGGCTGATCTGCCTCTACGGCCTGCACATCCTCATGATCTTCAGATTCGAGGTCGAAAATAACGTGCGAACCGTCTTCCATGATGCGGTAAATGTAAAGATACATGACATGGGGAAAACTCTCCTTGATTTTATAGAGGCTTTTCTCAATCTCGGCGTAACCTTCCGCATTCCTTCCCTTTTCAAGAAATTCGTCGATTCTGTCGGCATCGACAACAATTGCAGTCGCTTTTGAAACACCCTTGGA
Source organism: uncultured bacterium (assembly GCA_905233945.1). Classification (GTDB taxonomy): domain Bacteria; phylum UBP6; class UBA1177; order UBA1177; family UBA1177; genus UBA1177. The sequence continues at coordinate 41,769 of CAJOFY010000023.1, read as the reverse complement.
AATATCGACATATTCACCAATCGAAACTTCACTGTAAAGGATATATCCGGTCGTACTGGCAATTATGCCGAGAAGAATTTCGGCAATGATAACCATTACGACTACCTTTTTGAGAAGAGAACGCTTGATAGGATTGCGTTGGAGAACTTTTTCATATTCCGGTTTCTTAGGATCGGCGTCAAAAAGGAAAAGGCTACCGATATATTTTTTGTAAATCTGCGGAACATATTTTGAAATAAAAAGCGCAACGACAACAACGAGCGTTTTGTCAAAGACATCCAAAAGAAAATCAGTTGAAAGCTGCGCAAAAAACTTTGGAAACCCGAGTCGGCTGTGTATCAGAATAGCCAAAGGAGCCGAAACTCCTTCACCGAAATCGTAGCCGTAGAGAAAATATGTCAGAATAGAGCCCAGACCGCCACCCAGGATCGCAAAAACAAAAATGGTTAAAATTATTCTGCCGGGAGTTTTGAAAAAGCCGTTCTTCTGGAAAATAGCGGCTGCAACACCTATGAGAATGCTGATTATGCCGTAGTAAAGCGTCGCGATATCGGAAATTCCGTTAATGACATTAGAAAAAAAACCGACTATAACAGCCGGAAGATTTCCGCCTATCATTGCGGCAAGAAGCGTTCCGACGCAGTCGAAATAGACCGGAAGTTTCAGTGCAATTACTATCTTTGAAAGAACTATGTTGATTAAAAGAGTCAGAAAAACAAACAGAACAGCATTTCCGAAACTTTTCCACTTTGTTGACTTTTCGTTTATCATCCCAACCCCCTGAAATTTCAGATTATTGTTCAAGAACAGTGCGCTCGTCGTAAAGCTCATTGGCAATATGTGAAAAGGCTTCGACAATAACCGGATCGAAGCTCGTTCCAGCCCCTTCCATAATTATGTCCATTGCTTTTTCATACGGCATTGCCTTTTTATAGACACGCTCAGCCACAAGTGCGTCAAAAACATCGGCGACAGCCATGATCCTTGCAGAAAGAGGGATATCCTCGCCTCTCAGTCCGTTGGGATAGCCTGTTCCGTTCCACTTTTCATGGTGATAGAGCGCCATTTCGATAGATTCTTTCAGGTAGTCGTCATCCATAGAATCACTTGCGTTAGCCTCGATTTTTTTAAGTATTTTCTGTCCCTCGATCGCATGGCTCTTCATTATTGCGAATTCTTCCTCAGTCAGTTTGCCCGGTTTGTTAAGAATCGAATCGGGAACAGCGATTTTTCCGATATCGTGAAGAGGTGCCGAACGTTTGAGCTTGGCAATATAGGCATCAGTCAGAATCTCTGTGAATTTTCCGCTTCTCAAAAGTTCCTTCGCTATCGCCTCGACATAAAATGCCGTTTTCTTGATGTGGTTACCGGTGCTGTTGTCGCGCGCTTCAACCATTTCAGCAAAGTTAAGAATAATTTCTTCCTGCATTCTCATGATCCGCTCTGTCTGCTTATGAAGCTGATCAATGTAGTTCAGAGAATCGCCGCCCATCTTCATTATCGCGTTGTAAAGGTATTCGATTTCATCGAAAGTGTGGATTTTCAGAGCTTCTATACCCTTGAGAAGAGTGCTGCTATCGCTGTCTCCCCTACCCAGATTATATGCAAACTGTATCGAAGCAACCGCCATTCTGTTCACCGGATAAACAATACCACGGTTTACAAATTCGAGAACAACGCTCATTATGATTATCGAAAGCCCGAAAAACATCGAAAGAAGCTTGATGACAAATTTCGCCTCATCAGCCGCAATCTCACTGATAGTAATATCTGCCGCGACATAAGTGGAACCCTTCAGAGGCTTATAAACCGTTAGAAGTTTGCCGAACTGGTCATCCGAAATAATCGGTTCGATCTCCTCGCCTTTAAGAAGTTTCGGAAGATACGGCACGAATGTCGGATCGAATTTCATTACTTCACCGGGCTGACTTGCTTCCACTCCGCCTTCAGAATCGAGATCAAACACGACATGACAGCCGTCTTCCTCTATTTTATAGACATAAAGATACATCGTCTGAGGGAAACTTTCCTTTATCTTATAAAGATTACTCTCTATTTCATTGTAACCTTCAGCAGCTCTACCCTTTTCAAGAAACTCATCCAGCCTTTCTGAATCGATTACTACCGATGCGGCCTTGGTTACGCCGTTTGCCATACCGGTGAATTTGCTGAGTGAGACCTCTCTGTAAAGGACAAAGCCGGTGACGCTCGCCAAAGTTCCTAGAAGAATCTCGGCAGCAATGACCAGTACAACAACTTTTTTGATAAGAGAGCGCCGTATGTCGTTGGCATGCAGCGCTGTCCTGTATTCATCATCGGAATCGGGGAAAAAGAGGAATAGAAATTTTGCCAGTCTTTTGGATTTTTTCGAGATTGAATGATAAATCAAAAGCGAACATGTAACGGTAATAGACTTGTCAAAAACATCGATGATTATATCCGAACAAAGCTGGGAAAAGAATTTGGAAAATCCCAGATGTCCGTATATCCAGAGAGCAAACGTAGCCGAAGTACCTTCCCCGAAATCGTAACCGTAAAGAAAATATGTCAGGATAGAGCCGAAACCACCGCCCAAAAGAGCAAAAACAAATATGGTAAAAAGCACACGGCCGAAACTCTTGAAGAATCCGTTTCTTTGGAAAATTGCCGCCACACTTCCTATCATAATGCTTATGAGACAATAGTATAGTGTCGCGATATCGGAAATTCCGTTGACCGCGTTCACGCAGAATCCCGCTATTACAGCCGGCAGGTTTCCGCCGAGCATTGCGGCAAAAAGAGTTCCGATTGAGTCCAAAAATACCGGCATATTTAATGCCAGTGCTATCTTTGACGGAATATAGTTCAGCAAAAACGCCAAAAAGATAATGATTGCAGCCATAAAGAATCTGTTTCGTTTAATCGGCTTGTATTTCCATTCCTTCATCTGCTCACCATTTAAACTATGGATAAAATCGAAAGAGCCGAAAGCTCTTTCAAACCGTTTTCAGTCAAAATTTTTATTACCGAGAAATCATCCGAAAAACCAGATACTTCTCCATCTTCATTATGGATCAGATCCTGCGAAAAAACTATTCCGCGTCCAATCATCCATTCGATATTTCTCAGATAGACATCAATAATTTCAGCATCTTGCATAGAAAATGCAAAGTCTGCGGCTTTAACGAGAGAATTCAGAACATCTTCAGTTGAAACTTCTGCAAATTCAGAAACCGCAGCCGGCTCCCAGACAAACTTCATGCCGTTTTCTTCAGGCGGAAAGACATTTATTCCGATTCCGCCGATGAAAAATCTCTTTCCTTCAAAAAGCATCGTTTTTGCAATCATTCCAGAAACTTTTTTCATATTGAGCAAAATGTCGTTGGGCCATTTTATCGTGATTTCAGCAGCTCCTTCGACAAAAGGTTTAACCGCAAGAAAAGCGGCAACGGCGCACCTTTGAGGAATGAGATCTACCGGATTTTCAGGATCGATTTCGTCAAAAAAAGAGAAATAGATGTTTCCGTTGGCATCTGATACCCACTTTTTTGCGTTTCTGCCGCGCCCTGCAGTCTGTGACGAAGCCACGACCATCCCTCTACAAATGCTTGATTTTATTAGGTTTTCACACTCATCCATAGTAGAAGTGACTTCTTCAAAACGGTAGATTTTTTCAAATCTGTTTGCGGGGAGAAAATCTTCCTTCATTTATTGAGCTCAATCAAAAAATCCTTGACGACAGCCATGTGCTGCATGTTGCTTGCACCTGAATCGCCTGTTTCTGCAGGTGAAAAATATTCGTCTAGCACGCTCTGTGAGTAAACACGGGTGTCAAAAACGAGTCCGTTTTCATAAGTTTTTGTTTTTTCAGGATCTTCTGAAGAATAGAAAACAACCGGAATCTGAAATTCATGCAGAGAATAGTCAGCTAAAACAAAATCGTACTGCTTGTTTCTGTTGGCGTTCGTCTCACCATATCCTTTTTCATCGACAGGATCGGGACCTTCGACATAAAAAGTGCTGTTTCTGCCGAATCCGTCTGAAGATACGGCACTTGTTCCGTTGAAATCTCCGCCTACGACATAGTAGTATTTTCCCGGATTTTTCGATTTTACTTTCGCGATTTCATCGACAACGACCTTGGCTGCTGCGTTTTGTTTACCGCCGTCGCTTGTTTTAAGATGGACACTTACCGCGAAAATATCGGTATTTCCGGGAATATCGACAACCGCCCACCTCAAAGTGCGGTCGTTTATATTCGGATCTTTCCAAGAACCGGTATCTTTTATCGGATATTTGCTGACAACTCCGTTCGGAATATTGTAATCGGAGCTGTCAACGGCATAATAGTTCGTTCCTACGATCTGCTGGGCAAAATTTTTGTAGTCGCCTGCCGAATTATTTTTGTAGTTCATCTCCTGAACGAGGGCGATATCGGGCTTCAGAGCCTGAAAAATCCTTATTCCGTGTCCTGGATCATAAGACTGCTTGTTTCCGCTCGTGATATTACCTGCAACAATTCTGATCTGAATCGAATCGCCGTCGAAATCGTCAACTTCCTCTGGCACTTCGTCCGGATCCGGAATTTCATCCGGGTCTGGAATTTCATCAGGATCCGGAATTTCGTCCGGGTCAGAAACTTCATCGGAATCCGGGATTTCGTCCGGGTCAGAAACTTCATCGTGATCAGAAATTTCATCAGGATCAGGATTTTCGTCCGAGTCAGGAACTTCATCAGAATCTTTATCCGAAACATCCTCGTAATCGGTATCATTCACGTCAACGGCATGGTCAGAATCCGGTTTTGAAGCCGTTCCGGTATTTCCCGAACCGCATGAAACAAACATGAAAAGCACAAAGACAAAAGAGAGAATCCGGTACATTTCATCACCTTTTCAACATTTTATAATTCATCAAAGTCATAAAAATATAAGCCATGAACAAAACTCCCGCCGAAGCTGCCGAAAACGACATGAGAAACGGCGGAAAAGCATAAATCAAAAGAACGGAGCATGCAATATAAAGCACTGTAATTATTATAGAAACAGCCACAAACTGTTTTTTCGTCATTTTGTTGGAAGCGAGGAACTTGAAAACGAAATAAATTCCCAGAATCGTCATAAAAACAAAGGAAACGAGATAGCATTTGACCTTTGAAGCCTCATAAAACGAGACAATTTCCTCGATATACGGATTGGCTTCCGGAATGACATCCTCCATATTCTTGATTTCATTCCAGTTCTGATAGGGAATTTTCGCCGAATAAAGATAAATTTCCTTGACCGGAAGCGTTTCGTAGTGGTTGAACATCGAAGAATCGAATGTCATCCGCTCGCTCTGCACAGAAACCGAACAGAGTTTCATCCGCGAAAGCGTCTGCTCGACCGGCTCTTTCTGCGTCGTTATCAGCGTTACCGGAAAGCACGAAACCAAATCTGCGACATAAACCGCAAGACTGTTCTGCAGCGACAGAAGCACGAAAAGCGCAAAAAGAAAAAAAATTCTCTTCAAAAACTGAAGACAAAAAACCAGCTTGCCCAAAATACCCTCCAAAACACCGCAGGATTATAAAAAAAATTTTTTTTTGTTAAAGTAAAATCCTGAAAAAAGACTAAATTTATTTTGTTTTATTTTTATTTTACCTTATAATTGACAGGTTGACTTTTATAAGGAGGTTGCAACATGAAAATGAAAACAGTTCTCTTGCTTATGGTATTTTTGTTCTTCGTTTCCTGCGGCGGAAGCAAAAAAACCAATGAAGGCGGGTTCATCCCCAGCAACGACGGAAACACCGAGGTTTCCGACGAAGAGGAAGGAGGACTTCCCGATGCAGTCGAAAACGACGAGGACACCGCACCGATTCCGGACAAAGAATCTGCTGAAACAGACACAGAAACAGACAATGACGATCAACCGGCTGAGAAACCCGACAAAGAAAAAGAAAACAGCGATGTCGTTGATCTCTGCCCTGACGACTTTGACAAAACAGATCCAGGAATATGCGGATGCGGCATTCCGGATGTGGACAGCGACGGCGACGGAGTAATGGACTGCATCGACAACTGCTATCTGGTCGAAAATGCAGATCAGCTTGATACAGACGGCGACAAAATCGGCGATGCATGCGACAATTGCCCGAAAGACGCAAATGCCGACCAGAATCCCGCAAAATGCGCTCCGGCGGTAGTTGATCCTGACGGTGACGGTATCAGAACCGATGAAAACGACAACTGCCCGAATGTCGCAAATGAAGACCAGCTTGACAGCGACGGCGACGGTATCGGCGATGCATGCGACAACTGCCCGATGGTTGCCAATATCGATCAGGCTGACGAAGACAGCGACGGTGTCGGCGACGCATGTGCAGGCCCTGTTTACAATCCCGATATCGACGGCGACAACGTACCAAATACTGAGGACAACTGCCAGAATGTCGCAAACGAAGACCAGCTTGATAGCGACGAAGACGGTGTCGGCGACGCATGCGATAACTGCCCTGAAGTTAAGAACGCAAACCAGGTCGACTACAACGGCAACGGTGTCGGCGATGCATGCGATAATTTCGCGATAGTTACAGAAGTCTGCGAAGACGTAAACATCAGCGGAACACGCCTTAAACCGAATGTTTACTTCATGCTTGACGCATCAGGTTCGATGTGCTGGTGCGCTAATCCGGATGATGAAGAAAGTGGTTGCGGTGCTAGCTACTGTTGTAGCAAAACAAATCGCTGGGAAGTCTTGATGGAGGGACTAAACTCTAAAGCAACCGAATTTTCATCAAAATTCAATATCGGAATGGGAACTTTCCCCGGCAATGGCGGAGACAGCAACTTTGCAGAATGCATAGATCTGCAGCCGGATACGAGCTATGGAAACTTCAATGCATGCAATGTCGAACCAAACGGCTTGACACCGCTTCCCGAATCTCTTACTTTGATGAAAAACAACAAATATTACGAATTTGCAGGTGATACCCACTCTGCTGAAAGACCGAAAGCTGTCGTTGTAATCACAGATGCTGACACAAATACCGACGGAAGTGGCGACTTCAACATTTTTACAGCTATAACAAATACTCAGAATCTCGTTGCAGACGGTGTAAAAGTTTACTACATGGGAACCGAAGGAGTCAATGAAACAAACATGCAGAATTTAGCCAATGCCAGCGGCACAGGAGGTGTCTGGTATAAAATCTCCAATACGGAGACGATTATCGCAGCACTCAATTCTATTTCGTCCTCGATCGTATCGTGTGTCGCTTCGGTAGAACTTGCCGAAGGTACCGACCCAACAAGAATCAGCGTCAGCATAAACAACAACGGTACCCTTGAGCCGGTCGAGAAAGACAGCGTAAACGGCTGGTCGCTGAATATGGCTGACAAGACTGTAACCCTCAACGGAACTTCATGCACAAAACTTACAAACTACGCGCAGGTCGATTCGGCGACTGTCGGAATTTCAATCAAAGTCGCGTGCGAAGTCACCTGCGAACCGACCAACGGCGGAGTCGAAATCTGCGACTACATCGACAACGACTGCAACGGTAAAATCGATGACGGCATCAACTGCGGCACAGGATTGTACGAAATCTGCGGCGACGGAATCGACAACGACGGCGACGGCCAGACCGATGAAGGATGCCCCGATCCTGAAGCATGTGTTCCCTCAACCGAAATCTGCGACGGCACAGACAACAACTGCAACGGCATTGTTGACGAAGGCTGCGAAAACCAGGAAATCGAAAACTATTAGTAAAAATCTGAAATTCAGACCATTTTCCTAAAACAATCTTTAATTTCTTAAATTTTTCAGAAAAAAAAGAGTTTTTATTTAACGAAATCCGCGATTCTTAAAGCCGCTTCCGCGATTTCCGGGGCTGGTTTTGCGATGCTTATTCTGATGAAATCGTTCCCCTTCTCGCTGAAGTGAATTCCGGGAACAGTGCCGACTTTAACTTTTTCGTAAAGCGACATCGCAAAATCGAAACCGTCGGTAAAAGGTGCAGGAATTTTTGCCCAGATGAAGTATCCGCCGTCGATCGGAGGCATTATAAAACCGCTTTTTTCAAGCACTGGATGCATTGTTTCAAACGATTCCTTTATTTTTCCGCGCAGAGCTGCGAGATAATTCTTTCCGAAATCGTTCTTTTTCAGATATTCCGCAATCGCGATCTGAAGGAGTGACGGCGTGCAGAGCCCTGTGTAATCGTGTATCTTGGCCATATTTTCAACGTGTTCATGCCCGGCAATTAGATAGCCTACTCTCCAGCCAGTAATTGAAAGCATTTTCGAAAAAGCGGAAACCACAAAAAGCGTGTCTCCAACCAAATCGAACGGAAGATAAGGTGCTTCGCCGAAGTAAAGGTCGCTGTAAACCGCGTCGAAAACAAGTTTTGCGCCGTTTTTCCGGCAGATTTCATAAAGCGCCCTTATTTCATCCTTTTTCCAGATTTTTCCGAGCGGGTTTCCCGGCGAGCAGAGCAGAACAAGGTTCACTTTTTCAGCCACAATTCTTTGTTCCAGCGCATTAAAATCGAAATTTCCGGCTTCATCCGGATATTCGCACAAAAAACGGTCGCCGTAAATTTTTGGCAGATTCGCGTAGCTTTCATAAACCGGGTCGAATGACAAAACCGTGAAATTTCCGGCAGTTCTCTGCCTTAAATAGAGATAAATCAGCGAAATCGCCTCGGTCGCGCCGTTTGTGACAAGAACATTTTCAGCCTTCAGACCACAGTTTCCAGCAAGCCCGGAAGCGACAAGGCCGCGCAGTTCAGGATTTCCGTTTCCCGCCGGATACTGGTGAACAGGCTGCTTTGCCGCGCGAATCAACTCTTCAATCAGTTCTTCCGGCGGATTGAAGCCCGGAATTCCCTGCGCGCAGTTGATTCCGCCGTTCGCCTTTACAAGATTGCTCATATAGCTTATGAGCGAGCCGTCAGGTCTTTTCATGATTTTTTAACGGAAAATGTATGCAAGAATCAAAGAAGCGGTTGCGACAAGACCGTCGACATGGGTTCTTTCGTAGCCGTGGCTTGCGTTTACGCCCTGACCGATGAGCGCGACTCTCGTGTCGCTGCATGAGCGCAGAAGAGCCGAACCGTCAGAACCGTAGAACGGGAAAATATCGGTTTTAAACGGGATTTTGTTCTTTTCGGCAAGGTTTATGAGTTCCGTCGTAAGGTCGTAGTTGTAAGGGCCGGACGAATCTTTCGCGCAGATGCTGACACACTTTTCGCTGCCTGCCGTTCCTTTGCCGACAACGCCCATATCGACAACGATGAGGTCGTCGCCCTGCGGAGTAGATGCGATCCCCTGACCGGTTTCTTCCGTAACATTGAAGAAAAATGAGATCCTGCTTTTGAGACTATCTTCATTTTTCTTAATAATTTCAGAAAGATGCAGGAATATTCCGGCAGAAGCCTTGTCATCGAGATGACGCGAATTGACATAGCCGTTGAGATACCTGAAGCCGCAGTCCAAAGAAACAAAATCACCTACACTGATCAAGTCGCTCAGTTTTTCGCCGTCTTTCAGCGCGACATCGACCCGGAGCGAGCAGTTGTCGAAATCGGGAACCATCTCTTTCAGCTTGGAATTTACATGGACTGCCGGATTTTCAGGCAGAAAAGTTCCAACATATTCAGCACCTTTGCGGGTGTGAACCGTGCAGATTTCGCCGATTATGTAAATTGCAGGATAACCGCCGACTGTCGTGATTTTGACTCTTTCCGAAGAATCGTCAACTGCAGTTACAATCGCACCGAGAGCATCGACATGAGCCGCAAAGAAAGTACCTTCCTTATTCTGCGGACCGAATGAATAAATCACCGCACCTTTTTTGGTGACTCTTTTTTTTCAGCGTTTTCAACAAGAAAATCCCTGACTTTTCCGGTAAAACCCGTGGGAGACGGAATTTTTACCAGTTTTTCGATTTTCTTAACGATTTCACTACCTTTAATTTCCTGCATAGCCACCATTTTTGTAAGAAGTTTAGCTGTTTTACTCATCTTTTCCTCCCTGGTTATTATTGTCAACAATATGCTGCCAGATATAATCAGCCACAATTTGATTGCCTTTGTCGTTCCAGTGAATGTCGTTTTTTATGAATATCGAAGCAAGCTCCTCAGGCGGCATCGACTCGAAAGTATCGAAAAGCGAAATAAAATCAATATGATATTTATCTGTATACTCTTTCCAGATGTCATACTGCATCCTGCCGTTCTTGTTCAGAGCCTGAGCTTCCCACGGCCATACGCCGATGTGAAGCCTGATCCCCCTCTCTTCGCAGATCTGACGGATCAGATCGATATGCTTTTTTGCCGACGCGATCCCTTTCTCGCCGAAAAGTTTGTATGACGACTCCTCGAATGTCCAGCGCGGTTTCAGGTTATAGAAATTGCCGAGACCGCCCCAGACAGGCGCGTTTTCATGGTAAGGATTTATCTGCGCCGCAAAATAATCGGTTTTTGTGCTTCTGTAAAGGTAGGAGCCCTTTATGAAAAAGTTGTCGAGGTTCGGCCATTTCATTGCTGACGGTGAGAACTCCTTCGGCACGAAATAATCGTAGACAACTTCGTCAATAATGTCGGAAATATCAATAAAAACATAGAGTTCGTCGATTTCAAGCCCCATTTCGAGAAAGTGCTTGAGCTTGAGGTAATAAATTTTCGGCGAATAGCTTATGACTGCCCCGTTGAGCAGCTCTACGCCATGTTTTTTGAAGCGTTCGGAGAGAATTCCAGGCACAGTCTGACGCCACGGATAGCCGACGCCTTCCATGAAGCTGTCGCCTAAAATAAGGATACGCTTTCCGCTTTTTTTCAGCGGAACTTCGCGGTTTATCTCATCGACAAAACCGAGCGAATTTGTGTAGACCTGATAGAAAGAAAGACCGTCGCTCTTCCACGAAGTCTTTTCGTTGGCCATCGCCTTGAGACCATGGTGATAGAAGTTGTCCGAAACTCTGAAAGGATCAGCTTTGTTGAAAAGCATCGCCGCAACTGAATCAAAAAGGGCTATAAGAAAAAGAATCACGACAAAATTTATGCCGGCAACTTTGAATAGAGTTCCTTTGAAGAACTTTTTCAGAATCAAAAAAAGCCCCAGAAACAAAAGGGCAAGGTAAAAAACAGGCGTTCCAACAACAAACATGGGCCGGAGTTTAATCTTTGAGAAAAAAAATGCCAGAAAAAATTTTTTACCGTCCTTTTCCTTGAAAAAAAAGCATTTATCAGTAAAATTCTCGCCCGTGCGCGGCACAATTATTGTTTTTTTTATTTATAGGTGGTCATTATGATGAAAGAAAAGATAGAAGCTCTCAAAGAGAGTTTCAACGCGAAAATAGGCGAAATCAGGCAGAAAGACGCTCTGGAACAGCTCAGAATCGCCGTTCTCGGCAAAAAAGGCGAATTCACCGCTCTCATGAAGGATATGAAAGACCTACAGGCTGACGCGAGAAAGGAAATCGGACAGCTTATAAACAATGTCAAAAGCGATTTCGAGGCTGCAATCGCTAAAAAGGCGAAAGAAATAGAAGAAGCTGAAATCGCGGCGAAAGTTGCCAACGAATGGAGCGACATTTCCTGGCCGGAGACTCCGGTCCAGGGTTCGATACATCCGCTTTCTATCGTCAGAAAAGAGCTTGAAGACCTTTTCATTTCGATGGGTTTCGACATTCTCGACGGCCCCGAAATGGAAGACGAATACTACAATTTCAACGCGCTCAACATTCCGGAAGATCATCCGGCACGTGATTCGCAGGACACTTTCTGGCTCAAGAACGGAAAACTTCTCCGCAGCCAGACTTCTCCTGTCCAGATCCGCGGAATGCTCGCAAAGAAGCCTCCCATCAAATTCGTCTGCCCCGGCAAAACTTACAGAAACGAAGCGGTTGACGCAAGCCACGAGCACTCTTTCCATCAGTGCGAAGGTCTTGTCGTCGACAAGGGAATAACAGTCGCTCACCTTATTTTCACGCTGAAGCAGATCGTTTCGAGCATTTTCGGCGAAGATGTCGAAATCAGGCTCAGACCCTCATTCTTCCCGTTTGTCGAACCGGGTTTTGAACTCGATTTCAAATGCAGGATCTGTAAAGGCAAAGGGTGCAGCGTATGCAAACAGACCGGCTGGATCGAATACTTAGGCTGCGGAATGATCCATCCGCAGGTTTTGAGAAACTGCGGAATCGACCCCGAAATTTATTCAGGTTTCGCGTTCGGAGGCGGCATCGAGAGACTTACGATGATGAAATACGGCATCGACGACATCCGCCATTTCCATGCCGGAGACCTGCGTTTCCTTAAACAATTCTAACACAACCTTTTGACATGCCGAACCCTGCTTTCTACACTCTTTACGACCTGCTGAAAAATACTCAGCTTGAACTTTCGCTCGAAAACATGAGCGAAGACGAAATGAAAAAAATCGAGCTCTCCGAAAGCAAAGTCCAGGTTGTCGGACTTTCGATAGCGGGCTTTGTGGCACATCTCTACAAAAACAGGATCCAGCTTTTCGGAAAGAGCGAAATGGACTATCTGCGCACTCTGCCGATGGAAAAACAGCTTGAAATGTCAGATACGTTTCTCAAGGAAAAACCGATAGCCGTGGTTTTCACCTACCCTGAAAAACCGGCTGATTATTTCAAGAAAATCGCGCTGAAATACAATATTCCGCTGATGTCCACAACAATGATTTCAAGCGTTTTCACAGACTATGTCAGGGATATTCTGAATACCGCCCTCGCCCCGACAGTATCGCTTCACGCCCAGCTCATCGATGTTCTGAGCGTCGGAATGCTGATTATGGGAGAAAGCGGTGTCGGAAAAAGCGAGACGAGCCTTGACCTTGTCATGCGCGGTCACAAGCTCATCGCCGACGATTTCGTCGAAATTAAGCGCCTCTCGACGAGCAGGCTTGTCGGAAGCTGCAACGAAATCGGGCGGAACTTCATCGAAATAAGAGGAATCGGTCTGGTCGACCTTCAGCAGATGTTCGGCATAACATCAGTAGATTCCGAAAAGGAGATCGACTGCGTTGTCCGCCTCGTGTCGTGGGAAAACATCCACAACTTCGACTATGAGCGTGTCGGCGACAAAATAAACTACTACGAGATTCTTGGAGTAAAAAAGGCATACTACATCATTCCTGTACGCAACGGCTCGAACCTGAGTTCGCTCATGGAAGCGATAGCGAGAGACTATCTCCTCAAAAAAATGGGGTTTTTCGCCGCTGCCGAAATGGAAAAAAGACTTGACGACAAACTTAAAGGATTAAAGGGAAATTAAAATGTACTATTTTGTTTTCATCACCCACGGGGATTTGGGAAGCACGCTTCTCGACACAGCTTCGCGTATAATGGACACCGATGTCAGCGACAAAACGGCGTTTTTTTCGATCGAATTTTCAATGGTGACAGAGCTTGACGGAATGAAGGCAAACCTTGAAAAAACAATTGACTCTTTTTTGGAAAAAGAGAACAGCAGAGTCATAATTCTTGTCGACCTTTTCGGCGGAAGCCCGTCGAACATAGCCCTTTCGCTTGCAAAGAAAGAGAATGTCGACGTCATTTCCGGCGTAAATCTTTCCATGGTTCTTTTCGGCCTGGAACATATCGACGACGGGACTGATCTCGATTCGATGGTTGAAGGAATGATCCGCTGCGCAAGACAGAACATCACCAGCGCAAAACAACTTCTCAAAGTAAGAGAGTCAAAATGAAAGAAGCCGAAATCACAATACAGAACAAACTCGGTCTTCATGCCCGGGCAGCCAGTCTCTTCGTTAAAACCGCGGAAAAATTTAAATGCCGCGTCGAAATGGAAAAGGACGGTATCCGCGTGAATGCAAAAAGCATAATGGGAATCCTTATGCTGGCGGCTCCGCTCGGCTCGACTGTCAGAATCAGCACTGAAGGCGAATCAGAGGATGAATGCCTTTCGGCTCTGACAGAACTTATAGAAAGAAAATTCGGAGAGGAATAATTGCGGGAAAGGCTTGAACTTCAGGGCGAAAAAGTCTGCGGAGGCATCGGTGCCGGCAAACTTTTCTTTATCGACCGCAAACATTCAAAAATTCCGCACATCGATCTTAAAGAAAATGAAATTTCAGACGAAATCAGCCGTTTTGATTCGGCTGTAACCGCTTCCGAGCGGGAACTCGAGAACATTCTGTCGCAGAAAAACATCGGAACTGAAACCGCTTCGATCCTTGAAGCCCACAAAATGATGCTCACAGACCCAACCCTTTCCGAAATGGTTCAGAAAATGATTTCGGAAAGCAGGATCAACGCGGAATGGGCGGTTCTCGGCGTTTTCGACAGGCTGATTTCGGTCCTCGACAAAAACAGCACGGATTATTACGTAAAAGCAAAAATAGCAGACTGGGAGGTCGTCCGAGACAAACTCGTTTCCGAACTTACCGGCGGAACCCACTCGGTCCTGAACAGGCTTCCGGACGAAGATTTCATTGTAACGGCGAAAAACCTTACAGTTGACGAACTTCACGTCCTTTCAAAGAACAGCCACGTCAAAGGAATCGTCCTCGAATCCCCCGGCGGAGTAAGCCATCTCACAATGGTGCTGCGTTCGCTTGAAATTCCGGCGGTAATGGGCGTTCCCGACCTGATCCATCTGCTGGATTACGGGGATATGCTGATTGTCAACGGCTTCAAAGGAACTGTCGTTCTCCGCCCGTCAAAAGAGGAAATCACCACCGCACTCAGAAAAGCCGAGGAGTTCAAAAGCTATTTTGCCCGCTTTCTCGAAGACATCTCGGCTCCTTCCGTATCGCGTGACAACCGCAGACTGAGAGTCGGCGGCAACATCGACCAGGCCGGAGAAGTCGATTTCGTCAAAAAATACGGCGGTGAGTTCATCGGTCTTTTCAGAACCGAGCTCATGTTCTCGAAAGACGGCGAAATCCCTTCAGAAGACGCACACTATGATGTCTACTATCAGGTGCTGCATCAGGCTCTTCCGCTGCGCGCCGCGATAAGAATCTTCGATTTCGGCGAGGACAAAAGCGGTGCAATAGTCACGAAAGGCTTCATGGGAATGCGCGGAATAAGGCTCTGCAAAGGGCGTCCCGATGTCTTCATACCGCAGATAAGGGCTCTTGTCCGCGCGGCGAAGCTCGGAAATCTCGATATTCTCCTCCCCTTTGTCAGTACGACTCACGAAGTCGACGACTTCAGGAATCTTCTCTACAAAACTGCCCGAGATATGGGACTTTCCGAAAATCTCAAAGGAATCAGGATCGGCGCAATGATAGAGGTTCCGGCATCGGTTTTCATAATCGAAAAAATCGCGGATGAAGTCGATTTTTTCAGCATCGGAACAAACGACCTCATCCAGTATCTCATGGCAGTCGAAAGAAAAGACCAGTTCTCGTCCGACTACTTTTCCTATTACCATCCGGCAGTCATCCGCGTCATAAACCAGATCGTGACTGTCGCTAAGGCGAAAAACAAACCGGTCAACATCTGCGGAGAAATGGCGAGCGATCCTTACCTGCCGCTTCTTTTTCTGGCTATGGGAATAGACGCGCTCAGCATGAATCCGGCATCGATTCCGATTATAAAAAAGATAATAAAATGCGGTTATCTGCACGAAGGCGAAGAAATTCTCTCGCTTATGATGGCGGCGAAAGACAGAGAGGAAGTGATCGAACTCCTCAAGCGCTGCATGGTTGATAAATACCCGAATATATTCAAGAAAGAATGGAACTACTGATTAAAAGAACATTACTGGTTTTATTTTGCGCAACACTTTTTTTTGTCTGCTGCAACAAAAGCGAAAAGGTCGAAAAAGAGGATTCGCCCGATTTTTACGAACTCTGCTTTTATTTTTCAAAACTGCCGTCTAAAACCTCTCCAGACGATATAAAAAAGGCTTCGGAAACTTTTTCTGGCACCCTTTCCGAAAGCGGAACAAGCGTTCTGGATGAAAAATCATCGCCTGCAAAAAGCTGTTATTTTCTGGACAAGGAGCCGGTTTTCTCAGCAGATTTTTCCAAAAACACAGGCAGTGAAGCGGCAGATTACCTTTTAAACGCCTTTTTCAACAAGGAACACAGCTCGCTTTACGGAATGAAAAATTCGGGAAAAATAATAAAGAAAATCATCGACGAAATTCCGCCGGAAAGAAAAATTCCGGCATACAAAGCTGTTGATGAAGGGCTTGAAATCAAAGGCCGCGATGCAAAAATCATCTATCTTTTGCGTTATCTTGACAGTCTGGAAATAAAAAACAGCTTCGGCATGGATGCGGGAAACGAACTTACACTCGGCATTCCGGCAGATATTCAGGGAAGATGGAAAATCACCCTGTTCCTCTACAATTCGCTTGATTTCGCTAAAATTGCCAAACCTGAGCCCGGCGATTTCGCCGTTTTCGCCCTCTGTGAAGACGAACCAACGGCTGTCACCGTGAAAAAAAGCGGCTGGGACAAGTCCGGAATTGAAAAAACGGTATCTGGAGACAGCTTAAATGCGATAAATTTCAAACTCGGAGCCTCCAACATACCGTTTTCGGAAGAAATCGCGCTGAAATATCTCTACTCTCTTGCCTACGGCCACAGGCTTCCGTTTGAAAACGGTTCGGCAAACTCGCCGGTTTTCGGTTTTTCATCAGTAAATCCGATGCTTTATCTTTTCTCGGGACAACTTGTGTTTTCGGCTCCTGTCCACGATCCTGATTCGCTTTTTATGTGGATTCTCTCTTCGGAAAGACAGCTTGAAAAATATCCTGACGAACTTTATGCAAATCTTCTTTCACTTAAAATCGCCAGAAAACTGGTTTTCGCAGACAAAACTTTCCTCGGAGGCAAAGATCTGGAAAACAAAAACCAGTTCATTGATTTCGAAGCGGTAAGAAACTCTTTCTTCAGCTCCGGCAGAATTTCGGTTTCAGGAGAAATGCCCGGAAATCTCTACCTTTTTTCTGGAGAAACAATAACTGAATCTGTCGAAACCGCCGATATTTCGGAAATTTCGGGCATAAAGGCGCTTTTCGGAGACCCTGAAATCCACGACACTTCGATTGTAACTTTTGCCGTACGCAGCAAAAATGCTGCCGAAATCATAGGAAAAATCGAAAAATCACTTACGGAAAAAGGACTGAAGCCGTTTCACAGAATGTTTGAAAAAACAACCTCGAACGCATGGGGCTCGGTTTCTGTAAAAACTGAAATCTCCAATGAAAACAAACTGATGAACCTTTACGAAAAACAATATAAAACTTTTGACAAAACACTTTCTATCGGAGTTTACCGTGTCTCAGAACAATAAACAGAACAAGCCTGCCCTGGAAAACGCGAAACCGAAAAAAAACAAAGAGCGGGCAGAAACCAAGCCTGAGGAAAAAAATTCCTATATCGGTGAAATCGTCACATGCCTGCTGGCGCTTCCGACAATTTTCACTCTGATTTCGCTCTCAGCCTACTACTACGGCTCGCCTGACGATGACTTCTTCACCGGTTCATTCGGTTACTACTGCGCACAAACACTGGACAATCTGTTCGGAGTTGTTTCATTTTATATCCCGGCAGCAGTCATAGCGTTCGTGATAATATTCTTTCTCAAAAAACAAATATGGAAACATATCCTGCTGAACCTAGCGAATTTCTTAATGCTTCTGCAGCTTTCATCAATGATAATAGACACATACTCTTCAAATAAAACCAACTGGGCAGGGCATGCGCTCTATCAGGATTTTTTTGAAAAATTTATCGGAAAAACGGGATTTATCCTCCTTTTCGTCTGCTGGGCGGTACTTTTCACAATCCTGACTTTCCACGTAAGTTTTTTCAGACTTTTCAGGAAAGCGGCCCTCTTAATAAAAGAATTTTTAACAGCAGACATCAGCGACAATTCTGCGCCCGAGGAGAGTGAGGACAACGAAACCCATGAACAAAACGAAGAAAGCAAAGAAAAAAATCCGAAATATATCCCGATAAACACAGGTTCTTCAATTGATGAAACCGAATACGAAAACGCTCCTGAACCAGCTGAGGAAGAAGAGCCTGTTTCAGTTTCCGTTTCAGAAGAGGAGGACGGTCATTTCAGGATAAAAATCAACAGCGAACCGGGTGAACCGGAAGATATTCATGAAGAAATTCCGGAAGAACTTCCGGAAGACGAGTCTGCGGATAATCCTGAAAGCGACGACCCGTATATTCCGGAAGAGACTGCCGAAGAAAAAGAAGACTTTTCAAAAGAAGATAAAGACATTGAAAATATTGAAGAAAAACCTGACAATATTGAAAATGCCGAAGAACCGCATGAGCAGATAGAAGTGGTCACGAGCGAACTGAATCAGGAAAAAACCACTACAACGGTTCTCAGGAAACTCAAGGATTACCATCTGCCGCCGCTTTCTCTCCTTGTTCCCGGCGAAGACCTTGAAACATCGGAAAAACGCGAGCGCGAAGTCAGCAACACCGGGCTTATCATCGAAAGGAAACTTCTTGAACACAAAATAAAAGTCAAAGTCCACGGCGCGACTATTGGCCCGGTCGTAACTCTTTACGAAATCGAACTCGGCGAAGGCGTGAGAGTCAATCAGGTCGAGGGAATGGCGCAGGATCTTACTGTCGCAGTAAGCGGAAAAGAGGTCCGCGTTGTAAAGACTCTGCCGGGAAGACCTTACATCGGCATCGAAATCCCGAACGAGGAAAGACTCACGATCAGGCTCAAATCGATTCTTGAAAGCCCTGTTTTCAAAGCGGCTTCGTCAAAAGGAGGTCTTCCGATAGCTCTTGGTCTCGATGTCGCAGGAAAACCGTGCGCGGCGATGCTGAACAAAATGCCGCACGTTCTCGTTGCAGGAACGACAGGCAGCGGAAAATCGGTCGGTATCAACAGTTTTGTCCTTTCCCTGCTCTACACTCTCACTCCGGACGAGGTCAAATTCATAATGATCGACCCGAAAGGAAACGAATTCAACATGTACGAAGGGATCCCGCACATGCTGCTTCCTGTCGTCGTTGACAGCAAAAAAGCTGCAAAAGCGCTTCAGTGGGCGGTTATGGAAATGGATGACCGTTTCAAAATCCTTGCGGAAAACAAAGTTAAGGATATCGGCGAATACAACCAGAAAGTTGCAGAAATAAACAAGAATCTGGCTTCCGAAGAGGCTTATCTCAAAAAGATGCCGTTCATCGTGGTCGTAATAGACGAGTTCGCAGACCTGATGATGGTTGCCGGCAAAGAAGTCGAGACCGCCGTTGCCAGAATCGCCCAGAAAGCGAGGGCCGTCGGCATACATCTCGTTATCGCGACGCAGAAACCGACAAGAGACGTTGTAACAGGACTTATCAAAAGCAACCTTCCTGTCAGGATCGCGTTCAAAGTCGCTTCAGCCATGGATTCGAGAGTCATCCTCGACACAAACGGCGCGGATGCCCTGCTCGGAAACGGCGACATGCTCTATATCGCGCCGGGAACATCGATTCCGATGCGAATCCACGGAGCTTTCGTCAGCACGCCTGAAATGGAAGCCGTCATCGATTTCATCAAACAGGAAGCTGGCGGCGAATACCATCCGGAAGACATTCTCGAAAACTTCCAGAGCGAAAGCGGTAAAAACGACGGAGGTTCTTCCGGCGGTTCTTCAAGTTCATCTGACGACGAACCACTTTACGACGAAATCCTCGCCTACATCATGAATACCGGAGAATGCAGCGCAAGCATGCTTCAGCGCAAATTCAAACTCGGATACAACCGCGCAGCCAGAATAGTTGACAGATTTGAAGAAGAAGGAATCGTCACTCCGGCAGACGGATCAAAACCGAGAAAAGTCATTTATCCTAAAAAAGATTAGTGAATATTTCCGGCATTTTAAGGCATCATCTGCCTGATCTTACTATGCCATTCAATTCAAAATTTTTGTAATTTATGAATTTTATTAGATTTTCAAGACGATTTTCATCAAGAGTGTCAGCCAGATTGTTGTTTTCAAGTGGATCTTTTTTTAGGTCGAAACAGTAATTTTTGCCTGTTATGTGATTAAAAAAGAATTTTTGGTTTCCGTCCAGGATGCCGCTGTGAAGATTCATCGCTCTTGTGTAGATGAAGACGGGTTTTGTTATTCCGTCAAACATATTTTCGCCGATCCATGAACTGCCAGGTTCGATCCCCGCTAAAGCCGCAATCGTTG
The DNA here is from genome assembly GCA_905233945.1 of uncultured bacterium. Classification (GTDB taxonomy): domain Bacteria; phylum UBP6; class UBA1177; order UBA1177; family UBA1177; genus UBA1177. Next base: position 21,635 of record CAJOFY010000023.1, on the reverse strand, counting down.
GAGCAACATCAAGCACTGTTGTGGGATTTGTCACTGTTTGAGGCACGGCATCAGTGATTCCTTTCGCATAAATCAGGAACGGAATGTGCAGGTTTTCATCCCAAAGGTAGTTCGGATGAATGAAGTTTCCGACTTTTCTTCCAAAAGCCTCTCCGTGATCGCTCGTCACTATAACTATTGAATTTTCCATAACATTTTCTTCATCAAGCCTGTTCAGGAATTCTTCCATTTTTGCATTAATATATTCCTGAGATTTGTAGTAGCGCTCCAATGAACCAAGTTTTGATGTGTCCTCGAACGGAACCTCATAAGGTGCGTGCGTCCAATATGGAAAATAAAGAGCAAAAAACGGTTTATCTCCTGATTTAAAGCCTTGAATGTGGTTGAAAAAATCTTTCTGAACAATTTCTTCCTCTACTGCCGTTGCTGTGCCGAACTGCCGTTTAAAAGTTCCGTTTCTGATTATTTCAGAAGGTTCAAAAACGTAGTCGATTTTCCTGATTATTTTATTGTTTCCGAAGTTGTCGAAATCAAGGAGAACCGGCGAGAAGAAAGAAGTTGCATAGCCGTTTTTCCTGAAAACATCGAAAACGGATTCACAATCGAACGACTCATCAGATTTTGTGATTGATTCATAATCAGTTCCGACATAATTCGAACAGAAAAGCGAAAGAATCGAGCGCGTTGTCGCAGGGAAAACAGTTCTATGAGAGACAAAACTTATTGATTTCGTGGACAAATCTTTAAGAAATAAGAACTTGCTTTCTTTATCTTCGCCAAGCGGAGTTCTCTCAAAAGCGGTACTTTCCAAAACAATCAAAATCACATTTTTCCCTTTTGTCGCACCGAAATTGAAGTCAACTTTCGGGAAACTATCTTTTTCATCAGCAATTCCGGGATATTCCGCCTTTTCAGGCTCAATATCAATAGGCAAATAATAATTCTTTAAAATCCTTGTCGAGAAATATTCAAAAACAGGACTTTTTCCGAGGCCTACAGTAGCTTCAAACGGCAGAAACACAGTGACAAGACAAAAAACTGCATTTACCGCCAGAAGAATCGAAATAACGCGGCAGGAAAAAGGTTTGATAATGTAAGTTTTCTTTTTAATGACAAAAAGCAAAGCAATAAAAATTAAAAATAAATATGAAAAAATCTTCCCTATTAAGAAAGGATTCAAGGCAAAAGCGTAGTAACTTGCAATTTCATTTGAATCATAAACTAGAAATCTTGCTAATCCAAGGTTAGTAAACCCACGGAAATATTGAAAGATTGGGAAATCATACAAAAGGAACAAGCCGAACAGAAAAAGCAGCAGAAAAGTCAACAAGTCAAACAGCTTGAATTTATTGGTAAAATCCCACAATTTAAAAAATATGAAAAGGAGAATGAAATCAAACGAAACCAAAATCAATGGAAAGGGAAAAACAAACAAAACAGGAAAATGATTCGGAACTGAATAGAGATACTGAAGCGCTGCAAGAACTTTGCATATCAAAATGAGAAGATAGGAAATTGTAAGAAAATACCGGGAGTTAGTTGTTAGTTTCATTTTTGAAAGATTTCGCAATTTCTTTTCTGTTTTTGATAAAAAAGAACGAACTTACACCGACCATCATGAGAGCGATCCATTGCGACATCGAGAGATATCCCCACAACTCCCGGGGATCGATCCTGAAAAATTCGATTATGAAGCGGCCTATCCCATACAACAACATCTGTGCAAAAAAATAAAAATAAGGACAGCGGATCTTGTCTTTACAAAAAAAGATCAACAAAAACAGGAAGATAATAAATCCATAAACAAAAGAGAAAAGTTGTGTCGGAAGAAGCGGAACAGTCGAACTGCCGACAATCAAATCAGGAAAATTTTTTTTCAATTCCCGAAAAGCAAGACTTCTTTGCGGAAACGAAACTCCGAAAGTTTCATTCGGTATTCCGTAACAACATCCATCCAAAAAACAGCCTATACGCCAAATTGCAAAAAACAAAGAGCTTGATATTGCTGAAATATTGAGAAATTCAGACAACGACTTTCGTTTAAATATATAATTTGCGAACCAAATTCCGAAAATTGAGCCTAAATAACCGCCGAACATAACCTTTCCTCTGGAGTTCAGCGGATTGAAAGCCTGAAGAATCAAAGAGGAGACAGAGTATTTAGCCAAATATTGATCGGATACTGTTCCGTCGAGAAAAATACTGAACAGCGTTCCGATCAATAGTCCGAAATACATAGCAAAAAGCGGCATAAACCAACTTTTTAACAGCTTGAGTGAGCGAATTTTGAGCAGAATGATAAATGTCACAAAATATGCCGCAAGTGCAATATTCTGCATGGAAAAAAAATCACCCCTATAATTTTGATAAACTAAAAATATTTGTTTTAACATAGGTCATCCCCCTACACAAAAACCCACACAACCATCAGCAGGAATCAAAAAAACGCTTTGTTATACTCAATTTTTCAGAAAATGCGAGAGAGAAAAGTCATTTATCCTAAGAAAGACTGATCGTTAATCGATCAATAATTTTTTTCCGCTTCTGAAAGAATCCGTATAAGTGACTGATTATTTTGAGATTTTGCAATATCGAGCGCGGTTTTTCCGTCAACCTGTCTCAGCGTCGGGTCGGCACCGAGCTCGAGAAGTTTTTTCACAACGGAATAAAGATTCTGTTTTACGGCATACATCAGAGCGCTATTGCCGAAATCATCGCATGCGTCGGGGTTGAACTGCTTTAAAAGGAGATAAGTCACAAGTTCCTGCTTCCCCGCCTCGATCGCAAGCATAAGCGCCGTTTTTCCGCTTTGGAACTTGTGGTTGAAATCAGCCTTTACTCCTGACTGCAAAAGAGCAAGCGCGGCATCAAAATGCGAATTGTGCATGGACAAAACAAAAAGATTCGCTTTCGGATTTTTGAAATATTTTCCGTTCGGATCAGCACCGTTTTCGAGGAGAAGTTTCAGCACTTCTGCATACCCTTTTTCTGCCGCAATGACTATCGCAGCTTTGCCGTTTTTATCTTTTGTCTTAACGTCGGCGCCTTCAGAAATCAGGGTTTTCACTGCTTTTGCATCGCCTTTTTCGACCGCATTTATAAAATCCATGGGCTGGGTATTCAGTTTGCTCAGAATCCTGAAAGTTTCCTGCGCCCTTGCGTCAATCGCGTAATCAAGCGCCGTTTTTCCCGCTTTTGAATGTTTTTTCGGGTCAAAACCTTTTTTCAAAAGTTTGTTCATAAGGTCTGCATTGTTGGCTTCCGCGGCATACATCAGCGTGTCCTTCCCTGCTCCATCCTCGGTTTTCACTTCAGCCCCGGCTGCAAGAAGCATCTCGACAAGCTTTTTGTTTTTCAGCGAAACAGCGTGCAGAAGCGCAGTTTTTCCGTCCGGCCCTTTGAGCTCGAGGTTGACGCCGTTTTTTATGAAAAATTCGGTCATCGCGACATCACCGGAAGTCACCGCTGTAACAAAAAGCGGCCAGTCTTCATCAACAAAATTGATGTCAGCCCCTTTTGCGAAAATTTCCGACGCGGTTTTCACATTTCCGGCCTGAACCGCAGCAGCAAAGGAATCGTTCAGATCATCGGCAAAAAGAAAAAACGAAAAACATATCAGAAAAAACGCTAAATTTCTTTTCATTTCATACTCCGAAAAAACAAACGGCGTTATTATACAGAATTTTGTTCAACAAAAAATTTTTTGGCACAAATATTTCCGGTTTACTAATAAACAGGTTTTACTTGAAAATACTCCTTTTGTGACTATATTACCGCGCGTTTTTTTAAGGTTTTTTACGGAGAAAACAATGGAAAAGGTTCTTGTCAAATCGATTTTCAGGGAAACTGAAAAGTTTATGGGTAAGGATGTCGAGGTTTCAGGCTGGGTCAGAACGATCCGCGCAAGCAACGCTTTCGGATTCATCGAGCTCAACGACGGCTCGTTTTTCAAGAATATTCAGATAGTTTTTGAATCAAATCTGGAAAATTACAAGGAAATCGCAAAACTCGGAACGGGCAGCGCGGTAAAGGTTTTCGGCAAAGTCGTTAAAAGCGCAGGCGACAAGCAGCCTTTCGAGATCAAAGCCGAAAAAGTAGAAGTCGTCGGCACGAGCGACGAGGATTTCCCGCTTCAGAAAAAGAGACACACCCTTGAATATATGAGGACGATCGCGCATCTCAGACCGAGAGCGAACATCTACAACGCAGTTTTCAGGATCCGCAGCCTTGTCGCTTTCGCGATCCATTCATTCTTTCAGGAAAGAGGCTTCGTTTACGTCCATACCCCGATAATCACCGGCAGCGACTGCGAAGGTGCAGGCGAAATGTTTCAGGTCACGACTCTTGACCTCAACAACCTGCCGAAAAAAGATGACGGCAGCATAAACTACGGCGAAGACTTCTTCGGAAAGGCGACAAACCTCACCGTTTCAGGTCAGCTCGCGGTTGAAAACTACTGCGCGGCTTTCAGAAACGTCTACACTTTCGGCCCCACTTTCAGAGCTGAAAACTCCTACACCCAGCGTCACGCAAGCGAATTCTGGATGATCGAGCCTGAAATTGCTTTCGCAGACATCCATGACGACATGAAACTTGCTGAGGACATGGTCAAATACATCATCAGGTTCGTTCTTGAAAAAGCTCCGGAAGAGATGCAATTCTTCAACAGCTTTGTTGACAAGACTTTGCTCGAAAGACTGAATTTCATTAAAGATTCCGATTTCGGTAAGATCACATACACCGAGGCGATAGAGCTTCTCAAAAAGTCGGGCAAACAGTTCGAATATCCGGTCGAATGGGGCTGCGATTTGCAGACCGAACACGAGAGATATCTCACCGAAGAACTCATCAAAAAACCGGTTTTCGTCATCGACTATCCGAAAGAGATCAAGGCTTTCTATATGCGTATGAACGAAGACAACAAGACCGTCGCAGCAATGGATCTTCTTGTTCCCGGTGTCGGCGAAATCATCGGCGGAAGCCAGAGAGAAGAACGTTACGACAGACTTCTTGCGCGTATCCAGGAACTCGGACTTAAAAAAGAAGATTACTGGTGGTATCTCGATCTCCGCAGATTCGGTTCGAACCCGCATGCAGGCTACGGTCTCGGCTTTGAGCGCATGATCATGTACATCACCGGAATGCAGAACATCCGCGATGTCATCCCCTTCCCCAGAACTCCCAAAAACGCTGAGTTTTAAATAAACCGACAGCGCTCACGAGGTACATCAATGGCTGAACTTCTTGCTCCCGCCGGAAATCCCGAAAAACTGGTTTGGGCCGATATTTACGGCGCCGATGCGATATATTTCGGTGTAGATAGGTTTTCACTCCGCTCTTTTGCCGGAAATTTCACTCTCGACGATGCCGCAAAAGCCCTTGAAAGGCTTCATAAAAACGGTAAAAAGGGCTATGTAACACTCAATATCTATCCGTATTCCGGCGAATACAAAGACCTTGTCGAAACTGCGGGACAGCTTGCGGAATGCAAAGCCGACGCATTTATCGTGAGCGATTTCGGCGTAATCACTGCACTCAAAAAAGCGGGTCTCAAAGTGCCGCTCCACATTTCGACGCAGGCGAACACCGTTTCGTGGGAAACCGTGAACGCATACTACGATTACGGCGCGAAAAGAGTCAATCTGGCACGCGAACTTTCGTTTGAAAAAATCAAGGAAATCGCGGAGAACAAATACAAAGAAGCCGAGATCGAGGTTTTTGTCCACGGCGCGGTCTGTTTCAGCATGTCGGGCAGATGCGCGATAAGCGACTGGCTCACAGGAAGAAAAGCAAACCGCGGCGAATGCACCCATCCCTGCCGCTGGAAATACGCAGTTGTCGAAGAAAAACGCGAAGGCGAATACATGCCTGTCGGTGAGGACGGACGCGGGACATACATATTTAACCCGAAAGAACTCGCCCTTTTCGACTACGTAAAACCGCTCAAGGAACTCGGCGTGGACTCATTCAAAATCGAAGGAAGAATGAAGTCGATCCACTATGTCGCATCGGTCGTTTCGCTTTACAGAAGGCTTCTTGACAGCGAAAACATTCCGCGTGAAGAGATCGAAACACTTCTCAACCGTGTCAAAAACAGAGGATACTCCACCGGCTTCATGAAAGGCGGCGTCACTCCCGACGATTACCAGCTGGGCGGCGACGGCTCGAATTCAGAAGCCGAATTTGTTGCAAATATCACAGAAAACAAAGAGAACGGCTGCTGCATCGCAGAAGTAAGAAACCACATGGAAGGCGGTGAAACAGTCGAAATACTGGAACCCAACGGCCATACAAGAACTTACAAGTTGCCGGAAATACTCACTTTCACAGACGGAACGCAGGCGAAAGCGGCAAACCACTCGAAATTCATCCTGCTTGAAGGCGATTTTGTGCCTTACTCAATTTTGAGGAGGGTTGAGGGATAATGCCGTACGGCAATCACTGACTTTTTCCGATTTTCTTTGCATTTTCAGCAGATTTCCCTATAATATTGCGGTTTTGTTGATTCGTTCGAAGGTCAAACATGGTCGCTTCCGAAATAAATACTCTGACAAACAACATTCTTCCGATTGCTGAAAAATACGGTGTGACGCGGATCAAGCTTTTCGGTTCAAGAGCACGCGGCGACAACAAACCGCAAAGCGACTACGATTTTTTGATAAGCAAAGGGGCTATTCAAACTTTGCTGCAGTATTCCGCTTTCGTAGCTGAACTCGAAGAACTTCTTGGAGTTCATGTCGATGTCATTACCGACACTTCCGATGATGAATATTTGATAAACACTGCTGAAACCGAGGGAATCGAAATCTATGGAAACAAATAACAGGGATCAGCAGATTATTCAGAAAATCATCAAATACTGCAACGAGATTGCTCTGACTCACGAGAGTTTCGACAACAAAAAAGAACTTTTTTTCGACAAAAGCACCGGTTTTATCTACCGGAATTCGATAGCTATGCCTATTTTACAGATAGGCGAACTCGTGAAAAGCCTTTCCGATGAGTTTAAATCAGCTCACAGCAGCATTCCATGGCGTGACATCGCAAGAATGCGAGACTATTTCGCGCACCGTTACGGCGCAATGGATTACGACATGACTTGGAACACATCACTCGAAGATGTACCGATGCTGAAAAGCTATCTTGAGAATCTTGAAGTAAAAAAGGCACAGTGATGCTCAACGCAACGCAACGCAACGCAACGCAACGCAACGCAACGCAACGCAACGCAACGCAACGCAACGCAACGCAACGCAACGCAATTATTAAAACAGCGTGTTCCGGCTATAGTTTCAGTCAAGTTTTTTACGCAAAAAATTACAATAAATTTAATAACTTTTTTCGTTTTTGGAGGTTTAGTATGAAGAATTTTTGTGCTGTTTTCGCGCTTTTCTGCACGGTTATCCTGATTTCGTGCGGCGGCGGTTCCTCAAAACCGGCCAATGAAAGCGGCGGCGATTCAGTCTCAAACTTCGGCAAACTCGGTCAGGAATGTTACCCGAACAAAAACTGCGATGAAGGTTTACTCTGCGATGAGGAAAACAATGTCTGCGTTGAAGATCCTGAAAATCCGATCAATGATTCTGACAGAACCGATTCTGGCAGTGACATAGAGCCCGATACCGGGTCTGATTCGGACGGTGGTGATTCTGCTCCGGATAATGGCGATACAACCCATGATAGTGGTGATTCTGCTCCGGACAATGGCGATACAACCCATGACAGCGGTGATTCTCAGCCTGACGGTGAAGATTCTGCTCCAGACAACGGGGATTCAACACCCGATGAAGGTGATTCCGCACCGGATTCTGATGAAACCTCCCCCGCAAATGAAAATCCTGACAATCTTCCGGAATGCAGCCCGACAAGCACGACTCCGTGCATTGACTCCGAAACAGTAAATTCCGATTCAGAAAAAACCAATTTGATCTGGTCTGGAAAATCTCCTGAAAATATGCACTGGGCTGATGCGGTCGATTACTGCAAAAAACTGAATGAAGGCGGATATTCCGACTGGCAGCTTCCGACTCTTGCCGCTTTAAAAACGCTTGTCAGAACTTGCGGAAGTGGCGGATACAGCGACGGCGAGTGCAGCAAATTCGGCGACATAGTTTTTCTCTGGTCGTCGTCAACTAACGGAAGTTCTGAATCCCAAGGCGTTTTTTTCTATAACGGCGCAATACAGTCAAAAAATGTAGACGAAACTTTTAATCTCCGCTGTGTCCGCCGGGAAGGTCCGGAAACACGGGAGGTAAACTGCAAAGGACTTCCTGAACAACACGCTGAGTGGAATACTGTTTCCCAAATAACCCAGACATGGAATTGGAATAATGTGTCGTGGCTTCCTTCGCAAACCAGCATCTATTCTGAAATAGCAAGCGCTTATTATTGCATATTCAAATGTGAAGAAAATTATCTCTTTAATTCGTATTCTAATCAATGTTTAAACCCGTGTAACCCGAACCCGTGTGATGAAGTTGCAAATTCAACAAAAGTCTGCACCGCTTTAGCATGGAACGAATATAGATGCGGCTGTGTGAGCGGATATCACTGGTGGGGTCCAGAAACAGGCTGCACAGACAAAAAATCGCTCGGAGAAATCTGCACCGGTCAGACGCAATGCTACAACGAATCTGACCAAATGGCCTGTCCGACTTCCGAAAGTGAATCTTACTTCGGTCAAGATGCATATTATGCGAACCTTGACAAATGCACGCCGCAGAATTTCACTGTTCAGATGCTTTCAAACCAGAATATTGTTCTTGACAACAACACCGGTCTCATGTGGCAGCAGACGATCCCGACTTCGACTTACACTTGGGAAGATGCCGGCTCATACTGCGACAGTTTGACTTATGCGGGATACAGTGACTGGCGTTTGCCGACTCCACAGGAACTTCAGGCTATTGTTGACAACAGCAAATATAACCCTGCGATTGACACGACATATTTTCCAGACACACCGGGCAATGAGTTCTGGTCTTCCTCTACTATCACTACTGACTCGACCTGGGCATACTACATGGATTTCAACGATGGTTACATAATCGCTCAGTATCTAGGCGGATCCTATTCCTATTATGTACGTTGTGTGAGGGGAACAAATTTATTACCTACCAACACGTTCAATTCCTTGACCGTGAACGGAGAAGTTATTGTTACAGACAGTAAAACCGGCTTGGTTTGGCAAAAAACTTGTGTTAGTGGCAAAACTTGGACAGAGGCTCTTTCCTACTGCGAAGGCCTGACTTACGCCGGATATTCAGACTGGCGGCTTCCAAACAAAAATGAACTTGTCTCGCTTGTAAATTACGGGAAATCCAATCCTGCATCAGACTTTCCGCCGTTTATGATTTCAAATGGCCATTATTACTGGTCATCCTCTACCACAGTAGAGGATACAAGCAGGGCATGGCTCGTTGACTTCCAAGGGGGACATGTGTACGGTCGCAGTAAGACAGAATATTCTTCTGGGGTGGGAAATGTGTCATACATCTACTATTATGTCCGCTGTGTAAGAAACGCGGACTAACCTCACAAATCCCATAATTTTATATCCGTAGAAAATTTTTTCTAATTTCCATTTTACCTCTTGACATTCAGATTAAAATGTATAAAATAGTTGCCGCAAGTAACTTAGTGTGCTTGCTTTGCGTTGATCCAAAGTTCTGGGCTGGCATCCAGTTCTTTGAGGAGCTCTCGACGGGTTCGGCATTCAGCCACAAGCCAGCAACTAAAATGTCATTAAATGCTTGCTTCCCGCAAGCATTTTTTTTTGGAGTCAAATGGTGGATATTTTATATAAAGCCGCTTCTCTTTTTAAAGAACTGCTTGATACTGAGTATCTTTTTGTTCTCGGTAAAAAGAATGTCAAAGCAACAATTCATCTGATTTTTCAAGAGAGACATTTTCCTCACCTTGCAGGGTTGCAACATCTCCCTGACCTTGTATTCCTGAAGCAGGATAACAGGATAATCTTTAATGAAATCATAAATCAAAGCATAAAAATAGAAGATATTCAAAAGTCACTGTTTTATAAAAACATCGAACGGAGACTTGTTGCATTGCCGTCTTTGCAAGCTTTGCTGGACAGTAATAAGACTGTTTTCAAATACAATAAGCAGAACAACAACTTTTCTCTGATAGATGCTGATTATCTGCTTGAAAACACATCGGAAAAACAGACGGTTTATATTTTTCTTGCCGAAAATCAGGACAATAATTTTTTCTGCCGCTCATTCTTCCCGAAAGAAAAAAGAGATTATTCGGCAGGACAAGAAAGATGGACTCTACTTTTCAAAAAGAAAATCAATAAATCAGCAAAAACAGAAGAGATCCTGTTCCGGCATAAAAATTATAAGGGATAAGATTTAACACGCTGTCTTTCCTCAAAAAACTTGACTTAAACCGCTTTTACCGTGTTAATTCGGCAGTTTTACGTCAGGAGAGTTGAAAATGGCGTGGCATAGAGTGATAAAAATGACGGCGAAAGACAATTTCTACTTCCATTTTACGATCGAAAGCCACGAAAATCTGGGACTTATTTCGACAATCGAAAAAAAGAACGGAATTCTGACGCTCGACTGCTTCACGACGATGGAAAGCGCAGCCGATTTTGACCGCGTGATCGAATCGGTTTTAAGGGAAATCAGGAAAAGCCATGAGTAAAAAGATCTTCGTTTTGATATTCATCGCCTTTTTTTCCGCGAACCTCCACGCAGTTCTCAACGACAGGATCTCTGACAACAAAGTGCCGTCGCTTTCAGTCATGGTGTCGCTTGAGGAATCGAATTTTCTCTACAACGCGCCGCTGATAAAGTATCTGAACCTCGATTTCGGCCTGATGGTCAACCGTTTTCAGAATCCGGGGCTCAAATTCGGCATTGACTGGCAGTGGATCGACAGCGAACACGTAGCAGGACTTTTGAAAATAGACGGAATTTTCCTCACAAACCGCAGATTCAACCGCATATTTTTGGGCGGTGAAGCAGGTGCAACAATTTCAGCTGGAATAAAAGTTTCCGGTTTCCGCGGCGAAATTCTGACAATCGTTACAGCCGATCCTACAGAAACTTCCGACCCCAGAGTCGCGCTTGAACTCAGGCTCGGCGCATACGTTTCCCCGCATGAATCTGTCAACATCTACCTTGCTCCGGCAGCCGGAAGATACTTTGTCGAAAGGAATCATTTCTACTTCAATCTCGTTCTTTCGACCGAAATTTTCCTCTGGCAATAATTTCCGGAATATTTTTTATCTTTCAAATGTTTCTTTCGCGGCGTTCATTTTTGGTGTAAAATGGAAGAATTGCTTAAAACGAACTTAGACACGATTTTCAACTACGCCCTTTTCATCACGGGAAACCGCGAAAAGGCGCTCGACCTCATGCAGGACACGATCGTGACAGTCCTTTCAAAAAAACATCTTTACAAAGAGGAAGAGCATTTCAAATCGTGGATCTTCAGGATTTTGAAGAACAATTTCATCAACAAAATCAAGCGTGATTCCATTTTGGGAGAGATTTCCTTCTCCGACTTCGCCAAAGACGACGAAAACGGCGCGGTCATTGAGTTTCCCGATACCGGAATTTCGCCCGACGAGCTTAGCGACCCTATTTTGAAGGAAAAAATCAGGGAAGCTTTTGAAAAAATGCCGGAAGAATACCGCGAAGTCATCGTCATGATCCACATCGACGGACTTTCTTACGAGGAGACTGCCCAGACACTTGAAATCCCAGTAGGAACAGTGATGAGCAGGCTTCACCGCGGCAGGAACTTCCTGAAAAAAGCCCTCGGGAAAGAAGCGGAAGAATTACAGATTGTTGAAAAGAAGGATAGAAAAGATGCTTAAAAAGTGTGATTTCAACGAACTTTTTATCGAGCAGTTCGCCGACAAGGAACTTGACTACCTTGAAAGCGCGGAAGTTGCGGCTCACATCAAAAGCTGCCCGCTTTGCCGCAAAAAATACGAGGATATTCTTCTCACAAAAAAGGCGAGCGAGGTTTTTGCCGAAAACGAAAAACTTTCCCTGATCGAAAAAGAGGGTTTTTTGAGTCTTATCGAGCAGAAATCAAAGAAAAATCGTCCGCTTATCGACCTTATTAAAGGCCTTTTCCAAAACCGTGCTGCAACTCTCGCCTTCTCTTTTTTCTCCTTCGTATGCCTTGTTTTCGCCTTCGTTTTCTCGATCTCAGGAGTTGAGAAAGAGAACAGTCTCATCATAAACGAGATAATTTCGGCCCACAACCAGGCTCTTCCCGATGAATTCGGCAACAGCGCAGCGGCACAGGAAGAACTTAAAAAAGAATTCAAGACCGTAACTTTCTCAGGCTTTACGAAAAGGCCGAAAATAAGCGGCAGATTCACCTCAATCGCGGCAACTCCGGCGGCAAAAATCACTCTCGACTCAAACGAGGACAATATCAAGGGAACCCTTTTCCTGTCGAAGCGAAACGAGCAGCTTGAAAAACTTTTTTCTGAAAGCGACTGCCTCGTAAAAAAAGACGACATCTGCAAAGCGCGTCACCGCAGCGACAACGGAAAAGAACTCATTTACTGGCAGAATTCCGGCAACAACTACCTCATGGTTTCAGACGAAAGCAACGCTGCCGCGAAAATGGTGAAACTCATAAACACCAACTTTTAATTGCAAAAAGCGATATCATGTCCTATAAATCCGCGGTTTGTCCGGAGGATTTGTCATGGATGCAAGAACAGCACAGTATTTAAGGGATTTCATAAAACACGATTCCGATTTTCTCGACACTCTCGAAAAATCGAACAGAAGCCGCAACGACATTCAGCCGATGATAGAGCTTGAAGTCGGAAAATTTCTCGTTTTTCTGATTCAGGCGAAGAAAATAAAATCAGTCCTCGAACTCGGCACAAGCAACGGTTATTCGGCGATCTGGATGGCTTCCGCACTTAGAAAAACAGGCGGAAAGATAATCACCGTCGAAGGTCACGACAGGATCTTCGCCGAGGCTGAAAAAAATATCGCGGCATCAGGTTACGGAGACATAATCGAGCTTTATCACGGCAAAGCCGAAGCAAAAGTCGCGGAACTTCTGGAAATTGGGGAAAAATTCGACCTTATTTTTCAGGACTGCGGCAAATATTTATATCCGATGCTCCTTGAATCGACTGTCAGACTCTGCAAGAAAGGGGGAATAATCGCAGCCGACGACTCCCTTTTCAGAGTCACAGAAACAGTCCGCAGCGGACTTGGCGATTACACCCACGACTACAACCGCGCCGTTTTCGCACACAAAAAACTTTTCAGCACGATTCTGCCAATAGGCCACGGGCTGACAATCAGTCTTAAAATTTAAATTCTGACGCCGCCCGACTTTTGTCGATATATCGAAACATCGAAATTTCGACATTTCGAAAGGCGGCGAATCATTATTATCGACCCCAATTTTTTTTGATTTTCTCAATCAGAAAAGAAAAAGCTTCATCCTGATCGTCGAATTTTCTGACGATCTCCCCTTTTTCGAAATAGAGGGCACAGTCTTTTCCCAAAGCGATACCGAGATCGGCTTCACGGGCTTCTCCGGGACCGTTCACTTCACAGCCCATGACAGCGACTTTGAGAGCCGGCTTCATCCACCACTTTTCTTCATCGAACCATGCTTCGAGGCGGTTGTAGTATTCAATCACTTTGCCGTGAGTTCTGCCGCATGTCGGGCAGCTTACGATCTCGCCGCCGGTTTTTAAGATCCCGAGCGATTTCAAAATCATGTTTGCTGTTCTGAGTTCCTCTTCAATCGGTGCCGTGAGGCTTACTCTGAACGTGTCGACCAAACCTTCGTTCAAAAGGATCGCGATTCCCGCGGTTCCTTTGATTATGCCGTGCTTTCCGCCGCCTGCTTCGGTAATTCCGACATGAAGCGGAGCGTCGCTGTTCTCGCGGATCCTGCGGCATGCCGCGACTGTTTCCATGACATTCGAAGCCTTTGCCGAAATCTTGAAATTGAAAAAATCGTGCTCTTTTTCAAGGTAGTCTGCCCAGAAAAGCGAGCTTTCGACAAGCCCTTCCCAAGTTACTCCGCCGTATTTTTTGAGGATGTTTTTATCGAGCGAGCCGCCGTTGACACCGATCCTTACGGCAAGTTCGGGGCGTTTTTTCGCCGCTTCGATTATCGCGTCGACTTTGTCTGCGCCTCCGACATTACCAGGATTGAAGCGCACCCCGCTCACTCCGGCTTCTATTGCGGCAAGGGCGAGTTTATAGTCGAAGTGGATATCGGCGATTATTTCGCCTTTGAAATTTGCGACTAAATACTTAAGGCCATTGAGTTCGTCGATGTGCTTGAACGCCGTTCTGACAACGCTGCAACCAAGGTCAAGCGCGCGGTCAGCCTCGGCAAGAGCCGCTTCCTTACGAGTCAGAGGAGTCGTTATCATTGTCTGTATCACGGGCGGATTTCCACCGCCGATCTTAACTTTTCCCAAAGTTATGACTCTCGATTTCTTCATTTCAGCCTCCTAACCGAAAATTTCCGCAGGGTCGAATTCAAAACTTCCGAGTTTTTCATCGACACAGTATCCTGCGATAAATTCGCTCAAAGTCAACCTCTGCCCTTCAAAAACGGGGCAAAGGGACTGCTGCAGCGCGAATTTCACGCCGTGCGGCATTCCGTCGGAACCGAAAAACATATCTTTTCCCGGAACAAAACCAGCTTTGTCAATAAGCATTCTGAAAGGGTTGTTTCTTTCGATAAAACCTTCCGGCAGCCTGTCCGCATAGATCTGTGAATCTTCGGTGAAATTCGGCTGCATCGAAAGGACGATCCCCAGGTTTTTAGCCCTCTTCGCCGTTTCCAAGTCGATAAACTGGGCGTGTTCAAGCCTTATAAATTGGCTACTTCCGTGCTTCCTCACGATTTCAGCGGCATCGACTACCTGTTTTGCCGCGATGTCGCCCAAAGCGTGGATCGCGACACCGTTTGCAGTGGAGCCGGCTTCTTCAAGCAGTCCGACAAGTTCCGGCAGAGAGTGAGTAAGAACTCCCCTGTTTCCGTTTCTGTAAGGCCTACTCAGAGCAGCTGTGCATGAACCGTTGGCGCCGTCTGTAAAAAGTTTGATCCCTCTGATCCTCTTTTTTGTAGAATCCGGCAGTGTGCGGAAAGTATTTATGTCCGCCCAGAAGGAAACGCGGTTTTTGAGCGCAGATCTGTCGATAGTTTCGAATATTCCCTGCGTCGGAAGCAGCATATCCTCGATTTCATAAACTCCGCATTCCTTGAGCAGAAAACCGGCAAACTCCTGCATTGTTTCAAGAGTCGACGGGAGAATCTGCACGAAAAAAAGAAGAAGTTCCGTGACATGCTCCTCGCACCAGTCAGGATTTTCGTAGTTGTCGATTATTTCGGTAAAATCAGGGCGGAGCAGCTTTTTAGCCCCTTCATTCATAACAAAACCGTGAAGCGACAGATTTGAGATTATGAGCGGCGGTAACTTGTCCAGCTCACTCTTTTCAAACGAATAGAAGCCGCTGTTCCAGCCGTAAGCGGAATTGAGCTTCCCATCCTCGAATTTTTTGAAAAGATTAAGGGCCTCCTCTTTGCTTTTAACCTCTTTCAGACATACAGATTTGAACATTCCGGCATAAAGCGTGAAGTGGCTGTGAGAATCGTGCAGATAAGGAACAGACATTTTTGACAGCATGGATAAACCTCTGATTTTATAATGGAATTTCAAGATTGGATTATATTATCTAGGTGAAACACCCGGTTTTTTGGGGCTCGGAAGCCATGTAAAGCCGTCAAGAACAACTGTCGAATCCCACGAATGGTCGGGACCGTAACTGACTGTTCCCTGCTCCCAGAGAGCGAGTCTCAGAGTAACTTCTTCATTCGGCTCGACGTTTCCGACAACTCTCAGCCAGCCTGTTCCGCCGTGACCGGTCTGACAGGAACCAAGGCCTGTTCCGGCCTCGAAACCTGTTCCGATCAGCTCTTCTTCGCCTTCACAGAAGCCCCATTTGTTGATGCTGTTCGTCATGGCGCCGATAATACCGCCGGTACAATCCGGTCTGCAGGCCTTGAAAAGGCCGTTCGGTGCAAGATCGACTCCTACCGGATTGCCGAAATCATCTTTAGCCAGGTTTTTATCGTAAGGATTTTGGTATTCTGCATTCGGATTTTTCTCGTTGTATGTCGAATCAAGCAGTGTGATGAAGAAATCATTGAAATTTTTGTCGTTGCAGACAGTGGTAGGATATTCAATCGACATAAAGAAAAGGTTAAATTCAAACGCTCTTGCGTTAGCAGGAACTTTCATCTTCAAAGTAAGCATTATCGGATCCTGTCCGACAGGAATCTCGCTCTCGCTTTTTCCGGCGCACTGGTTTGTAAGTCCGTCCTGCGGAGCCTGGCCGCCGCACGCAGGAGCACGAGGAACTTTACACCCAGGCATCATGTTCAGCCAGTCTTCCGGGATTTTACTTGCTGTCTGCATATCACCTGCACCGAAAGTAGCTGTATATTCATTCTGAGTCGGGCTGTTCCACTGGCCTGTCGAAAGAACGGCTACCATATTGCTTCCGTCAGCCGGCATTATTCCGCCGAAATGATCTGTTACCGCAAAAGTCTGGTAATCGCTCTCGTAGTAAGGCATTTCCCGGCTCGGTCGCGGCGATTTTTCCGTAGTGCAGGTGGTCTGTCCGTCTCCGTTAGGCTGATCACAGCGGTCCGGACGGGCGTCGATATCTTCTGTAATAGGGTCGCCTGCAAGTGAAAGTTCCGCTGAAATCAGACCAGCACAGACTCCCATCGCCTTTGCAAGTTTGACAGCGTTGCCTTCGTAATCACCGATCGAAAGCGACAAACCGGCATCGCAGTGCTCGACTTCATCGACCTGGCCGTTGCAGTTGTCATCAATATAGTTGTCTCTCATTTCAAATGCGCCCGGATTTACTCTTTCAGGCGAATCAGTGCTGCTGCATGCCGGATCCCAGTTTGTTTCACAGCAGTCACCGGTGCAGTATGTGTAGCCGTCGTTGTCGTAGTCGATAGCATTTTCAGCAGTCATGTCCTCTCCGTCACAGTTTTCGTCTATGCCGTTTCCGCAGATTTCCGGGCCCGGAAGAACCTGGCCTACACACTCGCTCCAGTCAGTTCCGTCTTCTACACATGTAGCTATACCGGACTTGCATACTCCCACACCTTCTGTGCCGCTGGGACCTTCATAGCACGGAAGCGTTTCACCCGGAGTGCATGTTACATAAATTCCGCCTTCATGCGGCGCATCGACATCGCCGTCAACGACTTCGGAATCACCGTTTGTATCGCCGCCGCCGTTATTGCCGCCGTTACCGCCGGAAGAGTCATCGTCATTCACTATTGTTTCACCTTCTTCATCGTCTTCGCCGCACGCGGTGAAAAACAGCATAGCGAGCAAAACCGCCAGCACAATCCAAATTTTTTTCATTTTAACCTCCGAAAAAACAAAATCACACATAAGGTGGAATATTTTACGGAAAAATGAAAATAAAACAATAAAAAATCCAGTTCCGCAGCGATTTCTGAGGCTTTATTTTATTTGATTTTCTGCTATAATCGGCAGTTTTTGCTTGTTTACACAAAGGAGATTTCAAATGAAAAAAGTTTTTTGTATTTTATTTCTGCTTGCCTGTTTCCTGATTTCATGCGGCAGCAGCTCAAAAACGGATGAAAGAAACAAACCTTCTGAAGGAGATGGAAATATCGAGCCGGTATGCCTGACGCCGGGAGATGGCGCTTACGAGCTGAAATTCACCGACATTTCGGAAGCGATGGGCATCAAAGAACTCAATGCTCTGGGAACGCAGATTACGATTGCCGACATCGACGGCGACAGATGGCCTGATGTCTACACCTCGCTCACTTCAAAAGAGCGCGAAAATCCCGACGAACCGAAAAATCTCTACAAACTCCTGAAAAACGTCAGCGGCGGACATTTTGAGGACGTAACGTTTTCAAGCGGACTTTTCACAGGCAAGGACGGAAAAAACGGTGTCGCCTCCACCTACACTGTTTTCGCCGACATGAACAACGACGGTTTTCCGGACGCTTTAAATGTCGTCTATGTCGATGACGACACTCTTGCAAACGATTCATACAAAGCCGACTATTCACACGTTTACCTGAACAAAGGCGACGGTACATTCAAATATGCCGGCGGCGATTTTATTCTTGACTATATGGATTCGGCGATTGCCGGGGTAACTTTCCTCGACTACGACCACGACGGAATCATCGATATGTTTTTAGGACGGCACTACAACAGCTACGGCGACCTGACATCGTGCGAGCAGGATACTTTGATGAAAGGCTCAGGCGACGGCAAATTTGAGAATGTCGTTACCGGCAGCAGCGGGCTTGAAACCGTTGTTGCAGACGAGGAATCCCTCAAAAAAGGCAATTTCAACAAGCCGACATGGGGCGTTTCAGCGTGTGATGTCGACGGTGACGGTTTTGACGACATTCTCACATCAAGCTACGGAAGATCCTACAACATGCTTTACAGAAACAAAGGCGACGGTACATTTGAAGATCGGTCGATCAGTTCGAATTTCGCACACGACGACAACGAAGACTACAGCGACGACCAGTTTTTCGCATGTTTCTGCGAGGATGAATCCAACAAAGGAACAGACTACTGCGAAATTTCGCAGGGTGCTATGATCAGCTGCAGCAGCATCGGTACAAGCGGCTGGTCTCAGGGTTTTTCCGATCAGCCTTACAGACTCGGTGGAAACAGTGCCGGAACTCTCTGCGGCGACTTTGACGGCGACGGCGACACAGATCTTTTCCAGATCGAGCTTGCCCACTGGCACATAGGTCAGGCAAGCGACAAATCACAGCTGATTATGAACGACGGCTTCCCTGCAACGCCTCTGAAACGCGTTTCCGAAGAGGAAAGCGGAATTTCAAGAGAGCGCAGAAACTCATGGAACGACGGCGACCTCGGCGGTCTGGCGGCTGACTTTGACAACGACGGAAGACTCGACATCTATATCCTGAGTTCAGATTATCCCGACACGAAATCGATGCTTTTCCAGCAGCAGCCCGACGGCATATTCAAAGAGACTGCTTCAAAAGCGGCGGCACACGTCGCAAGGGCTCACGGCGGCGCGTTTGTCGATATCGACCGTGACGGCGACTACGACCTTATTGTCGGAACTTCCTTCATGCGCTGGGCGGCAAACGATTCTGACGCGTCCGAAAAACCTGAAAAACAGTGGATAAAAGTGCTCCGTAACGATACCGGTCAGAATGCCAACAAAGTCATCATCGACATTTCGGGAACTTCAGCGAACCGCGATGCAATCGGCGCGAAAATCATCGTCAAAGCTGGCGGGAAGCAGTTTGTACGCGAAGTTCAGGGTGCATACGGCCTCAACGGTTTCCAGAACGACCACCTTCAAATCATCGGCCTCGGCAATATCTGCGAAGTCGAGGAAATAGAAATCCGCTGGCCCGACAAAGAAAACTCCGTTACGAAATATGACAAAGTTTTCGCAAACTATGTCCTTGAAATCAATCAGGAAACAGGTTTAAAACACCACAAAATCGAAGAATACTTCAAAAAATAGTTCATGGAAGAAATCCAGCGCAATTACGCTTACATAGCCGCCCCGAATAAAAAAACGGCGCGGGAATATTCGGTTCTCCTCGATTCATTAGGGATCGGGAACAACGCCGTTTTCCGCTGGAACTCGTGGCAGATCGAAGTAGATCTGAATGATTATGAAGATGCAAAAAACGAAATCGAAAATTATGAAAAATCGGGGCGTATCGAAAAAATTCACAATAAATTCGCCCACATACGATTTCAGAAAGTTGACTGGACTCTTCTTGTCTCAACTCTTCTCATACTCGCCGCGTTTCACATTTTTATCTATGAATTCGACCATTTGGAACTGATCAAAGCGGGCAGATCAAGTGCCGCAGCAATAACCGAAGGCGAATTTTTCAGGGCAGTCACCGCGCTCACGCTCCACGGCGACTACAAGCACCTTTTTTCGAACATTTTCTTCGGCGGGATCGTCCTCTGGGCGCTTTCGACCATGGCCGGCACAGGAAACGCTCTGCTTCTCGCCCTTTTCACAGGCTTCTCCGGCAACATTCTGAACGCGTTTTTCTACGGCAGCGCGCACAATTCAATCGGCGCATCGACCTCTGTTTTCGGCGTGATCGGAGTTCTGGCCGGTTTGCAGTTTTTCGACAGTTTCCGCGAAAAAAAATTAGGCCGCTGGATACCGCTCGGGGCCGCTCTGGGACTTCTCGCCATGCTGGGAAGCAGCGAAAAAAGCGATGTCATGGCACATCTTTTCGGTCTTTTTGCGGGAATTCCTGCCGGAGCAGTTTTCGGAGCAATTTTCTCAAAACGCAACATTCCCGGGAAACTGTTTCAGAACATTTCAGCGGTTATTTTTCTACTGACAATATTTTTCTGCTGGATTAAGGCCGTAAGTTAGGATTTTTATTTAAGATTTTCAGGATTCAACGCCTCAAGCTCGGGCAGAACGAATCTGCCGTCCTTTCTGATGAGAACATCGTCGAAATAGATTTCGCCGCCGCCGTATTCCGGAGTCTGGATCATGACGAGATCCCAGTGAATGCCTGATTTGTTGCCGTTCGGGCATTCTTCATAAGAGTCGCCGGGCGTGAAGTGGATCGAACCGCAGATTTTCTCGTCGAAAAGAATGTCGACCATCGGTTTTGTTACATACGGGTTTACGCCGATAGCAAACTCGCCGACATACCTCGCGCCTTCGTCAGTGTTGAAGATCTCTTCAAGTTTCTCGACATCGCTTCCTTCGATTTTAACGATCTTGCCGTCTTTGAAAGTAAGGATGACTTTGTCGAACTTCGTGCCGTGGTAAGCGGTCGGAGTGTTGTATTCGATTACGCCGTTTACCGAATCCTTGACCGGAGCGGTGAAAACTTCGCCGTCAGGGATGTTGCACTGGCCGGAACATTTGATTCCAGGAAGTCCTTTGATCGAGAAAGTGAGGTCTGTTCTGCCGGGGCCGAGAAGACGGACTTTGTCGGTTTTGTCCATAAGTTCCTTCAAAGGATCCATCGCCTTGTCCATTTTCGCGTAGTCGACCGAGCATACATCGCAGTAGAAATCTTCAAAAGCCTCGGTGCTCATTGATGAAGCCTGTGCGTAAGACGGGTTCGGGAAAGCGAGAATACACCATTTGGTGTGAGCTACGCGTTGATCCAAATGAACCGGAATGAGATATTTCTGCGTATTTTTCTTCATCTGTTCAGGAGCAACATCCGAAAGCTCGAAACTGTTGTTTCTGCCGTTGATCGAAATGTAAGCCTGCATCTTCTTCATTCTGAGAAGGTCGATTTCGCACATCGTGTCGAACCATTCGTCATCAGCGGCCTGGAGAAGTTTTCTCTGGATCTGCATGTCTGTGAAGTTGACAAAAGGTCTTCCGCCGGCAGCTTTGACTTCTTCGATGAGAGCGAGAACCAGCGGAAGCGGCCAGTTGTCGCGGTATTCGATCAGGACGTTGTCGCCAGGCTGAACTCTTGTGCTGTAGTTTACAAGATTTTTAGCGATTTTCTGAATTCTCGGATCTTTCATTTTTCCCTCCAAAGTTAAATAAAACAAAAAACGGGAAAGTTTA